>CAYFIR010000013.1:0-81209 GCA_964343195.1 uncultured Bacteroidia bacterium | reverse complement strand
CGCCTTGATCTGCGAAAAAATCTGCGACCGCTTACCCATCATTTTTCACTTGACAGAGCACTAGTCGATTTCTCCTGAGCCTCATGGAAGTATTCCCTTGGGGTCTGACCCGTTAGCTTTTTAAAGGACCTATTGAACGCTGTCTTGGAATTAAATCCAACCATTAGTGCGACCGCCAGAAATGTGTGGTTTTGATACTCAGGCAGCAGTACCTGTTCCTTAAAGGCCTTTACCCGAAACGAATTCACGTAATCATTGAAATTCATCCCAAAGCCCTGATTGATGGCTTTTGACAGGTCGTGGAGGGTTTCACCAGCAAGGTCTGCCAGGTCAGGAAGGGTAAGTTTGGGGTTGAGGTACGGCTTCCTGGATTCCATGAGTTGGGTAAGCTTCTCTTTGATTTCCGTAAAATCTTCCTCTTCCGGTTCCGTCTCGGCCTGCTCGATGGTTGCGACTTTTGGGAGGGGCTTCTCAATAAGCGGTGGAGTAGGGGTCGCAGAAACCGTAGCCTGGGGCAGCTTGAAAATTTCTGGTTCTTTCATGGCAAAGTATCCCAGTAGAAATGCCGTAAGCGAAAAGCCTATCCAGATCGCATCTGTTCCCCGGTCTGTGATGAAGGTTACGTCAGTATGACTTACTACTCCATAAATCCCGATCAGGTAGGCGCTGGCCCAAAGGAATAGGCAGATGCCCTTTAGCAATAGGATCGTCTGGAGGAAGGTAACGTTGGAACCGCCGGAGTAGGTGTGGTCTGTATCGTACACGTATGCCTGTACGAGCCGTTTTGCCCAGAAAAAGTAAATCAGGTTGTAAATCAGTGCCAGACCACCCGTCAGGACAAAGATCGGCCTTAGCTCCAGGTTAATAGCCCGATTAATAAAATCATCTGGTGATAACAGAAACAATGGCAGGTAGGCCAGAACGTGAATCAGAAATGGGAGAAAGTGCAGCCACTCCCTTCGGTTGGGATGTTCTGGATCATGGCGTAGCAACCTGTCGATGTACTGAAGGAAAATCGGAGCATATAGGAAATAAATCAGGTCTGGGACCAAAATCAACTTTGGCGCCAGGTTGAAAATATCCCGATCATAAACGACTACACGACCGATCAGTGCCACCGCAATGATTACCAGTAGAACAGAAAGTCTCCGGTTAGCGGGTATATTATTGTTCTCAAGGGTATTGATGGCAATGAAAATGAGCATCCCCTGGATGGCTGCCATTAGCCAAAAAACCGTGTAGGGGTTCATGGGGGTCCCTGAAAGGTCTTCCCAGGAGAGTATCTCTACCCTGACAGGGTTTTGCCTGATGTCCTGTCGAATGAATCTTCGATTGAAACGGGCACGTCCACTCTTTCTCCCTTCTACAGCGGACCAGCTTCCCCGCGTGAATTTATACTCAACGGTATCGCGGTAGATCGGGACCGTGATGGAGTAGCTTCCATCCCCCTGTGGTTTCAACTGGAAGTTTTCCAGACCCGTTTGCCAACTGTTGAAAGTCCCTGCCACATAAATCCTGGCATCTTCGGGAGTATTTTCCGGGATGGATGTCACCACAATCCGGGCGCTGTCTATGGGGGTAGCCTGTGGCTCCCCTACCCATCCCTCAATATCAATTCTGACGAACCCGTCCGCCGGAAAACGATCCAATACCCTGTTGGGAGTGGGATTGCCGTTGAGGTCGGCCTCCGAGGTCTCCCAGTCTCCTCTGGTTATTTTATATTCAAATGGAGGGGTCGCATCATGGAGTGTGAGCCGATAGGTGCCGCTGTGGTGAAACTTGAATTTATATTGCTCTTCATCGGTCTTCCATCCGTTAAAGCTGGCCGTCAGAAAAAGCTCGGGTTCATCAGGAGTTCCGATGGGAAGCCGATTGATTTCAATGGTGACCTGCCCCCATAAATTTGCCTGTGGCAATATCAGCCCGAATAGCAACCCAAGTAAGAGGTACTGCTTTGCGAACTGAAAAGATGGTTTCATTGGCTTAAGGTCAGGATGGGAAAATGGAAGGGAAATTTGCTAAAAATATAAAAATCCCTGCCAAAAGTTCGGGATAAGATTGGCCTGAGAGAATGCCGGATTGGGGTGAGCCTGTTTTCCTGTAACAAAAATTCCCATTATTTGGTTTCCTTTCAGCTGACACCGTTAACCCCATAATAGAGAGAATGCCTGAGTTACCTGAAGTAGAGCTTTACCGGAGGCAGTTTGAGGAAATGGCCCTGAATCAGGCTATTTCTTCAGTTGAAGCTGAGAACGAGGGCCGTATGATTCCCGGGGGAGTGGATAACCTGAGACAGGCCTTGATTGGAAATTCTCTGGTGGGTACTCGTCGTATAGGAAAGTATTTGTTCATCCAGTTATCGGATGGCAATTGGCTTATGTGGCATTTTGGGCTTACCGGAAGCTTTTCCTATTACCAGGGGGAGGAAATGAGGCATCGATTCGCTCGAATCTTTTTTCACTTTGGCAATGGCTGGACCCTTTCTTTCAATTCCTTGAGGAAGTTTAGCCGAATGGAAGTGGTCGAGAATATCGATGCCTATCAGAAAAAGAAGAAAATAGGACCGGATGTCGGAGAAATATCCCCGGAAGACTTTGCCCAGGCCCTGATAAAAAAGCGAACCATGATCAAACCCGCTTTGCTGGAGCAGAAAAAATTTGCCGGGGTGGGGAACTGGATGGCCGATGAAATCCTGTTCTGGAGTCGGGTGCATCCCGAGACCCGCTGCTACGATGTCCCAGCCGCAACCTACCATCAACTCCATCAGGACTTGCAGGAAATCATTCAAACTACGATAGAATTTGGCGCGGACTACCAGACCTTTCCCCAAAAGTATCTGGTCAGGGTACGTGGGGATGAGGGAAATTGCCCTCGGTGTGGCACCGAGCTGACTCGCCTCGTAGTTGGAGGAAGGGGTACCTATATCTGTGAAAAGTGTCTCTGAGTCAGCTATCTATGTCTCGCCTATTTTCCACGTCCCTCGACAATCACGATGATCGTGTAAAGGATGATTTTGAGATCCAGTGCCAGTGACATATTCTCGATGTAGAGGATGTCAAACTTGAGGCGTTCGACCATCTCCGCGACGTTGGATGCGTAGCCGTACTTGACCTGACCCCATGAGGTAATGCCGGGTTTGACCTTGTGTAGGTGGCGGTAATGCGGGGCGACTTTCACAATCTGGTCGATAAAAAACTGGCGCTCTGGCCGTGGACCCACCAGGCTCATATCTCCCCGTAGTACATTCCAGAATTGAGGTAACTCATCAAACCGTAGTTTACGCAACCATTTTCCCGTTTTGGTGATACGTGGATCGTGGTCGCTGGAAAGGGCGGGACCTGCTTTCTCTGCATTCACATGCATGGACCTGAACTTGATGATTTTGAAGGGCTTGCCCCCTTTCCCAATGCGTTCCTGCCGAAAGAAAATTGGACCTGGACTATCCAGCTTGATAAGTGTAGCGAGAAACAGGTAAAGGGGGGACAGGATCACCAGACTGAATGCCGAAGCTCCAATATCAATCCCACGCTTGGCGACCTGCTCCCAGGGCTTCATGATACTGGGAAAAATCTCAATCAGTGGAGCCCCCAATATGTGGGAGGATTTGACGCTGCCAACGATATAATCATAAACCCCTGGCACTACCTTGATATTGGCAGCTGTATTCTCACACCGTTCGATGATACGCCCTACTTCGGGGGCTTCATTGGGCTCCAGCGCAATGATTACCTCTTCGATTTTCCGGGACTGAATGACCTCTTCCAACCTGTCCAGGTTGCCATAATTTTTCAGCTTGCCATGAAACAGGTTTTGCTCAGACTGAGAAAGTGAGATGAAGCCTTTGAACTCATAGCCCAGAGGTCGCTTCATGTTTTCCAGCTCGCGATATATCCCCATAGCCTGCTCCTGACAGCCTACCAATAGCGTGGGGAAGGTGAGTTTTCGCTTTCGAATCCTCATCTGCGTCCGCGTGGTGAGGATAAACCGCACCAGGCCTACGGTTCCAAACTGCAATCCCAGGTAGATGGTGAGCAGTACCCGCTGAAGGGATGGGTTGCTGGGAGGAATGGGGTCATCCAGAAAAATGAGGAAGAAGATGATCAAAACCCCAATCAGGGAGTATTTGAATACCTGTATCAGTTCCTGCAGGCGTGACCTTCGGAATGGTTTGCCATACAAGCCCGCTATGGAATACAGGATGATCCAGTATAGGCTGATGACAGAGGCATTGATTAGCTGCTGGGGGTCCAGGTAGCCATATCCTTCCAGCACTTCGCGCCTCCAAAACACAAAAGCCAGCCACACAATGAAGGTCATTGTGAAGTCAGACAAAAAGTATAACCAGCTTTGCAAGCGCGATCTATTCATGCTAGGCCCAGACTCGGCCTGTAAAGTTAGTACCTATTCACTTAAAATGAATGATTCGCATGTAATCGAGGTAAATGTTCCCGGTCTGGATTTCGCCATCCCCATTATCTCCGGTTGCCTTGAGGTATAGCTTGAAAAAACCGGGTTCTACGCTTTGTACCAGGGATTGCAGGTGGATGTAAGCGGTTGTCCATTTGTCTTCGGACAGGAACGCTACCCCCAAAGGCAGTTCCTGGACATTGGTCGCATTGACATTGGTGTAGAATAGTCCTACTGTGAAGGGGATGGTATTCTGATAGGTGATCTCCAGGTAGACGTTGTTATCGTTGGTTCTGGGCAGGCTCAGGAAGTTGCTGCTCAGGGCTTCAAAGTTGTATTGAGAGCTGGTAAAAATCACCCGGCCACTCCATTGTCCCTGATACGACTTGAATGCAGAAGGTTCCAGTCGGGTAGGGTTGGTGAGGTCATCATTGGAGACGAATTGGGGAGCACCGCCTCCTTCAAAATCTTCTTCAAATGGATAGATCAAAATGGAGTCCCTGGGCCAGTATTGAAAGGTAAGGTCCAGGTCAACTGTATCCAGGGGATCTGCCTCTATTTGCAAGGTAATCGGTTCCCAAAAAGGGTAAGGAGCTGGCAGGACTGTGAGCCCGTTCTGAAAAATTCCGCCACGGATGGTGAGTTCATTTCGGTCTGCTTGAGGCAAAAGAGGGATAACCCGCGGTACGCGGTGTATTCCCATGGTTTCACCATTATGATCGATCCAGTAGTCTTTGATGTTTCGTTCTCCAACTATCTGATTATCAGTCTTTATTTTGTATCCGGATAAATTGAGGAAAATCGGAAGATCTGTTTCGGGACTGGTCTGTTCGCAACCCGAAATTACGAGGAATACCCCTAACAAAAGAGAGAAACGCCGAAGGATAGAGGTAGGAAGAGTCATATTAATTGTTGATTCGGGAGTTGGGAATAAGTGTATTGTATTGATAGCGAGGAGATTTGCCCCAAAAGGAAATGGAATGTAAGAAACCTGGATAAGTGAGGGGGATTTTGTTTGGTAATTGAATTATTTTTATGATGAATCTTTAAGACCCCCAGCACATGATCACCAGAATTCCCCTGCTAATCATCTGCCTACTCTTGTTTTCCAATTCCGTTTACAGCCAGGGCAACCGCTCTGCCCATCGTACTTCTAACAGTTTCCCGGGGAGTTTCTCCGCTGAGATGCTGATCCCGGACTCCGATCTGGATTGGGGGTATATCCCCATGGAAGAAGGGGCTACCGGGTACATCACGGTTGACAATCCCGGAGAGACAGCCTTGCGACTTCTTTCAGTAGAAAGCAGTTGTGGAGATGTCAGAATTGACTATTCCTCCAACCCAATTCCTGCTGGTGGATCTGCAACCATCAAGCTTACCTGGAAACCACAAAGATCTGGATCGATTATCTGTTTTGTGACAGTGAAATCAGATAGCCGACAAATGGTTAACGTAGTAACCATCGAAGGTGTGGCCTATTAACGAAAAAGCTTGAGCCTGGAATTTTTGGTTAGCGTAGTAGGGATATAGTGTTCGCCTTCCAAAAGGCCTTGCTCATCCCGGAAAAGAATGGAAACAACCGAATATTCATCATAGTCGGGTTCCAGGTTGTCCCAAAGTACAATCGCGAGTTTTTGAGCGATCGATTCCCGTTCGGTGCTGTCAGCACTGGCATAAACCCTGCTGTCTTCCACGCTCACCTCCAGGGAGGGGGAAATGTTGAGGGTGAGCTTCTGGTACACTCCCTCCTGCATGGTAACAAAAATCTCATTTGCATTCAGCGCCTGCAGGTAGGCACTTACCTCGTCCTCTCCTCCTTCGCGCCAGTAAATCTCTTCACTCAGGATAGTTTGCTGGCCCGGACCCAAATCTCCACATCCGAAAAAGGGCATCATGAGCAGAAGCAAAAAGCCATACCCCAGAAAGTATGATACCTTCCGGGGCATTTTTTTAGTTTGGGTCTGAATATTTTCAGAGATCATCCTTAAATGGCTTCTACAGTTTTGACCTCCGGGATCATTCTGGCCATCAATTGCTCGATGCCATTCTTGAGTGTCAAGGTAGAAGAAGGACAGCCGGAGCAACTTCCCTGCATTCTGAGCTTGAGTACCCCTTCGTTGAAGTCTTCATAAATGATGTCTCCTCCGTCCATGGCTACAGCGGGACGCACGTGGCTCTCCAGCAATTCCTTGATCCGGCGGGTCAATTCATCGTCATCTTCAGAGATTACGGACTGGTCCGCTTCTGCCAGGCTCCCGGTAAGCAGGGGCTGGTCCGTTTTGAAGTATGCCTTTAGGAAGTCCTTGACGACTGGAATGATTTCCTCCCATTGAAAATCATCTCCCTTGGTGATGGTGATGAAATTCTGGCCAAGGAATACCCGCTCCACAAAGCGAAAGTCAAACAACTTTCGCGCAACTGGAGCTTCTTCCGTTGCATCAACGTTTTCAAAATCCGCGGTTCCACTGCGCATGATGATGCGGTCCACAACGAACTTCAGGGAAGCAGGATTCGGTGTTATTTCGGTATAGATCATAGATTCAAATCTGATGTTGGAACAAAAATAATAGAATTTGCCTTATTTTCGGGGCTCAACATACCATCCTATGCCAGAGTCTTCTGCCTTTTTTTCAAATGATGCCATAGTCCTCGGGCTATTGATCGCTTCATTAGCTTTCGTATTTATAACCTACCAGAGCGAAGCAAAGTTCTGGAAAAGGCTATATTCCATCCTGCCTCCCATATTGCTCTGTTACTTCATCCCCGCAGGATTCAACACCTTTGGGCTAATAGACGGAGAGGCCTCCCAACTATATTTTGTGGCTTCACGGTACCTGTTGCCAGCCAGTTTGGTGCTTTTCACGGTGAGCATTGACTTCAAGGGAATTGTCAACCTTGGCCCCAAAGCCCTGATCATGTTTTTTACTGCTACCGTAGGCATTGTATTGGGCGGACCAGTCGCCCTGTTTTTGACCCAGTGGTTTTTTCCCGAATTGATTCCTGCCTCTACGGATCAACTATGGCGAGGACTTTCTACCGTAGCGGGAAGCTGGATTGGGGGCGGTGCCAATCAGACCGCCATGAAGGAAGTATATGACGTAGGCGATAAAGTATTTGCCTCGATGATTCTGGTAGATGTGACAGTAGCCAATATCTGGATGGCCTTTCTACTGGCGGGTGCTCAGCGCAGTCAGAAACTGGATAAGTGGCTGAAGGCTGATTCTTCGGCTATTGACGCCCTTGTAAAAAGGGTGGAGGACTATCGGGCCAGTGTCATGAAAATCCCAACGACGACTGATGTGTACAAGCTGCTGCTGGTCGCATTTGGAGCGACTGCCATAGCCCACTGGGGTTCGGATTTAATCGTTCCGGCTTTGGAGCCCTTTAAGCAGGGGCTGACCGATGCGGGCTTAAGCTCACTTCTAAGTGGGTTTTTCTGGCTGATAGTCATAGCGACCACCCTGGGGCTGCTGTTGGCTTTGACCCCCGCCCGTAAACTCGAAGGGGTAGGGGCCTCTCGCTGGGGATCTGTATTCATTTACATCCTCGTCGCTACAATTGGTGCCAAGATCAATCTGGCTGATGTCCTGGATAACCTGGGAATATTTGCCATCGGCCTGATGTGGATGGCAGTCCATGTGACCCTGTTGCTCATTGTCGGCAAACTCATCAAGGCGCCCTTCTTCTTCATCGCCGTAGGTAGTCAGGCCAATGTCGGGGGTGCAGCCTCGGCTCCCGTTGTGGCTTCTGCCTTCAATCCAGTGCTCGCGCCAGTAGGAGCCCTCTTAGCCGTTTTGGGCTATGCTCTCGGCACCTACGGGGCGATCCTTTGTGCTGAGCTAATGCGGATCAGTGTAGGGATGTAGCGGAGACACTGCGATCTGACAGGCAACCCTCCGATCTGACCTCTTTACTCCTGTCTCAGGGCCGTCGCGGGGTTAATACTTGCCGCCCTGAAGGCATGGTAGCTGGTGGTAGCCAGGGTGATGACCAGCGTGATCAGGAGACTTAGTACAAACGTCAGTACCTTCATGTCTGCATGATAGGCAAAGTCATCCAGCCAGCCTTTCATGAAGTAGTACGCTGCCCCAAATGCGATGGGAGTCGCCACCAGCACCAGAATCAAAAACTCCCTGGTCATGAGCTGCACCAGTTGGGGAACCGATGCGCCCACGATCTTGCGGATGCCCATTTCGCGGGTGCGTTGCTCTGCTGTATAAGAGGCCAGTCCAAGTAAGCCGAGGCATGCGATCAGGACCGTCAGCCCAGAGAAAAGGGTAAAGAGCTGGCTACGGTGCCGATCGGCTTCGTATTGTTCGAAGAAGGCTTCGTCCTGAAACTCATATTCGAATGGCGTAGTCGGAAATATTTCCTCCCAGGTACTTTGGACACTTGCCAGGGTCTTTTCGATGTTGTCCCCTTCGATGCGCACTACCTGCATCCGAAGGTTCTGGCCACGGGTGAACATCAGGGGAGGAATTACTTCGTATAGGCTTTGTTGGTGAAAATCTTTGATCACTCCGATCACCTGAGTATGAGCCGCGCCTTCTCCAGATCCCAGTATAATTTCTTTTCCGATGGGATCAGACCAGCCGAGCCTGCGCACCATGGCTTCGTTTACCATAACGGAGCTGGCAGAGTCCAGCCCGCGCGCCCGATCAAAGTTTCGGCCTTTTACCACCTCCATTTCCATGGTGGGGAAGTAGTCATAGTCAACTGCGTAATGATCGACGCCACGTTCTATCATTTGTCCTTCTTCAGTCTCAACGGGCATCAGGTTTTTACCGTATCCCTGCCCCGGAACGGAGCTGGTAGTCGCAGCGGCCTGTACACCTGATATGGACTCAAGTTTTTGCTGGAGAACGGGCCATTTCTGACGGTCCGGCACATTGCTGATGCTAAACTGTATGACAGGGTTTTGGGTGAATCCCAGGTCTTTCTGGTCCAGGTACTTGAGCTGGTCGTACACAATACCCGTGCTCACCAGCATGAAGAGCGATATGCTAAACTGGACGACAACCAATCCTTGACGTAGTCGACGATTTCCCCCGGTGCTTTTTCCAGAAGTACCCTTCAGTACGTGAGCTGGATGAAAGCCGGAAAGATAAAAGGCAGGGTAAGATCCGGCCACGAGTCCTGTAAGAGTCAGGATTCCCAGAATGGCAATCAGAACCATCGGCTGCCACAGCGTACCAAAGGAGAGTGGAAGGTCCAGTATCTGGTTGAAGAAGGGGATGGAGAGATAGACCACAGCCAGGCTCACCGCTAACGCTATTAGAGCCAGCAGGAAAGACTCCGCGAGAAACTGCCAGATTAAGTGATTGCGATAGGCTCCCATGGTTTTTCGAACCCCTACTTCACGTGCTCGCCGCTGAGACCTTGCAGTGGCTAGGTTCATGTAGTTGATACACGCCAGGACCAATAGAAACACTCCGATGGCGGCGAAGATATAGATGTAATCCATGCTCCCTGTGGGCTCTGGCTCCCCCTGGAAGGTTGACTTCAGGTGTATGTCGGTCAGGGCAATGGTCTCATACTTTACGGTAACATCAAACTGATCAAAAATGGGCCTCACGAATTCGTCGTTAACTTCGCTCAGCTTGCCCTCAAATGCTTCCTGGCTGGTTCCCGGGGTGAGCAGGGCATAGGTGTATAGGTAAAATCCTCCCCAGGCCTGAGGGGCTTCCATGCGTCCCTCAGTGTCGCTGATCAGGTGCAATCCATTTGCGATCAGGTGGGAAGTAACCGGCATGTCTTCATACACCCCCGTCACACGAAATTCCTGCTCCTCACCGACTGTCAGCGTTTTACCCATGACTTCTGACATATCTTCCGTCCCAAACACGCGCTCCGCTACACTTCTGGTCAAAACCACATCTTCTGGTAACGAAAGGGCGGATGCTGGATTCCCCACGATGAAGTCAAAGGTGAAAATGTCAAATACGGTGGTGTCAACAGAGAAGAACTTTTCTTCGAAGAATGTCTTGTCATCCCGCTCGAACTGCACCCGGCCATTCCCTATGAATCGGACGGCTTTTTCTACCTCCGGGAACCGACGTTGCAGTTCCGGTCCAAGTGGACTTTGGGTAACCGACCACCTGAAACTGTCATCTGGCTCAGTGATTTCAGAACTAATCCGGATAATGCGCTCTCCGTTCTCATGGTGCTGATCAAAGGACAACTGCTGATTGAGAAACAGCAAAATCAGCAAACTAGCGCTGATGCCGATGGTAAGTCCTATGATATTCAGGAGGGTGTATCCACCCTGTCTGCGCATGCTGCGCCATGCGGTAGTGAAGAAGTTGCGGATCATATTGCCGTAATTTTTCCGAAATCAAAAAGGTCAGGGCTAATGTAGACCAGGGCCCATTATACCGATATTAGATGACTGTAAAGCCCAAAAGGACGTAAGCCTATGAGTCTTTTGCAATTTTGGCCGAGTTCTCGGAAGAATCAGGGTGCCATTCCTTTACCAACTGCTCTCCCAGGTGGATCGGAGAATGCATGCCACTTGCGGCCATTTGCCTGAAAGTACCCAGTTTCTCCTTCACGGTTGGGTTTTTGAAAAAAAGCTCCTTGAGCTGATGGGTGAGGGTCTCCTCCAGCCATTCTACTGCCTGACTCTGGCGTCGTTCCTGCCAATAGCCATTTTCCTGGGTCCTGTCTCGGTAATTCTGAAGGTTTTCCCAAACAGCATTCAGGTTTTTACCTTTCAGGGCAGAGCAACTGATGACTTTTGGTCTGAGGCCAGATCCTCCGATGGGAAATAGGCGCAATGCCTGGCTATAATGTACCATAGCCCTGCGTGCTGCTGCTTCATATTCTCCGTCAGACTTGTTGATCACCAGGCCGTCGGCCATTTCCATGATGCCCTTCTTAATGCCCTGTAGTTCGTCCCCTGCATTGGGGAGCATCAGCAACAGGAAGAAGTCCACCATGCCATGGACCGTCACCTCACTTTGGCCTACTCCTACCGTTTCCACGATGATCACTTCATACCCGGCGGCTTCACAGAGCAATAATGATTCCCGGGTCTTTTGGGCCACACCGCCCAATGATCCGCCAGTGGGCGAAGGGCGAATGTATGCTTTGGGGTCATGGGCGAGCTGATCCATGCGGGTTTTGTCTCCGAGGATGCTGCCCTGGGATCGCTGACTGGAGGGGTCGATGGCAAGTACTGCGACTGAGTTTCCCTGGCCTGTCAGGAAGGAACCAAAGGCATCGATGAAAGTGCTTTTTCCTACTCCGGGTACGCCCGTTATTCCGATTCGAAATGCTTTGCCTGTGAGGGGCATCAGTTCCTCGATGATGGTGGAGGCAAGTTCCCGGTCGCTCGGTCGCGTACTTTCAGCCAGGGTGATGGCCTGACTAAGAACTAATCGGTCGCCTTTTTTTATGCCGTCAATATAGTATGATGCTGGGAGTCGCTTACGTGCCATAGAAACAATAGAGGATGCAAAGAAATCGTTCGGTCAGGGCTTGGAAGCATATCGGTATTCTACCAGTCCATGTCTTCCCTGGACCGCGATATTGAGGCTATCCTGGCTTTGAAACAAGACCTGATACCGAAAAAGAGTATCTCTTTTGGATGGCGGGACCATTTGATTGTTTTGCATCCGGTAGGTAAGAGCGAGTCGCTCATGATCCTCGGAAAGGTTCCATTGACCCTCACTGTAATTCGCCGGATCATACCGGAGGAAGCCGCCATCCTGGAATAGCAACAGGGTTTCCTGTCTATCTGCATTTACCGGGAGATAAGTTCCTCCATTATAAGGATCAAACACCTGCTGTAAATACCAGGCCTTCTGATAGGTGCCTGTTTCTCCCATCAGGTAGGCAGCATCCACCTTCTGGGATCTTGAGATGCGCTGGGGGCCAGCACACGCTACAAACAGGAAGGGGAGGAGCAACCACAACATTCTGAGAGAGATAGCCATTGGGGTGATTTTTATCGTCAAATTAACCATGTTTGCTTACTTTTCTAGCTATTCCTTTAAAAAATGAGAATCCTTTATATTCATGGGCTTGATAGTAGGCCCAATCCTGAAAGAATAAGCAGTCTGGAAGCAGAAGGGCACCAGGTTTTTGCCCTACACCTGGATTATCGCACTCAGAAAGATTCCTACAAACAGTTGAGGACCCTGGCTTGTGAACGAGAGGTAGAGTTTTTCGTAGGTAGCTCACTGGGAGGTCTGTTGGGATTTTGGCTCGCCGAAGAACTGGGACTTCCCTGCCTGCTGTTTAACCCTGCGGTAGCATATGGGAAGGAGTTGGCACATATAGAGGTGGCGAATACACTGGGATGCCCACAGCGATGGGTAGTCATCGGGTCTGAAGATGAAGTCGTAGATCCTGAGATCAGTTGGCAGTACTTTGCAGATATTGCAGAAAAATCAATATCCCAGCAGGTAATTTGGTGGCAGGGTTTGGGGCATCAGATAGATCTGAATACCTTTCGGGCCGCTCAGAGATGGGCTGGATTATAGAAGTGCAGTTAGTACGTAATTTTGGAAAGATTTAGACGTTATGGACTTAGTTGAAATCATTGCAGAAGTTCTGAAGTATGTAGCGCCAGCCTTGCTGGTATTGCTGGGGATGAAATACATGGTTGACTCCCAACGAAACCGGGAGGCAGACGGGGCTCTCCTGCGATTGAAAGGTGATGTGCTCAAGGAGCATTTGCCTTTGATGCTGTCTGCTCACGAGCGGGCCATCCTGTTCCTTGAGCGAATAAGTCCAGAGCAGTTATTGGCAAGGCACAGTGGTCGGGATAAGACCGCTGAGGAGTTTCGAGGTGAACTGATAGCTCAGATTCGCTCAGAGTATGAGCATAATCTGGTTCAGCAACTGTATATAAGCCATGAAGGTTGGGCTCTACTCCGACAGGCTCGGGAGGAGATCCTTGGCCTGATTCACCAAACTGCTGAGCAATTGGAAGAGGGGAGTAATGGACATCAATTGGCACGAAAAGTTCTCGAAAAGGCTGCAGGTCGTCAGGATATGATGTATCAAAAAGCCATTTTTGTGATGAAGCGAGATATTCGTCGCTATTTCGAGATGGGGCAGTCAACTGATAATGAATGATGGAAGGTAGAAATGCTAAACTAATTACCGAAAATCTCTCATTAAGTAGATGTTAACTCTATTTTTTTTAGTGGGGATTTCTTGATCGGTAAAATATACAGTCATTGTAATTCTGTCTCCTTCCTTTTAGCCTCTGCCTGGATTGGAAAAATAGAACACTTTGTAAGTGGTTGATTATCAGTAGGATTTGGATTCGTGTCCTTCTGATAATCAAATAGTTACGGTCAAAAAAGTGCCTGGTGATTTTCTGATTGGTGAAAAAGCTGGTTTTCAATGAGATAAGATTTTTTCCTTGTGAACCCTAATTATTGATCAAGAGTCAAGTTTTTTTTCTAGGTTTTTTTTCGCAGGTTTATCCTTGCACGAAAAGAAAAAGGAGGGCTACCCCCCTGTTATAGTCCTAGTTGTACGAACGTTTTTAGCACAGTGAGAATAATGACGATGACATACGTCGACGTATGGGCAGGCTGTCTTCAGCTCATACGTGATCGCATTCCGCCCCAGAGTTTTGACACCTGGTTCAGGCCCATAAAGCCTGTCAGGTTGGATCAGCATGTGTTGACAATTGAGGTGCCCAGTCAGTTCTTTTATGAATGGCTGGAAGAGCACTACGTAGATTTGCTTAAAGAAGCTATTCATGCGATGCTCGGGCCATCGGGTTCTCTGGAATACGCGATCGTGGTGGACAACCATGCCCCAAAAGGGAATGGGCACTCTCACCCAGGTTCTCATCCCTCAGGACATTTGCAGATGCCCTCGCATTCAGTCAAGGGAGACTCTTCTTCAAAGATGGGAAGAGATATAAATCCTGAAAGAGCTGTTCCCAATCCATTTGTGATTCCGGGTATCCGTAAGTTTGAAGTAGAGTCAAACCTCAACGCTCAATATACTTTTGACTCCTTCATTGAAGGGGACTGTAACCGTCTGGCACGGGCAGCTGGTTTTGCTGTGGCAAACAAGCCTGGCGTTACCGCCTATAACCCACTGTTTATTTACAGTGGAGTAGGGCTGGGAAAAACCCACCTGCTTCAGGCAATCGGAAACGCGATTAAGGAAAACTCACCTCGCCGCGCCGTGCTGTATATTTCCTCCGAGCGTTTTATCAATCAGTTTGTGGAAGCCGTACGAAAAGGTACCGTCAATGACTTCATGAACTTTTACCAGATGATCGATGTGCTGCTTGTCGATGACATTCAGTTTCTGGCTGGTAAGGATAAGACGCAGGAAAATTTCTTCCATGTATTCAATCATCTGCGTCAATCGGGAAAGCAGATAGTCCTGGCCTCCGATCGTTCACCAAACGAGATGGAGGGGATGGAAGAACGGCTTCTTTCCCGCTTTAAGTGGGGACTCAATGCCCACATGCAGACGCCCAGTTATGAGACTCGCAAGGAGATTCTCAAAAGTAAAATGCGTCAAAACGGCATTGAATTCAGCGAAGATGTGGTGGACTTTATTGCACATAACATCACCACCAACGTACGGGAACTGGAAGGAGCCCTGATCAAGCTATTGGCACAGAGTTCACTCAACCGCAGGGATGTAGATCTGCAGCTAGCGAGGTCCATGCTGCAAAACTTCGTTGACAACGTTTCCCGTGAGATCACAGTAGAAGCTATCCAGCGAATCGTCGGGGAGCATTTTGCCATTGATGTGAGCCAGCTAAAGGCCAAAACACGGAAGCGTCAGATCGTTCAGGCGCGTCAGATCGCCATGTATTTCTCCAAAGAGATGACCCGCCACTCCCTGAAGTCAATTGGGCTACATTTTGGTGGGCGCGATCACTCTACGGTTATTCATGCCATTACGACGGTAAACGACCTGATGACTACGGATAAGTCCTTTAAGCAAAGCGTGAACGAAATTCGGAAACGCATCAGCATGGAGCTTGGATAGCGCAATTCGACCAGAATCCATTATGGGAAATACGAGGGCACATATTCTCGGGCTGTTAGTTGTTATCTGCCTGATGGGAAGCTCGTGCCGAACCCAGTCCAATCTTGGGGGAGTGAAAGAAACACGAATCCCTGAAGATTTTGAGCTGATGATACAACGTGGAGCCTGTTTTGGCACCTGTCCGACGTACGACCTGTGGGTGGATGCGTCGGGGGAGGTGAAATTTGAGGGGCATCAATATGCGCCGTATGAAGGAGTGAATGAGAAAGAAATTCCCCTGGAAGATGTCCGGCAATTAGTCTTTGAGCTAAACGAATTCCGCTTCTTTGAATTTGAGGACATTTATGATGATCCACAGATCTCTGACCTGCCAACCTTTAGAACCACCGTCACGATGGATGGGCGGCAACATACTGTGATAAATCGCTACGGTGCTCCAGCTAGACTGGATTCGTTACAACGCCGTTTATTAGAGGTTATTGACCTGAGCAATGGGTTTCAGGAGCATCCCGAGCGATGAAGCGTTGAGACGCAAGAAAATGAGCGGTTTAATCGAGGGTATTCTTCGGGAGAATTGTATTTTTAATAAAACTAAGCTCAAGGCAAATGAAATTATCTCGACGCTGGACCTCCCTTCTCCTGATTTTTTCCCTCATGGCGCCACTAACACTGACATCCTGCAAGGTGCTGCGTGGGGATCCCCGAAAAAACTGCAATCATCCTGATCATGGCGATTATATGAGGGAGCAGCAGCAAAAGCGGATGAATGGCTATCGAAACTAATGGATAAAGCAGAAGCCGTCAGAAGTTAAGCTTGCAGTTCTCGAAAACTATAAATCGAAAGAGTCATTGGATTCTTTCGTTTTTTTTTTGCAACCGTCTGATAGACAGCAAGCTAAAAAGAAAAAGTCCCGGAGAATATCCAGGACTTTTTGAAGAGGGTGGCTAACCGGGTTCGAACCGGCGACCTCCGGAACCACAATCCGGCGCTCTAACCAACTGAGCTATAGCCACCATTTCTGCGAATGGATTGCAAATATAGAGGGTGAAATCATATTTTCAAGCCCAATTCGCAAATTTTTACGAAGATTATCGAACCAGGGTTATGGTGCCGCTACGAACGAGTTGGGTTTCTTCAAACCCGTCAATTACGATCTTGTATACGTAAACTCCTTCGGGTGCTTCTCTGCCTGTATCTCTCACCTGTCCATCCCATCCATCCTGAAGGCTAGAGCTTTGGTAAATCAATTCTCCCCATTGAGAGTAGATTGATATTTCGCCCTGCTCAATGTTATTCAGCCCTACAGTGAATACATCATTGTTGCCATCATTATTTGGAGTAAAGGCATTTGGAATGAAGAGTTTCGGGCCAAACGTGACGCACGCGACATTTGAAACGGCCAGGGCATCACCACCAGCAAGTTCTACTCCTACTATCCTGTAGCAGAAGGTTGGTTGAGAAAGCTCTGTGGTTTCGTCCCGGAAAGTCTGATCGTTCCCAGGGACTGGTCCGACTCGCAGCCATTGACCGGTCAGGTCGTCAAAGACTTCGATCTCATAGTTGGCCACCCCAAACTCCCACTCTTCATAGTGGGACCAACTTAGCTCAGGACGTTCCCCTGAACCCATGTCGATGTCCAACAGAATCGTTTTACCCAGGCGACCCTCCAGTGTCATGTCACCACACTGGTCGAGAGCGAAAGCCCGGTAGAAGTAAGAGCTTTCATCGACTAGAACTTCAAAATCACTAAAGGTCCTGGTAAGCAGGTCAAAGGAGTCAATAACCGTCCAGACCGTGCCATCGAGAGACTTCTCAAGAATGTATTGCTCTGGGGCGTATCCGGTATACTCTTCCCAGTTGATGACTACAAATGAATCCTGCTCTACTGTTGCCACTTCAATACCAATGGAAGTGGAAGGTGGCAGGTGAATTGGGGCTTCCGATGCAACGTCACTATAAGATACCTGCCAGGTCTCAGTCCCCAGGGCTTCAATCCGATAGGAAACACTATCTCTACAGAAAGTCTCCCGGTCAGTATATTCTGTGGTATTTCCTGGAAGTTGGGCAATTATCTGAAGGCTGTTCAGGTCGTAGTCCTGTGCGCGGTAAACATTATAGGAAACTGGAGTGAATCCTACGTACGGGGTCCACGATAAGTCAATAGCATCAACTGCTGGAGTCGCCGTCAGTTCAATCGTACAGTGCTCCAGGGTTTCATCGATGAAGCTAAGTACCTGACAGTCGTTTTCCACCAGGACTTTATAACAGTATGGCTGAGACTCAAAGTCCAGAGCTGGATCTGAATCTATGTAGCTGATGCTGTCCTGATCCCGAATAACGGCAACTTCAACGGGCTGCCCGTTCTCTATTCGAATGATTCGGTAACTAAGGAAGTCCACCCCAGTATACCGTTCCCAGTCCAGGATGCTTGACGAAGCGCTTTCTACACTTACGCGTAGCAGGTTGATCGGAGCAGGAGTTATTTGCTCATCTACAGTCAGATTGAATGTGCTGGCAGTGTCAGTACAACCTTCCTGGTCTGTTACCACCAAATCAATCTCAAACTGTCCGGGATCTGGGAAGGTAAATTCGATGCTGTCTTCTGGCGCACTGGTCGTAAAACAGGTAATGTCACCTGTACCAAGGTCGGTTAGACACCAGTCATAAGTGACGATTCCACGGGCACTGGTAGAGCTGTCTCCGTAGAATATAGCAGTAGTGGGGCTACAAATACGGTCAGAAGCACTGTAAACCACCGCAGTGGGCTGTGCCAGGTTGATGTATTGTTCCTTCACGATGGTATCTGAGCAACCGACTGCATCATCTACTATAAGCGTAACCGTATAGGTGCCGTTTTCATTATACAGATGTGTGGGATTGGGATCGTCCGTTGAAAGGGTATCTCCATCTCCAAAAATCCAGGTCCAGTTAATTACTGGATCGCCAGTGCTAAGGTCATTAAACTGAATTACTTCGGGAGCACACCCGGTAGTGTCTGTTGCCGCAAAGTTGGGTATAGCACCTTCAAGGGTCTGTACCTGCGTTGAAAAGCTATCAGAGCATCCATAAATATCGGATACGAGTAGTTGGACATCGTAGGTAGAGTCTCCTGTGAAGGTAAAGCTGGGATTCTGCACAGTGTCCGTAGCACCCGCTGCAAAGTCCCACTGCCATATGCTCACGGCAGTATCACCTCCAAGGGACAGATCTGTAAAGTTGAGTGTTAAGGGGGAACATCCAACCGTATCTCCCGGTTCAAAGGCCGCAACAGGTAAGGAATGAATCATGGTTGAGTCCTTATCCTCAAAAAGGACGGCACAACCAGCAGCGTCTTCCAAAAGGATGGCTGGCTTATACTGTTGTGCATTTTGGTAAAGGTGGCACAACAGGATGGTATCCTGCCCACCATTCAAGGTAATGTTATCTACCGTGGCTCCATCTCTGAAGTCTACAATGGCGGAAACAGCAAAGCTGGTAAACGCAGTGAAACAAACCGTATCGCCCAGACAGGCATCATCAGGATCAAGGCTAAAGTCTCCACGGGGTCCCCCGATTACGACAAAGCTATCTTTGACCAAAGTGTCTCTACATCCGTCCTCATGAATGGCGATCAGCCGAACATCAAAATCGCCCGGTTCAAAGTAGGTGTAACCCGGATTTTCCAGAAAACTTCCACCAATACCTGTTCCAAAGTCCCAGAGCCATGCTGAATCATTTCCGACGGTCTGGTTACGGAAGATGGCGTTCAATGGAGGACAGAAACTGGTCAGCACGCCATTCTGCACGGAGTCAGCCGTGAAGTCGGCGATAAATTCTTCAATGAATATGGCCTGAGGCCGTACAAGGGTATCGGTACATCCATTTCGGTCGGTACCAATCAGGGTGACTGTGTAGAAGCCCGTGCTATCATAGCTGTAAACGGGGTTTTCCACCGTATCGGTTCCAAATCCATCGCCAAACTCCCACTGGTAAGTGAGATCTGCGCCAACAGAGTTGTTGATGAAGTTAACGTCAGCCCCGGCACAGGTAGAGGAATCTAGCGCGGTAAAGGAAAGTTCTGGGAACGTGATGTTAACAAAATCTGGTTTCGTAAGGGTATCCCGACATCCCTGATCATCTTCAACCGCGAGCGTAATGTCGTACATGCCCGCAGTGGTAAACAGGTGTGACGGGTTTTGTTGGGTAGAGGTGTTATTTCCGCCACTGGCTGGGTCGCCAAAGTCCCATGACCAACTGTTTACTGTGGTGCCGTATGAGGTGCTGGAATCACTGAATTGGATGGTCGTACCTGGACATCCCTCTAAGGGATCTCCAGAGAACTCAGCATAAGGGCCTATGACTTCAATGTAGTCCGTCTTGGTTTCTTCTGCTATGCATCCAAACTGATCTCTTACTCTGAGCCTGATGGAATATAGGCCTGTATCTTGGTAAGTGGTAAGGCCATCATTGGTACCGCCTGTTGACCCATTACCGTATCTCCAATTGACAGTGGCGTAATCAGATGAAAGGTTGAGGAAGTTTACATCAAATGGTTTACAACCCTGCGTAACTCCACCTGGGACTACGAAATCTGCTTGTGGATTTCCCGCCAGAATGACCATTTCGAAGGTGTCTGTACAACCCGATAAAGAGTTGGTCACGATTTGAGTCAGGATATAAGAGTTAGGATTGGTGATCACCAGATCAGGGGGGGTACTAGTGTTGTCGTAAAGAGCGCCATTTAAATACCACTCGATAATATCGGCAGGACCGAGGGATTCATCTGTAATGGAAATGGTGTCAGGCAATCCACAGACCAACGTATCACTTAGAGTGAATTGTGCTCTTGGGGGAGATACAAATACCAAATCTTCCTGGATCAGGGTGTCACGACATCCCTGACTTTCAATTACCAGCCCTACAGAAAAGGTGCCTGTATCCGGATAGACAGTTATTGGGGCACTATCCTGCTGGATAAATTGCCCGGGGGACATATACATAAAGTCCCAGTAATAGTTCCAGTCGGGATCTGTATTGGTTGCAGTGAAGGTAATGTCCTCCATGATACAAACCGTGTCCTTGTCTACGGTAAAACCATTGAGGGGTGGTTCACCAACGCGGATATTCCCACGGACCAGAGTGTCACTACAGCCACTGGCAGTGATGGCAATCACCTGCAAGGTATGGATGCCTATTCCATAGGTAACGGTGGCATTCGCACCCGTTGCTGTGGCAGGAGTTCCCCCTGGGAATGACCACGTCCAACTGGTTACCGGATCAATCGGGTTATTGTTTATGCCTGCCACATCGATTGTCAGAGGGGCACAGCCCTCATCTTCACTGACCAGAAGGGTGAGGTCGGGTTTCTCTATTAGGATCGTGTCACAAAAAGTATTGGTACAGCCCTGTGCATTGGTGATGGTCAGGCAAACAGTGAATTCTCCAAAGATGTTATAGGTGTGACTAGGATTTTGCTGAGTAGAGGTAGTTCCATCTCCAAAGTCCCAGTCCCAGGATACGGCACCAGTGGAATTATCCGTGAAAACAAAGGGAATTCCAGGCTGACAGTCTTCATCATGATCTATGGAGAAATCGGCGGTAGGTCTTGGGAGAACTGTAATGTAGTTAACCTCGGTTAGCGTATCTCCACAGTCCACATTGTTGGCAAAAAGGCTAACCGAATAGGTGCCCGGCTGAGAATAAACGTAAAAGGCGTCGGGTGTGGTGGCATCTACGCCCGGTGTCTCTCCAAAATCCCATCCATAATCGGTGACCCCGCCGGTAGTTGAACTTGAAAAGTTAATGGTGTCTCCCAGGCAAATGGTTTGGAAATCAGATGTAAAGCTAGCGGTGACTCCTCCAATTCCTATAATATCAACCAACTCAAGGGTATCTTCGCAAGCATTCGCGGAGGTCAGAATCAACCTTGCGTCAAAGTTTCCATCTGAATTGTAGTTGACGGGAGGGGGATTCGGTCCGGTAAAGGTAGATCCTCCGCCTCCGCTTATATTTCCACCGGGAAATTCCCAGATAAATTGAGGCGACTGAGCCCCATTGGTCTGGCTAAGGTTCGTATAGTTTACCTGAAGGGGCGGGCCACAAGCACTGGTAATGTCAACTTCAAAGTCCAGCTCAACAGGCTCCCGAACAATAACCACATCCGAGAACGGGAGTGCCCGAGTACACCCATTGGAATTCGTAATTGTCAGGACAAAGTCCAGTGTGTCCGGGGTGTTGAAGGTAAAAGTTGGATTCGGATCAGAACTGTTGCTGCCGTCACTCACGACCCACGTATAATTCACAATGGAATCCGCATTGGCAACGCTTAAATCCGTGATGGTGACTTCAAGAGGGGCACAACCATCTGAAATACTTACCTGGAAATCGGGCTCGGGAAGTGGGAATATTTCTACAAAACAGGGCTTCACAATGGTGTCGTTACCCGATGCACTAAAGGCAACCATGGTAACATCATAACATCCCGGGGTAGAATAGATGAAAGTAGGGTTGGGCAGGGTACTAGAGCTATTGTTGGCATCTCCGAAGAAATACCGAACAGAGGTAGCCCCGGTCGAGCCATCCTGAAATTTTACGACAAGAGGTGAACTGGCACATCCGGTTGTCTGGTTAGCGGTAAACTCCGCAGTTGCCTGCCCCAATAATGTTTGAGGAGTAAACAAAGACCAAACAGCAAATACCAGAGTAGCAATAATGGGTGCGCGCATATTATCAGTAGGTATTGCAGGGGGTTCTAAAGAGTGATAGTGTGTATGAAAATGGTTTGACCTGGGGAGCCAACCTGTTACTGGAATGCATGACTGGCCAGAGTTACGCATTCCTCTACGGTTAATTAATGTCTTTCTGAATTGTTTTCCCTAACCAATCTGAACGGTGATTTCTAAGATTTGTCAAGAAATCTGAGCTTGATGAATCTCGGTTTGTAAGTAGCGTAGAAAGAGCATGAATCCAAAGTAAATGATGCCCGGCCCTAACGTAATCAAGGAGTGTTTTACGGTCCAGTGTTGAAGCCGATTTAACACGAGCTGTAAGAAAAACAGAAATAACATGAGATTTCCACTAAACCTGATGGCTGGATGAATCTCGATGGGATGTCCGGCAATTTCGGTGGAGTATATAAATGGGCCATTAAGGGAAGAGAATATTCCAAGCATAACCAGAACTGCCCAGCCGCCTACCGTAAAAAACAGTTGGGCAGCCCGGAACGAAGTACCAACCTGCAGTCTGGAGGCCCAGAGCAGCATCAGAGTCGTAGCTACCATGATCCCCAGCAGTACGCTGGTCTGTAAATGCTGAAGTCGTAATCCCCACATTCCCAGAGTCCATAGATATTGCAACAGTCCCTGGGTAAGGATCATCATGGGGGTCTCCTTGCGTGGAGCAATCAGAAAGTATGCCACGCAAATGACTATGAAAATTATAAAAAGGGTATTCAGCATTTCCCGGAACTTCCCTAAAAGGTAGTTGACAAAGGTAGGGAAATACTGGAAAGTATAGCGAATCAGATGTTATTGCTGGCCGCTCTGATATTTCTGGGCCAGCTGAACCGTAAGGCTGAACTGGTGGACCCCAAATACACTTCCAATGCCATAGGACCGGAAACCATAGTCAAACGCGAAGCGCTGTGTGTTGATTCCTACTCCAAGAGAGAACCCGGTGAAGCCCCCTCGGGAGGTGCCGCGGAGTTCCTGCCTCCGAAGGTGGTTGTATCCAGCCCGCAACCGCATGAAACTTCCCAGGTAAAACTCGGTCCCAAACACAAAATGACGGAAAATGTGATCTGCAATACGAGGTCCCGGGAGGATTGGATTTCCATTCAGGTCCACTTCTACCTCTGCATCAGGGTCATCGATAATCAGGTCAGGATGTTCCAGCTGAATGAAGGTCAGGGAGAAACGCATGGGCATATAGCGAAGCTTGTTGGAGATCCCTGCTACTACTTCAAAAGGTAGCGGTTCTCGGCTGCCTGTCCCTGTGTAGGTCGAAAGTTGAACCCCCATGTTTCGTAGCACCAGCCCGGCACTAAAAAGTGAGTCCTTGCTACGAAAGGTTCCACCAAGGTCCATCGCCATTCCCCAGGAACCATATCCCGGTGCCAGAGACGAACTGATTACCTTGAGGTTGGTTCCATACCGAAACCCTCGCCAGGCTCGGGATCCTCCTATCATCCAGACGAGCTCCTGAGCGCTAAAAGTCTGAGTGAAATTCCCGAACTCGTCCGCTCCCTGCATGGACCCCGTATTCATGTACTGGATCGCAGTATGGAAACTCCCGATCCCATCGAAAGAATGGCTGTATCCTGAATACCCATAGTGGATTCCAGCCAGGTAAGGCGAGTAGGATAGCGAGGCACGTCCATGCATTTCGGGGGTGACCAAAGCTGGATTCTGGCTGCCAAAGTGTACATCGTTGTCAATGGTCGAGACATTGACACCTCCAAGAGCTGCGATTCTGGCAGATGGAATCAGGTTGAGGAAGTCATAAATATGGCGTCCTCCAACCTGGGAAAAACCGGATAGGGCAGAGACCCCTATGAGCAGGATGAGTAGAATTATGCGTTTCACGAAGCGAAAATACACAAAGCTCTGCGAATCACATCAGGCAAAAAATTATCTCATGTTACAATTCTGCCTCTTTCCCGAAGTTCCTCGATCAGCCGGTTGTGGATTCCCTTAAAAAAACGGGCCTTGTCACTTTCTTTTCTCCGCTCAAATGCATTGATGAAGTTGCGCAATACCCTTGCAACAATCTGGTAGGTTTGGGCCTCCAGGTTCTGGGTTGAAATATTTCGCGTGGACAGCGAATGTTCCAGAAATGAGTATGCCTGAACTGGCAGGGCCTTTCCCTGGTTGAAGACATCAAATAACCGGATTTCCTCCCCCTGCCTGGCCATTAGCATGAAGTGCCCTGGCATATTGAACCCCCTGATGTGAATCCCGACACGCTGAGCAACCAGGATGCCGATGGCAGCAAGGCTGATCTGAAGGCCGCGCCTTCGGTGAATTACCGTGATGAGGTTGCTGTTGCGAGGGTGATAGTATTCCTTTTCCGGGGAGGAGAATCCCTGGTCAATAAAAAGAAATTGCATCAGGTTGGGAATATCGGGGGCCTCGTATTTTTCCCGGAATATCCTGGCCAGTTGATCGATCAGATCGGGCAAGGGTTCTGGAGCCCATTCGGCTTCCAGGTAACTGATCCACCCCAAAGCTGTCTCCAGAGCAGCGGTTTCTTCCTCCATATCCAGCCATTCCAGCCAGTTCTCCTGAAACCTTTTGATCCGTATTTCCGCAGTCCAGCGTTGGATGAGCTCCAACTGCGGAGGAGGCATCTGCTCCAGAAATGGAGTTAACTGATGCTCCAGATTGTTTCCCATAAGAGACATTGCCCGAAATACCTCTGCCCTTACTTCCGGATCTTCATCGTCCAGTAGTTTCAGTAAGTGGGGCAGATGGTCCGGGAATTCTGGCATGGTACTGGATTAAAGCAATTTGGCCAAATGGAGGAAGCGGGGCGAAAAGTCAAAGTTCTGCGAACCTTGTTGGCCCAGGCGAGTTTGCCTGATGAACCCCGCAGAAATGATTGGTGAGACACAGAAACATCAGATCTTGCTCCGATATTAGGGTACTGTTAATAATACCCCAGTATCCAGTCTTTGGTTTATTTAATATCGACTTTTAGCTTAGAATCCCAATTAAATCAATTCCCCTACTGATGGAAAGCCATATTCATATTTACTCAGACGGAGAAACGGTAGCCAAATCCTTTGCACATTGGCTGGAAAGCTGGGTGGCCCAGCATCCAGAAGGACCCCTGCACATAGCCTTGAGCGGAGGGAGCACCCCAAAACGATTGTTTCAGATACTGGCTGAGGATTATGCTGAGAAGTTGCCCTGGGAGAGGCTTCACTTCTGGTGGGGAGACGAAAGATGTGTACCTCCCACCGACGAGGAGAGCAACTACCACATGACAAAGGAAACTTTGATCGGTAAAATCAGCGTGCCAGGTGAAAACATCCATCGGATCATGGGAGAAGCCGATGATATATTGGCGGAAGCCGATCGATACGCTTCGGAAATCAAATCCGCCTTACCCGAGGTTGAGGGAATGCCACAGTTTGATCTGGTGATGCTCGGCATGGGGGATGATGGCCATACCGCTTCCATTTTTCCCAATTCGCTCTTCCTCCTCGAAGAAGAGCAGTTAGTGGCCAAGGCTACGCATCCCGCTAGTGGGCAGATACGCCTTACACTGACTGGTAATATCCTCAGCCATGCAAAGACGGTCGCCTTTCTGGTTACTGGTCCCCGCAAGGCGGGCCGGGTAGCGCAGATCCTCGGTGGTCGCCCCGGTGCGAGAAAACTTCCAGCTTACCACATCAAACCGAAGGAGGGAGTCCTACACTGGTTTCTTGATGGACCTGCGGCTTCAGACCTGCGCGGATAGCATGGCGAAGTTTTCCCGGGAGCTGTCTTTCAATCCTGAGTAAGCTTCTGCCCGGTTTTGTTCCGGGAAACTTCGATCTTCAAAAAGGTTTATGGTAGCGTTTCTCTTATCTTTGGCCGAGAACGAATAACCTATCCCTTTCATTTGGAAGGGGGAGGGGTTAAAATCCCAAGAGAACACCAACTGCCTATGTGTGGAATTGCTGGCATCGCAGGGTCAATAGACAATTCTGATCTGAGAGAAAGGATTGAAAAAATGACTGAAAGGATGGCACACAGAGGCCCTGATGCATCAGGGCATCTCGTCAACTCTCCTGTCGCACTCGGTCATAGACGACTCTCTATCATAGACCTGTCTGATGCTGCCTCTCAGCCCATCACTGATCCCAGTGGTCGATACACCATCATTTACAATGGGGAAGTCTATAATTTCCTGGAGATTAAAGAGCACCTGGAAGGGTATGAATTCCAGAGCAACAGCGATACGGATGTCATCCTGGCTTCCTACATCAAGTGGGGACCATCCTGTGTGCAAAAACTCAATGGGATGTTTGCTTTCGCTATCTGGGATGAGGTTGAACAGGAACTATTCATTGCCCGTGACCGACTGGGGATAAAGCCGGTCTATTATCACTTTCAGGATGGGGTATTGGCGTTTAGCTCCGAGGTCCGCAGCCTGCTTGCTTCCGGATGTGTGGAGGCCCGCATTAACCGTGCAAGCCTCGGAGAATACCTTCGCTATTACTCCGTTAATTCCCCCAATACGTTGATTGATGGAGTATTTCAGCTCAAAGCGGGAAACTACGGCATTTGGAAGGGGGGAGAATGGACCACGGAAACCTATTGGCATCCATCGCAGATTGCCCCTATTGAAGTGTCTTATGAGGAAGCCAGGGGAAAAGTTCAGGAACTTCTTCAGGGTGCGGTTGCCCGTCGCCTGATGAGCGATGTGCCTTTTGGAGCATTCTTATCCGGAGGAATAGATTCCAGCGCCATTGTCGCCCTGATGGCGCGTGCTTCGGAGCAACCTGTCAACACTTTTTCCATTGTATTTGACGAAGCCGAGTTTGACGAGTCCCGTTGGTCTCGGCTGATCGCAGATAAATACAACACCATTCATCATCCTATCAAGCTGCATCCCCAGGACTTTCTGGAGGAGCTTCCCGCAGCTCTTTCGGCCATGGATCATCCTAGTGGGGATGGATTAAATAGCTATGTGGTGTCGCAGGCAACCCGGCGAAAGGGATTCACGGTAGCACTTTCCGGCCTTGGGGGAGATGAATTGTTCGCGGGATACCCGGTGTTCAAACGATATCAGAAGCTGGTGGGAATGGGCACCCTTTATGGCATTCCGGCTGGATTGCGCAGCCTCGCTGGAAAGGCAGTTGCCGGGGTGTACCGAAACCATAAGACCGCCAGGCTTCAGGAACTGATAGAACTGGAAAGAAATCGCTTTCGGCATTTGTATCCGGTTTTTCGAAAGATTTACACCGATCAGGAGATCGAACGCTTACTTGGAGCCCCTTCAGAAGCTACCATGTCCCATATTTTTAGCCCGATGGAACTGGAGTCGATTGAACAAATGGGCCCATTTAGCCAGGTATCAGTTGGGGAAATAAGTACCTACACCCAGAATGTCTTGCTCAGGGATACCGATCAGATGAGTATGGCCCATTCACTTGAGGTTCGGGTTCCGTTTTTCGATCATACCCTGGTAGAGTATGCGCTCTCGCTTTCAGACCAGGTTAAAGAGCCGGTCTATCCCAAAAAACTCCTGGTGGATGCCATGGGCGATCTCCTGCCGCATGATTTGGTACACCGCAAGAAGATGGGCTTTGTTTTTCCCTGGGCAGAATGGCTCCGCAATGAGTTGGCTGACTTGTGCGCCACCCGCATGGGGCAACTGGATCAAACGGGACTCTTTCAACCCGGAGAAGTCCGCAGAATCTGGGAGCGATTTGAAAAACACGATAAGGAAATTCACTGGATCAAAGTCTGGCTGCTGGTAGTGCTTCAGGACTGGATGGAAAAAAACGGAGTCAATGTCTGACGACCAAAAGATTAGGATATGGATACTGGTTGACTGGTTTGTGCCTGGTTATCAGGCTGGTGGACCGATACAGTCGGTACTTAATTTTGGCATGGCTTTAAAGAACCGGTTTGAAATAAAGGTGGTAACCACCGCATTTGACCATGGATCTGATGAGCCCTATCCTGACCTGCCCCTCAATCAGTGGACATCAATAGAGGAAGGTCTGGAGGTGTTTTATTTCGATAAAGCCAGTCCTTCACGGGGGGAAGTTTTTTCCCTGCTTGACAAGGGAGGTTTTGATTACCTCTACCTGCAAAGCATGTTTTCTCCGGCTTTTACCCTTTTTCCCCTTATCTGGCAAAAGCTCAGAAGGCCGAAATCGGGAATTGTGCTCGCTCCGAGGGGAATGCTTCACGCGGGAGCTCTGAGGTACAGTAGTTTGAAAAAGAGGCTGGTATTGGCTATTATGAAAGGGCTCGGCCTCATGAAAGGAGTGAAATTTCAGGCTACAGATGAGCAGGAGTCCCGGGATATCAAAGCTCAATTCGGAGTCAGGACGAGTGTCAGGACAGTGGGGAACCTGCCAAAGCAGACTCAGGAGCAGTTCTGCACTCGGGAGAAAAAGCCTGGAGAAGTCAGGTTCATTTTCACCTCACGTGTCCACCCCAAGAAGAACCTGGAACACCTACTGGAGCTTTTGCCAAGGGTAAATGGAACGGTTGTGTTTGACATCTACGGACCCAGGGAGGATGAGGGCTATGTAGCCAACCTTGAAGAGATGGTGAGTGGCTTTCCTGAACATATCGAGGTCGAATTCAAGGGAGGGAGGCCCCCAAAAGAGCTACATTCCCTGATGGGTGGCTACCATTTTTCAGTGCTACCCACCCATGGAGAAAATTTTGGCCACTCCATCTTTGAAGCTTTTCTCAGTGGTCTCCCGGTAATTATCAGTGACCAGACTCCCTGGCTGGACCTGGAAAATAAACAAATAGGTTGGGCTATTCCCCTGGAAGATAAGGCATTCTGGCTAGGGGCTGTCCAACAAGCAATTGATATGGACCAGAATCAATACGAACTATGGTCCCGGTCTGCCTGGCAATTTGCCAGGGATTATAATGCTGATCCCTTGCTGGTTGAACAGGCGGAAGATCTTTTCATCTCCTAAATTGAAGCTAACCTAAATTCATTCCCATGAAACTCTCGCTCATTACCGTTACCTACAATGCGGCCAGCCATATCCGTACCTGTATTGACTCGATTCTCGAGCAGAATTACCCGGATCTGCAATACATCATCATAGATGGGAATTCGACGGATGGGACGCAGGATATCGTAAAATCCTATGGCGATGCTGTGGATGTATTTGTTTCAGAGCCTGACAAAGGCCTTTATGATGCGATGAATAAAGGTGTCGCTCTGGCAGAAGGGGAGGTAATTGGGCTGCTAAATGCCGATGATTTTTATGCTTCGGAGAATGTACTGCGCCGGGTGATGCACGAGTTTGAGGACGAAAACCTGGATACGGTGTTTGGAGATCTGGTTTATGTGGAAGAATACGATGCCGAGAAAGTAGTGCGTTACTTTCCCGGTAAAGGGTTTCACCCACAAAAGATGCGCAGGGGGCTTATGCCTCCTCATCCTACTTTCTTTGCCAGAAGAAAGCTTTATGATGAATACGGAGACTTCGACACCCACTTTAACATCTGCGCCGATTTTGATCTAATGGTGCGCTGGTTCCATCACCATGAAGTAACCTACAAGCATATCCCGGAAATACTGGTCAAGATGCGTACGGGAGGCAGCAGCACGCAGGGATTCAAAAGCACCACCAAAATCAACCAGGAAATGCTTCGTTCTCTCAGAAAGAATGGAATCCCCAGCAACCTGCCCCTGCTGTATTCCAAATACTTCACCAAGGTCTTTCAGCTACTGAAAAGGCCAGCCTGACCAATCATTTAATGGTTTGGCTAATTCGCTGACAAAATGCTTTTGGGAGGCTGATTTGGCTTATATTTCGCTCTCCTTCTCGTATACTCACTCAATGATACTGAAATTCAAAATCTGATCCATGAGCAAAATTCTGATCACCGGAGGTACTGGATATATTGGCTCACACACCGCCATTGAAATTCTGAATCAGGGGCGTTATGACCTGATCTCAATCGATAACCAGATCAATTCTTCTCTGAATACCGTTAAGCGTGTGGAAGAAATTACAGGTAAGGAGTTTGTGAACCTCTCAATAGATCTGTGCGATCGGGATGCGGTGCGTGAAGTCTTTGAGGCAAACCCGGATATTGAGGGCGTCATCCACTTTGCTGCTCTCAAGGCAGTTGGGGAATCGGTGGAGCAGCCACTGCGCTACTACCGAAACAATTTCCTTTCCCTGCTACACATGCTGGAGTGCTGTGAGGACTTTGGAGTAAAAAACTTCATCTTCTCCTCATCCTGCTCAGTATATGGCAATATCGACGACCTGCCAGTAACAGAAGAAACGCCAACCTCTGTGACTGAATCCCCATATGCCGAGACCAAACTGGAAGGGGAGCGCATCATACAGGACTTTGTGCGTATGAGCGAAAAGGTAAACTGCATCGCACTGCGATATTTCAATCCCGTAGGGGCACACGAGTCCGGCCTGAATGGCGAAGACCCCATCAATAAGCCCAACAACCTCGTGCCAGTTATCACCCGTACAGCCGTGGGCATTATCCCGCAGATGACGGTATTTGGAGGGGATTATCCAACCCGTGACGGGACCTGTATTCGCGATTATATCCATGTTACTGACATCGCCATTGCCCACCTCAAGGCATTTGACTATCTGGTAGAAGGCAAGAATGAGGCTCAGTATGAGCGTTTTAACCTCGGAGCAGGAAAGGGAGTCACAGTACTGGAGGCAATCAACGCCTTTGAGAAAGCCGCTGGTGTGGACCTCAACTACGTGATTGGTGACCGCCGTGCCGGAGACGTAGTCGCCATATACTCTGACAGCTCACTCGCTGAAGAAAAACTGGGCTGGGTAGCCGAGCGAGACATTGATACCATGATGGCATCTGCATGGCAGTGGGAACAGCACATCAATCAAGAGCGTCAAGCTGCTGGTTGATATCCCTAACCATCAGCTCGTGTAGTTCTGATGGATCATCTGTAAGATAAGTCCGGGCCTCCTGTAGGGTGGCCTGGGCTTTTTCTTTTTCTCCATTCCCGGCATAGCTATCCGCCAACTGTATAAGGCTGGTAGCCAGCGCTGCCCTATCAATTTTTGCCTGGTTTTTATACTGGTCCGAAGTTGCAAGGAGGAGCTCGATGGATCGCTTGTAGTCCCCTGCTTCCCGAAACAGTTCCCCCTGGGCGATTTGGGCCTGCAATTGGCGGGAATGCCCTGCTGGTAGCAGGTTCAGGATGCTTATGGCTGTATCAAGGTGCTGCTGTGCCCGTGTCAATTCCATCATTTCCATATGAGTTCTCGCAAGGCTTAGGTGGGTGATCCCTATTTCTGGATCATCCGCAGGCAACTGGCGTTTTTCGATGGAGAGGGCTTCATATCCAGCACTGACAGATGAGTCCATCTGACCTAAAGTCCGGTATAGCTCGGACAGGTCGAGTAGGGTAGAGGCATAAGCCGGGGGCATCTGCTCGTCGTCGCCATAGAGAATCTGCGATATTTCCCTGACTTCCTGCTGAACAGCCAGGGAGGTTTCGTATTCTTTTAATTGAAAGGTGATGGTTCCCAGGGTTTTGAGCATATCCAGGAAGTAGGTACTGGGTGCCTGGATGGAAGTCCGGTATGCGTGGACCCCTTCTTCCTCCATTTCCCGGGCTTCCTGTAGCTTGCCCTGTCTGACCAGCACCTCAGCTAAATTGTGACAGGCACCCGCCAGCAGGGGACTGGGGTTGCCTCCGCTAAGGCGAAGGGCCAGGCTCCGCATTTCTCCCATGGACTGTTCTGCCTGGGGATAATGTTCCTGAACCAGGTGGCAGTACCCCTGTGCAAACAGCACATTGGCGTAAAACTCGGAATTGGTGTCCTGTCTCCCCAGGGCCAACTCCTGGGCTCTGTCAGCATATCCCTGGGCCTTTTCGTATTCTTCGCGGTTGATGGCCAGTTCAGAAAGGCTGACCAGCAGGTTGATCATGGAACTGTACTCCGGTTGGGCTAGGGTATTGTTGATGGCAAGGGAAATCTGAAGCAGGGAATCCGCCTCGCGATTCAACCCACGGCTGTAATAAATAGTTCCCAGGGTGAGATAGGCATCAGCTTCTGCCTGTCCAGCTTTGTCTTCTTCGGGTCTGAGGGCAAATGCTTTTAATAGAGGTTTTTCTGCGTATTCTTCGAGCCCCATGCCCATATAGGTCAACCCAACTGCCTGGTATAGATAAGCCAGGGTAGAAGGATCTACCGACATGGTGTCCAGCTTTTCCACTCCCAACTTGAGCAACTTCTCCGGGGTTACTTCTTCTCCCCGTACCGTCAGCTCCGAAGTTTGGTAAAATAGCCCCTGCATGAACTCGGCAGTTTGTTGTGCCTTGTTGCGTTCCTGCTGCGCCAAATCCCGTTCCTGGGCGAGTCTGATGGTGTAAATTATCGAGAGGCTGGTTAGCAGAAGAGTCGCGATGACCGCCAGGATGACCGGCACACGATTTCGCTGATAGTATTTGCCCAGGCGATAGCCCCAGGTATCTTTCCGGGCGCGGATGGGCTTGCCTTCGAGGTAGGATTCCAGGTCCTGAGTGAGCTGTTCCACTGAAGCATAGCGTCGCTCGGGCTCCTTGCGAAGGGCTTTGAGCACAATGGTGTCCAGGTCGCCACTTAGGAGCCGACCGATGCGTTTGTCGGAATGTCGCTGACTGGGAGCCACCGGGGCTTCCTGCTGGATGATCTGGCTTCGCTCGCTCGGCGATTTTTCCGAAAAATCAAAAGGACGATGCTCCGTCAGCATCTCATACAGGATCAGTCCTAGCTGATAAACATCAGTCGAGGTCGTGATCGCTCCGTCTGCCATCTGCTCTGGAGCGGCGTATTCAGGAGTCAGCAACTGTTGACCTGCCTGGGTATGATATGCAGTATAGGCTTCCTGGTCCCCTGTCAGGAGTTTCGCTATACCAAAATCCAGCAGCTTCACATTCCCTTCCTGCGTAATCAGAATATTGGAGGGCTTTAAATCCCGGTGAACCACCAGGTTTCGATGGGCGTGCTGAATCGGTTTGCAGATTTTGAGAAAGAGGCTGATTTTCTCAGCCAGTGACAGCTGGTTTTCCTGTAAGTACCGATCAAATGGCAGCCCCTGAATGAACTCCATGACGAAGTATGGGGTCCCCGCATCAGTCGCTCCTCCATCAAATATCTGGGCGATAGCGGGGTGGGTGAGCCGGGCTAGTATCTGCTTTTCAGAACGAAATCTCCGTAAAATGTCATCGGTATCGAGTCCTTTTTTCAGAACCTTGATTGCGACACTTTGGTGGAATTCCCGATCATGTCGTTCTGCACGGTAAATGACCGACATTCCCCCACTGCCTATCCGCTCAGCAATGGTATAGTCTCCGATTTCGGTTCCCCGGAGCAGGGGATCTTCAACCATTTGGTGCAAGGCATCTCCAATTTCACCTTCCATCCCATCGAAAAATCCGGTAGCATCCCCAAAGCTTTTTAGCAATTCTCTTACCTCCCGGGCAATGCCAGGTTCCTTCTCTTCGGTTTCTTTTAACAGATCATTCTGCTCTGATGCTGGTAGAGAAACTGCTTGTTCAAACAGCTCGTTTATTCGGTCCCAGGAATGTGTTTTTGCCATAGAAATTATTGGGGCCTTTGCCAGTAGCCACGGTTAAATCCGCTACGCTTCACGGAGGATTGAAGCCAGAAGTTCAGCACTCCCTCAATTTGACCCTTCAGGATGGTAGGATCGGATGTTTTTGTCAGAAAGCCACCCGCTCCTTCAGCATAGCAGATGCCACTTTGATCCTCATCTTCGGGTGAGGCAAACACTATGATCGGAACGGCACTAATGGAAGTGTGAGACTTGATGTTGGGTAGCCAGGACTGGCTTCCGTCCTTTTTCAAATCAAAATCCAGCAAGATCACATCGGGCAGTTGATTGGAACGGTGGGTACCATCAACGACCATTTTTTCGACTATTTCCTTTCCCTCAGAAAAGTATTGTGTGGAGGGCCCGAATCCAAGGTCCTGCATGATTTGTGAAAGCTGGGGCTGGGTGACGCCCAGGTCACCGATCACAAAAATATTTGACTTCGAATTGCTAACCATTTGCTGGGTGGTTATGGTAACAGAAAGTGAGCACGAATCAGCTTTGTAACGCGAGAAAAACAACTTCCCCCATTCGGTTAGAGATCTCGTTCTGGATCAGGAAAGAAAGTCCTATCCTGGCGAACCAGGTGAGGGTTTTCTGACGCGGATCATGGATGCCGATTTATCGGTAGATAGGGCGAGAGATCAAGCGAATAAGGTCAACTTATTTTTTGAACGCGACTAAACATATGACCAAAAGGCGTTCTTTTCAAGACGACTCACGCCAATTCCTTATAATATATCCTTCTCCGTCTAAAAACCTGCGCCCCATAATCCTGAAACAGGGCATGGACGGCACGGTTATCCTCTAGCATGGGGTGCACCCGGATGTGGTGAATGCCATTTCGGCGAAAGGCTTCATATACCTCTCTGAATATCAGGCCATGTACGCCCTTGTTGCGCCATTTGGGGGCAACCCCGATCAGGATGAGTGTGGCGGTAGGGTTTTTGCGCATTCCCCGCAGCAGGTGATACCACCCCCATGGCCACAGCTTTCCCTTTGCTTTGCGGAAGGCATCTCCCAGATCTGGAGTCGTGAGCCCAAATCCCACCAGTTCCCCATTCCGGTTGACAACGACCCGTACAAAGTCGGGCCTAAGAAATGAGATGTATCGCTGGATGTACTGTTCTACTTCGCCCTCTGAAAGTGGAACAAAGCCTTCCAGTTCCTGGTAACTTTCCAGAAAAAGCTCCATTACATCGGGGGCAAGCCTGAGTAAATCTCGTCGGCGCTTTAAGGGAAGGGTCTGAAGGCCGTAGCGTCTGTTAATCAGGGTGGCAGCTCTTTCGATCTTGGGAGGCAGGCTGGCAGGCAGGTCAAAACGCCTCTCCAGCCAATCCATTCTCTTGGAGTAACCGTATTTTTCCAGGAGTCTGGGGTAATACGGAGGATTGTACAGGGTGGCAAAGGTAGTATCTGCCTCGAAGCCATCCACTAGCATCCCGGATTCATCCAGATTGGTGAATCCATGAGGGCCTTTCATCTGGATTGCACCCCGTTCCCGCGCCCAGGCTTCTGCCTGTTCAAGCAGTTGTCTGGCAATCTCTTCATCGTCAATCAGGTCCAGCCGATTGAAGCGGGCATGGATTTCTCCGATTTTGTCGGACTCACGCTGATTGATCTGCACCTGGATGCGACCACAGACCTTTTCACCCTTCAAAGCCAGCCATCTCCCAATCTGGCTGTGGGCAGCAGAAGGATTGTGTTCTCCCGACAATGCCCGGAATTCACCTGAGAAAAAAGGCGGGATCCATCGCTTGTCTTCTGCAAACAGGTCGTAGGGGAATTGCACAAACTGTTGCTCCCGAAGAGGTGAATCTACGGGAACAACTGAAATTACATTTGGGAGCAGGGTGTCTGTATCCAAGTTGATTTGAGTTGAGGTCAGGAGAAACGTTATCCTGGAATGGGAGGAAGGCAGGGCATATTATGCCTCAGGACATAGCCTTTATTCCTACTATATGTGTATCCCTTAGATCAGTTCTCCATTGATTAACTACTCTTCGCTTTCAGAAGTTTTGTCTTCCTCCGACGATTCAGTGCCATCTTCTTCCTCACTGCTCAGATCTACCTCATATTCCATGAGAATTTTATACCATGCAACCAGCTTCTTTACGTTAGAAGCATAGACACGCTCTTCATCATAGTCAGGAAGTACGCTTTCAAGAAATTCCAGTAGCGCTTTTCCTGAGCTCTTTTTTGTCACAGGTAGCTCCTTGCCATACTTGGCGTGGATATTTTGCAGGATGGTTTGTAGAGGCTCGCTGTCCTGAGTGGTATAAATGCTGATATCCACTAGCTTGGATACCATCATATTGCCCTTAATCATCTGGCGCTTTCGTTGTGCGTCGATGGATTCAACCACAATTGCTTTATCATCAGCTTTTACTACCTGATAAAGTCCGGGGGCTCCGGTAATAGCTACTACGTCTTTAATTGGAATACTCATAGTCAGTTTGGCAGGATTATCTGTATTAGAAGGCGAAATTAACTTCAAATATGCCATTTTGCCCGTTAAAATTCTCAAATTTGTATTGGGCACCGATTTTGGGGAGCCGTTCATTCACAAGCGATCATATATGCAGTTTGATTCCGATAGTTTTTTAGAAGATGAATTTCCCATCATTACCGCTATAGAGGAAAACTCTGGGCAGGATGATGAACTGCCCCGTGAGATGCCCATCCTGACGCTTAAGAACACTGTGCTGTTCCCAGGGGTGGTTATTCCTATCACCGTGGGGCGCGATAAATCCATACAGTTAGTGAAAGACACCTACCGGCAAAAGGACCGGAGAATAGGGGTCGTTGCGCAGCGAAATGTTGACATCGAAGATCCAGGGCCAGAGGACCTGTACCGGATAGGGACCATCGCCCGGATCCTCAAGATGATTCGCATGCCGGATGGCAGCGCTACCATCGTCATTCAGGGACGGCAGAAATTTGGGATAGAGGAGTTTACCACACTTGATCCCTATTTCAAGGCCAATATTGACCTCCTGAAGGAGCAGCCTTTGCCTGGAGATGAGACGGAAGCCATGGTACGCAGTCTCAAGGAAGAGGCAGGGCGTATCATTGACCTTTCGCCCAATCTGCCATCAGAAGCACATATCGCCCTTGATAACATCGATGGGCTGGATTACCTGGTTCATTTCATTGCTTCCAATCTGAATCTCGATGTGGCTGCCAAGCAGGAGATCCTGGCGATGCAGGACCTGCAGGAGAAGTGTGAAGTAGTACTTCAATATCTGAGCAATGAACTGAAAGTGCTGGAACTCAGTGAAGAAATTCAGACTAAAGTCAAGTTTGACCTGGACAAGCAGCAGCGCGAGTACATCCTGCGGCAGCAAATGCGCACCATTCAGGATGAACTGGGAGAAGGCGGCCCTGAATCCGAAATGGAAGGCCTACGGAAGCGTGCAGTAGAAAAGCAGTGGCCGGACGAAGTACAAAAGGTCTTTGAAAAAGAACTGAACCGTCTCGGTCGACTTACCCCCGCCATGCCAGACTACGCGATGGTCATGAACTACGTAGAGTGGTTACTCGACCTTCCATGGCAGGAGTACGCAGCTGATAATTTTGATTTCAAGGCCGTCCAAAAAATCCTTGATGAAGACCATTTCGGACTGGAGAAAGTCAAGGAACGCATCATGGAGCACCTGGCAGTTCTAAAGCTCCAGGCAGGTAAAAAGGCGCCAATTCTCTGTTTCTATGGCCCTCCTGGAGTGGGTAAAACTTCGCTAGGTAAGTCCATCGCCCGTGCGATGGACAAGGAGTTCATCCGCATCTCCCTGGGTGGTGCGCGTGATGAAGCCGAAATCCGAGGTCACCGCCGAACCTACATCGGAGCACTTCCTGGCCGAATCGTACAGGGACTCAAAAAGGCTTCGACTTCCAATCCGGTTTTTATGCTGGATGAAGTAGATAAAGTCGGCAATGATTTTCGGGGCGACCCCAGCTCTGCATTGCTGGAAGTGCTTGATCCTGAGCAGAATAACTCCTTTAGAGACAATTTCCTCGAAGTGGAATATGACCTTTCCCGGGTCATGTTTATCTGCACGGCGAATAACCTCAATACGATCCACCCTGCGCTTCGCGACCGGATGGAGATCATCGAGATCAACGGGTATTCGCAGGAAGAAAAGCAGGAAATAGCCAAGCGGCACCTGATTCCACGCCTGCGCAAGGATCACGGGCTCAAAGCCTCCAACCTCAATATTTCTCCCAAGGCATTAAAGGGGGTGATCGAATACTACACCCGTGAATCCGGAGTTCGGATGCTGTCGCAGCAGATAGCGCGATTGTGTCGTGTGGCTGCCAAGCAAATTGTGCTGGAAGACAAAGAGCAGGTTCGGGTGAGTGAAAAGAACCTGGAAGACCTGCTCGGAGTCAAGCGCTTCGAAAATGAGCAATACCAGCAGTCAGAGGTTCCTGGCGTAGCCATCGGGCTGGCCTGGACCATGGTTGGGGGTGAAATTCTCTTTGTGGAATCTACCCTGAGCCCTGGCAACGGGAAGCTGAGCATGACAGGGCAACTGGGCGAAGTCATGAAGGAGTCTGCCACATTGGCGTACACCTACCTGAAATCCCATGCATCGGAGTTGGGCATTCCCTATGAAGCCTTCAAGCGTTGGGATGTGCACCTGCACATACCAGCCGGAGCAATTCCAAAGGATGGACCCTCAGCCGGCATCACCCTGCTGACCAACCTGGCATCTCTCTTTACCCAGCGTCTGGTCCGGCCTTCGCTGGCCATGACAGGGGAAATTACCCTTAGAGGTAAGGTGCTCCCGGTCGGAGGCATCAAGGAGAAAGTCCTGGCCGCTCGTCGTGCCGGAATCAAGCACCTGATTCTCTGCGACAGCAACCGCAAGGACGTCAGCGAAATCAAGGAAGAATACCTGCGGGGACTGAAAATCCATTTCGTCAGCTCCATGCGAGAAGTGCTACGGCTGGCCCTGGAACCTCGCCCAGTAAAGGATGCTGTGACATTGGTACCAGAAAAGAAGGAAGATGACTCCGCGACCCTTACCCAGGTAGAACAGATCCGCAAGATTGTGGGCAGGGCGTAAGGGAAGGGTATGGAGTATATGAAGTATATGGAGTATATGGAGTATATGGAGTAGGAAGGGTACATTACCTCCATACCTCCATACCTCCATACCTCCACACCCCTCAATAATAGCCCTTTCCCATGCGCCTAGGCATCATATCAGACACACACGGCCTGCTACGCCCCGAAGCGATCAATGCGCTGCGGGACGTAGATCATATTTTGCACGCTGGGGATGTCGGCAAGCCTGAAATCCTCGATCAACTACGGGAAATAGCGCCGGTAACGGCGATCAGGGGTAATGTCGATAAGGGGGAATGGGCACAGGTGCTGCCTTTCACCGAAGTATTCGACGCAGAGGGAACCTACCTCTACATGGTACATGACCGCGAAGACCTGGACCTTGATCCGGTGGCCGCGGGCTTTCAGGTGGTTGTGTTTGGGCACTCGCACAAGCCGCTGACCGAAACCCGCGACGGCGTGCTGTACCTCAATCCCGGCAGTGCCGGGCCATTTCGTTTCAAACTGCCTGTCACCCTCGCCTACCTCGACCTGACCGATGAGGGACCAAAGGTTGAGATGGTAGAGTTGGTGAAGCGTTGAGAGGCCAGTAGCTTATTCGGTCTGCGATCGAGAGGCATCAATCCTCAAACTCCGCTTCCTGCTTCGTCATCTGGGCCTGCACGGCCTTCATCAGGTCATTGCCAAGGAGATGGGCCGCGTTCCAGGTGGCGACGTAGTCCAGCCCCTGCTCGACGCTGCTGTCACGGGCGTGCAGGGCTACCCGCTTGATGCCTCGCACGGCCAGGGGCGACTTCTTGCTGATCGACTCCGCAATAGACAGAACCTGCGATTGGAGGGTTGCTGAATCTCCGTAAACCCGGTTCACCAGCCCAAATTGTCGCATCAGTTCGGCGGAGTATTTCTCACCGGTGTAGGCCATTTCCCGAACCACTCCTTCAGGAATAAGCCGGGGAAGACGTTGCAGCGAACCCAGGTCAGCCACCATGCCCAGGTCGACTTCCTTGAGCGAAAAGTAGGCTTCCTGGCTGGCGTAGCGCATGTCACAGGCGGCGATCAGGTCCAGTCCCGCTCCTATGCAGGCTCCATTGATGGCAGCAATCACGGGCTTGCTACAAGCCTCTATGGCGTTGATGCCCTTTTGCATCCAAAAGACAATGCGGCGCAGTTCCTCTCTTTTTCGCCCTTCGTCCTTGATATGGGTCGGAGTCAGAGAAGCCAGCATTTGAAGATCAATGCCTGCGCAGAAATGTTTGCCTGCTCCGCTCAGGACGATAACTCTTACTTCCGGTCGCTGGCTCAGGTCTTCGAATACCTGGGGTATTTCGTCCCAGGATGCCTTGTCCAGTGAGTTGGCTTTGTCAGGGCGGTTGAAGCTGAGTTGGGCAATGCCTTTTTCTATGTGGAGGTTGAAGCGAGTGTAGGACATGGGAGGGGGGATTCGTAATTAGTGATTCGTACTTCGTAATTGAGTTGGTTGTTGGAAATTAGGGAAAAATCAGGAAGTGGGCATGGCAAATCCACGGTTCATGATTCGCTTTTGGTTGAGATTGGTTAGATTCAGTAGACTTATCACTACTCCAAAAGATCTGTTTTCATGAAACGACGCAAATTCCTGCAAAACTCTGGCTTAATGCTGGCGGGCACATCCCTGGGGCTGCCTCATGCCATTGCGGCCACGAAACGACGAATTAGCCCCAATGACAAAATCCGGCTGGCAACCATCGGGTTTGGGATTCAGGGAAATTTCGATACACGGTCTGCGCTGGCGACAGGTGAGGTCGAACTGGTCGCAGTAGCGGACCTGTATGAAGACCGCCTCATTCGCGCCAGGGAGGTCTATGGCAATGACCTGTTTACCACCCGCGATTATCGCGAGATCCTGGGGAGGAAGGATGTTGATGCCGTCATTATCGCCACTACCGACCATTGGCACGACACCATCACGATACATGCGCTTAAATCTGGCAAGCATGTTTACTGTGAAAAGCCGATGGTACATCAGATAAATGAGGGGCTGCCGGTCATCAATGCATGGAAAGCCTCTGGTGTGACCATGCAGGTGGGTAGCCAGCGCATCAGCAGCTCGGTGTTTAGGGAAGCCAAGCGCCTGATTCAGAGTGGAGCCATTGGCGACATCAATTTCATCGAATCCAATAACGACCGATTCAGTGCCATCGGAGCCTGGAATTACACCATGCCTGAAGGGGTAGGGCCAGCGGATGTGAGTTGGGATACCTACCTCAAGGATGCTCCCCAGGTTTCATATGATCCCAAACGCTTTTTTCGCTGGCGAAACTACAAGGATTACGGAACGGGCGTGGCAGGCGATCTCTTTGTCCACCTGATTACGGGCGTACACTACGCGATAGAATCTCACGGCCCCGAACGAATTTATGCCTCCGGGAACCTCAGCTACTGGCAGGATGGCCGCGATGTGCCTGATGTGATGGTGGCGACCTTTGATTACCCCCAAACCGACATGCATTCGGATTTTCAGATGGTGTTACGGGTCAACTTTGCCAACGCTGGTGCCATTCACAATTTCACCCGGATAATTGGAACCGAGGGCCAACTGGACATCGACGGGCGAGGCCTGACGCTCACCCAGCGCAAGCTCCCCAAGGCTCCTGGTATCGGGGGCTATGACAGCCTGTTTACCTTTTCGGAACGGGAGCAGGAAAAGGCGCAAAAGGCCTATGATCGCCTATACTCTGAAGCTGATCGCCGTGCACCAGACCCAGTCGAGGTCAGGTACGACGCGCCAGAGGACGAAAGTGCTCATGTCAATCACTTCGCCGACTTTTTTGCCAATATCCGATCCGGTAGTCAGGGGACAATTGAAGATCCGGAGTTTGGCTTCCGGGCTGCAGCCCCTGTATTGGCCTGCAACGACAGCTATTTTCAACGCAAAGTGATCAACTGGGATCCGGTGGCGATGCAGGTTGTTGATCGATAAATGCGGGAATACGGTATGTGGTATAAGGTGTGTTGTTTCAAATTCGACCTTATACCGCATACCTTATACCGAAAAATCTTCTTAGAGGCTGTTTAGGTTTTGGTGTTTCGAGGTCAAACGCAGGATTTTTGGTGGGTAGCAAGAGATCCTTCGATAAACTCAGGACAAGATTTTGGGAGGAATACGCGAGTTGTAGATCCCGAGAATCGGGAGTATTTCGAGCGAAATTGACGCAGCGAGGCGCCAAAAAGACAAGTTTGAACCGCAAAGGAAAAATCCAAACAGCCTCTAAGAGCTACTCCTCATACCCTTGCAGCACCTTGATATAATTGGCGCGGGCATAAGCCCCGGGGTCCTTTACGTGCTTGCGGCTCATGACACCACGCATTTCACTTAGTTCATGGAAGCCCCGAAGCTCCATCCAGCGTTCCAGTTCTCCCAGCCAGCCAGGAACCACCTCTATGCCACGCTTTAGCAGGGCAGAAGTAGTCATGGCTACATCGGCTCCAGCGAGAAGGTACTTGATCAGGTCTTTGCCACTGTGTACCCCCGTGGTTGCAGCGAGGGAAAGTGGCAATTGATCATACAGAATGCCAATCCACATGAGAGGTAAGCGAGCTTCAGCCGGAGTACTGAGTTCGAGCGAATTTTCCAGGTCCAGGTGGTCAATGTCGATGTCTGGTTCGTAGAACCGATTAAATAGCACCAGCCCATCTGCCCCAGCAGTCGATAGTTGGGTAGCCATGTGGCCCATCGAAGAGAAATAGGGGCTAAGCTTGACCGCTACCGGAATTTCTATGGCTGACTTGACCTCCTTCAATACATCGATATAGCGTTTTTCAACCACCTCGCTTTTGCGGGTGATGTCGGTCGGGACATAGAAAATATTCAGTTCCAGTGCACTGGCACCTGCGTCTTCGATCTCTTTGGCATACTCGATCCAGCCCTCTGGCGTGGTTCCATTCAAACTGCCAATGATCGGCATGTCGCAGCGCTCGGAGGCGGTGCGGATGAGTTTCAGGTAGGAGGCGACCCCAACAGGATAGGTTTCTATTTCAGGGAAATAGGACTGCGCCTCTGGCGAAAGTTCCAGTCCTGCCTCCCACATATTCTGAAAATGCCTTAGCTCCGCACGAATCTGCTCTTCAAAAAGAGAGAACATAACCGCAGCCCCTATGCCCGCATCTTCCATTCGTAGCAGGTTGTCCACGTTCCGGGCGAGGGGTGAAGCCGAAGCTACCAGAGGACTTTTGAGGTCCAGTCCAAGGTATTTTGTATTTATTCCAGGTTTCATATTGATCGAAGTTATTTTGGTTGGGTCGGGGATAAGGTATGGAGGTATGGAGGTATGGAGTATGGAGGGGATAAGTTCCCTTTATATACTCCATATCCTTCATACCTTCCTTACATCTCAAATAACCGGATTGAAATCACTGGCCTGTTTGGTGGCCATTTCCTCATAGGTTTTCCAACGCTGATTGACTAGCTCCTGTGCGAGTTCTATCAGCATCTCGGCTTCATCAGGATTGGTGCGGGTCAGCATCTTGTAGCGTAACTCCCTGTAGGCGTATTCCTTCAGCGAAATCATCGGACGGGGTGAATCCAGCACGAAAGGATTGTAATCAGCCTTGCGCAGCACAGGGTTGTAGCGCAGCAACGGCCAATAGCCAGAAGCCACCGCGAGATCCTGCTGGGTCATGCCCTTCTTCATGTCGATGCCGTGGGCGATACAGTGGCTGTAGGCCAGGATCAGCGATGGACCGGGATAAGCTTCGGCCTCTCGCATGGCGAGCAACGTCTGCTGTGGATTGGCTCCCATCGCAATCTGGGCGACATAGACATTGCCATATGAAATGGCCTGAAGGGCGAGATCCTTCTTGCCAACACGCTTACCCGCAGCGGCAAACTTGGCTGCTGCCGCTGTCGGAGTCGCCTTGGACATTTGCCCACCAGTATTCGAATAAACCTCGGTATCCAGTACCAGCACGTTGATGTTCTTGCCGCTGGCCAGTGCGTGGTCCAGGCCAGATGACCCGATGTCATAGGCCCATCCATCGCCCCCTACCAGCCAGATGCTGCGGCGTACCAGATGGTCTGCCACGGATAGGAGGTGTTTGGCTTCGGGGCGTTCATTTTTGAGCAGGAAGGTTTTCAGCGCTCCCACCCGTTCCCGCTGGGTTTTGATCTGGGATTCCGTGGATTGTGGGGCATTCTTCAGAAGCTCAACGGCTTCTTCACCCAGGTCATTCTTGAATTCATCCAGCAATTCGTAGGCAATAGCCAAATGCTTGTCAGCACTTACCCGCATTCCCAGACCGAATTCCGCATTGTCCTCAAAGAGGGAGTTGGACCAGGCTGGGCCTCGGCCTTCCTTGTTCTTGGTCCAGGGGGTAGTAGGCAGGTTGCCGCCGTAGATGGATGAACAACCAGTCGCGTTGGCCACGATCAGTCGGTCGCCGAATAGCTGGCTCAGCAGACGCAAGTAGGGCGTCTCGCCACAACCTGCGCAGGCACCAGAGAACTCAAATAGGGGTTCCAGGTATTGGGTCCCTCGCACAGAACCAAAGTCGATGCTGCTGCGGTCATTGAGCGGCAGGGTTTTGAAGAACTCGACATCTTTCTTATTCTCCTCAATTAGCTCTGTCGTTTTGGGTACCAGGTTGATGGCTTTTTTACCGCTTTCGGTCAGGCTGAAAGCTGGGCAAGCCTCTTCGCAGAGGTTGCAGCCAGTACAATCTTCACCGTACACCTGGAGCGTGTACTTGGTTTCAGGGAAACCTTTGGCGGAAATATCAGCCGCAGGGAATCCTTCATGAGCTTCCTCCAGGTGGTTTTCGTGGTAGAATTTGGCACGAATCACGCTGTGGGGGCAGACAAAGGCACAGTTGCCACACTGCACACAGACTTCTGGATCCCAAACCGGAATGGAAGCAGCGATGTCGCGTTTTTCCCACTTGGTGGTCCCGCTGGGGTAGGTGCCATCCACAGGGAAAGCACTCACGGGCAGGTCATCGCCCTGTCCCGCCATGATGCGTGCGGTTACATTTTTGACGAAGTCCGGTGCCGCATCGGGAGCCCAGTTGCGCATGCCATTTTGGGCGGTAAGGGCCTCGGGAACTTTCACTTCATACACGTGGGCCAAAGCCTGATCCACCGCATTGAAGTTTTGCTGGATGATGGCCTTGCCCTTGGTGTAATAGGTCTTTTCAATGGCTTTTTTGATCTGGACGATGGCTTCATCCTTAGGCAAGACGCCAGACAGTCCAAAGAAACAGGCTTGCATGATGGTATTGATGCGCTGTCCCATGCCCGTTTCTTTGGCGACAATGGACGCATCGATTACATAAAACCTGAGCTTTTTATCCTGGACCTGCTGCTGGGCAGGCAAAGGCAATTTGTCCCAAACCTCATCCGCACCATAAGGACTATTGAGCAGGAAGATCGCTCCTGGTTCGGCGTATTTGAGCACGTCGGTTTTGCTCATAAATCCAAACTGATGGCAGGCCACGAAATTGGCTGTATCGATCAAATATGGCGAGCGAATGGGTTGGGGGCCAAAGCGCAGGTGCGACACAGTCTGGGCACCGGATTTCTTGGAGTCATAGACGAAGTAGCCCTGGGCATAGACATCGCCGTTGCCCCCAATGATCTTGATCGAGTTTTTGTTGGCGCCGACGGTGCCATCCGACCCGAGACCAAAGAATACCGCGCGGGTTTCTCCCTCGGGGTGAATGATGAAGGTAGGATCGTAGTCGATGCTGGTGTGGGTAACATCGTCCTGTATGCCCACGGTGAAGTGATTTTTGGGCTGCTCCTTGCGGAGTTCGTCAAATACGCCTTTCACCATCGCAGGCGTAAATTCCTTGGACGAAAGGCCATAGCGCCCACCCGTAACACGGGGCATTTGGCCCCATTTTCCGGCTGTGATGGCCTCGGTCAGCGTTGCGATCACGTCGAGGTAAAGGGGTTCTCCAGTGGAACCCGGTTCCTTGGTGCGGTCCATCACGGCGATGGTTTTCGCAGTCCTGGGCAGGGCATCGATGAAATGCTCCCAGGAGAAGGGGCGATACAGTCGTACTTTCAATACTCCGACCTTTTCGCCCTGAGCAGCCAGGTGTTCGGCCGTTTGCACAGCTGTCTCAGAGCCGGAGGCCATGATGATCATGACCCGCTCGGCTTCGGGATGGCCATGGTATTCGAAGAGGCCATATTCCCTGCCGGTCAGCTCTGCGAACTGATCCAGGGCCGCCTGGACAATGCCGGGAGTTTTGTCGTAGAATGGATTGACCGTTTCCCGGGCCTGGAAGTACACGTCCGGGTTTTGAGCGGTACCCCGGATGAAGGGATTGTCGGGATTGAGGGCGCGTTCACGGTGGGCGATGACCCATTCGTCCCTGATCATGTTACGGATGACCTCGTCGGGGATCAGCTCTATTTTGGAAACTTCATGGGAAGTCCGGAATCCGTCAAAGAAATGCAGGAAGGGCGTCCGGCTCTGCAAGGTTGAGACCTGGGCAATCAGGGCCATGTCGTGTGCTTCCTGCACCGAACTGGAGGCCAGCAGGGCAAAACCCGTGGAGCGGGTGGCCATCACATCGGAGTGATCGCCAAAGATAGACAGTGCCTGCGCAGCCAGCGACCGGGCTGCTACGTGAAAGACCGCCGGAGTCAGTTCCCCTGCGATCTTGTACATATTGGGCACCATCAGCATCAGGCCCTGAGAAGCGGTAAAGGTCGTGGTGAGTGCACCAGCCTGTAGCGAACCGTGAACCGCTCCAGCGGCCCCTGCTTCGCTTTGCATTTCGACTACCTCTGGCGTTGTGCCAAAGATGTTCTTCATGCCCTTCGCAGCCCAGGCATCCGCTAGTTCAGCCATGGGAGAGGAAGGGGTAATGGGATAAATGGCGCACACCTCGTTGACCCTGAAGGCTACGTGGGCGGCGGCTTCGTTCCCGTCTATGGTGGCGTATGTATGTTGGTCGTTCATTTGTTCCTGAATGTTGAGAGATGAGATGTTGAGGAAGAATGAGGATAGAAGTCAGACTGCTTTGCGGTCAGAAGTCAGAAAGTAGAATAGGCTCTTCGCTTCTTGTCTCGCTTCTCGCAGTTCAGGCGATGGAAGCGCCTGAACGGTCTGACCTCTCGCAGCGCAGCGGTCTTTCTTCTAGTCTTCCTCCATTTCAATCGCATGGCATGGACACTGCTCGTAACAGACGGCACAGCCGGTACACTTCTCGAGATCAATTTTATACTTCTTGCCAGGGCCTAGCTTGATGATGGCATCCTCCGGACAGGCCGCATAGCAGGCGTCACATTCGAAGCAGTTGCCACAGGATAGGCAGCGCTTGGCTTCGTACCGGGCGTCTTTGGCGCTGAGGCCGGACATGATTTCGGTGAAGTCGGTTACCCTCTCCGCTACTGGCTTGACCGGTTGAGTGGACTGCGGTGCGTTGGTTTTGTACCAAACGTGCAGACGCTCGAAGCCCACAACCGGATTTTTGGGAAGCTTCTCATAGGATGTCCCTCTGAGGTACGCATCAATATGTCGAGCGGCTTTCTTACCATGACCGATGGCAACGGTAACGGTTCGTTCACCAGGTGCCATATCGCCACCTGCAAAGATGCCGGGTGCGCCAGTCTGCATGTCGGGGCCGACCTTGACGGTGTCCCATTCGAATTCGATTCCTGGGATGTCTTTTAGGAAGGCGGTTTCTGCATTTTGTCCCAAAGCCAGGATCAGCGAATCGGCTTCCAGTGTTTCGAATTTTCCGGTAGGTACAGGTTTGCCCTTTTCGTTCAATTCCATCACCTCTACCTTGAACTGGGTCTCGTCGATCTCGGTGATGGTTCGCAACCAGTTGATTTTTACCCCTTCGGCCATGGCTTCGTCTGCTTCGAAGTCGTGGGCAGGCATGTGATCGCGGTCGCGGCGGTAGATGATCAATGGCTCATACCCCAGACGCTTGGCGGTTCGGGCTGCATCCATGGCAGTGTTGCCGCCGCCGTAAATGGCCACCCGGCGGCCCAGTTTGGGAGGCTCGCCTTCTTCCACGTCTTTGAGGAAGGAGATGGCGTCGAGGATTTTTCCTGCGTCACGCTGCGGAATGTCGATTTTTTTGCTCAGGTGTGCCCCCACAGCAGTGAAGACTGCGTCAAAGCCGCCTTCTGCTTTCTCCTTCAACAAGTCGGTCACCTTGTGATCGAGGGTAATTTTGACACCGAGGTTCTCAATGCGCTGGACTTCCGCATCCAGGATGTTGCGAGGCAGGCGATAGGCCGGAATGCCGATGTGCATCATCCCTCCAGCAACTGGACCTGCGTCCCGGATTTCGACCTCATGTCCCATGCGGGCCAGTTGGTAAGCCGCAGATAATCCGGAAGGACCTGCCCCTATGATGAGGACTTTTTTGCCGGATGATTGAGTGGCTTTTTCAAACTGCCAGTCTTCTGTCAGGGCTGTATCGCCCAAAAATCGCTCCACGGCATGTATACTTACGGGAGTGTCTATCTCTGTGCGGTTACAGGCGTTTTCGCAGGTGTGATAGCAAACTCGTCCCATTACGGACGGAAGGGGATTGTCTTCGGTCAGGGCTCTCCACGCTGCTTCGTTCTTTCCTTCCTGGGCAAGCGCCAGCCATGCCTGGATATTTTCCCCGGCAGGGCAGGCATGGTTACAGGGAGGGAGGAGGTTGACGTAGCAGGCATGTTGGCTTCTTACATGGCCGGTCCCCTTGGGATGTGCCTGAAGGTCGGCAGGGGAAGTAAGGTCGTTATATCGCAGATCCATTTTGAGTAGTTGATGTCCTGTACATATTAGGAGATCATGTTACTTCGAGATGTAGGATCTTACATATAGGTGCTATCACCGCATAGGGTGACATTGGTCATGTGGAAACCTGAGAATTGACCAGCCTTTTATGTTGGGTAAAATGAAGGGGGCGCTCATGCGGAAGGCGGATAGTGTTTTTTAACCAATCCTTTTTGGGTCGGGAATATCCCTTGATTAATTGATGGATTGATGCTTGATTTTAATCAGAGGGAGGGAATAGAATTAGGGTTGGGTTTGTTCCATTTTGTGAGAAAATCAGATAGTTGTATCATTTTGGGACTCCGCTCTTACCCTCCTTGATTTTCGCAAGAGCTATGTAATAGGGGCTCTGTGGGGTGTTTTTGACGAATTTTGCCTCGTGATTGACGGAAAATGTGACCAAGTTGACGGATTTTGTAACCTCGGATGGCCTATGTTTGATAGTGTCATCTGGAGGCATTTTTCATGGCGATGAGTCGCGCGGGGAAATGTGGAGGTGGCAAGTTCTTACCCCATTATTTAACCTTTCATTCCCCTAACTTATTAACTCATGAATTACTTGAAATCGACCTTGCTGCGAACGAGCCTGCTCCTTGTGGGGCTGTTGTTTGTGGTTACGGGATTTGCCGTAACGCGAACGGCTACGTCCAATAATGGTAACTGGGATAATCCCTTGCACTGGACACCGAATGGAGTTCCAACTGCTGCTGATGATGTGGTTATACCCAGTAACATTTCAAATTTTACGGCAATATCTACCACCCTCAGTTTTAATACCCTCACAATCGATGGTCGATTGACTATTGGTGGTTTCACAGCTAGTTCTGCCCCAACATCAACCATTTCAGGTGTTTCCATAACAGTTAATGGTGAACTTTGGACTTCAGAAACCATTAACCTTGAAGCGGATATTACTTTCGGGGGTAGTGCCATATGGGACATCAGATCCTACAACATGCTTGGTATCAACGGAACTCCTACGATTACCCTGAACGCAGGGGCACTTGGACGTATGTCTAATGTCAATAACATAAGTAATACCAATGTTACCTATACCAATGTCAACTTTGTCAACTTTGGCACTTTCAGGAAAGTAGGCGGATTTGGCGGTACCCATACTTTTGCAGGTAACTTCGTCAATGAATCGACTGGATTGGTTGAAACTGGTAATCCAGGTCAAGGGACTTTGCCATACAATGACATTGCATTTTCCGGCACCCTCTTGAACAAGGTTGGTGGTGTCATCACTTCATTGAGCCCTACGGGAACTGTCCAGAGTGACATCACTATTACCGGATCAGTTACCAATGATGGAACCATCAACGATCCATCTGTGGTGAGTGGAGATATTGATGGATCGGGAATCTTTACCGGTAGCACAATCAATGTTGCCAATGGATCTACCATGGGGCCTGATGCCTGTTTGACCGTGCCCGCTCTTGGTATCGATGGTACATTGGCAGTAAACATAAATGGACCTGCTGCATGTACTGATTACGGTCAGCAAACTGTTGGGGGAACCATTTTCATCCAACCTGGAAGTATCCTGGATCTAAATTTTGGATCTTTCTCTTCGCCTGGTGGTGGTGAAATGTATAAAATCCTTGATGGAGCTACTCTTTCAAATACCAACAATCAATTTTCAACTGTTAATGGCCTCCCAGCGGGGATGGTAGTTGATTACGATGTTGCTAATGGGGACGTATATATCATCGATAACAACCCCCCGGCTCCCAAAACCTTTATCAGTGTTCAAAGCGGAGATTGGGATGATCCAACTACATGGGACATCAATGATGTTCCAGGGCCCAACGATGATGTAACAATCGTACCTCCTCATGCCGTAGATGCTACTGGACTCACAATTGAGTTTGCTACGCTCAACATTAACGGCAATCCTGGAGGTAGTTTTGGCAATCTGCTCATCGGAAACGGTAGTTCCCCTGCTCCTACAACCAACATTCAAAGCAGTGGTTCAATCACCATAAATTGGGGCGCGAGGCTCTCCACAAATGTTGCCAATATCAACCTGGGGTGCGACATCAATGTAGATGGATTCTTTGGAGTGGGAGCTACCAATATTACCGGAACGAGTGGTACACCAACCATCACAGTTTCAGGAACTGGTGATCTTTTAGCTGTAAATGGTGGAACGATAGCCAGTACCGATGTAGTGAACTTTGGAACTGTTCGGAACAACGTAGCCTTATTTGGTGTGGTTGATTTTTCAGGTTCTTTCACCAATGAAGGCGGAGCCAATTTGTTGGTAGCAGGAAGTGGAAGAGTTATTGAACTATCCGGGACAGTCCTTAACAAGGCTGGAGCTACCATGGAAGGAAGTAGTGCAAGTCTGGTATTAAGCGGTGTCACCACCAATGAAGGGGACATTATCGGCCCCGAGCCAATTACTGGAACCATTCAAGGTGAAGGTAGCATTAGTGCTGGAGCAGGTACTTTCGGTATTGCTGCTGCAGGTACTTTGGGGCCAGATGCCTGTCTCGATATAACTGCTTCTGACTTCCAGGTAAATGGTACATTAGATGTCAATATCAGTGGCACAACCGCTTGTACGGATTACGATCAGCAGACAGTCGGTGGCTCTACTTCCCTTGGTGCAGGTAGCGTATTAAACCTAAATTTTGGTTCTTTCACCCCAGCCGCGAGTGATGTATTTACCATTATTAGCGGTAATGGAACTGATCTTGTGAGTGGAGCCTTTAATACCCAAAATGGAGTTCCAAATGGTTTTGAAGTGGTGCCTGACTTCCCCAATCCAGGTGATGTGTCTGTAAGATCGGTCAACTTCACCCCTCAGAACCCCCTCGACCTCGTAGTAGGCAACGAAGTCGCCGGCCCAGGCAACACCGTTACCGTCCCCGTTACTGTCAACAACTTCACCGACATCGCAGGACTTCAGGGTACCATAGTCTTTGACAACACCCGATTGATTTACCAGTCAGTCTCCAGCCCCAACGGCACCCTGGTGCCAGATCCGTTAAATCCTACCTTCATCTTTGGAGAGCCTGGAACCGGTACCGTACCCTCTAACTCCATTACCTTTGGCTGGTTTGAGTTATTAGGGGGAACTGAGACCCTGGCTGATGATGAAGTCATCATGGAAATCACCTTCGAAGTGGCACTTCCTCCCGCAGTAGCTGACGGCGATGTAGCCGATGTGGAAATAGATGGTTCTACGACGGCCCTGGGTTACAACACTAATCCTGCCAATCCTGCACTGGAGACGCCTACGGTAAGCAATGGAGGCGTGACCATCGACGCTTCCGGTCCTGAAATTGTGACGGTGACGATCGCCAGCAACAACGCCAATGACAACTCACTGGCGACCCTGGGAGATGACATCACCCTGACCTTCACAACGGATGTAGCTCCCGCGGTAACTCCTGATGTGAGCATGACCAAAGGTGGCACCAACCCGGTCGTGATCGGTGGTAGTGGCACTAGCTGGACAGCGACCAGGGAAGTGATCGCGACCGGAGACGATGGTACGGTTACCTTCGTGATCACGGTTGAAGACCAGTATGGCAACCAGACCCAGGCGACGGTGACCACCGACGGTACGGAGGTAATCGTGGATACCGAAGGTCCCGAGATCGTTTGTCCTGCGGTAGCTCCCCTGAGCAATGACGCGGGCGTATGTGGCGCCGAGGTGACCTATACTACCCCTGTGATCGGCGCGGTATCAGGCCCCCGTGCCAACGATGCGAATGGAGTCCTGAGCGTGGTGCAGACCAGTTCTGTCCCCACCGCTGGCCTGGTATCCGGTGATGTATTCCCAGTAGGAACCACCACGGTTGAGTTCACCGCTACCGATAACGCTGGCAACACGAGCACCTGTAGCTTTGACATCGTCGTGAACGATACAGAACTGCCTACCGTGGTAGCCCTCAGCAACGTGACCATCCAGTTAGATGCGAGTGGCAACGGCACACTGACCGTCGGGGACATCTTTGACATGGACCCGACTACTGGCACCCGCGACAACTGTGGCCTTGACCTGGCTACCCGTTCCGTCACGCCCAATACCTTTGACTGTAGCACCCTTGGCGCACAGCAGGTAACCCTGTCAGTAGAGGATGTGAACGGTAATGAAGGCACCGTGACGGCAACGATCACGGTAGAGAATGCCCCTGTGGTCAGCATTTCGGGTGCTGCCCAGACCTCCATCGGAACCCCAATCGTGAACACGGTCTTTGACATCAGCGGCGATGTAACGGGAACCCAAACCGGAACAAGCTTTGACTTCCTGGTTCCTCCCTGTAACGCTACCTTCGAGATCGGAGGCAGCAAGAGCAATGACGGGGCAGCGGGAGTAAACGTAGCCGATGCGGTACGTATCCTGCGCCACTTCCTGCAGAGCAATCCATTTAGCAATCAGTGGGAGCTGATCGCCGCGGATGTGGACAACTCAAACGGAGTGAACATTGTGGATGCGATCAGTGTCGCGAGCTATGCGATTGGGGTCCTTCCCTCGCTGAAGGATCCGAACACCGGAGCCACTGGCACCAGCTGGGTATTTATCCCCACGGACTACGTATTCGCTGATCCTGCGAATCCCTGGAGCTTTGACACCCGTCGCACCTACTCAGGTGACCAGGGTGTGCTGACCGGTCAGGACTTCACCGGGGTGAAACTGGGCGATGTGAACTTCAGCTGGGACCTGAACCCCATGCGTACCGGAGCCCCAGAGGGAGAAGTGTACTTCTCGATGGAGGAGCAGGTAGCCGCGCCAGGTGCGGTGATCACCATACCGGTTCGGGTGCGTGACTTTGCGTCAATCTCGGGTTACCAGTACACCCTTAATTGGGATCCTTCGGTTCTGTCCTTTGAGGCAGTAAACGACGTGGCGCTAGAGGGACTTTATGGCGAGCATGAGGTGCTAAACGGTCACCTGACTACCGCCTGGGTTGACATGAGCGGGGGCTCAGTAAGCCTGAACGACGACGCGGTAGCCTTTGAGCTGGTCTTCCGTGTAGTAGGGGAGATGGGGGCAAGCAGCGACCTGAGCATCAACTCTTCTCTGACGCGGAGCATGGCTGTGAACGATCAGGAAGAAGAAGTAGCCGTTAAGTCTGAAGCTGGCAAAGTAACGGTCGGCTCTGCAACCAACATCGGCGGCGGACAGATGTCAGGATATGGCCTGTCACGCAACGTGCCCAACCCATTTGATGTATCGACTACCCTTCACTTCTCACTGGGACAGCGTGAGGAAGTAGCCATCGAGATCTACAACTCGGTCGGTCAGGTAGTACGGAGCTTCCGCGGCACCTACGCCGCTGGCGCACATGAACTGGAGTGGGACGGCCGCAATGCCTCTGGAGTCGAGGTAAGCGAAGGCGTTTACTTCATCCGCATGCAGGCCGGTGACTATGCCGCAAGCCTGAATGTGAAGAAGATGAACTGATGAGCTGAAAATAGGGCATCCGGCCGGCAGGTGATCGCCGCTGGTCGGATGCTTTTTTAGAATTGCTGATTTTCTTTTGAGCTAAATTCCCTCCCTACTGATGCGTTCCCAGCTTCTATTTACCTTGTTCATCGTACTTACCTTTGGTTGGCATGGGCTTACCATGGGGCAGGGAGTAACCTTTTCTCTGGGAGCAGCTGTTGGAGCTCCCGAGGACACCGTTACAATACCCCTGGCTGTAGCCAACTTTACCAACATCAGCGGTTATCAGGGTACACTTCGATGGGATACAACCTTTCTGTCCTTTTTAGCATTGAACAGTCCGACGCCCGGATTTAACAACATTGTAGGAAGTCCAGGCCAGGGGATAATTCCGGAGGATGCAGCTACCTTCGCATGGCTGGACTTTTCGGGAGGGGCCAAGTCGTTAGCCGACAGTACGGTAGTAATAGAGATTTCCTTTGTCATAAAAAGCGGTGTCAGTGCTGGTGTCACCCCGGTATTGGTTGATAGTTCCGTGACCCCACTTGGCTATTCAACCACTGGCTCCCTGTTACCAATTGTTGCGAACTCAGGAAGCATTACCATCAGCGTTTGTGCGGGCAGTTCCGACCCTGGTTTCACCCTTCCCTCAGCGATCTGTCTAAACGATCCAGGTCCGCTTCCCACTATTACCGGTGATACCGGTGGTACCTTTTCAGTCAACAATGGCGCAATCATCAATCCTGCCACTGGAGAACTGGACCTCAGTACCACCACTGCCGGTGGTACTTACACCATCACGTACATGCTCGGAGCTCCCTGCCCTGCTTCTTCCACCCAGATCATCCAAATCCTGGCCCCGGACGATGCAAGCTTCATCTTTCCCGATTCGGTTTGTGCCAATGAGCCAAATCCCAGTGCAACCATCACAGGCCTGACCGGTGGTGCCTTCTCTGTCGATCAGGGGGCAAGCATCGACCCTGCTACCGGTGAACTGTTCCTCAGCAGCACCAGTGTCGGGGCCATTTATGAAGTAACCTATACGACGACAGGACCCTGCCCAACCCAGAGTACCCAATCCATCCTGGTGCAGGGGGCGACTGATCCTTCCTTTACCTTCCCAGCGAGCGTTTGCCCGGGAGCACCTGATCCCGAGGCCACAATCCTTGGCAATAGTGGGGGCACTTTCACCATTTCACCAACGGCTAATATTGACCCATTTACCGGTGAACTGGACCTGACATCTGTGACCCCGGGAGTGGTGTACACCATCACCTATACGGTTGGCGGGAGTTGTCCTGCTTCTACCACGCGGCAGGTTGTGGTCGAAGACAACACCCCGCCCATCACCGTCACGCTGCCTACCATTACAGAATCCTGTAGCGCGACACTTACGGCCCCGACTACCACGGATGACTGTGCAGGGCTCATTACAGCCACCACCGCTGATCCCTTGACATACACCGTACAGGGCAGCTACACGGTAAACTGGACTTTTGATGACGGGAATGGAAATAGCATCACCGTCCCCCAGCAGGTGATCATTGACGACAACACACCCCCGACTGTCATTTGTAAGAATTTTACCCTTCAGCTGGACCCCGGCAGCAATACCGGCACCCTGTTGACTGGCGATATCGACAACGGCAGTTTCGACGATTGTGGGCCTGTGACGTTGACGCTGAGCAAGCAAAACTTCACCGCTGCAGACGTTGGAACAAACACCGTATTTCTCATTGCGACGGATGCCAGTGGCAACTTGGACAGCTGCTCGGCTACCGTAACGGTGCCGCCTGTAGGGCCGCCGATGACCCTGAATGTCGAATCTGTTGCGGGTTCTCCCGACGATACCGTGACGGTGCTGGTTTCGGTGGAAAATTTTAACAGCCTCAGCGGATTCCAGGGTACATTTTTCTGGGATAGCACGGCAATGGAGTACCTCTCCGCCGGTAGTCCCTCTGCTAGCCTGGGAACCGTGGTATATGGGCCTCCAGGTCAGGGAAATATCCCCCTTGATGCCCTGACATTTGGTTGGGTGGATTTCTCTGGCGGCAGCAAAACGATCCCGGATGGAACAGATGTAATGGAGCTAAGATTCGTGATCAAGTCCACCGCTCCAGCGGGTATATTTCCGCTGACTATAGATGGCTCTGTCACCAGCCTGGGTTATTCGGATGGGAACCTGTTCCTCACTCCGGCGGTGAACCAGGGAACGCTTACGGTGACCCTGTGTTCCGGTACAGCAGACCCCGGTTTTATGTTTCCCTCATCGGCCTGTATAAACGGTGCCAATCCACAGGCCAGCCTGATCGGCGATCCGGGTGGAATCTATTCGGTGAATAATGGGGCGACCATTGACCCGGTCACGGGGGAGTTGGACCTGAGCTCTACTTCTGCGGGGATCTCCTACCTGATCACATACACAGTTGGCTCTCCCTGTGCGGTATTCTCCTCCCAAAGCATACTAATCCAGGACGCCGATGATGCAGGTTTTGCCTACCCCGATACGGTTTGTTTCAACGGCATCAATCCAGTCGGCACGGTTACAGGATTGACTGGTGGTACGTTTTCAGTGGACAATGGCGCCAGCATCAATGCGGCAACCGGAACGCTGTCTTTGGCATCAACCCTTCCAGGGAGCACCTACTCCGTCACCTACACCACCAATGGGGATTGCCCCAGCAGCGAGACCCGTATGGTTTACATTCGTCCGGCTGATGATGCCTCCTTTACCCTGGCTGATACAGTATGTGCAGACGCTGCGAATCCCATTCCGGTCATTACCGGACTGGGGGGAGGTATCTTTTCCGTGGACCAGGGAGCCACCATTAATGCGAGCACTGGCGAACTATTCCTGAGCAGTACAACGCCAGGCAGTACCTACGAGGTAACTTACACAACTACAGGCCCCCCCTGTCCCAGTCAAAGCACCCAGTCTATTCTGGTTCAGGCGGTCTCCGATCCTTCCTTCACCTTCCCAGCGACCGTCTGTCCGGGGGCACCAGATCCGGAAGCGACCATTCTGGGCAGTAGTGGAGGTACTTTCTCCATTTCTCCCAATGCAACCATAGATCCGTTTACCGGGGAACTGGACATTACATCTGTCACGCAGGGAGTGGTGTACTCCGTGACTTACACCGTGGGGACGGATTGCCCTGTTTCTTTCTCTCAACAAACTGTCATTGAAGACAATACCCCCCCAACAACGGTGACGCTGCCACCAGTGGTAGCCTCCTGCAGCGCAACCCTGACCCCACCGAGCACCATTGATGATTGTGCAGGATTGGTATTCGGCTCCACGACTGATCCCCTGAGTTACAGTACCCAGGGAAGCTTCACTGTGACCTGGACGTTCGACGACGGCAATGGAAATACCATTTCGGTTCCGCAGCAGGTGGTCATAAATGACGTGGAGGCTCCTGCGGTCATCTGTCAGGACATTACTGTGCAACTCGATCCCAATGGGACCAAAAGCATTCTTCCCGGACAGGTGGACAATGGCTCTTTTGATGGTTGTAGTGCCGTCACCCTTTCGCTAAGCCAACAGACTTTCACACAGGCGGATCTGGGAACCAATCTGGTGTACCTGATAGCTACAGATGCCAATGGGAACAGCGATAGTTGCGCTGCGGTGGTGACAGTGGTTGATGTTGACGCTCCGGTGGCCATTTGTCAACCCCTTGCACTGGCGCTTGATTCAACCGGTCATGCTGCTCTCGTTCCTGCTGATCTGGATGGAGGTTCGACTGTATTTGTAGGGCAACCGATATTCTCAGTAAGCCAGGACTCTTTTGATTGCAGCGATATGGGAGCTAACCATATCCTGCTCTTCGTGGCTGACTCCAATGGCTATGCCGATACCTGCGTTTCGCTGGTGACCCTTGCAGATACCTTGGCCCCCATGCTGGAAACGCGGGATGTTACCCTTGGCCTGGATGACTTTGGGCAATTGGAAGTTGTTACACAGGATGTAGTTGAATCTGCATACGACGCATGCGGGATCCAAAGCGTTACCTTGAGCCAGACAGATTTCAACTGCTTTAGTGTAGGGACCCATGAGGTAATTGTCACAGTCCGTGATATGGCGGGAAATGTTTCCGTGGATACGGCCCTTGTTACGGTTGAGGATCAGATTGCTCCGACACTTTCGACACAGATTCCTTCAGTTACCATTCAGCTCGATTCTGCGGGTATCGGTTCCGTGGCAGCATCGGAATTTGGGGTAATCGCAATCGACCCATGTGGGCTGAGTGCCCTGGAACTGGATCAGAGTGTCTTTGACTGTAGCGACATTGGGAGTAATGAGGTTGTCATCAGGGCAAGGGACCTGCATGGAAATGAAGGGACGGACACCATAGTCGTAGTAGTGGAAGATGTGATTTCTCCCGTGGCATTCTGTCAGGATGTGGTCCTGCACCTCGATACCAACGGAGTGGCTGTGCTCACCCCAATGATGATGGATGCTGGCTCCAATGATGCCTGTGGCATTGACTCCATGACCGTTAGCCAGGACACATTTACGACAGACGATATGGGGGCCAATGCCGTAATCCTCACCGTGTTTGATGCAGGTGGGAATACTGATATATGTGCAGCCATCGTGACAGTTGAGGAGCCGACTTCGATTGGGGCATTGGCCAATCAGGACCTTACCTTAACCGTATTTCCCAATCCGAGCCATGGAGCACTAAACCTGGCATGGGCCACTCAGGAGTCTGGTGAGGTGACGGTGACAGTAGTGGACGGAATGGGTAAAATAGCATTTAGTGAAAAATGGAATAAAACGAATCAGACGCTTGAAGCTTCGCTGGATCTGCAGCACCTGGCCGAAGGAATGTACCTGATCCGGGTACAGCAGGGGGATATCCTTAGGACCAGCCGGGTTATCAGGCAATAGATAAAGGCAAACCCTCTACTCAAACTCCCTCCAGGTCCGTATCGAGGTCCAGGAGTGGAGCTTGGGTTCAAGCCAGGTGGTTTGGGCGGCATGATGGCATCGCTTTCCTCGATAGACATCAACTGGTTCATGGTAACCGGGAAGAGGGCAAATGCCGCTTATGCATGCCTGCCAACGATTGTTTACCTTAGGTAAAGTTGTGCTGGGGGGACAAAAAGCGAGGTTGGGTTATGGTCCAATACAGATATTTTTCCCTTATTGGATTAAGATGGAACCATTTCGTCCCAAATTCAAAAATCGCTTTAAATGGATAGTGAACAGAATGTGTGGTGGATTGCCTCAGCATTGAGGTTGGTATGTAGAAAAAAAGCCACCCTGATGGTTTACGTGTGGGCGATTGCTTTCGGAGTAAATATAGCCATATCCGCTGCTTCGCCCATCGTAGTGGAGGAAGTTGGGGTAGATTCTGCGTTGAGCTGGGTTGAACGAACCATGTATGAAGACTCGATGCGAATGGAGGCCTGGGAAGTTGCGTATGATGCATTGGCTCTATCCTATGCCACGGGGGACTCAGCTCAAATGGCCCTCACCCATGACCTGCTTTCTGCCTGGTATGCATACCACGTATACTTTTCCCCTGACTCTGGCCTCAAGCACGAACTCGCAGCGCTGGAGTTATATCAGGCGCTCAATAACCAGGAGAAAACCGCCGAGATGATGGGCTACCTGGCTACCTCCTATGCCAGTCGCAAAAAATTTGAAGAAGCGCGTTCCTATATCTTCGATGCATTAGCCCTTTACGAAGAGATGGATGATCAGGAGGGCATCGGGAGGGTTTATCACAACATCGCCGGGCTGTATGAAGTAATGGAGAATTGGGAAGAGGCCATTGATTACCGAGTGCAGGCTCAGGCGATTTTTGAAGCGCATGACATGGGCTATAACCTGGCTCTTAATTACATGGAATTGATCACGTCCCTGCGAAAGGTAGAGGATTATCAGGCTGCGTTGGCAGCTTATGACAGGTGTATGGAGGTGATCGAATCTGGAGACTTTGAAAGTGCAGGCATCCTGATTCGCGCGACCAATGCCCGTGGCCAGGTCTATAAAGACATGGGAGAGTATAAAAAGGCCGAGACTGATTTTCGCTATGCTTATGAGTCGGTCCGGGACCTGTTCAGTGAGGAAGCTGCTCTCAGTTGGCAGGAAGATGTGGGAGTCATTCTGATGATGCAGGACAAGTACCAGGAAGCTCTTCCGTGGCTGGTGAACGCTGAATCCTACTATGGAGATAAGAAAGAGAATTCTGTTGGAATCCAAGAGCTATACGAAGAGCTGGCTACCTGCTACCGAGAAGTAGGTAACTTCGAGCAGGCTTTGCATTACACCGAACTGGTGATGTCAGAGCAAAAAGCCGCTCTGGAAGGCCAGATAGAAAACCTGGAATCGGAGGTCATGGCAAAGTATGAGTCGGGAAAAAAAGACGAGGCCTTGGCCCAGCAGCAGCGCCAAATTGATCAACAGCGCCAGATTCAAGGGCTGAGTCTGGGTGGAGTTGGCTTACTCCTGACCCTTTTGGTAGTGTTAGGCGTTGGGTATCGCCGCCGACAGCGCACCGCTCAAACCCTCCAGTCTCTCAATGAAAACCTGAGTGTCCGCAACCAGGAAAACGAACTGCTGCTCAAGGAAGTACACCACCGCGTAAAGAACAATTTGCAGGTAATATCCAGCCTTCTGAGCCTGCAATCGCGGCACATTCAGGACAAGCAGGTACGTCATGCCATCCTCGACAGCGAGTCTCGCGTACGCTCCATGTCGCTGATTCACCAGCGGTTGTATCGTGGCAATAACCTCGCTGCCGTAGAGATGAAGAACTACTTCAGCAGCCTGACCGATACGCTCGTGGATGCCTATGCCGACGAAAGCGACGATATCGAAGTACTGGTTGATATGCCTCAGATAGAGTTGGATGTGGAGTATGCCGTGCCGCTGGGACTGATCACCAACGAGCTGATCACCAACACGCTCAAGTATGCGTTCGGCGAACGGGGGCAGGGAACCATCTTCATTCGGATGCAGCAGGAGCAGAACGAGTTGATCCTGGAAGTAGCAGACGATGGGTCAGGAGCGAAATCTGCCCCTGACCCATCCGGCGGCTTTGGTGGCGAATTGGTGGAGATGCTCACGCAGCAGTTGAAAGGCAAGATAAGCCAGCAGCGGGCCGATGGATACCGCACCCGTATTCGTTTTCCCTATTCGGCGGCTACTGCTTAAATTGTCCTTATGCAAACCATCAAGGTACTGATTGTAGAAGACGAAATTATCGTGGCGCGCGATGTGGCAGGCCATCTCGAAGAAATGGGGTGCGACGTGTGTGGTATCCTGATGGAAGGAGAGGAGGTACTGCCTTTTCTGGAACAGGAGACGCCTGATTTGATCCTGATGGATATCTCCCTGGCCGGGAAGTGGGATGGCATCACTACTGTACAGCAACTCAAAGCCCGGCATGATATTCCGGTTATTTATATGACCGCCAATACCGATGAAGGTTCTTTTGCACGTGCCAAGGCCACTCAGCCTTTTGCCTTCATCGAAAAGCCCTTCCGTAAGCGCCACCTGCGGCGCACCGTCGAACTGCTCATTGAGCAAATCCTGGCCACAACTGCGTCCAACCGCCCAGAAGAAGACGAAGGCCTGGATTCTTTTGTGTTGCAGGACCGAATTTTTGTGCGAGACCGCAAAAAGATGGTGTGTGTCTTGTGCAAAGACCTGCTATTCATTGAGGCCAATCGGGCTTATAGCACGGTCCACACCGCAGAGCAGGCTTACGTCCTTTCTGTGCCACTCAATACCCTGGAACAGAAGATCCCCGCTCCTTACCTGATGCGCGTACACCGCTCTTTTGTGGTTAACCTCACCCAGGTCCAGGAAGTCGAGGACAACCTCATCAGCGTAGGGGGCAACCACATCCCCGTGAGCCGGAGTTACTGGGAGGAATTTCGTCGCCGCCTCAACATTCTCTAGAGGCGGATACTGGACGTTTCATCGGGAAGGGATTTTCTCCGTTCGGAAAACTATAGCATGGTTGGGAAAGCTGGGCGCACCAGTGGGAAAGTAGCATGATCTACTCCGTGGACTAATTTCTACTTTAGAATCATCGGTCATGCAACCTGTCTTACCCCTGGTTTGACCTGCTGCGCCATCACCCCGGTGCTGGTGCAGCCAATTTCTCACACCATCCAACCTCCGAATATCATGGTACGCACCTTCTTTTCCTTTTGTCTGTCTCTGGGGCTTTTTATGCAAATAGCTCAGGCTCAAAGCCTTCAGTCCCATCAAAACCTGAACATAAACTTCCTGGGCGAAGCCTCTCTGGTTTCACTCAACTATGAGTACGGGCATCAACTGGCTGAGAAAGTCTGGCTATTCAGCGAAGTCGGCCTTGGTTACAACCGCGAATTTCTGGGTTGTGTCTTGCAGGATGGCTGTACGCCGAAGAACTTCCTTACCGTTCCGCACCATCTTACGGTTAATCTGGGCAGAGGCAGAAATTTCTTTGAGGGAGGAATGGGCGGCACCCTGGTGGTCGGCTCTCAAAGTAAGCCATATTGGGCTTATCCCATTGTGGGGTATCGTTTCCAGCCGGAGCAGGCTCGGCGGATGACTTTTCGGATCTATGCTGCCCTGCCGATCTCGGGGAAGGTCGCTCCGGATCTGTTATTCCTTCCAGTAGGGATCAACCTTGGCTTGAGATTGTAACGCTCGCTCATTACCACTCCTCCGCAAAGACTTCCGCAGACGCACATTCGCACGCTCCTTTCCTCATTTTCACTTACAAACATCAGTTCAAATGAGATGGATAAGGCTTTTACTAGCGTTAACCCGGGCTGTTTTCAAACCCAAAATAAGGCCCAATGATGCCACGGTTTTGGGTTTTAGGGTATGGCTGACGGATGTGGATGTTTCCGTAGTCAATCATGCTGCGATCATGACCATTTTTGAAATGGGTCGAGCCGATTACATGGTGCGGTTAAATTTTTTCCAGGCAGCCTCCCGGCACAAATGGTTTGTCCCCAATCTGGCCATCAACGTGCAGTTTCACCGCCCGCTGAGAGTCTGGCAAAAGGGCGAAGTCCATACCAAAATATCGTTTGTGGATGATACCCACTTTTACGTCGAGCAAAAAATCATGCGCAAGGGAAAACTGATCGCGACGTGTTTTTCCGACACTCTTGCCAAACAGGGACGAAAAACCGTACCCACACGCGAAATCATGGACCTCATCGGGGTATGTCCCAGAGAGGTTCCTACAGAGCCACACGACGTGATCCCTCTGTTTAAAGAACAAAACGCTTTGGTTACCGAGAAAATCTTCAAAACCTGGGAAGCCTAAAAGTCCCCGGTGTAGGGATCGGCCTGTGTGGGGTCTTCTCCAAGCTCATCAATCAGATTGTCCAGGGCACTCGTGTGCGAAAGGACAATGTCTTCGAAAGCTGCATAGTAAATGCAGCTCATCAGTGGAAAAGCGACCAAAACCCCGATGCCTAAAGCAAGGAATCCTAATAGCACGATACCAACTGTCACGAGCATGAGGCCAAAGAAATTCCACCATTGCCTGGTGATTACCTTACGGCTGGTCTCCATGGCGTTCCAGAAATTCATTTGTCCAAAGATGATGAAGAGCGAAGTGAAGGAATAGGCTACGCCGAGATATATCCCCGGAATGAGAAGGAAAATCGTTCCGATGAATGTGAAAATGCTTACTATGAGGGTGCCCAGAAATAACTGAAGCCAGTGGTCTGCTCCGCTAAAGAAGTCTCTTATGGAAATAAACTCTCCTTTGGCAATACGATGACATGCTATGTATATGCCAGCATAGTAAAGTGGGGCTACCACGTAGCTAATGATGTTTTGAAGTATGCCTGAAATAAGCAGGTTGCTTAATACTTCAAAGGCAATGTATAGTAAAGTGAATCCAACAAATGGGCCAGGGGAAGAAATGAAAAAGAACCAACCCCTGTTTATGTATTGGCTCAATTGAAAAGAATACCCCTGTTCTACCAGGGCATTGTAATCCGCTGGATTACCATCGTAATTTTGTTTCATGATTGCGGTATTTTGGCTGAAATGGAAATGCGCTACTAAAGTAGGAAAATTTTGTTATTCGGGAGAAATGCCCAAATAAATAAAATGCCAACCCCCAAAAGCGACATTGTCTGGATCTAGCATTCACCGCTCTCCCTTACTGCATGGCTCCCCTTTGCTGTGTGGCTTTAGCCCACAGCAAGTTCATCCAGTTCCTTCCTACAATCAAAGAGCACCGCTCCCCCTGTTGTATGTCTCTCCTTGCTGCGCGGCTTTAGCCCGCAGCAAAATCATTCCTCCCAGCCGCCGCAGCGCTCGTTGAGAAACTCGATGGCGGCATCACCTTCAGGGCCTTCCAGTCCAAAGTACAGTGACTTGCGCACACTGGCACAGGCTTCGTCAGGCTTGCCCTGACCTTCCAGTAACAGCCCCTTGTAGTAATGGGACAGCTGATTGACCGCGTTAAGGTCCAGCGCCTGCATGAGGGCAAATTCTGCAGCGTCCCAGTTTTTCTGCATGATATAGCAGTATGCCATTCGGTTATAGGCTGCTACCTGAATGGGGAAACTCTTGGTTTTCTCCGCTACCACCTCCATGTCGGAAATAGCGCCGTCATATTCCCCGATCTCACTGCGGTAAAACCCACGGCTATAGTAGAGATTCCACTCATCCGGGCTGCAACTAATGAGACCAGTATAGGTGCTTGCGAGCAATTCGAAGTCATCCTGTGCCAGGCCGATGTCGGCCAGCAGCGGATACACCTGACAATCCAGCGTGTCAGACAGTTCCAGCACCCGATTCAGGTCGGTCCTGGCGAGGTCATATTGTTCATCCAGCGCATAGACATATCCCCGCTCCCAAATTGCCTGATGTAGGGTGGATGTCACCGTGGAGTCCTGACCTTTCATTTCTCCTGCAATCTCTATCGCGCTGGTAAAGTCCTCGATGGCTTCTTCGTAAGCCTCCATCTGGGTATAACTAATTCCCCGGCTGTAATAGGCGTAAAAAAGGTAGGCGTAAGACTCCGGCTTTTTGCGCTTGTTCTTTCGGGGGTTTACAGATAGCGATTCTGTAAAATCAACAATGGCTGATTCATAATTGCCCATCTGGTTGTAAACCACACCCCGGCGCTGCCACAGAATATAGTCATCCCGATTGACGTCTAGCTCCTCGGTCAGCTCCTCGATTTTGTCCTCAAGCGCCTGTACCTGCTCGTCTACGAGGCGAAAAGGAAATGGAACATTGAACCAGTACATCAGGGAGATCTCATTCTTCAGAGCTGGCTCAAATTCCAGATCGGACACCCTGGCAACTACAGCGGCGTCGAGCTCTGGAGAAACCGATTTTACCAATTGGTGCTTGACGTAGTGCCCTTCCTGATCTACCAGCACCCGCACGACCACGGTTCCCTCGATTCCTTTTTCCACTGCACTGGCAGGGTATTCGATGGACTGGCGCACCTCATTGAGGTTTACCGGGACAGGCTCTTTATCGACATAGACAAATTCGTCGATTTCAGGTTCCGTCTGTGCAAAAATCACAGTCGGCATCAGCAGAGCACATAGTAGAAGTAGGAGAAATTGCTTCATAGTGATAAAATCCTTTTGGCCCCGCAAATGTAACAATCGTTTGGCCAAAATGAACCCCATAGCAGCTCTTGCCGGGGACAAAAAGAAAAACGGGAGAGTCTTTCGATAAAGACACTCCCATTTGGGGTAATTTTTATTCAGTTAAATACCTAGCTCAACCTCCGCATCGGCATTTGCCATTTCGGCAATTCCTACACGGCTGCAAAGGAACTGGTTGTTTCTAATTTCGTCAGTTATAAAGTCTGCCACATCAGCCAAGGGTACTTCGTTGAGGGCGCCAGTAGGGTAGTGGTTTTCCCGGGTGATATAGTTGCCAGTGGCTGGTCTGCGGACCATGAAAGCAGGACATACGATGGTCCAGTCCAGCTGGCTTTCCTGCAGCAACTTGAAAACCCGTCGGTGATCCAGCGAAATATTCTGGAGGTTGGGCGGGAAGCTCAGTGTCTCCATGATCATGCGATCTTCAGTTTCCTGAAGGATGCCAGCACCAGTGACCGTGATTAGGCGGGGAATGTCGTGCTTTTGCATGGCCTCGACAATATTGCGTACCCCTCGGGAAAGCAGGGTGATGGGACCACTAAATTTGCGGAGTCCGATAACAGACAGTACTGCATCGTGCCCAACTATGGCCGCCTCGATCAGAGTTGGGTAAAGGACATCCCCCCTTACCAGCCGCAGGTTGGGGTGTTCTATTTGAAGATCCTCAATGTTCCGTGCGAATGCCGTCACCATGTGATCTTTATCCAGAGCATGTTTAACAAGCTCCCTACCTAGACGGCCGGTAGCACCTATAACCAGAATTTTCATTAGTGGTAAATGTTCTGCAGCAGTGGTTCAATTTATCCGAGCAAATAAGCAAAAACCCCTCAAAAAACATAGTTGAACTTTCATCAATCAGTGAAAATTCGTTCAGCAATGGTCCATCTGAATCTCTTTCAGGATCACTGCGGGGATTGGTTTTCTGAGCAATTGATACCTGAATAACCTCATTTTCCTCTATTGGTTTGACAGGGAGGACTGCCAATTTGATTTTTGGCTCAATCAAACTGATACCTTACCCCAACCGAAATCTGTCGGGTGGCGGGGTAGGCTCCATAGTCAATGGATGGGAGCTGTCCCAGCCCCTCGGCCAGCGAGTTCAGACCCGGATCAAAGCCGGAGTAGTTGGTCAGCAGCAGCAGGTTGCTGCCGGTGGCGTACAGGTGTAGCGAGTGGCGGGGTCGGTTGTTTCGGTAATGGTAGTGTTGGTAATCGAGTACCTGGTAGGAAAAAGACACTTCTCTCAGGCGCAGGTGGTTGCCTTTTTCGACCAGCAGATCGGTTACCCGCGATTCGCCCGGCTGCAGGCTCATGGCCTGGTTGTAGTTGACCACCTCAAAGCCTGTCTGGGCCTGGAGGGAAAGCGAAAAGCGATAACGACTATGGCTCTTGAAAACTCTGAGGATGAAATCCCACTCGGGCAGACTGCTCCCCATCAACGTCCGGTCATCGGCGTCGAGCTGTCCGTCGCCGTTGAGGTCCACCAGCCTGAGGTCGCCCACGGCTTTGTCAGGCTCCAGGCTGAAGTCGTCGCCCTCCTGGTAGGTGCCATTCTGCTGGTAGCCATAGATGCTGCGGATGGGATCGCCCATCCGCATGGCCACACTGCCTGCAAAGAGCTCCGTTCCCGGATAAAGCAGCACTTCTTCCTGCCCATCGACCAATTCCAGCGTCCGGCTGCCCAGCCAGGATGCGCCAAGGGTAACGCCCACCAGGTAATAGTTATCCCAGGTCACCGAGGCATCGGCTCCCCGCATCCTGACCTTGCCCACGTTGGCCAGCTCTGCCTGCGACTGCGCGTCCAGCACGACGGCGCTGAAGTCGCGGATGTTTTTCTGGTACAGGTTGAGTCGAGCGGAGAAACCTCCGCTAAGGTCAGCATAGCCCCCCACATCGGCCTGCCGGACTTTCTCCCAATCCAGTTCGTCAGAAATGCCTATTTCCCGAGCTGTACCCAGCACTGGCATGCCCCAGGTCGGCTGTACCCATTGTCCCAAAGCCGCGATACTGGGCAGCGAGTTGAGCGGGTCATTGCCATGTTGTTGTAGTGAGATCCGGGGGTATATGTGAAAATATCCAAACTGATCAATTGAATTCTTCCATTTCGATTCTATCTGCCAGTTGAGATACCCCCCCTCCAGGTGACTGGAGGTCTGCCAGGCGAGTGAGGCACTGTTCTTAAATTCAGAACCAGGGTTGTACTCGGCGGTTAGAAAAAACTGCTGGGTGGTCCAGTCGTGCATGCGGTTTTCCTGCCAGTCCCAGCCAAAGTCCTGCCGGCGGTATCCGGCTTCCAGGTTTGCAGAGCCTCTGGTCGCATGCAGCTTGTGTTCGGTATTCCACTGACTTTGAGACCAGTCTCGCCCATAACTTCCTATCAGGCCGGAGACGAGACTCCCCGAAGAGTCTATCGGGATGGTGTGCGAAAATGACGAAGCATTGCGCTGGTAATGGACCTTGCCCTGGTACCAGAGCCAGTGCCTGAATTTGAAGTGAAGGCTTCCCCGATACCGCTGGATGTCCGTCTCCTGCTGAAAACTCCTCATACCAAGCAGAGCCTGAGGATGGGGAGTGGCTTCTGCCGAGGGGAAAAGGACATCGCTTTCCGTGGGCCATGCTGAGTCGGCGTGAATCACCGCATTAACCAGGCCATTTGGTGGGCCGGGCAGCATGAGTTCGCCGAGCAGGGCCTCCCGATTTTGCAGGTTGCGATTGGCAGAAAGCTCGATGGTGAGCCGGTTGATGAAAGTACCTCGGTATTTCAACCGCAGGTCTGAGCTGCTGAACCGGTAGCCGCTGACGGGGCCATTGGCCTGCTGGTATGAGGCCATCCCCACCAATCGCTGGTTGGGGCGCGCCAGTTGTCCCGAGAGCTGATAGTCAGCGAGGTAGCCAGTCCCGAAAAGCAGAGGCGCAAACTGCTCGGCGATCTGGTAATCGCCCTGATTGGCAGGGGACAGCACCCCCTGGCCGATCTCCACCGAGAACGTAGTCGAGCGGTCGGCCTGCTGGTAATTGTTGGAGGTGACTTCGAGGGCACCCTCCCGAGCCTTGAGCCCATACTTGGCCATGGACAGAGGCGGAGCAACAAAATTTAGCCTGGAAATCTGGTTGAGATAGAGCCATCCATTTTGTCCATCTTCTTTTTCATACTGTAGAGCCTGATAGTAGTGGTTATTAAAAACCTTATAGGATACGACGATCTGCTTGTCAATAACCAGAATGGCCTCTGGATAGGTCTGTAAGGTATCGGCAATGGATGAATTGTCCAGGGTATCCAGCGGGATGTCCAGACGGGTGATACGGGTGCCCTCGTCCTGGCCACAAACGGGGATGATGGTGAGCCAGGCAAAGAGGAATAACAGTAGGAAATAGGGGGAGATTCTGGTCATGGCTATTCTGATAAGATGTTAACCCTCAGACCGGGCTGCCAGTCTTTGTGCTGATTGTTGTAGTAGAGATAGGCGGAGGAAGCGGATCCTTCGTAGCGTCCGGGGACGGTCGCGAGGAGGTCAAATGACAAGGTTCGCTCTTCCGCAGCTTCAAAGCTTTCGAAGTAAAGCCATAGTTCGCCTGACTGGATTTCGTAGTAGGCAAACTGCCCCTGTTCCTGCATTTTCTGCAAGTGCCAGGGTTGCAGGCCCAGACCCGGCGGGATGCCCACCTGCACCATGGGATTGGTCACCGCTTCGGGGTGAATGTTCTGCACCGCGACCTGCATGGACACGGCTTCTCCAGGTTTGAGGACTTCCTTATTGAGAGAGGTCCTCAAGCGAAGGCGACACTCCGGATTGCTACTGGGTACACGAGAATGGCCCTGGACATCAACTGAGAAAGGGATCGGATCGCCGTTGACTTCCTGAACGATCCTGATATCATGCCTCCCGTCGGTGAGGGGGAAGTCGAAGAATGAAGGTTGATTGACCTGGTTTGTGCTGAAATTTATTTGATGAATAAGCGAGTCATTGACAAAAATGCTCACCTGACCGGATCGATGGCGATCATTGCTGAGGGCCTGCTGATACGCCGCAAATGCCTCCATTGCCCAGACCGTAGCCTGAGTAGAGCCAAACATCCCCCCGCGCCGCAACTCATGTAATCGGGTAAGGGGCTCTACCAATTGATCCAGTGGAACCATGCCGCTTTCCAACGCAGCGAGGATACTGAGCGAATTGGTCTCAACGCTGAGGGCGTACCCATAAGCTCCTGTCAGGGAGCGCCCATGAGGTTTCCACTGATGGCTGGTATCAACTCGGCTCATCAGTTTGCGGACCAACTCTCGGCCTCTGCTGCTGTCTCCTGCCGCAAAAAGTGCTCGGGTACTCAGCGCCAGGACATAGGTGGAGGTCCCTGAGTCTGCACATTGTTCGTAGAGGTAGTCCAGTTCCTTATCCAGGTTGCTTCTTCCCGTTTGTGCCAATGCATAGGTAACGTAGGCGGCCGATTGTGTCGGGGCAGAGTTTCCGTTCCCCAACCTTCTGGTAGGGGAGGAATAGTAGGAGCCTTTGCCATCCCGCTGCCCGAGGAGATACTCACGGGTACGCTCTATCAGTTTCTGATCGGTATCGGGGTAATGCTGCGACATCCACCAGAATTCGAGTAAACCCTTTGCAGAGAGGTAGAGACTGGCAGGAGGTCGTCCCCAGTAGGAAAATCCATGTGTTGGGGTTTCAAATGTCTTGAGTCGGTCATGTCCGGCTTTGATGTATGCCATCGCCTGAGCCTCGAACTTTGGGTCATGGTATCCCACACTGCGGATCAGGTGCAGCGCCAGGATGTTGGGAAAGGCCGAGGACGAAGTTTGTTCAAAGCAGCCATGCGGCATGCGGATCATGGAGTTGCGGGCATCGATCAGGCTCTGGATGATATTGGGATAGATGCGCAGCCTGAGTTGGGCCGATTCCTGCACGATTTGTCCCAGATCCACGGAGGTTTCCAACAAGGTATCTGAAGCACTAAAGGAATACGTAAAGGGGAATCCCCGGCTACTTATCGGCAACTGGAAAGTATGATTTGTCACCAACCCACCTTTCCCGGCAGAAATCGTAACATTGGCCATCCCGATCTGTCCCGTTGTCACGAAGGGAATGAAAAGGGTGCGGCCTTCGTTGGGGGAAAGTTCAATGGTGGGGACAAACTGGCTGGAGTCTACGGCCAGAAAATGCTCGTGTCCACTCACATGAATGGGCACCTCCAGCTTTCGGTTGGTTTGATTGGTCAGGGTAACTGGAAGCAGCAGCCGGTCGTAAGTCTGCAGCGAAGTGGGCACCTTGACCTGCATGGAAAGTGGCGCTATGGTGGCAAATGCCTGCTCTGAAACCCCCGATAGGCCATTCGTCCCCATCCCCATCACCGTGATCAGGTAGGTAGTGGCTTCCTGATAGGTGTGGAAGGAAATGTCGCTTTTTCCTGTCTCAGGTACCTGGATGTCATCTTCCCAATGCATCGTGATGCGTCGATCGTCCCGGTCTTGAGAGGGGTGGCTTCGGTAGAAGGCCGAAAAAGTCTCCGGCACATATTCCGCCGCAGGAATCAGGTTAAAGGTCAGCAGGTGACCTCGCTTGCGGGGCGGGCGCCAGGACGAATGGCCCACCCAGTCGCGGGTGGTGATGTTGATCACGCCATAGGCGGCCTGATTGCCGTAGGTCGCGGCCAGTTCGCCTTCTGGCTGAACGGTGATGGTCTGGATTTGCCTGGCATTCAGTCCCGCTAGTTCCGCAGGGCTGGTCAGTACGCCATCCAGGAGAATGAGCGGCATTTGTCCACCGACACTTCCCAGTCCGCGGATCATGGGGACTCTGGGTGCGCCCCATTCGCCGGAGGAGGCCGTGACAGTTAGGTTATGGGGCCTGCCCAGGTAGTCTGGTAGGCTGGAAGCAGGATAAGCATAACCCGCTGCCTGACGAACTACGACGCCACTCACCTGGCCAGCGAGTTGCTGTCCATAGCCGACTACGACCACCTCGTCAAGCGAGGCGGCGCTCAGGTTTTGTACGGTAGTAACCGATGCAACCATCGAATTGCTGGAAGTTGCCCCAGTGCTGGCTATTTCTACCGCAGGCTCCACCAGTCGTATCTGATGGCTCTGGTCGCGATTTCCGTACCAATACCAGTTCCAGTTGGGAACCTGATGGGCTCCCAACCGCTCAAAGGATTCCCGGTCCAGTTGGACATCCAGTTCCTGGTCTTTGACGCCTTTGCCTTCGATGTAAAGGTTGATGACGCCGGAGGCAGGCAGCTGGAAAGAAAATCGACCCAATTCATCAGTGACTGTAGAGCTCGTCTGCCAGTCTGATTCCACCTGAAAGAGCGTTACTTTCGCCTCCGGAACCACCTTGTCGGTGCCGCGTAATTTGACCACCCCTCGAAGGTTCAAGGCAGTGGAGCCATCGGACTGTCGTTGATCCAGCGGAGTCGCTCGGACTTCTTCCCAGTGGTAGCGCTTCCAACCGTGGGTGAGCATGAGCAGGTCCAGGGCTTTTGTCGCATCAGCTTCTGCTGGGTCAAAGTAAAAATTGGGCTCTTCGATTTCGCCCTCCAGCTCAGAGTTCAGCAGCAAATGAGCCATCAGGTGGGGCTGCTTGTCGTCGGCAAAGGTCAGGTTGCGGTCATCCACCACGGCCATGGACAGTGTGGCAGCGCAGGGTTCGCCCGTTTCATCCCGAACAGAGATTCCTACTTTGACTTCATCGCCCGGTTCGTATGACTCTTTGTTCAGAGAAAGTTCGATGTCCAGTTGCCGGTCCTGGTGGAGAAACACCCGCCGCTCAGCCCTGGGGGTCCCAGATCGGTCAAACAGGGTAAAGGACGCGACGCCGGAAGGGAAGCGCTCGGTCGGCACCTGAATGTCATTCGCCCCAGCAGATACATCCAGCTCCAGTGCCTCGTACACCCGCCCTCTGGTTCGCCCCACGAGGAAAGCGGTTTGGGCAACGTCCGCATTCACCTGGAATAATAGCTGATTGCCTTGCTGCCGGTCCAGGTGGAGGTGCAGGGGGGCATTTATGGCTTTTGGCAAAGGATATTGTATGTCGCTGCCTTTTACTTCAGCGAAATAGGCCATTCCCTCTACGGGAGTAAAGGAGCAAACTCCCATCCCCTGGTGCAAAGACTCGAAACGAGCCACCACTTTCCCGGTTTCTGCCTTGATGACGCCTGAGATGTCCTGGGCTTCGCCTCGCCAGTCGAGGGCTTTGAATGCGATCTGGTTCTCCACTGCAGCGATTAGTTCCCCTCCTTCGGGAAAGAAGTGGAGGTTAAGCTTTTCCACTTGCAAATTGACAGGGCGGCTGATGCCCTCGGCATTGCCTCGGTAAGGGATGCGGAGGTTCAGGATGAGCGGTGGCTCCGCCTCACTCGGAATCCTGATTTCAAGGGTATCGAGGCCCTTTAGGTTGGTCATGGATTCGCCCGAGGCGAGTTGCGTACCCCCATGTTCGAAGGTCCATTCGTAGCGGTGCCGGCTGAGGGGGAGGTTTTCCAGGTTTTGAAGCTCTACAAATGCTTTGGCCGTCTCTCCGGCCCGGTAGCTTTCGCGTTCCATCTCCAGCTTCATGCGAAGATTGGGGTACACCGTCGGCTGCACCGTGATCTCCTTGCTAAAGGACACCTCCGTTGTCCCGAGCAACTGAGCGAAAAGCTGATAGCGTCCACCCGGCTGAGATGCGGGGATGGACAGGGCGATGCGGCTGCGTCCATTTCTAATGGAAACTGTTTGCTCGGAAATGGCATCTCCCCTTGCGTTGATCAGGGATACGCTTAGCCTGGATCCATTGTCAGTCAGAGAATGATCCACGGCATTCGCCAAATAAACACTGCCCCAGATCATTCCGCCCGGTCCGTAAAGGGTGCGGTCGGTATGGATGAAGAGGGTTTGTGGGGCGTGAACCTGTTGGTGGACTTCTGTTTGCTGGAGTAGGGTGTCCAGCCATCCTGGCGGCGGCTGTTGCTGACCTACTCGGTGCAGGTTGACAGGAAGTGAAAATGAAGCCAGGAGTAGGGTGCCAACTAGCACCAGTGTAATAGTAGTGGTTCGGGGAGAGTACATACACTCATAACGCCAGTCAATCAATTACGGGTTGCCATAATATTAGAGAAGCTTTCCCGGACGTTATCATTATATTTGGGTAATGGGATTTCCTCCGGATAGACAAAAGGGATTATGGAGGAGTGCACTTGCAGTTATATGAATAGACAATTGATTGCTTCTCAGGGATTTGGGCGACCACATATCCCGTGGAAGGGATTTTTTTTGAACCTGCTGGCAACGATTGCGATCATGTTCCCCCTGTTGGGAAGGGCTCAGCTTTCGTTGTCCTACACGGAGGATATTCCTCCGTTCTGCGGAATCCCTGATGCGGCCATTACCCTAACAGCCACAGGAGGCCTGCCTCCCTATCAATATGCTTTTGCCGGTAGCCCATTTGGGGGAGCCTCTACTTTTATCGGCCTTGGACCAGGGTCTTTTTTGGCTCAGGTAGTGGATGCAAATCTGGATACGGCAACAGTGCTGGTAAACCTTTCGGATGTTGATGGGCCATCTGTTACGATCCTCTCGGATGTGAGTCCCACTTGTGCAGGAGGGCAAAATGGCTCCATAACAGCCACTGGAAGCGGGGGGACCGGCAGCTACACCTACAGCCTGGATGGGGTGACATTTCAGCCATCTGGAGTTTTCAGCGGGCTTGGTGCCGGGAATTATCCTGTTCACGTGAGGGATTCTCTTGGATGCCTTGCGGTACAATCGGTGACGTTGGTTGCCCCCCCTGCGGTACAGCTCTCTTTGGTGGGAAAAACCAATGTGGACTGTTTTGGGAATAATACGGGCTTTTTTACCGTAGCTGCCACCGGAGGAAATAGCGGGGGCTTTCAGTACGCCCTCGACGGTGGGAACCTTCAGACTTCCGGCACCTTTGCCGGACTGGTGGCCGACAGCTACACCGTGTCGGTGATCGACGCGGGTGGATGTGTGGACACCCTGGATATCCTGATCGAAGAACCGCCACTGCTCACCCTGGACACCGATACCATCGTGCCGATAGCCTGCGCCGGGGACTCCACGGGGGAAGTAGAACTGGCCGCTAATGGTGGGGTAGGGCCCTACCTGTTTTCGTTTGGTAATTTTCCCTTGCAAACCGATAGCCTTTTCCAGAGCGTACCAGGCGGCAAACAATTTGCCCAGATTCAGGACGCCAATGGCTGCCTCGTGGCAGATTCCATCCTGATTCCCAGCCCGACGCCGATTTCTCTTTCGCTTCAGAATATACAGGAACCCATTTGTGCCGGTGACAGCAATGGTACTGCGACCTATCTGGTGACCGGAGGGGTGACTCCCTATTCGCATGACTGGTCTCATGGTCAGAACAATGGACTGTCTGCCAGCCAGCTACCTGCCGGAGAGGTTGTTTACACCGTGACGGATTCCAATGGCTGCGTCGTGGTGGATACTTTGCTCATTCCGCAACCGGCAACCCTGTCGGCCACACAGTTAGTCGTCAATCCTCCCTGTTCAGACGGGATCGGCGGATCGGCTGCGATAACTGCAACAGGCGGGGTTGGCCCGTACCAGTATAATTGGTCTCACGATGCAACGTTGGATACTTCTTTCGTTGCCAACCTGAACGCTGGCATCTACACGGTAGTGATCACGGATGCCAATAGCTGCCAGTTGGAGGACACCCTAGTCCTGATAGCACCTCCAGCGCTGAATCTGTCGGCTACTGTCCGAGAGGATACCTGTTTGGTTGGTAGCGGCGAAATCGCGCTTACAGGGTCCGGTGGGACGGGCAGTCTTTCCTATTTTTGGGTGCAGGCACCGACTGTTTTGGACTCTCTGTTAGAAGGGCTGTTTCCCGGAAGCTACACCGGAATAGTGGTTGATGGAAATGGATGTAGCGATAGCCTTGAAGTCGCGCTGGGGGGGATAGCAGGGCCAGTTTTGCAGTTGGACAGTCTGTTGATGGTTCGTTGTGCAGGCGAGGCAAATGGCTACCTGGGCTTTTCTGTAATGGGGGGCACCTCCCCTTATTCTTATTCCTGGGCAGATGGTCCTGCGGGGATATCTGTAAGAGGAGGGCTTAACGCAGGAGCCTATGAGTTGATTGTCCATGATGCTTTTTGTGCGGATACCGCCAGTGCAACGATAACCCAGCCTGATTCACTTATCCTGCAACTGGATAGCCTCGCCAATCCTCGCTGTGGCGACTTGGGGGGATTTTTAAGGTATGAAGCAATGGGAGGAACTCCTCCTTTGGCTGCCACCTGGAGCCATCAGCCTGGCTTGGATACACTTACTCTATCAGATTTGGGTGCCGGATTCTATCAACTTCAACTCATGGATGCGAATGGTTGCCAGGCTTTGGATTCTGTTACACTGGCCGAGCCTGATTCGATTGATATTTCCCTTCGGGCAACTGATTTGCTGTGCGCCAATGATTCCAGTGGTGAGGTGAACGTCCTGGTGGAGGGAGGAACTGCCCCCTACCAGTTCGACTGGAGCCTGGGAGATACCCTGCCAGCAATTAGCAATCTGTCCGCCGGATGGTACAAGTTGACGGTAACCGATCAGCAGGGGTGTGTGTCACAGGATTCGGTAGAAGTTCAGGAGCCTTCCCCTGTCACCCTTTCTGGCGAGGTCGTTGATGCTTTATGTTACGACAGCGGAGATGGGAGTATTTCCATTCAGGCAAAAGGAGGAACGGGAGACCTGTCATACGAGTGGAGCGACGGAGAAGCTCTGCCGCAGCGTGAGGGATTATTTGCAGGAACCTATTCCCTTCTGGTAACCGATGAAAATGGCTGTCGTTTGGATACTGCTTTCACAGTTGTCAGCCCGCCTGCATTGGAGGTAGAACTGCTCCATCTGCAGGATGCCAGCTGTAGCCAGGCCAATGGAGAAATTGAGATCGCCATTTCGGGTGGAACCCCTGACTATCAGGTGCTCTGGAGTAATGGAGACCTGGGGCCCCAGGCATCGGGATTAGCCGGCGACAGTTTGTATACCTATCAATTGGTAGATGGCAATGGGTGTGAAATTTTCGGACAGTACCCTGTCAGAGAACTGGTTCCTCCGATGGCCAATATTTATTCTGAAATAGGGGATGGAGATACACTGTACCGTGCTCAGGCTAGCGTAAGCTTTGAAAGCCGGTCTCCACAGGCTGCTTTTTACGAATGGTTTGTCAACGGCGAACAGGTAGGGGTTGAAGAAGTGCTGATGTACGACTTTATGAATGAAGGTCCACAGGAAGTCATCCTAAAGACCTTTGATGCCTCAGTGGGGTGTCCGGCTGAGGATACCCTGATCTTTTATGTAGTAGCCAATGGCAAGGTGATCATCCCCAATGCCTTTACCCCAAATGACGACGGCTTCAATGATACATTCCGGCCTTTTGTGGAGGGAGCACAGACCTTTGAGATGCTGATTTTTGATCAGTGGGGCAAAGTCGTTACCCGTGTGTCCCGCATTGAACAGGGCTGGGATGGCAGCACTTCTCAGGGAGGCCTGGCGCAGGAAGGGGTGTATGCCTACCAGTTGGTGATCCGCTTCAACGATGGCCGCACCGAGTTACATGGGGGGAGCATTACCCTGTTTCGGTGAGGGAGAGGAGGACCTTCTCCCCGGCTCAATCTGTAGTGGCGATAACCTTCAATTCGATCGCTATAGGGGTGGGGAGCGCAGTGATGCCTACGGTCGTACGGCATGGCTGATTGTCCTTGAAGTATTCCGCGTAGATTTTGTTGTAGGCTTTGAAATCGTCTTTCATATTGGTCAAAAAGACGAGCACATCAACCATTTTGTCCCACGAAGAGCCTGATTCTTCCAGTACAAGCTTCACGTTATTGAATACTGCATGACACTGAGTCTCAATGTCGTATGAGATGATATTACCCTGGTCATCCTGGACAACCCCGGGAATTTCCTTTTGGCCGCGTTGCCTCGGGCCGATGCCCGAAAGGAATAACAGGTTGCCTACCTTGCGGGCATGGGGATAGGAACCTACGGGTTCCGGAGCCTGTGAGGAGAGATAAATGTCTTTTTCCATTGCCAAATGATGAATAGGTTTATGTGTATTTTGGGTCTAGAAGCATCAAATCGTCTAAAGGTTTAGCTGAATATAGCATGAAACATTTTGCCCTCACGGGAATAGCCGGATATATCGCCCCCAGACACCTCCAGGCCATAAAAGACACGGGAAATCTGTTGGTGGCCTCCCTGGATCCTCATGACTCGGTCGGAATTCTGGACAGGTATTTTCCCAATGCCAATTACTTTTCTGAGTTTGAACGATTTGATCGGCATCTGGATCGGCTCAAGCGTTCTCCAGACCGTCAGGCCATCGACTACCTGACGGTATGTGTGCCCAATTATTTACATGATGCCCACATCCGGCTCGCCCTCAGGCTTGGGGCCAGTGCGATTTGTGAAAAGCCTCTCGTTGCCAACCCCTGGCAGTTGGACGCCCTGCAGGAACTGGAAAGCGAAGTGGAAGGGAGCGTGTACGGAATTTTGCAGTTGAGGGTGCATCCTGCTTTGCAGAAACTTCGCAGAGAGCTTCATCAGGACCTGGCACAGAACAAAAAGAGAAAACAGGTAACGCTCACCTATATTACGGGACGAGGACCCTGGTACCTCTATTCCTGGAAAGGTGATCACGATAAATCCGGCGGGATTGGCACTAATATTGGGATCCATTTTTTTGACCTTTTACTATGGTTCTTTGGCAAGGTCCAGCAAAGTGAGGTGTATCTTTCTGAGCCTACGGTGATGAGTGGTATGCTGGAACTGGAACATGCAGATGTTACCTGGTTTTTGTCCATTGACCGACAGGACCTTCCCCCAGAGGTCTCCGAGAAAGGCCAAACCACCTACAGGTCCATTACCATAGATGGAGAAGAAGTAGAGTTCTCTCATGGTTTCACAGACCTGCACACACGAGTCTATGAGGCTACCCTTGAAGGAAATGGATTCGGACTTGAAACCAATCGCCCCTCAATTGAGTTGGTACATCAGCTGCGACGCGCACCAGTTGAAAAGAAGAACATACGTCTGGGGCATCCATTTCTAATGCGCCGTTTGGGATTGCTGGGGCGCAGTTCATGGGGAGGTGTCACCGATTAAGCCGATAATCCCGGTTGTCGGAGTGCCGGACATTGATTATGCTTCAAAAAAATTGAATATTTGAATCTTAAACGAGAAAAAGGGCTGCCTCTATGGCTGTTTGGATAAAAAAGGACAACGATCTGCTAACTGTACATCATCAGACCATAGTACCCCTTTGGATATCCGTGGTGGTAAATGGTCTTGCCTGGGCAGGGTTGGTCGTCAGTATGGGAAGTCTGGGTTACCTGGTTTGGAGAAATTTTCCATATCCGGGTGGTTGGATAGATATGATTTTGCCGGCTACTGTTTCATTGGGGGCCGTACTCATAGGTCTCCTTGCATGGCGGTTCAAGGGGATGTGGGGAGATAGTGTCATCACTTTTGACCGTGAAAGCGGGGTGCTGGAATATAGCCAGAAAGGGTACCACGGGAAGCTGAAGGCTCCTCTTACCTTGATTGATGAGCTGATTTTGGTGGAGGAAAAACGCAGCGGGACTTCCAACCGGAAGCCTCTTTATCAACTATATCTGGTTTGGGAGAATCAGACAATCTGGTGGATCTGGGAAGGGAAAGAGCTGGAAGAAGTAGAAGAAGCTTCCAGAGAAATCGCCAGCTATCTGGAACTACCGATGCGAGATCTAAGCGGGCAGGGACTGGATCGACCGGGGACAGCTTCTTTTCCGGAGTCAAATGCCCAGCATACCCTTAAGACATCGGTCTTTTTTGAAGAGGCCCGTTTACACGGCACATTAGGATTGTCTCTCCGGCACCGCAAGGACTGGATAAAGCGTTGGCTTTCGTTGATGGCAGGGATTTCCGTTTTATTACCTGCGGTCTGGTTTTATATTTCCTTAAAAGAAAGCCTGGGGTTACCGAGGGCAGTATGGCTGGCAGGGCTGGGAATGGTGGTTGCAGTGGTCATGATGTTGCTACTGCTTTTCTGGAGTCCCAAATACTACCAGTTGTTTCTGAAGGCTGCCGGGATTCAGATCGTCCTTAATTTCAAAAGTATACTGCTCAATCGCCTGCTGGGTAAGAAAGTCAACATTCCGGAAGGAGCCGTTCAGGAAGTACGTTTGCACCGACTTCCCCGGGGATATTTTCGACTGAGTCTGGGCCTTGATCCCGATTTTCAGATTCCAAAGGTCTATAGCTGGTTCTTCAATGCCGGTATTTTTAGACGAAACCCTTTTGTAGTCAGCCAGGCTGATCTTCACGAATTGTTCCTCTGGGATGTAGCTCCGGGCCACACTCCTACGACGGGTCCTTATCTGGGAGATGTCGTAGCCCTACAGACTGCCTTACATCGGCAATACCTCACCCGGAATGGCGCCCGCATCCAACTATACAACGAGCGGTAGTTTTTTTCTGGTTGGCGTTATTTCTTGCACGGCATTTGTAGGATAGGTGGTCGACGGATTTGTAAGCTTGCCGCTAGGTGGCTAGTATTGCATCGCTGAAGTATTTTTTCCCTTTGGGGCTGTTCTTTTGCGCGGACTACTTCATTTCTCATTGTTTTCACAATTCATCCGGCTTACCCATTTAGGTAAGGACCGCACATCACCTATCCATTCCTTTCCATGAGCCTTATTGAGTCGATAATCCTGGGTATCATCCAAGGTCTTACCGAATTTCTCCCTGTCAGTAGCAGTGGTCACATAGAACTGGGAAAAGTGGTACTTGGGGTTCAGCCCAGCGACCCACTGTTGTTTTCGGTTGTGGTTCATGCAGCTACTGCACTCAGTACCATCGTAGTCTATCGGCGTGACATCGTCGAAATCATCCGGGATGTGTTCAAGTTCCAATGGAATGAATCTGTGCGATTTGTCCTGATGATAGCACTTTCCATGATCCCGGTTATGATCGTGGGACTTGCCCTTGAGGATACGGTTGAAGCCCTGTTTGAAGGTCAGGTGGTGCTGGTTGGAGCCATGCTATTGCTCACCGGCGGACTGCTTTTCTTCTCTGACCGCTACCATAGTAAGGACGGTCCTGTAACCTTTGGCAAAGCCCTGATCATCGGTATTGCCCAGGCCATTGCCATTCTTCCTGGTATATCTCGGTCAGGCTCAACCATCTCTACCGCTTTGTTGCTAGGAGTAGACCGGAGCCGTGCCGCGAGGTTCTCTTTCCTGATGGTATTGCCACCTATCCTGGGAGCTACGGTCCTGAAGCTAAAAGATTATTTCGAAGAGAGCAGTGCCGCCGCTACCGCCGTTGACGGAGCCGCAGATGTAGGGACCATGCCGCTGATCGCAGGGTTTATCGCCGCATTCCTGGCTGGTCTTCTCGCGTGCCAGTGGATGATTGCATTGGTGAAGCGCAGCAAACTTGATTACTTCGCCATTTACTGCCTGGTGGTAGGGGTGGTCGCAATCGCCTGGGGATTACTGGCTGGGTAGTTGCCTTCCTGATAATCATGTTTTGATTCCGGAGCGGGTATTGGGTATCTTGAAAAAGGTACCTAAGGAACGCTCAAAAAATTAGTTCCGCTTTTGACTTGATCTCTTGCCCGCATACTGCGTCAGAGGCTCAGCTTTGGGGCCCTTAATCCCAAAGCTTCGCAATTTGGCTCGCCAAACTCGGTTT
>CAYFIR010000012.1:0-101699 GCA_964343195.1 uncultured Bacteroidia bacterium | reverse complement strand
TAGTTCGTAGTTCGTAGTTCGTAGTTCGTAGTTCGTAGTTGGGTACTGACCTGATAGCCAGAGGGTTACAACCATTTCACCCTATACCGTATTCCGCATTCCATCTTCCCGCACTCCGCCCATATTCCCCTTATACACCCTATACACTTCAATTCCCCACATACCTTATACCGTCTTCCCGCATTCCGCCCATATTCCCCCTATAAACCCTATGCCCCTTATTCCCCCCTTATTCCTTATACCGCATACCGTCACTCTCCCCTCACATCATCCGCTGGGCATACTGCTGCCTGATTTGCTTGATGGCTCCCTTCAAATGAGGCTCAACCTTGCTCATTGGCAGCGGGCTGGGCTGAGCAAATATTTTGCTGGCCAGGTTCTCAAATTCTTCGACCTCTGCGAGGTTGGTTTCGATGAGCCAGTCCTCCACGTGATTTCGCTCGACCTGATTGAGCTGGGTCAGCAGCTCACAATGGGTAATCTGCCCATTGATTTCTTCCAGCGCTTTCTGGATGCGCCTGGACCCATCTTTTTTATTAAAGAGCTTACCGAATAACCCTCCACCACTGCTTTTGGGTTCACCTTCGGCATAAAAAACATTGATAAAAATAACAAAACGAGGGGCTTCCGGAATGGGAGCTACCCGCCAAAAATCGCCTGCGTACCATTTGATCAGCTCTGCGGTTTCATCGTCCCAGTATTCACTCGGAACATTGTGCTGGATGATGATCGCTTCCTGACCTGAATGCTTCGTGATATCCAGCAAGTCCTGCCCTCGGATTTCATTGATGCTTTTTCCTAAAGAATTCATCCCATCAAAGTGCTCCGCCAGCCTCACTTTGAGCAGGGTCTGCCGATCGCCTTTGCTGGGCCAGTTGGGCACCTCAACGGGGCGGATGTAGCTGTCTCTGGGGCCAATGTACTGGTAGCTGAATCGGGTGATCAGGCTTTCATGCTTTTCTTCCCGCTGGCCGTGAATCAAAAATACCTGTGGCTGCTCCGCTGAAGCGGCCAAATACTGGCTTCCAAATTCATCATTCTGGGGATAGCGGTCGCACAGGACATGGGCATATTGACCTATTTTGAGGTCATCTACGGGCAGATCTATGGTCGCTGCCTGAGCCATGGCCTTCAAGGCCCATTCCGGGGGTGGATCGGGTAGTAGCTGCCACGGATAACGATCCGGTGGCTCTGGTTCTCCCTCCCAGTAAAGGCTGCGGGTATTACCGGTTCCGGTCAGGGTCAGCACCTCGGCCACGGCATCCTGATAGGCTTTGTGGACATTGGTAAAGCTGGCGAGCCCTTTGTAAAAGCGAATGGCAAAACGCTGGGCAATGGCGTCGCTGATCTCCTGGCTGGTGGCGATGACAGCTCCTATGCCGGCCATTCTCAGGCCCATGGCCTGGTCACCAGTGGAGCAACCATTCAGGAATACCAGCTGTAGGGTCTTCTGCTGGGCCAAAAAGGTATTGAACCCCTCTGCATGAGCAATTTGCACCCCGCCACCTGTCCCACTATCCAATAGCAGCTGATAGCTGTCGGCGTGGCCGCCGTAATGAAATCCGACAATGCGCCCTGCATATTCGGGGTCCTGGAACACGTCGATGATGTCACCCAAAGTGGCGTTGGATCGCTCCACCACTTCCACGGCTCCGGCTCGCCTGGCGGTATTGAGTGCCGCCCGTATGCCTCTCAGCTCTTCGGGCAACCCGCGGAGGTACCGCGCTTTTTCTTCGCGGTCATTGGCAAAGGCCAGGAATATCACAGGAGGCTTCTGACTCACAGACGCTTTGGGCTAAAGGTTCTTTCTTTCCTCATTTTCCGCATTGTGAACCAATTTTGCAAATAAACCGCCAAAGAGCACAGTTTTCCCGCCGGATATCTTCTTTGTGTTTCTTTCGTATTATGTTGTGCTAATACATAAGCCACTGAATACAGGCTGAAAGGTATGCGGAATACGGGGGCAAGTGGGTCACGCTGACGTCATCTACCATACGCTCAACTTCTCCATAGATGAGACCTATTACTTATTCACCACTATTCAGGCTATTTCTTTTGGAGTAAGGGAACCTACCATCCGAAACCTACATAAAACACTGATTATCAACACTCCCTCTCTCCACTTGTGAACAACAAACTCTGAACTCTTACCACTATGTCTTACACCGAACTCCAACCCGGCGACATCGCCCCTTCCTGGCAGCTACAAACGCTGGAAGGGGAGCCCGCCCCTTCACTGGAAAGTCTCATGGGAAAACCCGTGCTGATCCTCTTCTGGAACCTCGGCTGCCCCGGTTGCAAAAGCCGTGCATTACCCGTGACGAAGCAGATGCGCGAAATCTACCCCGACCTCCAGGTCATTGGCGTCCATACCCACTCCGACAACAGCTATTCCCCACGTCAGGTGCAGGAAATGCAGTTGCTCCACAAACTCGACTATCCCATGTACCAGGACGTTGAGGGGGGACCGACTTTTGAGGCCTTTCAGGCTGAGGGTACTCCGCACTGGGTGCTGATTGATAAAGATGGAAAAATGCTCCGCTCCGTCTGGGGATCTCAGGAAGGCCAGATCCAGCGACTGGACTACCTGCTCAGGGAGCAGTTTGCGGGGGAGTAGGAGAGTTGAAGGTTGAAAGTGCAAAGTCAGCCTGGGCTAATTACGAAGTATGAATTACAAATCACGAATTAGTCCCTTCAACGCTGATAAAACAGCCGCACGATGCCGCTACAGGTACTGCAGGGTTCGCCAGCATCGTTGAAGAGACGCGCTTCGACGAAAGCGGTGCTTTTCCCGGACTTGATGACCTCGGCTTCGCCCCAGACCTCTTTCTCCGCTTCCAGGAGTTGCAGGTACTGGATGTTGAGGCTGAGGGTAGACATGGCCTTGTAGCCCTCTCGAGCGGTGGTACGCGCCGCTGCCGACACCAGCCCATCGAACAGATAGGCCATGATGCCGCCGTTGATCGCATGGGTGCCTCCTCCTCCACGATGGTGAGGCTGCACCTCTAGCACCCCTTTGGCATACCCCTTACGGAGCTCTGTCAACTGCCCGCCCGACCACTGGAAGAATGGGGCTGCGTTCCATTTGTCCTTGAAGGGAAAGTCCTGTTCGTCCATGTGTGTTGATTTGGAAGGCAAAGATAGGGGTTATTTACACACCGGAACGCTAGATTCACCCCTACCAGGACGCAGGAAAGTGCAACTTGTAAGGTCTTTCGTTAGCGCTTTTACCACCCCTACAGGTCATCTTGAGCGAAGTGTAACGGAGCGAAAGAACTTGCCTGCACAACTTTCTCGAGCAGTACTGGACTGAAAGACGCGCGAAAGTGCTACCCGTGAGTTCCTTCATTTCGGCCTCCGTTAGACTGCGGCCTTCATTCAGGATGACACTTGCGGTTTTGGGCGCTACGCAGATAGAGATGCCCCCTGCTCGCGAGGGAGACACGCGCGGTGGCACTGGAAGTACAAACGCAGACAGGGCAAAAAAAGCAGGGATGGCGAAAGCCCTGTCCGCGTATTAGGAGACGGAGGTGTGCCTTGCTATGACAACTCTGCCAATTGCTCTACCACCAACTCCTCCCCCTCCAGCCAGTTCAACTCCAGCGGCAGATAGGCGATGGATAGGTCGGCAAACTCCTGCATCCAGGGCTGGCCGAGTAGTCTGGTGGCGTCTTTTTCGGTGGTGAGCAGGCGGGAGTCCGGGTATTGCTGCACAAGGGAGCGAAGTTGGCGGAGGTCTTTTTCGGAGAAAAGATGGTGATCGGAGAAAAAGCGCTCGGCCTGGATCGTGGCTCCGAGTTGGGCGACCTGACGGGAAAAGGCCTGCGGATTGCCGATTCCGGTGAAGAGGATCACGGGTGAGTTTTTCAGCGATTCCAGTGGCTGCTTCTCTCCACTCTGAAAATCGACCACTCCCTGAAAGCCCGGCTGCAAAAAGGCCATGGGCCTTCCAAATGGTTCCAGTTCCTGCCGGATGCGGGGGATGTCGGCGGGATCGGATACACGATTGATAATCAGCAGGTCTGCGCGGCGGAGGTGCTTGCGGCGCTCGCGGAGGTTTCCAGCGGGGAGCAGGGCATCGTGGGTCGGCAGGCGATGGGCATCGATGACGACCCAGTCCAGATCTCGCTTGACTTTGCGGTGCTGGAAAGCATCATCGAGGACGATGAGTTCCACCGATTTTTCCTCCACCAGCTCCCTGATTCCAGTCTTGCGGTCTTCGCAGACGGCTACCACCGCCTGGGGGAATTTTCGCGCGACCTGTAGGGCTTCGTCGCCAAATTCCTGTACCCGCCCCTGCTCTCGATCCACCCAACGAAAGCCTTTGGTCTGCCTCCCATACCCTCGGCTCAGGTAGGCGGCTTTCTTTCCATTTTTCAATAAAAAGTCCAACAACCACTCTGCCACGGGAGTTTTCCCCGTGCCTCCGGTGGAAAGGTTGCCCACGGAGATCACGGGAATATCAGCCGTGTAGCTTTTCTTAAATCCTTTTTCGTAAGCAAAATTCCGAAGATCGGTGATCAGGCCGTAGAGCGGTGAAAAAGGCAGCAACCAGGGACGGGGGACATTGAGCATGGGTGAAAAGGATGATTCATAGAGCGCAAACGGTCGGAATTACGCCTCAAAGCCAATACACCACCACGAAATTCCACCCAACCACTTGACATTGATCACGGTTCATCGATCATTGAACAGTAGGGAAGGAGGACGTATTTTTGCGGCATGGAGCAGACGAAGGTAAATACTTCTGGGAATATCTGGCAGCGCTATCTCAACTGGATGACTGATCCGGTGTCGATCGCGCCGCTGGTGACGCTGCGAATCGGCTTTGGCACCCTGATGCTGATCAGCACGATTCGGTTTGTGGCCATGGGCTGGGTGGAGGATCACTTCATTTCGCCGCAGCTTCACTTCAAGTATTTTGGCTTCGAATGGGTAGAGCCCCTCGGGCCTATCGCCATGTATGCCATTCATGGCCTGATGATCCTGGCCTGCATCGGCATTATCCTGGGCTTTTTGTACCGCTACTCGGCGCTGATTTTCGCCCTGCTGTTTACCTACTGTGAGCTGATCGACATTACCTATTACCTCAATCACTACTACTTCATCAGCCTTGCAAGCTTTCTGATGGCGCTGATTCCGGCTCACCGCAAGCATTCACTCGACGTCAGACTCGGATTCACCCATGCCAGTGATACGGCCCCCCGTTGGGCATTGGCGACCTTCATGCTGCAAATCGGAATCGTCTATTTCTACGCGGGCATCGCCAAGATCAATTATCCCTGGCTGATCGAAGCCCTGCCGCTCAAAATCTGGCTGCCAGCTCATAGTCACCTGCCAGTGATTGGCTGGCTGCTGCGCTACCCTGAGACGGCCTATGTGTTCAGTTGGTTTGGGATGACATATGACACGACCATCGTCTTCTTTCTCCTTTGGCGAAAAACCCGCCCAATGGCCTACGTCGCCGTGGTGGTATTTCATGTGCTGACCGGCCTTCTTTTCCAGATCGGCATGTTTCCGCTGGTGATGATCGCCATCACACCGATTTTCTTCTCAGCGGAGTGGCATGAGAAAGTTCATCGTTGGTTCGGGAAAGTTGGGCGTTCGGAGTTGGGAGGGGAAAGTTCGGAGTTTGGAGTTCGGGGTTCGGAGTTAAAAAGCGGCGAACTGCGAACTACGAACTCCAAACTAATTCTTCTAACCCTCTACTTCGCCTTCCAGCTCCTTTTTCCCTGGCGCTACCTGTTGTATGAAGGGAATCTTTTCTGGCGGGAGGAAGGCTACCGTTTTTCCTGGCGGGTGATGCTGATGGAGAAGGCGGGTACGGCGACATTCTATGTAAAAGACAGCGAAACAGGTCGTGAAGGGATCGTGGACAACCGCGAGTTCCTCAATCCGCATCAGGAGAAGCAGATGGCGTTTCAGCCGGATCTCATCATCCAGTACGCCCACTGGCTGGCCGAGCACTATGAACAGCAGGGTGTAACCGATCCAAAGGTCCGGGCTGAGGTATATGTAACGCTCAATGGCCGGCCGAGTCAGTTGTTCATTGATCCACAGGTGGATCTGACTCAGGTGGAGGATGGCTGGGCTCCGAAAGAGTGGATTTTACCTTTGGAGAAATGAGAGGGCGGTATGAAAAATACGCTTCGCGATGAACACCACCGCGAAGCGTACTGTTCAATTTTCTACGATCAATGGTCACTGATAACCAAAAACTCTGTCCTTCGGTTGCGGGCTCGGCCTTCTTCCGTATCGTTATCGGCGATGGGTTCTGACTCTCCATAGCCTTTGGCGATGATGCGACTCGGACCGATGCCCTGATCTACCAGGTATTGGCGCACTGATTCTGCACGATTCTGGCTCAGAGCGAGGTTATCCGTATCGCTCCCGACATCATCGGTATGTCCCTGAATTTCGATGCGAAGGTCGGGATTCTGCTCCAGGTAACCACGCAATAGCTTCAACTCTGCAAACGAAGTTTCCTCCAACTCATAGCTTCCGGAGGCAAAGAAGATGTTTTTCAATTCCACTTTCACCCCTTCACGGATGGGAGATAGGTCAATCACCAGATCAAAGTAAAGGTCGCCCTCGGTTTCTTTTAACAGAAAATTTTGGGACGCAAACAGATATCCCTCTGCCTCCACGAAGGCAGCATATTCGCGGTCCAATGGCAGGCTCATCAGAAAGCGGCCATTTGCCCGATCAGAAAAGGCCACCCGAACGGTATCACCTGACTCTACATCAAGCAACCTGATCCGCGCATAAACGGGTTCCTGGGTCAGGCTGTCACGGACCTTTCCTCGTAGGAAAGTCGCCATCTGAGGGCGTATTTCTGGTGCCAAGACAAACCGATACAGGTCACTGCCGCCAAATCCTCCATCACGGTCGGAGTTGATGTAGCCTTCACGGCCCGTCGTGCTCACAAAAAGATTGCTTTCTTCGGCTGCCGTGTTGAGCGGGTAGCCCAGGTTTTGTGGCTCTGACCAGGAACCGTTTTGCTGTCGGTAGCTGACAAACAGGTCCTGGCCACCAAAGCCCAGGTGATAGTTCGAAGAAAAATAGAGGGACTGCCCATCGGCATGCATGAAAGGAGAATCTTCACGACCGGGGGTGTTCACAGGTTCTCCGAGGTTTTTCGCAGCCGTCCATGCCCCCTCTACCAGGCGACTGTACCAGATGTCCGAGCTTCCCTGCCCCCCGGCTCGTCCACTCGCGAAATACAGGACATCTCCTCCGGGTCCCAAACAGGGCTGGGAATCCCAGCTTTGGGAGTTTACGGCTGGTCCAAGGTTGATGGGCTTGCTCCACTCGTCCCCTTCTCTCACTGCCATGTAGAGATCACAATTACCTAACCCATCAGGCAGATTGCACGCGGTAAAAATGACGATGCGACCATCTTCGCTGATGGTGGCGGCTCCTTCATTTTCGGCGGTATTGACCGGTTGCCCCAGGTTTACGGCTTCTCCCCAACTGCTATCCGCCTTTAATTCGCTGTAGTAGAAATCTTCCCCATAGTCTTGCGACTGGGAACTGTAGCCTCCCATTGAGCCGGGTCTGCGGCTCGTAAATAGCAAATAGCTGCCATCAGCGTTCAGTGCAGGCAGGTACTCATCGTACAGGGTATTGATGTTTTCGCCCAGGTTTTCCAACGTAAGGTCAATTGAATCTGCAATGGCTGTCTGGGCGAATCGGGCATGGGGAAGCAGACGCTGGGCCCTTCGGACATCCTGGGGGCGGCCTCCCTCCTGCTCCAGATAGGCAGAAAGATTCTGAAAAGCCGAATCATACCGTGCATTGTAGAAATAAGCTACTCCCAGATAATACGGCAGTGGACCAAATTCATCAGGTAGCAGCTCCCTGGTGCGACGCAGATGCTTCATGGCAGCAGGCCACTCGCTCTGCACGTAGGCATTTACCCCCAGTTGATAATGGGCATGTGCAAAATCGGGTTCTTCCTCCAGAGCTTGCTCAAACAGGACTATGGCCTGGGCTCGGTTCCGATACTGAGCCTGTTGAAGTCCATCAAGGTAGAAATTCAGGGCTTTCCTGGAACGGATGCCAAAGTCTTTTGGCTTTTGTGCAAATAGATTCAGACCGGCAACCAGCATCAGGCCAGTGAGAAAGAAACGGCAAATCTTCATGTTATCGAAACAGGTTTGGATAAGAATAGCAGCAGGATATGCTGGAGATCAAAATAATTAGCCTTTGACCAGCATCCTACCTCTATTTTTCCGAATTCCTTAACAGAAGGTTGCTCTGAGGAAGAAGTTATTGGTTGGGGGTTCGCAATTAAAATAAGGAGCAGAAAAGCTCTTGCATTCCCGATCCCCAGAAACTACAAACAACGAACTCTGAACACTTCAACTATTACCCCCTAATGCACATACTTCGTCCCGATGCGGTTCCAACGGATGCCAAATGCTTTTTCGTAGGAGAAGAAGACAAATAGGGGCTTTCCAACGATGTGGTTTTCCGGGACGAAGCCCCAATAGCGGCTATCCTGAGAGTTGTGGCGGTTGTCCCCCATCATCCAGTAATAGTCCATCTCAAAGGTGTACTCGGTGGCGGGCTCACCATCGACAAGCACCTGACTGCCCTGACGCTCCAGGGTATGGCCTTCATAGGCCGTAATGGGGCGACGGTACAGGGCGATATTCTCGTCAGTCAACTCGATGGTCATCCCTTTAGCGGGGATGGTGATCGGGCCATAATTGTCCACATTAAAGGCGAATAGCTCGGTATTTTGAGGATAAATCTGGGGGGAAGCATAGCCCTCCTCTTCCAGCATCGGCTCAACCTTTCTGACGGCAGCCATGTCCTGCATCTGACTCGCAACTTCTGTGGGCATAAACATCGCCAGCACATCGAAGGTCTTGGTCATCACATCCCAGTTGGGATTGTCGGTAGTGGGGCCTCCCATACGGGTAGGTACGACCAATGGCCGAAAACCAAGCTCCTCCATCTCGGGGAAGCTATACTCCTGTGCAGGCTCTCCCGGGATCTTGCGGCGGCGCACAAAGGACCTTCCCTCTTCGATTTCCACCTGATAGCGAAACTGCATCAGGTCGGGATTATCCCCTATGGCATCATTGATGTAGATCTGTCCCTGCTTGATTGCGAGCACATCACCCGGCATGCCGACGCAACGCTTGATGTAGTTTTCTTTCATGCTAACCGGGCCGACTTTTCCTGCCCCGTCACCCAAATCATGGATATCGTGGGCCGGATAGTTGAACACGACGATGTCGTTTCGCTCCACATTTACCAGACCAGGTGTGCGGTAGTAAGGCAGCTGAATCCCACCGATATAGGAAGGAATGGACAAGCCTCCGACCTTGATCTTGTTGTGTACGAATGGCACCGCTACGGGCGTCATCGGCATACGTGAGCCGTAGTGAAATTTGCTCACAAACAGGAAGTCACCAGCCATCAAAGTCCGCTCCATCGAGCTGGTCGGGATCATGAAGGCTTCTATGAAGAAGGTCCGGATGATCAGAGCTGCAACGCCAGCAAACAGGATGGCGTCCCCCCACTCTCTAAGGCCAGACTTGGCAGGGAGGTTTTTCTGCTCGGCAGGAGGGCCTACGTACTTGATTTTGGCGTCAAATCCTGCCTTGGGGAACCAATAGAAGGGCAACAAAAGTGCTGCGGTATGATGCTTCAGGTCATGCTGTCCATAGGCACGAGCCAGGTCTATCACCATGGATACCAGTACCAGGATGTTCACGACCGGAATGATCAACAGTACCAGCCACCAGCTAGGCTTTCCAATCAGTTTGAGCCATACAAACCAGTTGTAAAAAGGAACCAGAGCCTTCCAGCCGGCTTCACCAGCTTTCTCAAACATTTTATATAACCCAATGGAAAAGGTTACCAATATCAACAAGCCAATGCCATTGAAAAGCAAAGCAGCACCGTTCATTCCTATTATTTTTCGGGGGTAAAGGTCATTTTTTGCATTTGCCTGCCGCGACAAAATGTGCACAGTAGGCGTAAGGTGCATCAAAGATCACCTATTTGACTCGAAAACACCAAACAATCCAACGTGTTAACTCAAGTTTAACGCGCAAAGTTAGCAATAATCGGAAGTGCGAGTAAATCCAAAGGCCCTGTTCTGTTGCCGGAAGTAGAAGGATACCTGCTCAATCGGGCCAGATCAAGGCCCAGCTTCGCCCATTCCACTCCACTCGTTCCGCGCTGATCCGGAGCCAACTTCCCCAGCGACTGACCAGCCGAAAGTAGAGTTCCTGCACTTCAGAGGCCATCTCCTCCGATTCTCCTACCTGGTCCAGGATAAAGCTCAACAGGTCTTTTTTGCTACTTCGAAAAGGTTCTTCCAATTGATCGAGATTTTCCCACACGATGGGAAGGTCAGTGGCTAATTCTCCCACAGCATCAGACTCATAATTCCCGGAAGGCTCCAACGAAGCAGGCACCTGATAGCCACTTCTCGTTTTTATCCGAAGATGGCGGATAGTCGATAGGGGAACCCTTGGCTGGACAACAACCTTCTCATCCAACCACAAACTGCGGTCAGCCTCGACGATTTGATGAATACTGGTTTCCGTTAGCAGCCCCCCCTCATCCTGAAGGGACTTGAGTGCCGACAGATGCCGTGCCAAGGGGGAGGAAACGGCAGTTTCTCCATGCAGCTCTTTCCAGGTTTCCCGAAGGCGAAACTCACAGTCTACCAAAGATGCCCGATGATCAGGATGGATGCGAAGCTGCTGAACGATGGGGTGGTCAGTCCATCCAGCTAATAGTATTTCGAGCCCTGCCTTTTCTGCATCAGCACCCCTTTGGGTCAATGCTTCAGTCAGTTCACGAAGCAGGTTCATCGCCTGATCCGGGCCGGAGGCATGGGATCGCCCTTGCCACTGGCTTAGCAAAAACTGTAGATAGAGTTGGTTGGAAGATGACGCCATGAGCACCTGTGTTATCCCCCTCAAAGATGCGAAATCTTTTGTCCCCTTTAGCAACCTCTTTCGCGACCCGCTTTGGGGGGTGTATTTACCCAGCCCAGATTCGATTTACTGAAGCCATCATGAGCACTTCTTCCTTAGGCTAAACATCCCACGCCACAGTACGACATTGACTATCAACTTTCAGTGCATCCCGGAAGGTACCAAAAGGATTTTCCCCAAAAGTCTTCCTTTTCCATATCTTTACGCCCTCAAATCCGTTTACTTTCCAAAAATTAGCCGTGAACGATCTACATATCCACAACTCACTGACCCGACAGAAGGAAAAGTTTGAAGCTCTGCATCCACCTTTCGTAGGCATGTATGTCTGTGGACCTACCGTTTATGGCAATGCCCACCTGGGCCACGCCCGTTCGGCGATCACTTTTGATATTGTCTTTCGCTACCTTGACCACCTGGGATTTAAGGTCCGCTATGTGCGCAACATCACCGATGTAGGGCACCTGGTCGGCGACGCAGATGAGGGGGAAAGCAAAGTGGAAAAACAGGCCCGTCTCCAACAACTGGAGCCGATGGAAGTGGCGCAGCTTTACTACAACTCCTACGTGGAGGACATGAATGCCCTCAACCTGCTACGACCCAGCATCGAACCACGGGCTACCGGACACATCGGCGAGCAGATCGAGATGATCGAAGACATCCTGAAGAATGGCTATGCCTACGAAGTGGATGGTTCGGTTTATTTTGATGTGGAAAAATACAACGAAGACTTCAAATACGGCAAGCTCTCGGGCCGCGATCTGGACAACCTCCTGGCCGAGTCCCGCGACAACCTCGAAGGCGGCTCTGACAAACGCCACCCGGCGGATTTTGCCTTGTGGAAAAAGGCCGATCCCAGCCACATCATGCGCTGGAACTCTCCCTGGGGAGTCGGCTTCCCTGGTTGGCACCTGGAGTGTACGACCATGAGTACCAAGTATTTGGGCAAAAAGTACGACATCCACGGCGGAGGCATGGACCTGCTCTTCCCCCACCACGAGGCGGAGATCGCGCAGAGCAATGCGGCCAATTCCCACGCTCATAGCCACGATCAGGATGAGGCCAAGGTCTGGATGCACAACAACATGATCACCTATGAGGGCAAAAAGATGGGCAAGTCTCTTGGGAATGCCATCGACCTGAAAGGATTTTTCAGTGGGGATCATCCCTTGTTGGCGCAGCCTTATTCGCCCATGACCATCCGGTTCTTCATGTTGCAGGCACATTACCGCAGCACCCTGGACTTCAGCAATGAAGCCCTGCAGGGAGCAGAGCGCGCCCTCAAGCGCATGACCGAGGCCATCAAGCGACTCGATGGCATCAGCGTCCTGGGCAAGACCGTTTCCCTTAACCAGGAGTTCGAAGACAACCTGAGTTCCTTCCTCTCTGATTCAGAAAAGGAAATGAACGACGACTTCAACACCGCCAAGGTCATCGCGCGGATGTTTGAGTCTCTACCGGTGATCAATTCGCTGGCAGCTCAAAGCGACAAGGCCCTGGCCGTACAGCCAGAGACTTTTGAGCAATTCCGCAAGGACTTTAAGCGGGTCTTCTCTGACTGGCTGGGCATCAAGTCTGAAGCTGAGGAAGGCAGCCAGGCCGGTCAGACCGTCGAAGGACTGATGGAATTGCTGATCGACATTCGCCAGAATGCCCGCAAGAACAAGGACTTTGCCACAGCGGATCAGATCCGCGATCAACTTGCCGCTTTGGAAATCAAGCTCAACGACGGCCCCAATGGGACGGAGTGGGTGTATGAGTGAGTTGGCCGGTTGAAGGTTGAAGGTTGAAAGTTTGCCGTAGCTGCTGTGTGAGCCCCTGATGGTGTTCCACAAGGGTTGGAGAATATATTGGCAACGGCTACTACTTAACAGCCGTTCATCATATTGCAACCTCAACCTCCTGTTTATGAAACCCATTAACAACACTGTATCGGCCCTTCTGCATTTTGGGCTCATTTGGTTATCTGCCTTGATGCTTCTCCTTTTGTCCGCCTGCGAGAAAGAGCAGGTTTCTGAAGGGCCAAAATGGACTGGCTCATTCGAAGGAAAATACGTCTATCACCACGAGGGAATCGAAAACGGCTTTGACAGTACAGGAACCCCATATACCCGCCCTTTTGTAGATCATTGGGAAAAAGATACCGTTGTTGAGCTTACCTGGAGAGAAAACCCCACAACGGAAACCGAGACAGTGTTGGAGATAAGACAAGCGATAAGCTTTTCTTTGGATACCGCCAGCACCAGGGTGATCGTATCTGATGACTGCTTTAAGGGCACATATCCTGATGGGTATGGATGGGAAATCCTGGAGGTCTACCTGCTAAAGAATGGAAAGGAGATTGCAATCTCCTACGAGCTAGATGGTGAAAATAGCGATAGATTGATCACTTTTTCAGGTATGCGTCAGTAGTACGATCCCCGTTTTGGAGGCCTGAATGAGGGGATCAGGATACACATAATCCTGAAACCTGAAGACAGTGCGCGACGCCTCACGAGGTCCGTAAATTGATCTTAAATATACCACCTCTGAAAGTGCTATTTCGCCGCTCCAGTTCACCGAATGCCCCCCTACGCCGCCCCAGGCTTGCTTTAAGGCTCTTTCCAAAGGGGAGTTTATACCGTCTTTTTCTACCGTTTCACGACATCTTGGATCTGCGTGAGAAAAAATGACCCTATCGGGAACACAAGCGTGAGGGAATATAAGTCTTAAATTTGCCCTCCTACTAAGGCTCACGAGCAGTGTAGTCGTACACTACGCCAGGATTTTAGCACAATCCCCAATTTTTCTGCAATTTTCCTGAATTCCAGTAATCGGGTTCTCCCCGGATTACGAATCACGAATTTCGAATCACGAATTACCTCCATGCCTGGAACTCCCGTCCGTCCCCGTATCGAGCAATTGCTGCAAGCCATGAGCCAGCAGCTGTATGAAAAGGAGGACATTGTCGCGTTTGTGTTGCTGTCCGCTCTGGCAGGGGAATCGGTCTTTTTGCTTGGCCCTCCAGGTGTAGCCAAGAGTATGATTGCGCGGCGACTCAAATTTGCATTTACTGAGGCCAAGGCATTTGAATACCTCATGGGCAAATTCTCCACGCCAGATGAGGTGTTTGGGCCCGTTTCCATCAAAAAGCTGAAAGACGAAGACAAGTATGAGCGCCTGTATGAGCAGTACCTTCCCGGTGCCAACATCGTCTTCCTCGACGAAATCTGGAAGGCCAGTCCGCCCATTCAGAATGCCCTGCTGACGGTTCTGAATGAGAAGATCTTCCGCAATGGAGACCATGAGGTGGAGGTAGATCTACGTGCGTTGATTTCAGCCTCCAATGAGTTGCCCCTCTCCGGAGAGGGTTTGGAGGCCCTTTGGGACCGCTTTCTGGTGCGGTTGCTGGTGGAGAATATCGAGGACGAAGGCAATTTTGCCCGTCTGGTCACCCTCCCTCGCAGTGAGGTATATGCCGACCCCATTCCCCCTCACCTCAAAATCGACCGGCACACCTACGAGGCATGGCAGCAACTCATGGATCAGGTCAGGGTGCCAGATCACATCATGGGACTGTTGTTCCACCTTAGACAGACGATACGCGACCGCAACCAGACCACGGAATCTGATAATCAAATCTACGTCTCGGACCGCCGCTGGCGTAAAATTGTAGAATTGCTCAAGGCTTCTGCTTTTCTCCACGACCGCGACGAGGTGATGGTGGTCGATGCCTACCTGATCAGCCATTGTATCTGGGACAGAACCGCCCAGATCGATGAAACCCAGGCCATCGTACAGGGAGCCATCGCCAGCCATGGCTATCAGCGGGTCATTGACCTACGCCCCCTGGAGGCTGAACTGGAAAGTCTCAAGGAAGAAATAGACCAGGAAACCCACCATATTTTCGAAAAGGAGGAGGAAGTCCCCCGGCGATTTCGGGATGAGATGGGAAATGAATACGTGAGGCTGGTCCAGTATTGGGGAGAAGGCCATGGCTACATCAAAACATCTGATTTTGAAAAACTCAACGGGGAAAAGCCTGAAAGCATTCCGGTATATGAACAGACCTCCAATGGCTACCGCCCCTTCCAGACCATCCCATTTACTCAGATAGGAGACTTTACCCTGAGAGATAAGTCCAAGGACCGCAGCCTTGATACCAAGATGGTCACCCGGACGGTGAAGGAGCCCAAAGTGCCCCCAGCAGAACTACAGCGTATCTGGGGCAATCAGATCATGCTGCTACTAGAGCATTGCGAACGGGGACTGATGGCTTTGGAGGAAAGGAAAATGAAAGATGAGCCCCATCTGGCAGGCCATCTGTTCATCCCTGATGAATATGCACAGCAGGCCCTGCTAAGTCTGGAATCCACCCAACGCGACCTCGTCAACCTGAAGCTCGAAATACAAAAGGTACGCTACCAGTATGAGTCAGTGGAAGAGGATTGAACAACAGCTCAACAGCTTCATCCTCTTTGGAGGCATGATGACCGCTGAGGCTCGCCGCAAAACGGCGGAGCTGCTCTTCCTGTATCTTTATGATCCAGATTTTAAAGCAAAGGAGCAACTAAGACAGAGCAGCATACCCTACCACCATCCCAACTGGGCACGGATTCTGGAGCAGATATTTGGGCGACAGGACCTGCGTGAGATTTCCCGTAATAACGAAGACCTGGCTTTTAGCCTCGCGCGGGAAACCCTGGAGTGGGCCAAGCGCACCTTTCTCAAGTTTGAGGCTTCTCATCAGCAGGTGGAGGAAGAGCAGAAGTTGAAGGAGTTTGAAGAAGGAGGCTCCAGGCTCAACCTGGAAAAGTGGACCGAGCAATTGGATCGCCTCACCAGGTTACATCCCAGCCACCGCCGTAACTGGCGATTTTACGGACAGACCCTGACAGAATTGCAAAAAAACGGGGGCAGTAGCCGCTCCCGGCAGGAAGCTGAAATTTTGCGAAGCAATATCCTCCATGACTGGCGCAGGTTCATCGAGCAGGGAAAAGAACAGGAAGAAGCCAGCTTTTTGAACAAGAGCTTTGATCGGTACTTTGACACCCTGGGCCGAAAGATAGAAAAGCTGTACGACCTCGGAGACCTGTTATCTCCCTTTTATGGCTTTCTCGGCCTGGCCTGGAATGACTCCCTCGGTAACTGGAACAAGATTAATGTCTCCCAGCTAGAATCCTATGCAGAGAGCCTAAGCCGTGACCGTACCCTCCGCGAACTCGCGGAGTTATTGGGCCGCTTCAAGCGCGCTCAGCAGCAAACAAAAGAAATGCGGCGTCAACGGTTGCTACCTCGCAAACAGTGGAAACCCAACCCCTATGGACGCTCTGAGATCATCGGCATACACCACAGCAACGAGATCAGCCGCATGCTCCCCTCAGAGGTAGCGCTGCTTAGTTCCCCTGAAACCGAGGTCATTCTCTCCAAAAAATACGTCGAAAAGAAGCTCCTCACCTTCCAGTACCGATCCGAGGACATGAGCACGACTTATGAGGAAGAGGAAGAAATAGTGCCGGATCAGGAGCCGGATGACCTGGGCCCGATTATCCTCTGTGTGGATACCAGCGGCTCTATGTTTGGTGCCCCCGAACGGGTCGCCAAGGCACTGGCACTGGCCATTCTGGAAATGGCTTTGCAACAAAAGAGAAGGGTATTCCTGATTTCTTTTTCTACCGGCCTAAAAGCCATCGAGATGACAGGTGTGGAGCGTGACCTGAGCGAATTCATCGAGTTTCTCCGCATGAGTTTTCACGGAGGAACTGACATTCAGCCTGCCCTGGAAGAAGCCCTGGCCACCATGGAAAGGGAGGAATATCACGATGCAGACCTATTGGTAATCAGCGACTTTGTCATTCCACGCCTGACCAGAAAGACTTTCGAACGGGTTGAAAAAGCCCGAAAAAAACGTGCGACCAAATTTCATAGCCTTTTCATCACCCGCAGGCCCGACCCACGTACACTTCCTCCCCCTATTTTTGATCAACACTGGGTATATGACCTTGATAATCCCGCTGTGGTGAGGCAGGCTGTGGACCGCTTGCAATTGATGGTCGGAGAGGAGGAAAAAGGGGAAGATGGATAGGTATGGGGACAATCCTATTCCCCAATCAACAAAAGCATTTTGTCCCTATTCCCCCATGGCGCCTCCACCGCTATGCTGTTGTCGATACCATTCGTTATAAGTACGGACGATTTCCTCGGTATCTTCGGGGCGGTATAGCTCTTCCGCAATGTCATCACTTAGGGTCGGATGATCTTCAAATGCATTGGAGAGTCGTTTCCATCTAAAGGCGTAGCTGATTTCGTATTGGCTCCCATCTGGCTTGACCAGCAAGTCAAAATAGGCAGGGCCTCTTTGCAGGGTCAGCATGGAGCGCCGGGTATAGAATCGATACAGCTTTGCGGGTCCATTGACCACTCTAAGCAGAAAAATGGTGCTGTCAGTAAAGGCATCTGAGAAATTATAGGGAGTGGCAAAAGAGGTATAGTGCAATTCCTCGTAGCCATATCCCCTGATCCGGTCGCCTCTGTAAAAGGTCCGTCCGCCATAATAGTCAAAGTAATACACCTTCATCTGGTCCCGAAATGTATTCCCGGGACGGATGTATCCATAGGCGGTATCTCCCTCAAGGTTGACCAGATACCCTTCAGAAAAGCGGTTGGGCAACAGCGGATACCTTCTCTTCTCCTCATCCTGGGCCTGGACAGATGCCCATAGGCCTGGAAGGAGCAGAATGAATACCATGAAGGCCCGGAGCATAACTGGCATATTTATACAACCTATTTTATCTGACAACGAATATATCTGCATTGCTTTGATAAAGCTATGCCTAGATACGGTGAGATTTGTCATCACCACAGCCAAAAACAGGGATTACCTTACGGTTAAGCAAAAATTAAATGGGACAATTCAGGTTAACTTATTGCAAAAAACCTGCCTCAGGTGAAAACCAGGACATCTTTTTACGTACTTAGCAGTGCATAACTAGTGCATTCATGCATCGCGGTAAAACCGTCATAACACGCCTTATTTTCTGGATGATCGCCCTCGCTGTCATCTATCCTTTGCTGCCCGCTCATCCCGATCTACCCGGCATTTCCAGACATCAGGTTTCCTCTCCACAGTCCCAATGGAGGCAGCCTATGCAGAATGGCAGCATCAGGTTCTCAGCCCGCTTCTCTGGCCCCATTGAAGCCCGCCTCATTCTTGAAACCTCCGAAAATCATCGCATCGTTTCTGATTATCACCGAGCTGAGGTTCGGCAATTTTTTACCGTTTCCATTCCTGTTGAAGCACAAAACCTTTCTGGGAATTACGCCATCTGGTGGGAAACCCGCCCACTGTCAACGCTTATGATGGCCAGAAATAGCTCCCGCAATGCTTTTTCTCCCCAAAGTACATTCAACCCTACATTTTCAGGCTGGATATATTCTTTAAGACCTTTCATCCGAAATGGGGGATAGCGGGACTACCCTACCCTGCGCATTTCCCTGCGCATCTTTCCCAGCCCGCGATCGATGCGTCCACACACCTGCTTGAACGTAAGCCCCAGTTCATCCGCGATCTCCTTGTAGGAAAGGTCTTTCCCGAACCGTAGTACCAGACATTCCGCCTCGGCCTCGTTGACCAGGGTATAGGCCCAGTCAACAATCTGCTGGCAATCCAGGCTGGTGTCAAGCCTTGCCTCATAGCACTGTGGAAGTGACTTCCCATACTCCACGTACTTTTGTCGACTGCCATCCTTGCGGATCATGTCCCGGAGTCGATTGTGCACCAGGGTTTTGAGCCAGGCTGGGAAGTTGCGGATGTCTCCACAGTTTGCCAGTTTGTCAAACAGGACCAGATAGAGATCGTGGATCATATCCTCCACGGTCAGGTCCACCTGATAGCGTTGCAGAGCCGAGCTGATGATGGAACGGTGACGGTGCAGCAGGCCCAAAAGTGCCCGTTGATCCTGCTGCTTAACAAAGCGAATTACCAGGGCCTGGTCGTTGAGCAGATTGGGTTGGAAAGAATGAGTCATCGTTTTGTCGTTAGGGGTTAACTGGAGCAAAACCGCTCTTGGCTTCGCCTTACAACAACAGGACACGAGCTCCTCCGAAAAAATCACAGCCTCCTTAATATTTTTTGGGCACATATGATCTTTTCCTCCGTAATAGGTTGGGAGAATACTTGAATTCCCTATCCAATTCTGTATTTTCCCTACGGTAAACCACCTCCCTATCTATGATCGTCCTTGCACTGCTTACCAATGCTCCAGTTCCAGATTCCGCCTGCGAAGACCTTCCCGGCCTGTTAGGGACCTATCAAAGGACTCAGAATCAGCAATTGGTGGTACAGCTACTGGAATGCATAGAAGGACCGGGGTATCGCCTAAGCATCATCTTTGCCAGCCTGATTCGGGATCAGGATGAGCGCCAGGATTGCATTCAGGACTTTTTCATCAAGATGACCCGATACCTGCTCAGGGCAGAAATCCGGGAGTCAATACCTGGATACATAAAAAGCTCGGCCCGAAACCATTCTTTGAATTTTTTGAGAGATAATAGCACATATTCCGAACCCATCGGGGGGGAAGATGACCCAGCCAGCAATACGCCTGACGCTACCCCATCTGCTGAAGAGGATATTTCCATGAAGCAGTTTCTGAAGGTCGCCGAGGAAATCGTTTCGGAAGAAAACTGGGAAACCATCCGATTGGTGTACCTCGATGGGCTATCTTACAAGGAAGTGGCCGAGCAACTGGACATCAGGACCAGTACCGTCAGAGGACGGGTACAAAATGGAATCAAAAAGCTCCGTGAGCAATTTGGTGAGCGATTTTGGGATTTTTTTGGAGAAGATTAAGGAAAAAGCTCCCCCTATACGTCAATCTACCGAAAGCCCCTCAAATACTCCGACGAAATGGAAAATCTGGACATAGATAACCCCCAACATAAAGAGTTTCGGTCCTTCGGAAAAGTTATGGACTACCTCGAAGAGAAGCTATCTTCAGAGGAAACCACAGCGATGGAGGAGGCAATAGAGCAGGACGAATCACTCGAAGACCTGGTCAATGAAATTCATCAGGCCTGGATGCAGAATCCCAACCTGAGGGCAGACGCTACTGAAGCTCATGCACAATTGGGAGAAGTTTTTGCAAACCTTGACGAGAAGGGTCAACAGGGAGCCAAATCCATTGGGTTGAGTCCATCCTGGTATTGGGTGGCAGCGGCTGTAGTGGTGATGTTGATACTGGCCTGGCAGTTTTGGCCCAGGTCATCCAATAACCTATGCGATTGTGACAACGTATCGCAAATAGTCCAGGAGACGGGCGTTTACAGTCAACACTATACCCTCCGCGCTGCACGCGAACCGCTCCCGGCCGATCAGGCCTTTGCAACCTACGACAACAAGAACTATCAGGAAGCGATCCCTCAGTTGGAAGCCCTGCTGGATACCAATAGCCAGACAACCCTTGAAAACCGAGAGATGACCCTGAGCCTTGCGGTTTCCTATCTTATGGCAAACCGCTCGGCAGACGCCCTGCCGTATTTACGGCGTGTCGGGAGCTTCATGGAACCCCGCTATCAGTCTGAGGCAGACTGGTACACTGCTCTGGTACAGATCGACCTTGGAAACACCCCCGCAGCCCGACAGCACCTTCAGAAGCTGCGAGATAGAAGACAGTTACACGCAGATGACGCAGAGAAGCTACTTGAATGTATTGAATAAGGATTCTGAGATTTTTCTTACGGAACCGTGATCTTTTGCACTTCCATACGTCCTGTTCCTAAGAGCAGGGCCTCAAGTTCTTTCTTACCCTCATTATTTACCTAACTCCTGTGTTATGAACCGCACTGGCTTGATCTTCGTGATAGGGCTGATCCTGATTTTGATCGCCCTGTATTTTCAGTATTGCAATCCCAGTTCCAACCCGTGTGAAAACTTCTATGAGGCGTCACCGGAAGAGCAAATGGAATGCTTGCAGGACTCCTTCATTACGGGCGAGTTCTACCTGATTTTTCCTGACACTGTTGAATGTCCCAGTTTTGACCTTGCCTGGTATGAAGGGCGTTCGCTTTCCCCATCTGAACAGGAATGCCAGGCCCGTCTTCAGCTGGTAAAAGACATCATTGACCTGGGGGTCAGAACCAAACGTCGCTGTGGCTGTAGCCTATGGCTTTTCAACGTAGGGAATGATTCGCTCGTCCACTTCGAAGAGACCATTCTGGCGGTCCAGAGCCAGGTGCCTCCGACAGGCAATCAAGGCTCAGGCATATTTGGCCGCAACATTCCGATGGATCTAGGGTTCCCGAAGGATTTTCCTGCTACAGAAATTGATTCACCCGATTTTAGGGTAAGGGGCTGGCTCGCAGAGATCCCTCAAAACCAGCGCTATGCCGTCGATTCTTTGCGCTATGCATACCTCAGTGCGAAAGCCCAACTCCCCCCTGGAGTACCGGATACCCTGTCTCCCCCTCTAGGTCTCCCCAACCGGGACTTTGTCAAAGTGGGGATCCTGGACATGGGAATGAACTATGAGAATCCCAACCTGGGTGACCTGATCTGGGTCAATCCCACACGAGGACTACAGACCTGCTACAGCAGCTATCGCGGCGGGTATAATTCCACGGACACCAATCCCCTTGACCTGCTCGATTACACTGGCCATGGAACCCATATAGCAGGTATCATCACCATGCAAGGCCGGGAGACCCGCGCCAACCCCGGTGGAGCGATCACACCCCAGGAATATGAAGACCTGAGAATTCTCCCCGTAAAAATGACCATAGAGGATGCCCTGCAATCAGATCTCTTCTCAGCCATCTGTGCCATTCGGTATGCCATCGCGCAGGATGTGGACGTCATGAACCTGAGCTGGGGATTCACCTACCCGGAAACGCCTGAGGCACTGGGCATGGTGTTACAAGAAGCAAAAAAGGCTGGCATCCTGGTCGTGGCTTCGGCAGGGAATGATTCTATCAACATAGACAAGGCCCTTTTCTGGCCCGCTGGCTTTTCGGTAGATCCTGCCTATGACCACGTCATATCAGTCGCGGCACTGAATGCTGACGAAACCCAACTGGGCCGCAGTAACTATGGCGAGCAAGCCGTTCAAATAGCCGCTCCAGGCACTTGCATTTGCAGCTATGGCCTACAGGCAGGGGAGATGCGCATGGGTAACGGTACCTCCATGGCGGCTCCATTCGTCACCCGCTACGCAGCGCTGCTCATGATGCGCAACCCTACCTGGACTTACCAGGACGTCAAGGCCCATATCCTCGCGGAGGCCAATACCCTCTCCATTACAGGAGAAAACTACCCGCGCATCAAAATCCCGCATGAAGGCGCTCTGACAGATGAATGTGCCAGTATCACCTGCCCATAAATCCCATTATATGAAGCGCGCCGTCGCCTGTTTTTTTGTCTTATTGAGCTTGTCCCTGATCACAGTTCGGGGACAAGCCAATTCCCCCTGTGACTTTGGGCAGGACTCCCTAAATAGTTTGATTACCAAATCACTGGAGCAAAAAGACTGGACTTACTGGAACTCCATTGCTACCCAGGACCAAGCAGCCCAAACCCTGATCAGGGGCCTCCACCTCCCATGTACGCTGCATGACACCCTCGTCGCTCAGGTACACCACCGCCTGGGCATCCTGGCTCAAACCCAGGGCCAGGATTTCAGAGCAGCCTTGAGCTATTACGCCAAAGCTCTGAAAATGCGGCTCCCACACCTTCCCGATACGCATCCCGACATCGTAAAGGGATACAACAACATGGGGGTGTGTTACCTACAGCTAACAAAAGTCGGCAAGGGCTTTTTTCTGGACTCTGCCGAGACCCTGCTCAAGCAGTCCATCGCCCTGAACCAGGCCCGTAGCCAGCCGACCTTTCTGCTTGGCAGGTCCTATTTACACCTGAGCAGAGTAATGGGGATGGCCGGAGATGACGAAAACACCTACCTGTATCTCTCCGCAGCTATCGAGAAGTTTAGCCTGGACTCCACACAACCCCTGATGACCGCCATTGCCCACAACGATGCGGCCATTCTGCTAGCCAACCAACTGGACATCCCCCAGGAGGGAATTTTCCATGCCCAGAAAGCCCTGTCCATCTATGACGGCATCTCTTTACCGCTCCCCACCTATCATCAAAACAACCTGATCGAGTGGAAAATCTCGCTCGCATTGGCCTATCTCCAGCTAGACTCTCTATCGGCGGCAAGCCAGACATTTGAAGAGGTGATGAGCCATACCGAAGGCAACCGGGAGGGGCAGCGACCCAACATATTCCGTATTCTCAACAACCAGGCGATCATCGCCAACCGGCAGGGAACCTATCAGGAAGCGCTAAGCCTATTGCGAGAAGCTCGCGCCCTGTATCCTGAAGGGGCAGATCCACTCCAGGCCGGTATCCACGACAACCTGGGCGATGCCCACACGGGCCTTGGCCAGTTTGACAGTGCCCTGATCGCCTACCAAAAGGCGATCACCTACTTTTCGACCGATTTTGCGTCCCTTGACCCGCAGGACAACCCCTCCATCCGGGATGGGATTTTTTACGACCCGCAGGGGCTGATCCGCGTCATGGCTTCCAAAGCCAGGACCTACCTGACCATGGCCCAATCCGAGGCAGGAAGTGCAGGTGACCTGCTCCACGCCTACCGCAGCTATCGCGCGGTGGATTCCATGATACACCGACTCAGACAGAGTTACTACACCTCTGGTTCCAAGCAGGCGCTGGTTTCGTTGACCAAGCCCATTTACGAAAAGGCCATTGAGACCTGCCTGCTGCTTTATGCCGAAACGGGTGAATCGGGGTACCAGCAAACGGCATTCTCATTTGCAGAGAATAGCAAGGCGGTCATCCTGTGGGATGCCGTATCACAGACCCGAGACATTCGCACCCTGCTGAACCCGGAAGAACAGGCCCAGCTCAAGCGCATTCAGGAGCGAAAGGTTTACTATGAAAAATCGCTGGCTACCAATGCGGAATCAGAACTAGCGCTGAGAGACAGCATCATCAGATACCGGCAGTTGGAGGCGGACTTTCTGGATCAGCTCAAAGCCGCTCACCCGCAGAGTGGAGACCTTCTGGCCAATCTGGGGTTGGATGCATGGGCCGGAGGTTCGCCTATGGAAAGCCTTGGCGCAGATCAGGCCTTGATTGAATATTTTGTAGGAGAGGAAAACCTGTATGTCTTCCTACTCACCCAACATGAGCTGAAAGTCATTCAGCTAGTAAGAGACTTCCCCCTTCAGGGCTGGGTAGAGGAATTGCGCTATGCCATTCACTCGGACGAAGCCCTGGATGATCCCCAGCAATACATCCCACTCATGTACCAGCGTGCCGCACAGCTATACGAGAAGCTGGTTGCTCCACTGGGGCCGTTGGAGGATTTGCCTCCAAGGCTGACCATTGTCCGGGACGATATCCTGGAGCTGGTGCCCTTCGGTGCGCTGGTCACGGGCGATGCCGAGGACATTTCCGGACCAGAAACAGCTCCCTACCTGCTCCGCGAAAAGGTCATCAGCTATGCCTTCTCAGCGCGCCTGCGGCGAACTTTTCAACAAAACCGCGTACGTCCGACCCGGCGGTTTCTGTATTTTGCCCCCATCGAATTCAACCAGCTAGACCTTGGCGATGGTATGCCCCTCCCACCACTACCTCAAAACCAGGGAAACTGGGCCATGGAAGCCCAGGAACTGAGTCACTACACCCACGGCCAAGCTACCCTGGGGCGTTTTCTCTCCGAAGCTGATCGGTATGCAGTGCTGTACCTGGCCAGCCATGGCATCTTCAATGAAGACGATCCGCGATTCAATGGCATCGCTTTCTACGACTCCGTGCTCTACACAGCGGATCTCTATCCCCTCGTCCTGAATGCGGAACTCGTGGTGTTGAGTACCTGTGAATCAGGGGCGGGCAAATTAATTCCTGGTGAAGGCATCATCAGTCTGGGGCATGGATTTGCCCGAACGGGGGTTCGCAGCGTGCTTTCTACTCAATGGAAAATCATCAACGCCAATAGCATCCTGGATCAGTTTATGGCCAATCTAAAGGCGGGATTGCCCAAGGATGTAGCCCTGCGAGAGGCCCAACTGGCTTCTCTGGATCAAAGCTTTCCCTTTACCTGGGCAGCATATGAAATCCGGGGAGACCAGGGACCGATTGATTTTCCCCGCCCCAACCCGCTAGAGCAAATCCCCATGTGGATGCTGATCATGGGCGTCGCGCTGCTGATAGGCGGAGGTTATTGGTGGGCTACGAACAGAAAAGGGTGAAAATTAGTTTGGATTTCCTTCTCACATTGAGCCATTCCTCCCCAATCTGGCTTTGAACCAACAGACTGTTTGGGGATTCCTTCGTTCTGCCGAAAAAGCCTTTAGAATTATGCAGGAATATCTCTAATTTAGCCCATCCAAGTTCGCTACTGAAGAAGCTTAACATATGCCGACGGTTTACATCGACGGAAAAGCCTACGAGTTCGAAGGCAAACAACGTCTCCTACAATTCTGCATCGATCAAGGTATCGAGATCCCTTACTTTTGCTACCACCCTGCCATGAGCAGTCCCACCAACTGCCGGATGTGTCTGGTAGAGGCAGGCAGTCATGCCAAAGACAGGGCCACAGGGGAATTTATGTATGAGGAAGACGGGAGTCCCAAGATCATGTGGGGCCGCAAACCTGCTACAGCCTGTAACTATCCGCTCAGCGATCAGCTTTACGTAAAAACTCACCGTACCTCGCCCACCATTAAGGAGGCTCAACAGGGAGTGCTGGAGTATATGCTGGTTAATCACCCCCTTGATTGTCCTATTTGCGATCAGGCGGGAGAGTGCCCTCTTCAGATCTGGACCTACAAATATGGACCAGAAGGTTCTCGTTTTGAGGCTCAGAAGGTACACAAGCAAAAGCATGTCGACCTTGGGCCACGTGTGGTGCTGGATCAGGAACGCTGCATCAACTGTACCCGCTGTACCCGCTTCACTGAAGAGATTTCAGGCTCCCACCAACTGACCATTGTAGGTCGTGGCGATAAAAACTGCCCATCCACCCCTCCCGGAACGACGTTCGATGAGCCGTATTCCATGAATACCATCGACATCTGCCCCGTAGGAGCCCTGACCAGCAAGGCCCACCGATTCCAGGCGCGTGTCTGGGAAATGGCCCACGCTCCTGGCATCGACGTCAACGATGCTACCGGAACCAATGTCTATGTCTGGTTACGTGACAACAAGGTCATGCGCCTGACTCCCCGTGCCAACAAGGAGGTCAACGATTACTGGATGGTGGATGCCCACCGACTCAACGTTGGATACTACAACGACAACAGGGTTTCTGGGATCAAGGTGAAAGGGGATTTGCCCGTTGACTTTGAAACAGGCCTGAAAAAAGCGGCTGATTTCATCAAAGGTCAGTCTGAGCCTATTTTCTTCCTTGGATCTGCTTACGAATCGCTGGAAAGCAACTATGCGCTCAAGCAGTTTGCGGATCAGTTGGATGTAAAGGAAATCAATTACGTACCTCACGTAGAGGAAGGCCTTGGGGACGACTGGTTGATCTCTGATGACCGCACCCCCAACTCTGCAGCTTGTGAGTTGCTGGGTTTCAAGGCCATCAGTGTGAATGATCTGCGCGAGAAACTGAGAACCAATAAGATCCAGTTCCTTTACAGCCTGGAGAATGGCCGTTTCTTCTCTCAGGCCGGCGAAGAGCTGAAAGGGAAAACGGTTATTGCTCACGCCACCCACTATCAGGAGATCTACGAGCACATCGATCTGCTCCTTCCTGCTGCAATTGAGATCGAAGGACAGGGGACCTTTATCAACCAAAAAGGAATCGCCCAGGTCTCTACCCTGGCCAAGCAGATCAAGCAGATGACTCCTGAGCAATGGATGAGCCTGCCCAAGTCTCGTATCGACAAAGCTGCTGTAGCCGTCGACCGCTGGAGAAACCTCGAGAATATCTTTGATGTGCTTCCTGGCTGGCAACTCCTGTCTCAAATCGGTTCCATGCTGGAACTGGACATGCCATATGAGCATCACAAGGACATCTTTGCCGCTGTCCAAGGAGAATTTGAAGCCCTCAAGGATCTCAAGGTGAGCTACAAAGCTCCCAAAAGCGCATTCAAGAATAGTCAGCTTGATTTTGCACCTACCTGGGGTGCGAGATAAGCAAACGATTTAGACGATATCTGCCGCAGGCCTTTTCAAAGGGTCTGCGGCTTTTTTTATTTGCTGACTTCGCCCTATGGGACAAAAATTGAATGAATAAGGCCAGAAAGGGAATATGCTTGATATGGTCGATTTGCTATGTTGGAGCATCCTTTCCACTAATCTGTTTATTTAATCTACTACTCATGGGTACAAAGCTCTACTTGAAGTTTTTTTTGGTCCTCATATTGGCGTGCAGCCTGACAAGCAGTCGTGCGCAGACCCTTTCCCAGGACCTGGAAGCCATCGCTGATATTGTGGTGGACATCAATGGCAGTGGCGACTACTTAACTATCAGGGAAGCCATCGGTGCCATTCCTGATTCCAGCACTGAGACCACTGTCCTTTTGGTAAAAAAGGGGACTTATGACGAGAAGGTCATCCTCAATCATAAGAAGTGGAATGTGGTACTTGTAGGGGAAGACGTCGATAGCACCATCATTACAGGTGATGATTACGGAGATCAGATGCTACCCGGTGGTCATACCTTCAGCACCTATACTTTCCGTGCTGACCCTCACGGCTTTCAGGCTTACAACATTACCTTCGAAAATACCACTCGGTTGGGCCAGGGCGTAGCCTACCACTCAAACGGAGACAAACAGATTCTCTATCACTGTAAATTGCTGGGGTATCAGGATACCTACTTCGATAACTTCCGCACCCGCCGCTACATCAAGGACTGCCTCATCGAAGGTGCTACAGACTACATCTTTGGGTGGGGAGTAACCCTGTTTGATAGCTGCCAGATTCACTCCATCGCATCTGGATGGATTACTGCAGCCGCAACTCCCGAGCACTATGAATTTGGCTATGTTTTCAAAGACTGTTACCTCATATCACCCGGTCGCCGCAAAGGGGTAAAGCTGGGGCGTCCCTGGTTCCCCTATTCCAATGTAACCTTCTTTCAGTGCTATGAGTCCGATGATATCTCTTACGGTGGATGGGATGACTGGTCTGGCAGGAAAGCTACCGCCATCTATCGGGAATACAACTGCTTTGGGCCTGGCAACTGGCCGGAGCGAAGATTTGATTGGGCGGGTCAGCTAGACTCCAGCCTTGCCCCGCGATATAACATCGACACCATATTTGCGGCTTCCAATTTCCCTTCTCATATGGGACCTGAGGTTGACTCGATTGAATTCTGGAGCATGAGAGACCGTTTTGAAGCATCGGGATATGCAGACCGTGCCGATACTATCCTCTACGCAGGACGGGACTACTGGCCTGATTACCCGACCGATAACTGGGTACCAGAATACTACGATGAGGTTTACCAGATCGTCAATCAGTACACTACTCAGTTTGTGGATACCATCAGAACCGAATATCACACGGGTATCTTCGATCAGGTGCAGGAAGAAGTGGGCGTCGAGGTGCTCAGCCCCGCTAAGGATATGCTGCGCATTTCTACCAATCGCCCTCTGCGCAATGTGACTTTAACCCTCTTCGATCTATCCGGAAAGCAGGTAGCGGTGACTCACGCCGAAGCCGTTCCTGTTGGTGTGCAAGAGCTATCCATTGAAAGTCTGGGACTACTGCCTGGTGTCTACGTCTATAGAATCGAGACAGCGGAGCAGGTATATAGCAACAAAGTGCTGATAAACTAAGGCTAACACGGATCAAGTCATACAGGAGGCTATCTGAATTGCCAGATAGCCTCCTGTTTTATCTCCCGACTATTTCTTCCGCGACATGTTTAAGCGGTTTCCATAATTAGCTCAGAGGCATCTTTCGACTCCGCTCTCTGCCCGGATAATACTCGGGAATACCTGAATAGACTTAGGCAATACGTAAACGAAATTAAAGCTTCCGGGCCATGTGAGAGACCCTCGAGGAAGAAAAATGTGAAGAGCATTAACAGAGATCCGACCAACGGTTCTATCCAGGGCCTTGTCCACTTATTTATCCTGAATGCAACTAAGGTCGCCCAGCAACTTACCAGTAAAAATCCACCTTCAACGATATCAGATAGGTTGATAGAACCAATCAATACTTCTGTCGTCCACCCCCTCAGATTTGCTCCATGATAAATACTCAGGAGCAGGAACAGAATTCCAACTATTTTTAAAAACTTATCGACCTGAGATTTTTGTTTGCCAGCATATACAAACGCCAATATTAGTAGAGATACACCAAACTCCGGAGCACCTATCAGCCAGTTTGCCAAAATGCCACTATCCCCCACATTCAAGAGTCGTTCTAACAAAATAATACTAAAAGGAACAAGCAATCCAGCCCAGAGGATCAGCACCCCTATTCCAAAACCAAGTTGCCGTGATATTACTTCTTTATTTATTGAGGCAGGCAAGGCAGTAGCCTGTAACCTGATCCTGGTTAAAGCAGTCAAAAAGCATAACATCCCAGCCAGTTCCGCCCCTTCTTCCAGAATCATGAAAAGGATGGGTCGCTGCCAAACTGAAGGATCCGCTGCAGCATGAAGCTGTGACATTTCATACATCTCCTGAAACGGGATGGAACCCAGAAAGAGGATCCCACCGAGAAATAACCATGGAGCCAGTCTGTCATCTCTAAGCCGCTGCCAAAAGGAAAAGAGGCTAAGCCCTCCAACGACGGCTACAAGTCCAATAATCAGGTATAAAAGAATCCCAGGCCCTTCACTTTCGGCACTATCAGAAGGGAGCAGCTGACGTAGGAAAAGAGCCCTCTCATGGATGGACCCTGTCTCATCAGCCGACAAGAACAGAAACCCAAGCCCCAACCCTATCCAGACCAGCCTTTGCCAGCCCTTTAAACGGCCATAGGCCCTCAACCCAATTACGATAGCCAGGAATCCATTCATGGCCAAAATCAGGCTTGAAAACCAGGTAGCCAAAACATTTTCACGGGTGAGGTCAAACTGAACAAGCAGTACTTTGCCGGGACCACCGGCCTCCCAATTTGTGCCGATGGAGCGGAAATACAGGGTAAATATGACTGTCCCCAAGATGAATACTCCAGCTATGATCCATGAAGCGTACAAAATGCGCTTATACCCTTGTGAAATAGGAGGCAATATCACTGAGTCTGCCCTTCTACCCTTTCTGCGAATCAAAAGGAATAGCCATATTAGTGTCACAAGGATTGCCGAGGAAACCAGCAATATCCACTCCCAGATGTAAGGCATCACAAAATAGTACTTGACTGTTTTCAGCAGGAGAATTGGATCAATAATTTGTGTAACCTCAAGGGAGTCAACTCCCTCATCCACAATCCAGGCGGGTTGATCGTATCGGTATGCATCAATCCGGACATCAGTCCACAGGGACCAGAGCAGGGTATCCCCCGGGGCGTACTGAAAATCCAGGGTGAACTGGCCTTCTTCCACCTGTTTTAACACAATTTTATAATTGCTATCATCTTCATGGTCAAATCTTCCAGAAAGTGTATCCAAAGCTGTTACCTTTTTCCGGCTAGAAAGGGTCACCCAAGCTTTTTGTGCCAATGGAGCATTAACTTTTAAATGGACCCGAGTCAACGGAGGCGATATTTCCTGCCCAGAAAGTGAGTAGGAAGTACCGAAGGTCAAGCCAAAGGCGGATATCCAGACCAAAACATTGAACCTGCAGAAGAATGCGAGTATAAACCTATACATACCTAGAAATTGCTACCCTTGAAGGGCTAACCAAAAATCGAACTAAGTTTATACTAAATTTACAATTTCATAACACAAGCATTCCTCAACAGCCTACTTCCCAGCGTAACCTGTCAATATTCGTTGAATTTTGCTCAACCGCAAAATGGCCAGTCGACACCTACATATGTCACACTTTTCCCCCACTCCAGTATTACTCTACCTGGAAAAGAATGGGAATCCTTACCCAGATGACACTATGGAAAAAGTATTCCTCTGTCGTCCCAGGTGCGAGTTACTCATTTGACTATCAGGTCAGACCACCTTCACCTGAATGATCTTTACCGGACAGGCCCTGGCGGCCTTATCAGCTACCTCAAAAAGCTCATCGTCAGACACTTTGGTGGTGTGAAAGCCCCTTTTCTCCTGGCTATGGAGCAATACGGACTTGCCATCCATTTTCGACATACGAAAATGCTCAGGGTCCAACTCCGCACAGTAGTTGCACCCGATGCACTTTTTGCGTTGCAGGGTAATTATGACCATTCCGTCGCGACGAGCTTGTACAATTTGTCAGATGGGCGAACCTTAAAGTCCACGGGAATGGACACGATGTCACCTTTTTTGGCTTTCTCTACGATGGTCCCATCGTCCACGCGAAGTTCGTTTACGACGAATTCCTGGGCACCAGTAGTGGGACCGGTAACGAGCACTTTGTCCCCCACATTCACATCAAAGGCGTCAATGGAAAATTCACCAACCTTGATTTTGTTGAAATAGCTGCGGCCTTTGCCAATGAAGACCTTCTTCTGGGTCGCCTGAGAGCCATTGGCACTGGACCATTCGCCCAGCTTTTGCCCCAGGTAGTACCCATCCCAAAAGCCTCGGTTGTAAACAGAACTCAATCGTTCCATCCATCCATCGACTAACTCCTGGCTAAAAGATCCATCCGCGATGGCATCGATGGCCTCGCGGTAGCATTGGGTAACCGTCGCGACATACTCAGGGGCACGTCCGCGGCCTTCGATCTTGAGCACTTTGACACCCGCATCAACGATTTGGTCGAGGAAACCGATGGTACAGAGGTCCTTGGGCGACATCATGTACTCGTTGTCCAGTTCGATTTCGAAGCCGGATTCCTGGTCGATGACGGTGTATTTTTTGCGGCAATTCTGCTTGCAGGCACCGCGGTTGGCAGAGCTGTTGTGTGAGTGCAGGCTCAGGTAGCACTTACCAGAAACCGCCATGCAGAGCGCTCCGTGCCCGAAGATTTCAATTTCAACCAACCTCCCTGATGGACCTCGAATTTCCTCCTTTTCGATGACCTCGACGATCTTTTTGACCTGGCTCACGCTCAGTTCACGGCTCAGCACCATGGTATCGGCAAAGAGCGAATAGAACTTGACGGTCTGGGCATTGGTGATGTTGACCTGGGTAGAAATGTGCAGTTCCAGCCCGATTTCGCGCGCGTAGGACATGACCGCCTGATCCGCTCCGACCACCGCCGTGATCCCGGCGTCTTTGGCGGCATTGAGGATGGTCTTGATCAGCGAAAGGTCGTGGTCGTAAATAATGGTATTGACCGTCAGATAGGTACGCACCCCAGCCTCCTGGGCACGACGCGCTATTTCATATAGATCTTCGATGGTAAAATTGATCGAAGACCTGGCCCTCATGTTTAATTGTTCGACACCGAAATATATGGAGTCGGCTCCATTGTCAATCGCCGCCTGAAAAGCCTCAAAACTTCCCGCAGGGGCCATCAATTCGATTTTCCCGTCTCTAGTCATCTCTCACAGTTTCGTTTAGGTGGTGGGCAGAGAATTCAGCCCCAAAGGTAACCAATTTCTACCAGTGATTGATTTAAGTCCTTGCAGATTTCTTCAATTAGATTTCCAACGCCCTCACCTCCCCCTTTGACCATCTCTGTAAATCTGCCCTAATGGCTAATCTTTAGGTAGAAAAGAAGAATTTTTGATACTTAGGGAAGATTATGGGTGGGGTTTCCCTCTTATCTTAGGGGAACTTCCCAAAACAAAACCTACTCCCATGCAACTACTCGGCATAGACGCTGGCACCTCCTCTATCAAAGTATCAGTAATCGATGGCGATACGGGCAAAGCCCTGGCTTCGGCCATGTACCCTCCCGAAGAAATGCGGGTCATGGCTCCCCAACCCGGATGGGCAGAACAGCAACCCGAGGATTGGTGGAACAATCTCCAATATGCTGTTTACCATGTGCTCCAGGCACCGGAGGTGAAGCCCGAAGCCATCGGGGCCATAGGCATCGCCTATCAGATGCATGGCCTGGTGCTGGTAGATGAATCCATGCAGGTAATTCGGCCGTCCATCATCTGGAGCGACAGTCGAGCAGTTCCTTATGGAGATGCCGCTTTCAAGGCGCTGGGCGAAGACAAATGCCTCAACCACCTGCTCAATTCGCCCGGAAACTTTACTGCCGCCAAGCTGGCCTGGGTGCTGGATAACGAACCCGAGAACGCGGCCCGGGTTCACAAACTTATGCTACCCGGCGATTACCTCGCCCTGCAACTGACTGGAGAAGCAGGCACCAGTTATTCCGGCCTTTCCGAAGGCATCATGTGGGACTTTCAGGAGAATGCCACCGCTGACTTCCTGCTGGAGTACCTGAATATCAGGCAGGAATGGCTACCAGAAGCGAAAGGCTGTTTTTCGGAGCGGGGAAAGCTGAGGAAGGAAGTAGCAGAAGCTTTGGGTCTCCCAGCAGGCATACCCGTTACCTATCGGGCTGGCGACCAACCCAACAACGCCTTTGCGCTGGGAGCAGTCAATCCCGGCGAAGTGGCCGCCACAGCGGGTACTTCCGGAGTGGTCTATGGCGTATCGGACCAGATCGCTTACGATCCCCAGTCGCGGGTCAATACCTTTGCCCATGTCAACCACACGCAGGAGCAGCCTTCCCTGGGTATTCTCCTCTGCATCAACGGCACCGGTATCCTCAACAACTGGCTCAAGCGGACCCTGGGCGACATCAGCTACAACCAGATGAACGAGTTGGGAGCCGCCACTCCGGTTGGCGCAGAAGGGCTGAAAGTGCTCCCCTTTGGCAATGGAGCCGAACGGGTGCTGGGCAACCTGAATCCTGGCGCACAGTTTAGCGGCATTGACCTCAATCGCCATGAGCGGGGCCACCTGATCCGTGCCGCCCATGAAGGAATCGCCTATTCCTTCCGTTACGGCCTCGACATCATGAAGGGACTGGGAGTTGACGCCAGCCGCATCCGGGCGGGAGAGGGAAATATGTTCCTCAGCCCGATCTTCCGCGAAGCCCTCGCGACTGTCGCCGACCTGGAAATCGACCTCTATGCCACCGATGGTGCTCAGGGAGCCGCCCGGGGAGCCGGTGTGGGAGTGGGGCATTTCAATGATTTCGCAGAAGCCCACCAGGGATTGGAGCAAGTCGGCACCGTAGGGCCCACTGCTGAGAAAAAAGATGCCTACGAAAGCGCTTATCAAAATTGGCTGGCTGAGCTTCAGAGGAACCTATCCTAGCCAGAGCGGTGTCGGAGATCCGACGCAACTATCAATTACAAATCATAAATTCCGAATCACGAATCATTTCCCAACATGCAAATCATCACTGGATCTACTGCTTACTTTCCCGAAGTAGAAAAAATCACTTACGAAGGACGCGAGTCCGACAATCCCCTTGCCTTCAAATGGTACAATCCAGGCCAAAAAGTTGGCGATAAAACCATGGAGGAGCATATGCGCTTTGCCGTGGCCTACTGGCATAGCTTCTGTGGCACCGGAGGAGACCCCTTCGGCCCTGGCCCCCGCCCGCTTCCCTGGGCGGTAGAGGGCGATGCCATCACCCAGGCCAAGGCCAAGATGGACGCAGCGTTCGAATTCATCACCAAACTGAGCGTGCCTTATTACTGCTTCCATGATGTGGACGTCGTGGATGAGGGCGACAGCATAGCTGAGACCGCCAGGCGCATGCAAGCCATGGTCGAGTATGCCAAAGAAAAGCAGGCGGCCAGCGGCGTAAAACTGCTCTGGGGAACGGCCAATCTATTCTCCAATCCCCGCTACATGAACGGAGCGGCTACCAATCCTGACTTCCAGGTGGTGAGTTATGCTGCTACCCAGATCAAAAATGCGCTGGACGCTACCATCGAACTGGGCGGCGAGAACTACGTGTTCTGGGGAGGACGCGAAGGCTACATGAGCCTGCTCAACACCAACATGAAGCGCGAGCGTGAGCACCTGGGCCGCTTCCTGACCATGGCCCGCGACTATGCGCGCGCTAATGGCTTTACCGGAACCTTTTTCATTGAACCAAAACCCGCTGAGCCTACAAAGCACCAGTATGACTTCGATTCGGCTACCGTGATCGGTTTCCTCAACGAATTTGGCCTGGAAAAAGACTTCATGCTCAACATCGAGGTGAACCACGCTACGCTGGCCGGGCATACCTTCGAGCACGAGTTGCAGGTGGCCGCTGATGCTGGCATGCTGGGCAGCATCGATGCCAACCGTGGCGACAATCAGAATGGCTGGGACACCGACCAATTCCCCATGGACCTATGGGAGTTGAGCCAGGCGATGTTGATCATTCTGGAGGCTGGAGGCTTTACCAAAGGTGGCATCAATTTCGACGCCAAGATCCGCCGCAATTCTACCGATAACCTCGACCTGTTCCATGCGCACATCGGCGGTATGGACGCCTTTGCAAGGGCTTTGGTTGTTGCAAATGACATTCTGGAGAAATCCCCTTATCGCAAGATGCGCCAGGACCGTTACGCAAGCTTTGATAGTGGAGCTGGTGCGGACTTCGAAGCTGGAAAACTTTCCCTCACTGACCTCGTTGCCCTGGCCGAGCAAAACGGAGAGCCTGAGATGCGCAGTGGTCAGCAGGAGTTGTATGAGAATATCGTGAATCAGTATATCTAGAGATTGAGATACTGAGATACTGAGACTTTGTGATCGCTGTTATGACAGAACAATTATTAGTTCTCAGCGGTTACAGAGTTACATTATAACGGAGGGGACATCGTTCCCCTCTTTTTTTTCACCCAATCTCACAACACCCATATGAAACGACTAGCAAGCGCCCAGTGGCAAGGAAATCTGAAGAATGGAAAAGGCAAGGTAAGCGCCCAAAGCGGGGTTTTCTCCGATCAGCCTTATTCTTTCAAGACCCGCTTTACCGATGAGAGTGGCCAAAAAGGCACCAATCCGGAGGAATTGATCGCGGCAGCACACGCAGCCTGCTACTCCATGGCGCTGAGCAATATGCTCGCCGAAGCTGGTTTTACTCCTGACGAAGTAGCTACCCAGGCAACCCTTACCCTCACCATGGACGGCGGCCCCCAAATCACCGCTATACACCTTTCAACCAAAGGAAAAGTGCCCAGCATCACCGAGGATCAGTTTCAATCCATCGCAGAGGACGCCAAGGAAGGTTGTCCTGTTTCACAGGTACTCAAGGCAGATATCACCCTGCATGCCGAGCTGACCGTCTGAGGCAAACGCCTCAACCTGCAACGTATGTGTCTCGCCCCCAATCGCCTGCTTCTGGTCGCAGAGGCAGGCGATTGGTTTTGGCAGGGGACGGGATTCTGCGGGTCTCAGCCATACGTACCACACTTTTTTCAGGCGAACAAACGATCCTTACTTCGCCCTGATTCCACTAAGTAGGCATCCATGAATAACCATAAGAGAGAGATGTGGAGGAAATGAGGGCGCTGCCCTGAGCGGAGTCGAAGCTTCTCCGAAGCGAAATGTCAAGTCAAAACGTCTCTGACGCCAGGCGCACTTGAAAACGGGATGGTTGTTAGCATTGGAAATTTGAACCGCGAAACTAATGACTATTGGAAAGGATTCGTAATTTCCCGTCCTGTGGGATTTCGCTACGCTCAACGTGCCCTACAATTCGCAATTGAAAGTGCTGTTGTTCAGCTACTTGCTTCATTTTCAACTGGGCTGCTACTTCATTCTGAAATCACTAGCCCCATACCTTTCTAACTCATGAGAATCATAGCTATAGCATTGTGGGGATTGCTCTATTGCGTTTCCGTAACCGCTCAGGTTGCGTGCAGCATTGAGCTTTCAAATCCCATCACCGAGAATAACATGACCTTCGTGGTGAATGCAGATCCTACCGCTGAGGCTTACAGCATCGCTACCACCCTTGCTGGCACCGAGTGTCGGCATATCCCTCAGGATAAATACGGATATTTCATCACTACCAATGGCTCTATTTTGCCCACGGATCGAAATCTCCTGGTAACCCTCACATTTTTTGACAATACCGGCAATTTCTCGTTCCACTACAACTCAACCTCCGGCGATTATACGCAGCTAAATTTCACCAAGAACGGAACCGATTCCTGGGTAACGGTGACCCTGGCCTTGGCCGATGCCTCCTTCAGGCAAGCCCAAAATAACGGGGCCGACTTCCGGATTTATGGCGAAAATTACCTCAGCCACATCTCCATAGAGAAAGGAACGCTTGATCCTGTTTCGGAAGCGGTTCCTTCCACGACCGCAAGTGCTTATTCTGAATTTATCGGCAAAGCCGTTGCGGGCTATCAGGTTTGGTTTGAGACGGGCGATGCCACTTCTGGCTGGTTTCACTGGAGCAATGGGGCGCAGCCCCAAACGGGCATCGGCAATTTTACCTTCGAGCTGTACCCGGATGTGCGCGAATATGCGCCCGCCAGCCTTCGCAACACCGGCTTTGCAAATCTAGGCAATGGACGTCCTGCGCAACTGTTTCATTCGAGCGAAAGAGATGTAATAGACACCCACTTTGATTGGATGGAGGATTATGGCATTGATGGTGTTGCGGTCCAGCGGTTCGTCGGGACGATTCCCTCCGTTATCCTCAACTCAAGTGAAGATCATCTCTCGCGGATAAAAGATGCAGCCGAGCGCACAGGCCGGATTTTTTATGTAATGTATGACATCTCTGGCGGGGAGGCCGATTGGGTAGACCGCATCCAATTTGACTGGGTATATAATGTCGAGCAGAATAACCTACTCACTTCTTCCCCCTCCTATGCGACCGTTGGCAATAAGCCCGTGGTCTGCTTGTGGGGAACCGGATTTGGCGACCGACCCGGAACCGCGGCAGAGACGATCGACCTGATCAATTTCCTGAAAAGCCGAGGCTGCTACGTCATTGGCGGATTGCCTACCTATTGGCGTACGGAGACCAATGATTCCAAGCCGGCTTATCTAGCGGCTTATGAAGCGTATGACATGATCTCTCCCTGGACCATTGGCAGGTTTCATAGCAACGCAGAGGCAGATGATTTTCTGGCCAACCTAATCATTCCAGACAAGTCCTATTGTGATGCGCAAGGCATAGACTACATGCCCGTCATATGGCCGGGGGGCGCCTGGTCGCAATGGCATCCGGAAGCTGGCCCCCCCAATGAAAGTCCCCGTAATGCCGGGGAATTCATGTGGGAACAAGCCAGAAATGTCCAGGAAGCAGGCATTTCGCAGGTTTATTTTGCCATGTTTGATGAGTATGATGAATCGACCGCGCTCATGAAAGCCGCTACGGACTGGACAATGGTCCCTACCGATCAATACTTCCTTACCCTGAGTGCCGATGGCAGGTGGCTATCGTCGGACTATTACCTGCGGCTGACGGCGGCAGCGGCAGATATGATTCAGGGCTCCCTTCCCAATACGGCCCACATCCCCATCAACCATTCTGATGGCCCCCTCTACTACCGCAACAGCTTTGAGTTCCGGTACACCAATTGTGTTACGCCCATTCATAATGACTTTTACCCCCTGGATCCGTGTTTTTACCATGAGCAAACGCATAGTCTCAGCGAGGTGAATGATCCCCTGGTCGAGATTCAGTTGGATCCGACCGAAGCACACAGCGGGGAATATGTCGTACATGCGAGCGGTTCGCCCGCTTCTGCCACTTCCTCCCTGTACTATTATGCGATCTCCGAAACCCAGATTCCGGTTACACCGGATATGGAATTCAGCTTCTGGAAAAAGACCCACAATGCCCTGGGAAGATATGTCTCGGTAGACCTGCAATTTGCGTCGGGCAAAGTGCTCAGAGACCTGCCTGCTTATACCGATTCACTTGGATCGGGCCTGCATCCCGGCGATGGAAGAGGGACCGTAGGGGTCGGATGGGAAAAGACGAAATGCGTGATTGGGGCAGGAGAATTACTAGGAGATACCATTACCCAAATCATCATCGCCTATGACCACCCGAGTGATACGGGTACGTACAGTGCGTTCTTCGATGATATTATCATTACAGAAGAACAAGAGACCACCACTTCCATAAAAGACAGACCGGATCTCCATACCGGCATCACCGTTTACCCCAATCCGTTTGGCAGCAGCCTGCGGGTCAATACAGTTGACTTGTCTTACTCCAACCTCACGCTCCTCGACCTACAGGGAAGGGTAATTCTTGAGCAAGGCATCACAGGACTGAGTACATGGGTAGATACCCGCACACTTCCCAAAGGCGTTTATTGGCTTCAACTCTCCGGGAATTCGGGTCGGGTTACGGTAAAAGTGATGAAATGAGGTTAGGAGGCTGAAGCATGGGGTACTCCCCAGCCATGCTCATGGGGTTATGATAATTTTCCGTAACAGGAAAATATGGATAAAATCGATTTCTCAAAACCGGAGCCGTTCCCGCCAAAGCGAAGCGTTTGTCACACTTTTGGCACACTTTCAACAAAAACGCCCCATACGATGCGCATGGGGCATTTTGTGCCCAGGACTGGAATTACCACGGGCACGCCGATTATCGCGTCTGGAGGGCCATAGAGGCCCGTTTTTAGGTTTGGCGACATTTGGCGATAGTATTTTGGCGACGGTTTGGCGAGGAAAATAAAGGCTCTGGAAAAGGCCAGAGATTCTATGGATAGCAGTATTCGCAACGCTTACCTGCTCGATCTTCAACCTGGGCTCAGTAGTTCAGAAGACAGCACTTCACTCACGCGGCTAATATTACTTTAGCTTTTGCCTTGGCAAGGTTAATCAATAAATCAAGGGAAAGGTAGCGTTCCAGTTCTAAGGTTTCCTCCTCACTCAATGGGCCCTGCTTCTTCTGCTCAACCAGGGTTTCTACACGTTCTCCTAGAGACTGTGGTGCCCTAAGGGCCACTACCTTATCTGGAGCCATTTGAGCAAGTATCCCAGCAATATCTCCGAATACTTCAACTACTGACATAGCTAATACTTTGTCCTAAGATACGATGAAGTGAGAGAAAGGGGCAAGGCAATCGGCTTGGGGGAAATAGCCGGAGAAGCAATTTGCGGTACTGAAAAGGCGACAGATTCAAGTGTCGCCAAAATAAAAATCGCATAAACAGCTGATTTATAGCCATTTATGCGATTTGAGCAACCAGGACTGGATTACCATGTATACGCGGATACCCACCTCACGATAAATGAGATAGGGTTGAAATGGCTTTGGCGAAAAAATACAGGTATTCAACTCAGATTAGGAAAAACAATCCATAAAATAGTCAGTGAAAAGGAAATATTCCCTAGGATAGGGTGCCAACTCCTGTCCCACAACCCGGTGGGCAAAGGAAAATCGGCTACCAACGAGCCCGGAACCTATGAATTATCGGCAGACAGTAGCTACTTTAGGGAAAGGCTTTCAACCTGCACACGGATTGACATCCCGCATAATCAAAGATACTCATGGTCGATAGGACTCCCTTAGCACAACTCAAGGCTTTTCTCAACCAACTCTTCCAGTTTGATTCTCAGGACCTCGATTTTGGGGTGTACAAAATCCTGCACTACAAAAAGAAAGAGATCGCCCACTTCATCGATCACCTATTGGTGGACAAGGTACAAGCTGAACTGCAAACCCTCTCAGGAGAGGAAACGCAGCGGATTGAGGAGCAACTGTCCGACCTGACGCAGGACGGCCTCATCAAAGGCTGGCTGGAGGCTGACGAAACCGAAAAGAAGACCCTGGAAAAATTTGGCAAGGACAAAATCAGCCGCTACAAAAGCCTGAAAGCTCAGGTGACCAAATCCACCGTTTCCGCTGAAACCGAAAATCAGATCTACAACCACCTCACCCTCTTCTTCTCCCGCTACTACGACAAGGGCGACTTCATCAGCAAGCGCCGCTTTGGCAAAAACGAAAAGTACGTCGTGCCCTACAACGGAGAGGAGACCCACTTTCACTGGGCCAATCAGGATCAATACTACATCAAGTCCTCGGAGACCTTCAACCACTACGCCTTCAAGGTGCAGACCATGACAGGTACCCTCGTGGTCAACTTCAAGCTGCACAACGCCCAACTCGAACAGGGCAACGTCAAGGCCGAGGAAAAAAACTTCTTCCTGCTCTCTGAGCGCGCCCCCGAAATCAAGGACCAAGCGGACAGTAACCTGCAGTTTGTCCTGGCCAATAAGCCGCCGGACGTAAACGAGAAGGAAGTTACCTTCTACTTTGAGTATCGCCCCCTGGGGGAGGAGGAAAAGAAGCAAGTCAAGGGCAACAACAAGCAGGACAGCCTGGATGAACTCGCCTTTGCGTTTCTTCAGAAAGAGTTCCGCACCCATCCCCTATTCGCGAAGCTGTGGAAACCCGTTCCGGGCAAGGCCGAAGGGGAAGCAGGCAAACCCCTGCTCCTCCAAAAGCTTCAGCACTACACCCGCAAAAACAAGCACGACTTCTTCATCCACAAGAACCTGAAGAGCTTCCTGGAGCGAGAGTTGGACTACTACATCAAGAGTGAGCTGATCGAGGTCGAGGACCTGTATGTGAGCGAAACCGAGGCCTACTTTGACCGCCTCAAGCACCGCATCAAGACCATCAAGGTCTTCAAGGCCATCGCCGATACCATCATCGACTTTGTGAGTCAGATCGAGGACTTCCAGAAAAAACTCTGGGAGAAGAAAAAGTTTGTGCTCAGCACCGAGTGGGTCATCACCATCGATCGCCTCGTGGAGTATGTAGGGGAAGAAGCAGCTAGGCCCATCCTGGAGGAAGTCATCAAAAATGAAAAGCAGGTAGCAGAGTGGAAGGAGTTGTTTGGGGAGGAACTCTTCGCCGACTGGAAGGGGATCACCCTGGAAGAGCTGATGGTGCAGCCGGAGGAGGGGGCACAGCTCAGTCTTACGAACAACGGCGAAGAGGCAAAGGAGTGGAGGAAATTGCCGGTGGATACGAGGTGGTTTGGGAAAGAGTTTAAACTAGCGTTACTGAATCAACTTTCAAACGAAATTGGAATTGATGATAAGTTGGACGGAGCTGTCATGCATTCTGATAATTTTCATGGCCTGAGAACTTTGCAAGAAAGCTATAAGCAGCAAGTCCAGAGTATATATATCGACCCTCCATATAACACTAGTGCGTCAGAGATCATCTATAAGAACAGTTTTAAGCACTCCTCTTGGATTTCATTATTGGAGAACAGATTTAACGAATCCATACCACTTCTAGGAAATAGCGGCATTTTGTGCTGTACTATTGATGACTTTGAGTACCAAAACTTGATTGGGCTAATGGATTCAGTATTTAAAGAAGTTTTGGGGACTGTTTCCATTCGGATAAAGCCCTCTGGTCGCCCAATTCCGAGTGGATTTGCGTTATCTCATGAGTATGCAATTTTTGCTGGTAATAGTTATGATATTCAAATCGGAAGATTCCCTAGAACAAAGGAGCAACTTGCAAGATACCGAGAACGTGATGAGAATGGGCCTTTTTTTTGGGAGATGCTTAGAAAGGCAGGGTCCGGCTCACTAAAAAGTGATAGACCAACTATGCATTTCCCGTTATTTCTAAATGACAAACTTGACGTCCGCGTCCCGAAACTTCAATATGACTCAGCAACCGAATCTTATACCCTATTGGAAAAGCCTAATGAAAACGAGGAAATAATCCTACCAAGAAAAGATAATGGAGAACTTGGTCGATGGTATATGGGATATAATAGCATCACCAAGCAACAAGGTCATCTAAAAGCAGAAAAACAAGAAAACGGGGCGATTTTTATCTATTACAAGCGAAGACCAAATGAAGGTGTTCAGCCGACTACTGTTTGGACTGAAGCAAAATATTCTGCAACGGAACATGGAACTGCTCTGCTTAAAGATTTATTCAACGAACATGAAATATTCTCATATCCAAAGTCTGTCCATGCCGTGTACGACTGTATTTGGCTAAGCTCTGACAGTCCAGATATTGTCATCTTGGATTACTTCCCAGGTTCAGGAACAACGTTCCATGCCACCCAGATGCTAAATCGAGATGATAAGGGCAATCGGAAGTGTATTCTAATTGAGCAAGGAGAGTACATTCATTCCGTCATCCTCCCCCGCATCAAAAAAATCGCCTACACCTTCGATTGGAAAGACGGCAAACCCAAAGATGGTAGCATGAATGGCCTGGGGGTTTTCTTCAAGTATCAGCGATTGGAGCAGTATGAAGAAGCCCTGGAAAACATCGCCTTCCATGCCTCTGAGGATGCCGTGCAGCAGGCATTGGCATTTGAGCAGTACATCCCCAAGTACTTCCTGGAGTTTGAGACGCGCGGCAGCCAAACCCTGGTGAATACAGCGGCCATGCAAGACCCCTGGGACTACCAACTCAAGGTCTGGGATGGCTTTACGTATGACACGGAGCAAGCCGTGGACCTGGTAGAGACCTTCAACTACCTCATCGGCCTACACATGCAGAAATGCATCACCAAAGAACTCAATGGCAAGAAGTACCAATTTGTCTATGGCCATAACAACGCCAACAAACAGATCCTCGTCGTATGGCGTTCGGTCAAGGGCTGGACTTTGGACGACTATGCCGCCGACGCGAAGGTCCTCAAATCGGAGCTTGCGGCCTTTGCCTACGACCTGCTCTACCTCAACGATCAGGCGCACCTGGAAGGCTATCAGCCGATTGAGGAAGTCTTCAAAAACAAAATGCTCTCCTGATGGCTGACCTCACGCCCAATCAAAGTGAATTTCTGCTCTATGTTTCCCAAAGCGGGGAAGTCAAAGTAGCGGTCTTGCTGTATGAAGAAACGGTATGGCTGACCCAGGAAGGCATGCAAGCCCTGTTTGAAAAAGCCAAATCGACCATCTCTGAACACATTTCCCATGTGTTTGCAGAAGGGGAATTGGTGCGTGAAGCAACTGTTCGGAAATTCCGAACAGTTCAGATGGAAGGCGGCAGAGAAGTAGCCCGGGAATTAGATTACTACAACCTGGATGTGATCATCTCGGTGGGCTACCGAGTCAAATCGCAGCGAGGCACGCAGTTTCGCATCTGGGCCACCAAGGTACTCAGGGAATACATCATCAAAGGCTTTGCCCTGGATGATGCCCGGCTCAAGCAAGGTACGCGGCTGTTTGGGAAAGACTACTTTGATGAATTGCTCGAACGCATCCGGGAGATACGGGCGAGCGAACGCAGATTTTATCAAAAAATCACCGACATCTACGCGCAGTGTAGCATAGACTATGACCCCAAAGCGGAGGTTACCCAAACCTTTTACAAAACGGTACAAAACAAGCTGCATTGGGCGATTACGGGGCATACCGCAGCAGAAATAATCAAAGGACGGGCAGATTCCCGTAAGCCGCATATGGGGCTTACCACCTGGAAGAATGCCCCCGAGGGCAAAATCCTTAAGTCAGATGTGTCGGTAGCCAAGAACTACCTGAGCGAAAAGGAGCTCAAAGAGCTCAACCGCATTGTGAGCATGTATCTCGACTTTGCCGAGCTACAGGCGGAGAGACGTAATCCGATGAAGATGGCGGATTGGGTAAGCCGCCTCGATGCCTTCTTGCAATTCAATGAGTATCAAGTGCTGAAAGATGCGGGGAAAATTTCCGCATCCGTTGCCCGGCAACTAGCCGAACAGGAATACAGCAAATACCGGATCGTGCAGGATCAGTCATTTGAATCTGACTTTGACAAGTTCGTGGAGCAGACCAAGAAGCAAAAGAAAAAAAAGGGGTAAATCATGCAGCTAGAAAAACAATTGGTCCTCTTCCGCTACATCCTGCATCAGTTGGGATATGAATCCTTTGAAGACCTGCGGGATGAGTTCAACCACAAAGCGTCAGGCAGCAGTTCCACAGGCTACACCTACTTTGCCAGTGCCCTGATGTCCAACTCCAACAAGCGCATCGAGGACCGTGCCATTCAGGAATATGACGAAGCCATCCAAGGCTATGAGAAACAGTTGCGCGAAAAGCGGGCGGAGCCCTTTTTTAGCTTCAAGTACTATCAGTGGTTTGCGCTGCTGTTTACCGAGTACTTCTTCGACCAGTACAGCCACAATCTCAGCCACCTACTGGGCCAACTCAATGCCTTTGCCCAAGGAAATCGAGACTTTGCAAAGCTGGAAGCCTACACGGCGCAGGATGTGAAGAAATTGGCCTATTGGATGGCAACGGGGAGCGGCAAGACCCTGCTGATGCACTGCAACTACTGGCAGATCACTAAGTACTTCAAGGAGTGGGAAAACATCATCCTGATTACCCCCAATGAGGGATTGAGCCGTCAGCACTATGAAAGCTGTGTCGAAAGTGGCATTCCTGCCAAGCTCTATTCCGGCAGTGAGGAAAGCCTGAAAACCAAAGAGGGCGAGATTCTCATTTTGGAGATTACCAAATTGGTGAAGGACAAAGAAGGAGAAGGCGTGAGCGTGGATGTAGATTACTTTTCAGAGTCTCGCAACCTGGTATTCATTGACGAAGGGCACAAAGGGCAAAAATCGGAAGAGAAAACCTGGAAAAGCCTGCGAGAGCACCTGACGCGTGGGAAGGGTTCCTTTACCTTTGAATACTCTGCCACCTTCGGGCAGATCATCACCAAGAGCACCAAAGACCTGTTGCAGGAGTACGGCAAGGCCATCATTTTTGACTATTCCTATCGCCACTTTTATACCGATGGCTACGGCAAGGACTTTCGCGTATTCAACCTGGATACCAAAAACGAATACAGCGAAGAGCAAAACAGGTTGCTACTCACGGCGAGCCTGTTGGGTTACTATGAACAGCTAGCACTGTTTGAGAAGCACGAGCAGGACCTGCGCCCCTACAACATTGAGAAGCCATTGTGGGTATTTGTGGGGAGTCGGGTGATCAGTTCAGGCAAGACTCAGTCTGACAAGGATACCATATCAGATGTGTCGCGGGTCATTGCGTTTTTTCGCTATGCACTCTCCTCTCCTGCTGAGCTACAAGCCGACATTGACAAAATCCTATCGGATGCCACAGGTCTGCGAGATGGGGAGGGCAATGATATTTTTAAGGGGCACTTTGAATCCCTGAGACAGGAGCGTCCGATTGCGGAGGTCATATTGAGCAAAGTATTCAATGGGGTAGGCAGCATCGACGCTTTCCAGATCAAGCAAGCAGAAGGGGAGATTGGGCTGAAGACCAAAAGCAGCGACTCCTACTTCGCCGTCATCAACATCGGCGATGTACCCAAGTATGCCAAAACCCTGGAGGCAGACACCGAGGGAGAACTGAGCATTCAGGATGACAACTTTTCCCCTTCCCTGTTTCAGGCCATCTCAGAGACTCATTCCCCAATCAACATCCTGATTGGTTCCAAAAAGTTTATTGAAGGGTGGAACTCATGGAGAGTTTCAAGTATGGGGTTGATGAACATGGGCAAAAGCGAGGGGGCGCAGATCATTCAACTATTTGGCCGTGGGGTGCGCTTGAAAGGCAAGAACCTTTCTCTCAAACGCGAGGAGGCCAATGCCCCGTATCATGTGCGCGCCCTGCAGACCATTTCCATCATGGGGCTGAATGCTTCTTACATGAATCGGTTCCTCACCGAGATCGAGAAGGAAGTGCCTGATTACACACACATCCCCATTGAGATCAAGCTTAATCATGAGGGTCAATGGAACGGCAAGATCATGACTTTCAAAAAGCGGGAGGACAAATCTTTTCAGGAGGAACTGATCGAATTGGAATACAGCGCAGATGTGGCAAAAAGGGTTACCATTGACATGCGAAACAAGGTCAGTATCGCGGCAGGTGGCTTCAATAGCCAAGTGGCTGAGGAAGTAGAGGACTATCAGCACAATTTCCTGAAAGAATTTCGGGCTTTTATCGACTATCGCGCCCTCATGCTGGAAGCCAATCGGTATAAGCTGCTGAAGGGGTATTACAACCTGATCATAGAGCCAAGCGTCATTGCTCAGTTGATGGAAGAGGGAGGGTTCAATTTGTATAGTCAAAAGGGGCAGTTTGGGATGCAGGAAGCCATTGGGGGCAAAATTCAGGGAGTCGCGGTGAGCTTAGTGAAGGACTACATCAATAAGTTTTATGCAGACAAAGAGAAGGCATTTCTTTCCCAATACCTCACCTATGATATGCTCAGCCATAAAGAGCATGCCGTCATGTTCCCGGAATCGCGTACCATGGTGGTGAAAGTGCCCAAGAAACATGAGGCATTCATCAAGGAATTGGAAGATAAAATCAAGGTGATGTATGAAAAGGATGACCCTACACTGCCCTCTATTCACTTCGATAAACACCTTTATTCGCCAATTGCCTCAATTGATGGTGGCAAGAAATTCAAGGAGATCAAAACTGTTCCGACAAGGTTGAATGACGGAGAGAGAGACTTCATCAATCATCTGAGGGAGTACGTAAAGGAATCAGATAGATTCAAGGATAAACAACTTTTTCTACTTCGCAACCTATCGGTAAAGGGAATTGGGTTCTTCATGGAAAGTTCGTCTTTCTATCCCGACTTTATCCTTTGGGTCGTGAATAGTGCCAGGCAATACATCTATTTCCTTGACCCTAAAGGGATTTTGCTGGGAGATAATCATTTCAATAATCCCAAAATCCTATGGTGCAAGCAGGATGTGCAGGTGCTTGAAGCTAAGATTCTAGACCAGCTCAAAAAGGATCAGCAGGATATAGATGTATCCATATCAGGATTTATCCTTTCGGTTACACCGTTTGAAAAAGTTCGTCAGACTTGGGGGGAGGGATTAGGTACTACGAAAGCCCAATTCGCAGAAAACAAGGTGCTATTCATCGACAAGGATAAAGGATATCTAAGAACTATATTTGGAAATATAGATTCACTAAGTGATACCGGTGTTTAGTGCTTCCTTCCTCTACCCCCTCCCCCGAAAAAACTCATCCAAAAACTGATTGACCTTATGCAACTGCCCCTCCATGGCGTGGATCTTCAGGTTCGCTTCGGGGCTGAGCGGATGGACGGGCTCCAGTTGGCGGAGGTTGCTGCTGATCAAGGTACGCAAAAAGCACCCCATACACAGTAGTATAGAGCGCTTTTAGGATACCTGGAAGTGATATTATTAGACATTCTGAAGTAAACGCACCACTCACACAGCTAACATTACTTTAGCCCGTGCCCTGGCAAGGTTAATCAATAAGTCAAGGGAGAGGTAGCGTTCCAGCTCTACGGTTTCCTCCTCACTCAATGGGTCTTGCTTCTTCTGCTCAACCAGGGTTTCTACACGTTCTCCCAAAGATTGGGGGGCCTTCAGGGCCACTACCTTATCTGGAGCCATTTGAGCAAGTATCCCAGCAATATCTCCGAATCCTTCAACTACTGACATAGCTAATATTTTACCCTAAGATACGATGAATTGAGAGAAAGGGGCAAGGCAATCGGCTTGGGGGAAATAGCCGGGGAAGCAATTTGTGGTACTGAAAAGGCGACAGATTCAAGTGTCGCCAAAATAAAAAACGCATAAATAATTGACTGCCAATTACTTATGCGCTCTGGGTGCCCAGGACTGGACTCGAACCAGCACGGCCTTGCGGCCACCACCCCCTCAAGATGGCGTGTCTACCAATTTCACCACCTGGGCCTTTACAGTGATCAGGGTTCAGAGAACTTTGATCAGTAAAAAGAGAGAAAAAAACAGATTTCAAATTGCAGGAATTTCCTGAAACCTGAAATCTGCTCCTGTTGTGAACCGGCAGGGGCTCGAACCCTGGACCCTCTCATTAAAAGTGAGATGCTCTACCAACTGAGCTACCAGTTCATTGCAACCCTTTTTTTGATTGCGAGTGCAAAGATAGAACCTTATCCCCTTTCTTGTCAAGATACTATTCGAAAAAAATGAAAAAAAGTTCATTCCGCCTCATATGGCGATATTTTACTATCTTTCTGCAATCGTTTTCGCCATTGCTCACCCCCACTTCTACCCTACGGTAACCGATTAATTGCGACTGCTAATCGCAAAAAACTAACTACTTACAGTCATTTAACCATTTAATCCCACATGCATCAATCAGAATCTAACGTTACCACCCTTGAGCAATTCGTCATTCAGAAAGAACAAAACTTCCCTTACGCCACGGGGCAGTTGTCCAAGATCATCCGGGACATTGTCCTGGCTTCTCGCATCATCAACCGGGAAGTGAACAAGGCAGGCCTCGTGGATATCCTCGGGCTGGAAGGGAATGTAAATGTACAGGGAGAAGAACAGCAAAAACTTGACGTTTTTGCCGACCGACAGATGATCGACGCCCTCTTCAAGGGGCGTATGGTCTGTGCTGTAGGTTCGGAGGAGCACGAAGAGTTTATCGTCAAGGAAGGCTCAAATGGGAAGTACATTGTCGTCATGGACCCCCTGGACGGCAGCTCCAATATCGACGTAAATGTCTCTATCGGGACTATATTTTCCGTTTATCGCCGCAAGAATGTGGATGGCCCCCTGACGAATGAAGACTTTTTACAGACAGGTTCAGAGCAGGTCGCGGCTGGATACGTCCTCTATGGATCCAGCACCATGCTCGTTTATACCACGGGACACGGAGTTAACGGATTCACCCTGGACCCTTCAATTGGGGAGTTTCTGCTGTCGCACCCCAACATGCGCTTTCCAGAAAAGTGCAATGTGTATTCGGTCAACGAGGGATTGTACCGGAACTTCTTTGAGGGGACGAAACAATACCTGCGCCACATTAAACGTGATACCCCCAAGCCATACAAACTACGCTACATCGGGTCAATGGTAGCCGACTTCCACCGAAACCTACTCAAAGGAGGTATTTTTATGTACCCAGGGAGTATCGATGCGCCAGACGGAAAGTTACGCCTGACCTTTGAAGCAAACGTCATGGCTTTCATTGCAGAACAGGCAGGTGGAGCAGCTTCAAATGGACGAATGAGAATTTTGGACATCGAGCCTGACAACCTTCACCAAAGAACCCCCCTCTTTGTGGGAAATAAAGAAGAAGTTCTTAAATTGGAAGAGTTCATTCGGCAATATGGAAGATACGGCAAACCCGTCGAAGTTAACTAAGACTAATGGTTTTCGTAGTTCCTATTAGCCATAACAAAATTTTACCCGTCGAAATCCCTAACATTTATGTGGAAGCGATTTATCCGTGCCATCCGCTCTCTTTTTGGTGGTTTGATCAGTTCAATTGAGGATCCTCGCCTGATTCTGGAGCAAAACATCCGGGAACTGAATGATCAGATTCCCAAGATGAATGAAAACATCGCTACAGTTAAGGCCAATGTCATGCTCCTGGAAAAGGAGATGAATAAATACAAGAGCGAGTACAAGACAATGGTATCCAAGATGAAGGCTGCGATACAGGCTGGGCGTGACGACATTGCCCAGAACTACGCCCTCCGCCTCGAAGATACCAAGCGCCATATGATGCAGACCAAAGAGCAGTACGAAACTGCCAAGTCTGCATATGAAAAGTCCCTCGAGGTCAAAAAGGTATTCATGAAGCAGCGTGAGCGTAAGATCGCTGAGGCAAAAGATGCCCTGCGAGCTCACGAAAGAGCCAAGTGGCAGTCCAAGATTGCCGACACCATGGAGCAGTTTGAAGTAGGAGGCATCGATGCCACCCACGATGAGATGCTCAATCGCATCAATGAGGAAACTGCCAAAAACGAAGCTCGCATGGAAATGGCCCTTGACTCTGTCGATACCGAGACATTTGCCATAGAAGAGGAAGCGGAAAATATCCGGGCGGCCGAGCTGGTAAAACAGTTCAAAACCGAAATGGGCATTGACCTGGATGAGCCTTCATTTGATGACCTTGACCTTGATTCACCTGCAAAGGAGAAAGAATAAGCATTGTTCATTGAGCAGTGAACAGTGAAGAAGGTCCCCTATGTTTCTTCCTACCGATCAATGAAAAGTGACCTTTATGACTGGAGAAGAAAGACGTAAGCAGCTCAAAGAGCAGATGAAAGAGGCCTATAAAAAGGATATCCTGAAGCGTCGGGAGATCCTGGAGCAGGCCAAAAGGCTCAAAACTTCACGCAAGCTCAACTCTTCCATTCAGGATATTACATCTGCACTGCATGATGATTCGGATGATTGGATTGAGAAGTTGAACCATGATTCTGCTTTGACTGAAGCAAAAATGGATCTGGCATTGGATGAAGCCATTGACTCCAACAAAAAGCTGGAACAATTGGCTCAAAAGGCTGAAATGGAAAAGTTCTCAGCTGACCAGCTTATGAAGGAAATGAAGCAGGAGATGGGATTGCTGGATGACGAAGATGAAAAAGATCCTTTGGAGCAGGAACTGCTGGATGAGCTAAAAGAGGAAGAGCAAAAGCCACGTAAGTCCTTCGGCGACATTTGACCCGTAGAATTACGTCATACCAATTAACCTACTCCCCCACTTAATCCTGGGGGAGTTTTTTTGTGGCAGGTCTTCAGGAAATTTTGAAGCAAAAAGGAGGGGAGAAATGATTCACCTTGTAAATATTATGGCTCCCCGACCACTCATTGAAGCCTAACTATCCACCATGCTACGAATTTTCGCCACCCTGGCCCTGCTCATCACCGGTTCCCTCTTCGCCCAACCCTTGAGAGAGTTGACTCGACTAAAGGCTGACCTGCCACTGAACGCAGATGCCTATGCTTTTACCAATGAAAGAGGGACCCTTTTGTTGTTTCAGGAAGGACAGCAGGCCCATGTATTTCAACTCACACCCAACCTGAGAATCCTGCAGCAGTTCAAGGTACTGGATCTACCTGAGCCATCTGCATATGAGCGCCTGGGGTTTACCTACCGGGATGGCAACCTCTACATTTGCTATCGGGAGAAACAGACTGGCCTCTTACAGGTCGTACAGGTGGTACAGGAGTCAGAAAGCACCGAGGTTTTTAGGGTAGAAGAAGAACTAGCCGGAGATCTTCAATGGGGAACTTTCACACATGGCGGCATATTGCACATCATACGGGTACCCCGGTTTGGAGATGAGATCAGGCTGTGCAGGTTCGAAGGGCGCGGCGAATTTTCCACCACCAACTACCAGGTTCCAGCGGGGTTTACAGAACGGCTGGCGGCAGGGGTTCAACGAATTGATAGTAGCAATGTCGGGCAAATTGCTGCGACCTACCTCCACAACAAAATGTACCTTCAGCGTGACCAGTTGTATCTGACTCTTGAAGACCCCGGCATGACCCAGGTCTTTCATATTGACCTTACCGACCAGACCCAGTACCTATACGAGTACCCCCTGCCCCCCTCTACGCTTGGAAGCAACTCCCTGCTCGTGGATGACCACCTTTTGCAGTTGGCTCTCACTCCCGATTCACTCTACTTTCAGGTTTCACCCGTAGGAGAAGGCCTGCTCCCCTTTCTCTATGGCTATTCTCACGAGGAGCCCCTGCCACTGCAAAACGGTCCTGCAGCCATGATGAGTCCTGCAGGATTGGAATATCATGACATGGCTGCAGCAGACATCGCTGCCGAATGGCAGGATGCCAGCCACCTCGCTCTGGCGTTGGAAGAAGGAGACATTGAACACCTGATATTAACCTGTGCAGGGGTCTGGCCCGAGCAGGAACGAGGTATTTCCGGGGCAGTCATCCAGGAAGACATCCGCAGTTTGGCTTTTCAGGGCTATCTGAGTCCGTTTGATTTTCATCCCATTTCCGCACCGACTACCCTGATGGCAACCAAGAGCTTCCCTCCCAACAGCCTTCAGCGTGCCCCGCTACTGGTCACCTTTAGTCAGGGCGGGGAATCTTACTGGGGCTACTACGATCGACAGGACGGAAGTTTTGTGTTGGGAAGGTGACCTACATAAGGTGATCCATGGTCTTCGGTGATCAGGGATCAGGGAAAACAGCGATCACCTGGATCACCTTTTCCCAGGCCACTATTTCAATGTGCATTGCTCCATGTTTGGGTTTTGTGTAATTTTCGTCTGAACCCACTTTTACCCCCACTACATGAGCAATCGACAGTGCTACGCCCTTTTTGTTGGCATCGATAAATATAAGTCTCCCGTTCCACCATTGGATGGTTGTGTGAACGACATGCGGGCCATGCGTGACTATCTGGTTCGGAGTATGAATCGCTCCGGTATTCCACTTCACATGGAAGTACTGGAAAATGAGGAAGCAACCCGCTTCAATGTCGTAGCCAAATTCGAGAAGCATCTTGCACAGGCTCAAAAAGACGACATTGTCTTTTTTTATTTCTCAGGGCATGGATCCCAGGAGCGTACCCATGAGATTTTCTTTCCCCTAGAAGCCGATCACAAAAACGAAACCCTGGTTTGCTACGATAGCCGGATGCCCGATGGGATGGACCTCGCTGATAAGGAAGTGGCAACCCTGCTCGACGTCGTCGCCCAAAAAGATCCCCATATCGTTGTCGTGTACGATTGTTGCAACTCGGGTTCGGGAACCCGCAGCCTCACCGACCTGGAAAATGCCGGGGTAAAAGTCCGCGCCTTTGACGAACTTCCCGAGCAGGTGCGTTCACTCGACGACTACATTCTGCCAAGAAATGTGGATAGAGACCGCAGCGTATTCTCCTTCGACAATCCTGACACCGCAATTGTCCCAAAGGCTCGCCATATCCACCTTGCTGCTGCACAATCTTTTCAATTAGCGAAGGAAACCCTTCTGGGAGGTTCGCCCAGAGGAGTCTTTACCTATTCGCTGGTAGAAGTGCTGGAAAACTCCGTAGGGCCCCTCACCTACCACGACCTGATCCGGCGGGTACGTTCACTGGTAACCGAGCGAACTTTTGACCAGAATCCCCAGCTCTATGCAGCTGTCCCGGAAGACGCAGATTCAGTCTTTCTGGATGGGGTGAACACCCGAGAAGTCAATTATTACAACCTCACACATGACCGTGAGGAAGGCTGGAAAATTGATGCCGGAGCGGTTCATGGCCTGATGGGCGGAGGATTTAGCCAGGGAAAAACCACCCTAAACGTATATCCCGCTGACGCTACTGACAAGGAACTGGCCAACCCTGCCCTCGCTCTGGGTATGGTCTCTCTCAAGCAGGTGCTCCCCACCCATAGTACTGTCCGGATAGAAGGCAGCCTTTTCCTCGCCAAGGATAGCAGTTATCGGGCACGTCTCCATGACATGGCGGTGCCGCAGATGCCGATTTTCTTCAATGTCTCATCGACTGATGCAACTGCCCTGCGAAGAATGTTGGAAGAAATACCGGAAGCTCAGATTTACCTTCAGGAAGTTTCTCGCCCGGAAGAAGCTGATTTTCTGGTGGTGGCCAGTCGATCACAGGCGTATTATATCACCCGCCAGACCAATGCCGATGCGCTACCATTGGTAGCTCCGGTGGACAAGCGTGGGTCCAACCCCAACAAGGAACTAGTGGATCAACTGATCCACATTGCCCGCTGGGAGCGCATGACGGAGTTGCAAAATCCTGGGAGTACCCTCCCATCTGAATCTATGAAACTGGAAGTACTGCACCCAGATCGTGATGAGATCATGACGGTGGGTCAATTGGGGCTGGTGCTCCGTTACAGCACTTCCCAGAGCCTTCCGCAGTTTCGGTTGAGGCTGGTCAATACCTCCAGCAAGCGGTTGTATGGTTCCCTCCTGTATTTGTCATCACTTTTCGCCATCAACCCGGACGCAGTACCACAGGGTGGCATGTGGCTGGAGCCAGGGCAAAGTGCCTGGGCAGCAGACGGCAATGCCATTACAGGGACCATCAGCCCGCAACAGGAAGCCCTCGGCCGCAATGAGGTCCACGAAATCTTTAAGCTCATATTCTCTACTGAGGAATTCGACGGACGTCTACTGCGCCAACCTGAGCTGGGACAGCCTCGCCCTATGACACGCGGCATGAAGGAGCAGACTCAGACCCGGGCCCTGCTATTTGGGTCTGGCAACATGGCCAATGTCGCAGACTGGAACACCAACCAGGTTTCTGTTACGGTAATCAAAGAGTCAGCATAGGGCCAGGCCGAAATCCGTTTCCGCCTGTATTGGAGGCGGACCATGAACTAACCAATACCACATGCGCGCTATCATACAGCGGGTCGCCCATGCCCGGGTGGAAGTTGAAAAGGAAATTGTCGGGGAAATCGAAGCCGGCCTGCTGGTCCTGCTTGGCGTTACCCATGACGATACCCAGGCTGACATCGATTACCTTATTCGGAAGATCACCAAACTCCGGATATTCAACGATGAAGCAGGCAAGATGAACCTGAGTGTCAATGACATTGGAGGAGGGATTCTGGTGGTATCTCAATTCACCCTATTTGCCGATACCAGCAAGGGCAATCGCCCTTCCTATATTCGCTCTGCTCCGCCAGACTTTTCCATCCCAATGTATGAGCAGTTTCTCGCTTCACTGAAGCAGCAGTTTGACGGGCCAATCGCAACGGGGAAATTTGGCGCAGCCATGGAAGTACATCTCCTAAACGATGGGCCTGTGACCATTTCCATTGATTCGAAGGAACCAAAGTATTAGGCTGAGGAGAAGTTGGTGAATGAAAATAATCCTGCCATCCGTTTTCGCCTTTTTATCCCTCCTCTGAAATCTGCTTCCGTATCCGGCTCAACGACTGCGGTGTGATCTTGAGGTAGGAAGCAATCTGCTGCAGGGGAACATCACGAGCCAGGTCGGGATAACGACGAAGAAATTCGCGGTATTTATCGCGGGCGGTGCCAAAGTTCAGAAAGTCATTGTCCTTGAGTTTATTGAGCAGGGTGATCTCCGTGAGGCTTTTGGTCAGAATGAAGAACTTGGGGATCTCTTCCAATAGCTCCCTCCAGACCGGACGGGTAATTATCAATAGCTGTGTATCAACTACCGCCTGAAAAGTCGCGTCGCTGGGGCTGAAATTGTAAAAGCTCTCCAGTTCCACGATGAATTGATTGGGCCGGACGAAATACTTGGTCACTTCTTCTCCAGACTGAGCCAGGCTGAAGACCCTCAGGATTCCCTTGTCTACGAAATAAACTTCGTGGGCAATTTCGCCCTCATCAAGGGCATTTTCCAGTGCAGCAAGTTTTCTTACCTGTACCCGAGCGATGATTTTCTCGATATCTCCCTCCGAAAGAAAGCCCCCGAAGGCCATGGCGGCACGTAGTTTTTCCATTGGATCTCTACTAAACGATTCCTTGTTCAATCAGACTTTTGGCACAGGAAATTACGGCTTCTTCAGTAGAAAGGGGTTCCCAGCCCAGTTCCCGACGGGCTTTGGCATGGCTCACTTTGCGCTCCGCCCCCAGATCCACCAAAATTGGCTTCAGCGAAGCATCGATATTGGAATACAACCGCACCATAAAGTTGGGCAACCCCATGCCTGGGATTTTCCGATCAGGAAACTCCTGACGCAAGGTATCAGCGATATTCCTGAAGCTCATAAAGCCAGAGGAGCCCACATAGCGCTGATTGGCAGCCTCAGGACGCACCATCGCACGGATCAGCAGATCGGCAACGGATCGGACATCGACAATGTCAAAGCCGATTTTGGGAATGGCTGGCGAGCTCCCGTCCAGCATCTTGATGACAATGTTGGCTGAGGTGCCAAAATCTTTCTCCAGGACGGGGCCGAGGATGGCCCCGGGACAGACGGTTGCCAGTTCCAGCTTCCCATTTTGCTGTTCAACGAATTCCCAGGCTGCTCGTTCGGCGATGGTTTTACTGCGAAAGTAGGGAGTCGAGTCCGCTCTATTGGCCACATCGGTCCAGTCAGATTCATCAAAAGTAGCCTTCCGTCGGGATTTGGGTTTGCCATAAACGATAGCCCCTGAAGACGAAGTGAGGACTACCCTCTTGACCCCTGCCGCGGCTGCCGACCTCAGAATGCGCAAGGTGCCATCCTTGGCTGGCCCGATCAGTTCCTCGTCATTTTTGGGCAGCACCCGAGGAAAGGGAGACGCGATGTGTTGCACGAAATCCACTCCCCGCATCAGCTTAGGCCAAACTTCCGCATCCAGTAGATCAGCCTCCACAAAACTCAGCTGATCAATGTGGTCGGTATGCTCAGCGATCACCGACTTGATAGCCTCTGCCCGCTCCATCGAACGAAGGGTACCGACTACCCGGAAGCCCTGATTGAGTAGTTGAATGGTGGTATGGGAGCCCAGGAAGCCTGTCACTCCGGTTAACAATACGGTTTGGGATGTTTGCATAGCCAGATGTTGTTGAATTTTCCGGCAAATAAGGCTCCGGACCCAAGAACTGAATTACCATTTGGTAAGAAAGCAGGTCGAAGAAGAATGGAATGGTGGAAATGAGAAAAAACTGAAAGAAAGCGCCACTTTTGAAACTTTCATTAAATTTTGAAAGTATTGAATGATATACCATCCAAAAACTACCACATGATTCCAGTTGCGACCACCCTCCCTACGACCAGCAGGCAGGAGAGACTCATCGCCCGATTAAATGGGCTGCCTTACTCCTACCCCGGAGTTGGCGGTACCGCCGACCTTTCGCTGATTCCCCCAGGATACCGGGTCGATCGCTACGAAATCTGCCTGGGAAATGGTTCTGACACATTTAACAGTGCCCGCCAGGCCTTACAAAGCTGGCAGATGTTCCCTCCGACCTGGACTAAAATTCTTCCGATACTTCCCCCTGAGCAAGACCAAATCGTGACGGTCAACTTCCGCCTGTCCGGCCTCTGGTGGACCAATGCCTGCCGCATCGTGTATGTCACCGACGAAGCACGGACATTTGGCTTTGCCTATGGGACCCTGCCTCAGCATGTAGAAAAGGGGGAGGAACTCTTTCAGGTCGAATGGAGAGAAGACGACAGCGTCTGGTACCGCATCCTGGCTTTTTCTCGCCCCCAATGGTGGCCGGTATGGCTTGTGTACCCCTGGTCACGCTGGAAACAGCGGCGGTTTGGCCGTCAGTCCTGCTTGGCCATGCTGGCAGCTACACATGGCCCTCACAATCCACAGGCCGAAGCAACCTTTTCAGAAATCCATCAAACCCAAGGCTGACCATGGAAAAAACGCATCACCTTTTTCAGCAGAACTCGACCTTTGCCATCCTCCGTACGGGGGCACTGGGATGGGGCCTGTGGCTGGCCCTCAGCCTCTGGCTGACCTCGGAACCGATCAACTGGATCCTCGCTCTATTGCTGCTTGCCCCGCTCGTCTGGATTCCCCTTGCTCTGCAGGCTCAACATCAGGACTATCATCCGGCCTGGCAACAACTTGCGGCCTTTTCGCTCGCTGGTAGTTTCCTCCTGCCGCAAGGCGTTTTAGCGGCAGCGTTGGCTATTCCCTGGCTCATATGGCTGACCAACCAGACCTTCATTGCCATTCAGACATGGCAAAATCAGCGTGACCTTCGTACCTGGCTGTCGCCTGGAGCCTGGGTAGCAGGAGTCGTCGCCGCTACCTGGGCCTTTGCCGATCGCCTGGGCTGGCAAATACTGGGATTTCCACCCGTGATGGGCCTGCTGACGGCTGCGCACTTTCACTATGCAGGCATCCTGCTGTTGATGATTTCACGATGGTTGATTGTTCACCAAAAGCCCGTGGTGGGCAAATGTCTCACCTTGCTTTTATTGGCTGGCATTACCCTGACGGCAGCTGGCATTACGTCCACTCACCTGGGCGGCCCCATTTGGCTGGAGACGGCTGCTGCTACGGTGATGGCGACAGGTGGGATGGCTATTGCACTGGGGCACCTACGTTTAGCAACTCAAAACGATACTCCACGCATTAGCAGGGGGCTGTTCGCAATAGGTGGACTATGTCTGCTGGGAGGCATGGCGCTGGGGCTTTTGTACGGATGGCACCGGTACCTGCAATTGCCGTGGTTGACTATCCCGTGGATGTATCGCGTGCATGGCACACTGAATGCCCTTACTCTGGGGGCAATGCTACTTCCGGGATGGTGGGTATTTCATCGACGGGATCGAGGCTATGCAGGGTGATCATGGTCTCTTTGCCGCGCAGCTTGATCTTGGTGATGTACTCCGAAGTGTATTCATTGCCCAGGTCGAGCTTGTCCAGGAGGATGTTGGACAGCAGCAAACGGCGGTTGTAGTGGTTACACTCCGACTGTATGCGTGAAGCCGTGTTTACGGTATCTCCGTGGAAAACAATGTCGCGCTTGTAGTCTCCGATTTCGCCTACAATCACTTTGCCTACATGATAGCCCGCCTTGAAGATCGGTTCGTATCCATAGGTTTTGATGTAGTAATCGCGTCTTTCTGCCATGCGATTCCAGATGCCAAAGAAACAGTGGATGCAGTTCCGGTTTTTGAGTCCTCGCTTGACGTCCCAGGAAATCACAACCTCGTCCCCTACATACTGGTAAATTTCGCCCATGGAGTTATGGACGGGCTTGGCGATGTCGTAGAAAAAGTCGTTGAGAAAATAGTGCCACTTGAGATGCCCCAGGCGCTCGGCAATTGCTGTAGAAGAACGCAGGTCCATGAACATGAAGATTCGCTCTTCCTCCTTGGGTTGATGATAGCGGCCCACCATGTAGTTAAGCAATACATTGGGACCCAGGAGGCGGGATACCAGGGTGATAAACTGGAGTACCAGCAACAATAAAAAGCTGTAGAACACCAGGTAAAGAAAGCTTCCCTCACGCACCCAGTCATATAGCATCGAGGATCCTAGAATGTCCCAAAAGCTGGTCTGGGTGGAAATAGCAGCATTTAGGCTTAAAAATACCCCAAGGGCAATCGTGATGACCAAGAGATAAGCCATCGTACGGACCAGCAATACCACTGGAAATGCCTGCCTTCTCAAGCGAGTATAAAACAGATAGCGATCCAGCAACCCGGTCCCAAAACCGATGGTAAACCCAATGGCACCACACAGGATGAGCAACTGAACCTCCACCCCTAGATTTAGCAGGGCATACCCTACCCCGACGAGTGTCCCGTAAAGGCCACGTTCAAACACACGTCGAATGGAATCCTTGCGCATAAAATCTAACAGTAGGTTCCAAAATTAAACAAAGTTGTGGACTAAACCCTCGACAACTCTTTGTCGTTTTTTCAGTTGGTATTACTCCCCACTAATTCAGCCCAAGTTCATGGCAGACGAACAATCGAAAATACCCAAGTCAAAAATCAAGCGCGCCAGCAAATTCCTGGGAACAGGTCTTAAGGTCGGTGGCAACTATGTCAAGCACTACTCCAAAAAGCTCGTGGACCGCGACCTGGATCGCAGCGAGTTGGACGAAAAAAACGCAAAAGAAATATACGGAACCCTCAGTGAGTTAAAGGGCAGTGCGCTCAAGGCGGCCCAGATGCTCAGCATGGATCGGGGGGTCATGCCAGCAGCCTTTGCCGAGCAGTTCACCCAGGCCCAGTACCAGGCCCCTCCCCTTTCGGGCCCTCTGATTGTCAAGACTTTCCGGGACTACTTTGGGAAGACACCACAGCAGATATTTGACCGCTTTGAAATGGAGTCCACTCATGCAGCCTCCATGGGACAGGTACATCAGGCAGAAAAAGACGGGCAACGACTGGCCATCAAAATCCAGTATCCCGGAGTGGGGGACAGCGTGATCTCCGACCTAAATCTTGTCAGGCCCATGGCCCGACGCCTGTTTGGCTGGAAAGACCAGGACCTGGATGCCTACTTCGAAGAGGTCAAGGACCGATTGGTAGAAGAGACCGACTATGCGCTGGAGCTGCGACGCGGCATGGAAATCGGCGAAAAATGCGCCCAACTGAATCACCTGCATTTTCCAGCCTACCTGCCCGAGCTTTCTACAGACCGCATCATTACCATGACCTGGCAGGAGGGACAGCACCTCAATGAATTTCTGGAAACCGATCCTTCGCAGGAAATACGCGACCGGATCGGACAGGCCCTGTGGGATTTCTACAACTATCAGCTCCATAGCCTCAGGCTGATGCACGCTGACGCTCACCCTGGCAATTTTCTCTTTACCCCTGAAGGAGAAGTCGTAGTGCTGGACTTTGGCTGTGTGAAGGAGATCCCCGAGCAGTTTTATCAGAATTACATTGCGCTGCTGGATCCCAAAACCATGCATGATGACCAGCAACTACATGAGAGTCTCATTGCTGCACGGCTGATCTTCCCGGATGACAGTCAGGAAGACATTCAGATGTACACCGACATCGCCAAAGAAGCCCTTGGAATGGTACTAAGGCCATTTCACGAAATTGAATTTAACTTCGGAGACGAGAGCTACTTCGATGAGATCTACGCCTATGCTGATCGGATGGGCCGCAATCCCGCCCTGAGAGAGTCTGCTGTCCCCCGTGGCGACAAGGATGGGCTTTACATGAACCGCACCTATTTTGGCCTATTCTCCATCCTTAACAAGCTCAAGGCCAGGGTCAGGACGACCAACTACCTGCCAGCGTTCAGCTAAGTCGGACTACCCACTGAAGCCCACGCACCGTCACGAAGTCCGACTTAGCAAGATATGGTTCATGGTTCAGTATTCTCTTTACTGCTCAATGACCAATGAAATCAGCTCATATTCTCATGCGTTGCATCAGGTAGTTCCTTCAGGTCGAGTACCATCAACCCATCGAGGGCATTATTGAAGGAAGGATCGACGTTGAAGGCGATAATGCGGGCGTTTTGCTTGATGTACTTTTTCAGGAGAATGGGCAGTTTGAAATGCTCGGGTTCGATGTCCTCCAGGATTTTATCAACCTGCTTCAGGTCACCAGGATTAGCCATGGTAGCCAACAGGTCATCGGGATCGATTCGCTTCAGGTTGGGCTTGAAGCGCTTGCGAGGTTCTACATGCTCGGCCAGATCGTGGTCAAAGAAGTATTTTTCGATCAGGGTCACGATCAGGCTCTTGGAAAAAGTCGAGTAGTCGTTGCTGATGGTTACCGGTCCAATCAGGTAGCGATATTGGGACTGCGACATCAGGTAGGTATGAATCCCCTTCCACAGCAAAAACAGAGAAAGGCGTTTTTTCTGGTAATCCTTCAGGATAAATGAGCGTCCCAGTTCCACCGATTGTTTGAGAATGGAGTCCATCCCGTCTTTCATCCGGAACAGGCTATTGGTATAGAACCCCTTCTTGCCGAATTTCAGCATGATTTCGTCTCCCTTACCCAGCCGATAGGCTCCAGCGATCTGCTTGGCTTCCCGATCAAAGAGAAAAAGGTGCAGATAATACAGGTCGTACTCATCCAGATCGCAGGACTGCCCAGTGCCTTCTCCTACCTCCCGAAAGGTCAACTCCCGAAGGCGCCCCAGTTCCTTTAGAATTCCGGGAATTTGGGGAGCTGCTGCGAGGTAAATGTCAAACTCCATCTGGGAGCAGATCTTCTGTTCGGGATGCAACTGGTCAATTTCGGCCATGACGGCCTCCTTTGAAATAGGGTCTGCCAGTGGTGCCTCTTTTCGTGACAGGGAAATCCGCCCTTTGAAGAAGCGCTCTACTTCCAGTCCACTCCCCAGAGAATATACCCTGGCCCTAAGATACCTTGACAGACGATCTACCCCATCGACGCGCTGCTGTTCCCGTACCGTGATGGGTGAACCGACCTTGGCGTGGATGGTGGTTCGCTTTTTATTGAGGGTCTCTTTGGGAATACGGGCGGTACGCAGTGCGGGGTGAATCATCCCCATGAGGTGAAACAGGGGACTATTGGCTCCCTGAAAGTGAATCGGGATAACCGGTACTTCTGCCTTTTCAATCAGCTTGACCACCTGCCGTTGCCATACCCGGTCGGTGACCGTACGGGTGCGGGACTGAAAAGAGGATACCTCTCCCGCGGGGAATAGCCCTAGCGGATGACCAGCCTCTAGATGTTGTAGGGATCGCTTGACTCCTCCCAGGCTACTATGGGTGATACCCTGGTCCTCCATTGGGTTCACAGGAATGAAAAAATCCTTGATAGGATCCACCTGTTGTAGCAGGAAGTTGGCCATCACCTTGAAGTCGGGCCGCTGCTTGGCCATCATCTGGATCAGCAACAGTCCATCCCAGGCACCATAAGGATGGTTGGCCACAGTAATAAAGGGCCCCTCCTTGGGAATTTTGTCCAGTCCCAACCCTTCCCAAATCACCTCAATTTCCATTTGTTCTATGAAGGCATTGATGAAATCCATGCCGTGAGATTCGTGGATCTGGGCGTATATCTCATTGATTTTGGAAAGTCCGGTAAGCCGCATCAGGGGAGTCACCATTCCCGTCATCCCCAACCGTTCCAGTTGGGTGGCTCGGGCAAATTCGGCTTTTGAGACGAGTTCGTGCATGCTGTGGGGGCAATTAGGTCAATATGTGACTCCCAAGATACAACAAAAGCCATAATCAGTTCTACCCTAGTTCTTCCCCCTTTGAGTATTTGATACACAAAAAATTTTAGGAAAAAATCGAACTAGTACAAACATTTTTGTTTAACAAACTCTTATACATCCTAAACAAAACAAATTCAACGAAACGGAATATGCAGATATTCGGTATGAATCATACTTCATATGTAATTGAAAAACAGCCGATTGCGTATCATCAACACACATAAGGGCTTTTTATAAAGGTCATAATGCTGATTTTCAAAAAGCTGCTACTAACGCTCTTTATTCCTTGCATTTTATACATTCAAATCATTCAGTTTTATTAGACTCTCTTACTATGGATAGCTTGAATAATGTTCAAATGCTGCTCGCAACGCAGCTCGAAGCAGGTGACCTGGTAGGGTTTACCTTCTTCACTGGCTACATGTCCATGTTTGCCGCAACTGTGTTCTTCTTCTTTGAGCGGAACAACGTTGAAGGCAAGTGGAAAACCTCCCTGCTAGTGTCTGGCCTGATCACCATGATCGCCGCTGTACACTACTATTACATGCGTGATTACTATCTGGGTGTAATGGAAGCAAATCCAAATGCCACCATGATGGAGGCCTCTCCGACACAGTTCCGCTACATCGACTGGATCCTAACTGTACCTTTGATGTGTGTGGAGTTCTACCTGCTGCTCAAGCCTTATGGCGCAAAGATCAGCCTACTTTGGAAAATGATTGGGTACTCTGTCCTGATGCTTGTTACTGGCTACATCGGTGAGGCTATCCAGCCAGATCAAACCATCCTGTGGGGTGTGCTTTCTACCGTTGGATATGGCCTGATCGTGTATGAAGTAACCATGGGATCTATCAACAAGCTGGCTGCCCAGTCTGACAACCCAGAAGTGCCCAAGGCTGTGAAGCTGCTGCGTAATTTCATTCTCGTAGGATGGGCCATCTATCCAGTAGGTTACATGCTGATGGACGGCAACCTGTTGTCCGGTATGCAGGGTGCACTGAATATCGACCTGATCTATAACATTGGTGATGCCGTGAACAAGATCGGATTCGGTCTGGTAGTGTATCAGCTTGCGATCAACTCTACTCGCAAAGCCGCTACTGCCTAATCCATTCGCACAGGTCCAATAAGGACAACCAAAGATCTATACTGGTCGCCCCGGTGCCGTCTGGTATCGGGGCATTTTTTCACCCTTTCATTCGCACTGCGATTATGCCCATGGACTACGACTACATCATTGCCGGAGGGGGGTGTGCAGGACTGAGCCTGGCTCATTTTCTGAATCAAAGCTCACTCAGAAATCAGAAAATCCTGATCCTGGATCCCGACCCCAAAACTCAAAACGATAAAACCTGGTGCTTTTGGGCAGACCAGCCCCTCCCCTATCAGTGCGCACAGGAGACTCATTGGGAGGAAATGGAGGTCATCGCGACGGGCAAGCCGCTGTATCAACGGATCTCTCCGCTGCGATATGTCTTTGTGAACAGCCTGGAGTTTTATCAGGAAATAAAGGATCAACTGGAACAGAATCCACAGATCCACATCGCACATGAGCGGGTGAAAGCCATCCAGAATACCCCGACCGGTGGGCTGGTGGAGACAGAATCCGGCACTTACGCTGCCAAGTGGATATTCAACAGCATCATGTCCCATTTTGAACGGAATCAGGAGCATCACTTTTTCCTCCACCAACATTTCGGGGGATGGTTTGTCAAGACCGATACACCCGTCTTCGACAGGCAGCGGATCAGGCTGATGGACTTTCAGGTAGATCAGGAGCAGGATACGAGGTTTGTATATATCCTTCCCTTTGGAGAGAATGAAGCCCTGGTGGAATATACCGTCTTCTCAGAACAGACATGGTCAAGGGCGGCGTATGACCACGAGCTAGCGCAATACCTACAGCAGCATTTTCCCGATATCTCCTACGACATTACCCACCGGGAATATGGCGACATTCCCATGACCAACCATCCCTTCCCTGCCCAGCGCGGTAGCCATGTCATCAACCTGGGCTCTGCGGCGGGGCTGACCAAGCCCACGACGGGATACACCTTCCTCAACATCCAGCGGCACGCCCGGCAACTGGTGCAGGCCCTGGAGACACAGGGAACCCCAGTCCTGCCAAAGCAGAAAAAAGCAAGGTTTTCCTTCTATGACGACCTGCTGCTCTACATCATCCGAAACGACGGAGCCCGTGTGCGGCACATTTTCCAGTCCCTTTTCTCCCAAAATGACTTCCGAACCATCCTGAGATTCCTCGACGAGCGAACCAGCATCTGGGAGGAAATCCCCCTCCTTATGCGGCTTCCCTGGGGACCTTTTCTCAACGCCATCTGGCAGTACAAGATCAAAAAGAATACAGGCACTGCCCCGGTTCCGTCCCTCCATCCTTGCCCTTCTCACGCCCTTTAACCCCATGAACCTACACCTCCGTCGCACCTATCCCATCGTCCTGGTATTTACCCTGCTGATGCTGGCTCTTGCATGTCTCAGCCCGGGTTTTCCTGGCGCGTACAGTCTGCCTTTCTTTGTGCTGGTCATGGTCACGACGGGGCTGCCACATGGGGCTACAGACCACCTGATCGATCGCTATCAGCAGGAACAGCAGGGAAAAAGTTTTAGCTGGCACCGTTTTCTGGCCGTGTACCTCGGGGCCATCGTCCTATATGGCATACTCTGGATCGGGGTTCCCTTGCTGAGTCTGGCGGTATTTCTCCTGATTTCAGCCTTTCACTTTGGACAATCACAGTTTCTCTACGTCGAAGGCCCAGAAAACTCCCCGTTCAAATGGGCCCTCTACCTCACCTGGGGACTCTGCATCCTCACGGCCATCATCGGACTGAACGCGAAGGAAAGCGGACAGGTCCTGGCCGCTCTCATCCCGCAGACCCAATGGACGGGACTGGCCAGTTGGATGCTGGTCGCCCTGGGCATCTTCGGAGTAGCCACAGTAGGACTGTTGTCCTGGGCTCGACTCAAAGGCCATCTGAGTCGTGGATCCTTTGGCCGCGAACTGGGTCACCTGCTCCTGCTGACACTGCTCAGCTGGCAGGCCGACCTCCTGCTGACGTTTGCGGTGTACTTTGGGCTGTGGCACAGCCTCGCGTCTATCAGCTACGAGATCCGGATCATGCAGGAGGAACGGCCCAATTTTAGCTGGCGGGACTTCGTAAAAGCCGCTCTTCCCTTCTCGCTGATCAGCATTGTCGGCATTGGCATGCTGCTTGGTACAGCCTACTGGCTGGAAGAGTGGGTTTCTCTGTACCTGCTGTTCTTCATGGCCATATCGGTGCTCACCCTGCCCCATATGGTGTTCATGCAGGGGTTTTATTACCATGGCCAGAAAAAACTACTGGAATTCCTGTAGAAACCTTTCCATAAAATAAGGCACAATATCCTACTGATATCGTAGCTGAACCATGACTTGGGCTGTGGCTTTTTCCATGGGAAGGAACAGGCAGGTGGAGATATTTGTGTCATCACAATTACTCATAACCTCCAATGCCTATCGCCATGAGATTTACCATTCTCTCCATCCTGCTTCTGCTAAGCCTTTCTGGGCTGGCCCAAAGTGGTTCTGCTGGTCGGGCCTACTATCGCACCCGCTCCATTGAACAGGCCTATGACCTTCCCTACCTGACAGTCGATGAATTGAGTCCAAGCACTGCCACAGACCTCACGACTCTGCTGGTCCATGCCCCTGACAGTATGCGCATTCAGGTCAAAATCGAACCCTGGATGCAGCGTGGGCGCACAGCCTATCAACAAAGGGTAGAAATCGGACCTGGCCGACAGGAAATTGAGGTCCCCCTTTATGGGCTGGCCCCCGGAGCCTATACCCTGATAGTCGAACGCAGAGGGCAGGTACTAGGCTCAAAACATTTTTTAATCCAGCGATAAAACAATCACCTGCCCCCTACAAAACACAGACAACCAAACAGTTACCCCACACTTTCCCATTCTGAGAAAATTACTGTCACACGTAGAAAACCATTCACAGGGTGTTGCGGTTTAACCATACAAACAAACACTTCAAACCACCCAATTACACCAGTGAAATGAGTTTCACCATCACCCTTGACTTTATTCTAGAGCTATTACTCACAGGACTTGCGATTTCCATAGCGGCCTTCCTCATGCCCTTTGTTCATGTGCGGAGCTTTGGTTATGCCGTGCTCGTCGGTCTCCTGATCACCGTGGTCAATTATGCCATTTGGTGGCTGCTGGGGGCTGTAGGAATCGACATCTCTGTAGGCAGCAGCCTCGGACGAGCCCTGATCAACTTCTTCATCTATGTCGCGGCCATCATGGGGGTCGATGCCCTGCTAAAGGGCTTCCGGGTCAGCGGCTTTATCATGGCTGCCCTGTTTGCCATCATCGTGGCCGTTGTGCAGTACTTCCTCGCGATTTTGATCGCGGCCATCATCTAACCCGGACATGTGTCCATTCCCAACCACCACCTTTTGACAAGGCTACCCAATGAATAGCGGGTAGCCTTTTTTAGTGCAGTCCCAGCCGCTCGGACTGAAAGGACCGTACGGTCCCATTGGGGTTTACCTCATTTATCACCTGCCGAAATTGGGAGAGGCGTGGATACATCCTGGCAAGGGTCTCGCCCTTGAGCCGCACATCTTTGGTCAGGTAGACACGGCCACCGTACTTCAGCACCAATTCATCGAGTTCGTCAAGAAAGGGGAAGAGGCGCTTGGAAATGGGGAAGTCCAGGGTCAGGGTATAGCCGCCCATTGGGAAGGACATATATCCTTCGCCTTCTGGCCCGAATCCTTTTAACACGGATAAAAAAGAGCCAAAGCCTCGCTTAACGATCTGTTCCAGGATGACGCGCATGCCTTCGGCGCCATGTGCTCTTGGCAGCGCAAACTGGTACTGCGTGAAGCCGCGACGCCCATAAATGCGGTTCCAGTGATGGATGAAGTCCAACGGGTAGAAAAAGCTGTCGTAATCGGCCAGGCCGGTCACCTCCTTTTTCAGCTGCTTGCCATAGTACAGCGTATTGAAGGCTTTGATGGTGAAGTTATTAAGCGTGAAACCGGGGAAGTCGAATGGTACGGCCAGTTTCAGCTTTTGAGGAATGTGCAGGGGATCTTTTTCCCACTTGCTTCCCTTGATTTCTTCGCGGGTCGCATGCTCTCCCTGCATGAGAATGGAGCGGCCCAGTTTCTTGCCCCGACTCAGGACGTCGATCCAGGCGACAGAATAGGTCGTGGACTCAAACTGATCGAAGAGTTCCATGATCTCATCAAGGTTACGGGCCTTGATGTTTTGGATTTTGATGGCCGAGGTCTCGATGGGTTTGAGGCGAAGCTTAACACGGGTGATCAGCCCCGTGAGGCCCATACCGCCAGCAGTGGCGAAGAATATTTCAGCGTTTTGCTCGCGTGAGCAGGTCAACAGGATTCCTTCGGCTGTTAGCAAATCGAAGTCCACCACGTGTTTCAGGAAGGAACCCTCAACATGGTGATTTTTGCCATGCACATCAGAAGCTAACGCCCCACCCATTGTCACGAACTTCGTCCCCGGCGTTACAGGGGGGAACCAGCCTTTTGGCACAAACTGCTCCAGGATGTCCTCGTAGCTCACTCCGGCTTCGCAATCGAGGATGCCCGTTTCTGGATCAAAGTTCAAGAAGCGCTTTAGTCCGGCTGAACTCACAATCCCTGGTCCCAGCGCAGAATCGCCATAACAGCGCCCCAGTCCACGGGGTATCCACCCTGTTTCTCCCATCCCATTGAGCGAACTGCCAGGGCGGTAGGTTTTGACGGGCACATCGATGACGGGGTATTTGCCCCAGTTGGTAACCTGCATAGTTGAGAGGTCAGAAGTAAGAAGCTGAGCGGTATCAAAATCCATCTGGTCAGATCAGAAATCAGAATCGTACTGGCTTCAGCAAGTGAGGATTACGAAAAATCTTCTCTTTCTTATTTCGTCTCACTTCTCGCAGCACAGCGATCTCGCAGCGCAGCGATCTGACTTCTCCCTTACACTACCGCATGCACTCCCTTTTTGGTGATCTTCGCTTCGAATTCTTCACGGAAGCGGGTGACGGTATTGCGTACAGGCCAGGCAGCCGCATCGGCGAGAGCACAAACGGTTCGTCCTTCCATGTTGTCACACATATCGATGAGCAGGTCAAGGTCGCGCATGCTGCCTTCCCCTGCGTCGATTTTCTTGAGAATTTTGACAAACCAGCCCGTTCCTTCCCGGCATGGTGTACACTGTCCGCAGGACTCGTGGTCATAGAACTTGGAGATTCGAATCAGGAATTTCACGATGTCCACGTCTTCATCCAGGACACACATTCCGGCTGTCCCGGTCATGGTGCCCACTGTGCGGAGTGAGTCAGCGTCCATGGCGATGCCTTCGATCATGTCAGCGCGCAGGATGGGAACGGAAGAACCTCCTGGTACAACCGCCTTGAGTTTTTTGCCTCCCCGGATGCCTCCAGCAACCTTGTAAATCAGATCGGTGATCAGCATCCCGGATGGATATTCATATACCCCGGGACGGTTAACATGGCCTGAGATCCCATAGAGCATCGGGCCAGGATGAGTAGGAGCCCCGATGGAAGAGTACCACTCCGCACCGTTGCGGATGACGTGTGGTACGTGGCCCAGGGTTTCTACATTATTAATGGTCGTTGGCTTGCCCCACAGCCCTACCTGAGCAGGAAAAGGTGGCTTGGAACGTGGATAGGGACGCTTTCCTTCCAGCGACTCCATCAGAGAAGTTTCCTCCCCACAGATATAGGCACCGGCACCCTGATGCAGGTACACATCGATATTATGGCCGGTTCCCATGATGTTTTTGCCGGCATAACCCTTTTCGTAGGCGTCATCAATGGCTTTCTGCATCTTATCGATCCAGTCGGCATACTCACCACGGATGTAGATATAGGCTGCATCCATTTCCATGGCATAGCAGCCGATCAATGCACCCTCGATGATGGTGTGAGGGTTATATTCAAAGATTCGGCGGTCCTTACAGGTACCGGGCTCGGATTCGTCACCATTACAGGCCAGATAGCGTGGTACGCCTTCCTGTTTGGGAGGCATAAAGGACCACTTCAAACCCGCGTTGAAGCCTGCTCCTCCTCGCCCACGGATATTGGCTTTTTTCACTTCGTCTACCACCTCTTTGCGCTCCATGCTGGTAAGCACCTTGCGCAATGCCTGATAGCCTTCGCCCTCCTTTTCATACACATCGATCTGGTGAAAATTGGGAGTATCGGGTAGCAGGATTTTTTTATAGTTTCTCCAATCGTTCATAAGAATGAATGTGGTTGTATCAAGCCAATCGCACCCTATTACAGGGAGCTGCAAAAGTTGCCGAAAGTTACCCAAAATCTCTTGGATTGCAACGGATGGACCGCAGACCAAACATGTTTTGATAATCCTGCAGGGCTGAATCAAGTTGTCTAAACTGACTCAAAATTGATCCGGAATCGGTTCTACTTAGACAAACGCTGATTCCACTTCAAAAAGTGAACTCACCTGGCAGTTTCCCGGCCGGTAAAATCGGGACCGAGCTCCCAGCCTAACACCTGAATACGGCATTATCCCAGCCTTTCTTCATTGTCTGGGAAAGATTTCGGTTCTCAGCGTGCTTCTTTGCCAATAAATTTTCAACTTTACCCACTGAAACCTCCCAATTGTAGCAGATGCTTGCAACTATACTTTTCTGGTTTTTCGCCATTCTTGGCATCGCAGGGGCTATCGGATTGATTTTCAACCGAAATGCCGTTTATGCAGCGCTTTCTCTGGTGCTCAATTTCTTCAGCATTGCAGGGCTTTACCTTACCCTTCAGGCAGAATTTCTGGCTGTGGTACAGGTGATTGTCTACGCAGGTGCCATCATGGTACTATTCCTGTTTGTCATCATGCTCCTGAATATCGAGGACGAGCAGGGTGTCAATCGGTTTGATCTACGAAGAGGACTAGCCTTCATACTGGGACTTGCCTTCGTAGCAGAACTGGCGGTGGTTCTGAGAAGTTTTCAGGAAAAGGGGATCGAGGGTGAATTTTCCTACGGAAAAGTAGAGCCAATCGGAGAGGCACTCATGACCAACTTCCTGTTTCCTTTTGAAATTATCTCTGTCATCCTGCTGGCTGCCCTGATCGGAGCCATCATTGTGGCACGTAAATACACACACGCAGAAGAATAGTTAACAGTTGGAAAGTTGAAGGTTGAAAGTTCCAGGTTGGATGCCCCGGCAACCTTTAACATTGAACTTTCAACCAGATAACTCAAAAAATATGGAATTTCTTCAACCTAACGCATATACCTACCTGCTGGTCTCAGCCATCATGTTTGGGCTGGGAATGATTGGGGTAATCACTCGTCGCAATGGGATTGTGGTTTTCATGTCCATCGAGCTGATGCTCAATGCTGTGAACCTTTCCCTGGTGACCTTTTCCAAAATGCATGATGTGCTGCCCCTATATGAAGGAGTGGACACGGCTGCTACCGGCTCGATGCTGGTATTTTTTGTGATGTGTGTAGCTGCAGCCGAAGCAGTAGTAGGACTCGCGATCATGCTGGCGCTCTTTCGCAATCAGCTGAATGTGGACATCAACAATGTGAATATATTTAAGTGGTAAGTGGAGAGCGCTACGCTGTCAGACCACTTCGTTGCGAGAAGTCAGAAGCGAGACAAGAAGTATCTTCTGATTTTCGATCCTCCTACTCCACCGTGAGCGAACCTTCGGCAAAGGGGGACTTTCTGCAACGAACCTGATCTGACTTTAGACCTCTTTCTTTGCCCTTTTTCTCTGACCTCTGACAGTGAAATGGTCTGACCTCTGACCTCTCTATTTATGAACGCACTGATCATACTACTTCCCTTAGCAGGGGCTCTTCTCAACGGATTACTGGGTTTCTGGAGTCCAGCCTATCGTAAGAATGAAACCCTGATCGGAGCCATCGGTACGCTGATGGTAGCCATTCCGTTTATACTGGTTCTGCTGGCATTTCTGGGCTTTGAGGGAGAAGCAGTATCCTTCTCGCTGTTTAGCTGGATGCAGGCAGGTGATCTGCAAATCGACTTTGCCTATCAGCTGGATCAGCTTTCCCTCACCATGGCCCTGGTCGTAACTGGTGTGGGTGCTCTGATTCACCTGTACTCCATCGGCTACATGCACGGTGATCCGGGGTTCTACAGGTTTTTCGCCTACCTCAACCTCTTCATTTTCGCCATGAACAACCTCATCCTGGGGGACAACATGGTGGTGATGTTCCTGGGATGGGAAGGCGTGGGGCTGTGCTCCTACCTGCTGATTGGGTTTTGGTACCAAAATATGGAGTTCTCCAAAGCGGCTCAAAAGGCTTTCATCGCCAACCGTATTGGAGATTTTGCCATGCTGGTCGCCATGTTCCTCATCTTCCGTGAGCTTTCATCTGGTGGAATAACAACCGGACTTACTTTCACTGAAATCCTTAACGCCGACTTTGGCGATAGTACCTATTGGATCGCCCTATTGGTATTCATTGCGGCGACAGGTAAATCTGCTCAGATTCCACTCTATGTATGGCTGCCTGATGCCATGGCTGGCCCTACTCCTGTTTCGGCGCTGATCCACGCAGCGACCATGGTAACCTCTGGGATTTATCTCATCGCACGCCTGAGCCCGGTATATCTCGCTGTTCCTGACGTAATGACCATCGTAATGGTGATCGGTGGCCTGACCGCCATCATGGCGGCTCTGATCGCCATGGCCCAAAACGACATCAAGAAAGTGCTGGCCTACTCGACTGTATCCCAGCTTGGCTATATGTTCATGGCTCTGGGAGCGGGAGCGTTCACCGCGGCGATCTTCCACGTCGTGACACATGCCTTCTTCAAAGCCTGCCTCTTCCTTGGCTCTGGCTCCGTCATCCATGCCATGGAGCACACCCACGCAGTCAAGGACCCTCAGGACATCCGCACGATGGGTGGCTTGAAAAAATACCTACCCTCAACCCGAAATACTTTCTGGATTAGCAGCCTGGCAATCTCTGGTATCATTCCACTGGCAGGATTCTTTTCCAAAGATGAAATCCTCAGCAGCGTGTTCTTCTACACCGAGTCTTTCTCAGTATATAAGATTTTCTGGGGCATAGGGCTGTTTACGGCTCTGTTGACGGCTTTCTACATGACGCGATTGTCCATGCTGACCTTCGAAGGAAGCGAGCGATTTAGTGGCGACCACAAGCCTCACGAAAGTCCTGCGAGCATGACCATTCCGCTATGGGTACTGGCGGCACTGGCCATTGTAGGAGGATTCATCAACCTGCCCTATCTGATCGGTCACGGTGAATTTCAGTTTCTGGGACACTTCCTGGAAGAAGCTGGCGTGATGAATGCCGAGAGCATTCACGAAAACGCCACAGAGATGGCGGAGATTATCCTGATTGGGCTATCGGCTATATTGGCGATCCTGGCAGTTCTATTTGCCCGCAATGTGTATCGCAAGGACCAGCTCGCCGGCGACGAAAAGCTTAAAACCTTCCTTGGCAGTTTTTATGGCGTCATGGAAAGGAAATTCTATGTTGATGAAATCTATCGCGCCATCATCATCCGCCCGTTTGAAAACTTTGGTAAAAATGGTCTCAGCGCACTGGACAACAACGTTGTGGATGGTGCAGTAGAAGGTCTTGCCAATGTAGTGGGTGGAATTGGAGCTGTCTTCAAGCGACTGCAATCAGGACTTGTGTCCAACTACCTGTTTGTACTTACCATAGGAGTAGTGGCCATGCTGGGCTACCTCCTGTTTGGTTGATAAAGAACTTCATTCTCAAGTTTACCAACTTGGCCAGCCTTCATTGAGGCTGGCATTTTTTTTTTGGGGGGGGGAGAAAACGCAGCAAGCCAGATACAAATCTTCGTCATGAGGGATTATATTATAAGTCATGCCGGGAATGACTTTGCTTAACTTCCATTCCCGACAAATGATCCCCATCTTTGTGGCTCCGAAACCACCACACACCTAATTAGATTTTATCTTATGAAATGCATAGGGGTTTACACCTCAGGTGGCGACGCTCCAGGCATGAATGCCTGCCTGAGGGCTGTCGTTAGGACAGCCGTTGCCAATGACATAGAGGTTGTTGGTATCCGCCGGGGATACCAGGGAATGATTGAAGGGGACTTCGTCAAGATGGAGGCTTCTTCAGTTTCCAATATCATCCAGCGGGGTGGTACGATTCTGAAGTCCTCACGCTGCGCACAGTTTCGCACACCCGAAGGCCGCCAAAAAGCCTATGACCGTCTACGCGAGGCGGGAGTAGAAGGGCTGGTAGCCATTGGAGGAGACGGTACTTTTGCAGGAGCACGGGTATTTGCATCTGAATTTAACATGCCAGTAGTAGGTGCCCCCGGTACCATTGACAACGACCTCTATGGTACCGACATGACGATCGGTTTTGACACGGCGCTGAATACGGCCATGGATGGCATTGACAAAATCCGGGACACAGCAGATTCGCATAATCGGCTGTTCTTCATCGAAGTGATGGGCCGTGACGCAGGGTTTATTGCGCTTAATTCCGGTATCGCAGGAGGAGCTGAAGCTGTGCTGATCCCTGAGCAGACTACGCTCATTGATGACGTCATCACAAAACTGGAATCAGGCTGGCTGCGCCACAAAACCTCTTCCATTATTGTGGTAGCTGAAGGAGATGACGCCGGTGGGGCATTTGAAGTCGCCAAGAAGGTGAATGAGAAATTCTCACACTACGATACCCGTGTTGTCGTACTGGGCCACATCCAAAGGGGGGGAATTCCTACCTGTATGGACCGGGTTATTGCCAGCCGTCTCGGAAATGCAGCTGTAGAAGCCCTTATGGAAGGACTGTCCAACGTAATGGTCGGGATCATCAACAACGAAGTCGTCCACACTTCTTTTCACCGAGCCTGCAAATACCATCAGGAGGTAAATCCCAACCTGCTGAAGCTGGTTGAGGTACTGTCAGTTTGACGAAGAAGTTTATCAGGTATGAAGGATATGGAGGTACGGGGAAAAACAGATTCCCCAAAACTCCACATCCTTCATTTTCTCCATATCTCTGGAGAATCCCTAAATCCTTGACTGATAGGTGTACAGCTGGTAATACTTGCCTTCAGCTGCGATCAGTTCGTCATGGGTGCCTCGTTCCTCAATTAATCCCTCATCGATGACGAGGATCTGGTCTGCCTTGCGGATGGTGCTCAGGCGGTGGGCAATGACAAAGGTGGTTCGCCCCTTCATCAACTCAGCCAGGGATTGCTGGATGTAACTTTCACTGAGGGTATCGAGGTTGGAAGTAGCCTCGTCCAGAATTAACACCTTGGGGTCCGCCAAAATTGCGCGTGCGATGGCAATGCGCTGTCGCTGACCACCGGATAGCTTAACCCCTCGCTCACCGATCAGGGTGTCCAGCCCATCCTCAAAGCGATTTGTAAATTCATCTACATAGGCGGCCTTCACAGCCTCCACCAATTGCTCTTCGGTCGCATCGGGGCGCGGGAAGAGGATATTCTCCCGTATGGTTCCCTCAAACAGGAAATCATCCTGCAGCACTACCCCCAGTCGGCTACGGAAACTGGTTAACGTAACCTCTCTCAGATCCTGCCCGTCCACCAGAATGCGGCCTGAGTCCGGGTCCAGGAAGGTCGCTGCCAGACTCGCGATGGTGGTTTTTCCAGATCCGCTGGAGCCAACCAGTGCCGTTACACTCCCCGCAGGGGCATCAAAGGTGATTCCATGCAGCACTTCCTTGCCTTCATCATAGGAAAAACGCACATCTTCAAACTGGAAATGGCCTTTCAGGTCCCCTAACTCCTCGGTTCTGCGGGGATCGTCCGTCTCCTTTGCTGTCCGAAGAATCTCTTCGGTTCTATCCAGCCCTGCAAAAGCCTCGGTCAACTGACTCCCGATATTGCTCATTTGTACCAAAGGGAAAATCAAAGCCGCAAGGTAGAAAATGAAGGAAATGAGGTCACCAGTTGTGAGAGGGTTGGCGTCGTCCATGATCATGGGACCACCGATCGCCATCAGCCCTACCGTAGTGATTCCGGCCAAAAAGGTCCCGGCACTGGTGACAAGGGCGGTCGCTGTCAGGGAGCTTTTGATATTTTCGAAGAGGCGGACCACCCCATTTCGAAAAATGCCGATCTCAGAACTCTCCGCATGAAAGCCCTTGATCACCCGAATACCGCCCATGGCTTCAGTCAGGCGTCCAGTCACGTCCGCCTGTATCTTGCCACGCTCACGGAAAATAGGCCTGATCTGCCCAAAAGCCCGTATTGCGACGAAGACAAACAGAATCATGGGCACGATGGACAGCAGGGTCAACTGCCAACTGATATTGAGCAGGATAATCAACGCTCCGATAGAAGTAAGCACCCCACCGATTAACTGGGTGAACCCAGTCCCTACGAGGTTGCGAACTCCCTCGACATCCGTCATAATTCGAGATACCAGCGTGCCGCTTTTGGTATTGTCAAAAAACTTGACAGGAAGGTTGATGATGTGCTTTTGTACCTCCGAGCGCAATTCGGCGATCATATACTGCGCCTCTACGCTTAGCAGCCGAACCAGGGAGAAGGAGGTAATCGACTGTACCAGAACTGCCAGAGCGACCACCCCTAGCAGGGCATACAGCAGGCCAGAGTCTTCCTGAGGCAATACCGTATCGAGGAGATACTTGGGAGCCGCTGGTAACACCAGCCCTGCTAAACGGTTGATAAAAACGAGCAGAAGGCCAATCAACAGCATTTTGCGTCGAGGCCAGATAAATCGTCGGAATGCTGCCCGCACCGTGGCAAGGGATTCCTTGTCTTTCTTTTGCTTGGACATAAGTAGGAGTGGGAAGTTTGGTGAGTTGGGGTCCTGAAACAGCCACCTGCATACAGGTTTTCAGGTAGCTGAGAAAGAGACGCATTAGTCCTACATAAATTGCACAAACATTCTCCACAATTCCATCCATATCCATCTAATGTTTCATTGTTCATTCTGGCAATCGTTTTTATCTTTGCGGTCATGAGTACGGAACCTATCTCCTACACCTTCACGGACGACGAGGTACAGGAAATCAAACGCCACATCGCGAAGTATCCTGATCGCCGCTCTGCCGTTATGCCTGCTCTCTGGATTGCTCAGGAAAAGTTTGGCTGGCTTTCCGAAGAGGCAATGCGACTGGTAGCAGAAACCATCGATATGCCCTATGCACAGGTTTATGGGGTGGCTTCGTTTTATACCATGTACTTCAAAAAGCAGGTTCCCAAACACCTGATTGAAGTTTGTACGGCCTTCAGCTGTAGCATCACCGGAGGCCCTGAAATGACGGAATACGTCAAGAAAAAAATCGAAGCCGATGAACGCGGCTTTGGCAAGGATGGCAAAATCTGGGTTCGTGAGGCTGAGTGCCTGGGCGCCTGTGATACTGCCCCAATGTGCCAAATCACCAATCGCCGCTACATGCACAACCTCACCGAGGAGAAAATCGACCAACTGATCGAGAAGCTACGCAACGATGAAGAGATTCCGTTTGAATCCATCCCTCTGAAAGATCAGAGTAAAATCGAGGAGTAGCCCGAAGAATATATTTTTGACAACTAGTTTTTGGTCAACGGGAACTGTGTATCCCGGGGGCAAGACAGACACAGACCTTCTCATACAGAGATTATGAAGTATATCCATAAAGAACCAGCCTATCTCCTTCTGGAAGATGGGCTTTTTTTTCGCGGAGTAGCCGTAGGAAAGCGGGGAACAACCACTGGTGAGCTGTGTTTCAACACCAGCATGACTGGATATCAGGAGATTTTCACTGATCCTTCCTACTATGGGCAGATTTTGATCGAGACCCATACCCATGTCGGCAACTATGGAGTGCATACCGAAGAGTACGAGAGCCACTCCGCTAAAATTTCCGGTCTGATTGTCCGAAATTTTGCGCGTTCCTACTCCCGCCATGAGGCCGTAGGCCCTTTGGATTCCTTTCTCCGCCACAACAACATCGTGGCCATCGGGGACATCGATACCCGCCGACTGGTGACCCACATTCGGAGCAAGGGAGCGATGAATGCCATTATTTCCTCCGAGATTCACGACAAAAAAGAGCTGCAAAAGCAGTTGGACGCCTGTCCTCCAATGGAAGGTCTGGAGCTTTCTTCCAAAGTTAGTACTACCCAACCTTACTTCTATGGAGATCCCAACTCCCCCTATCGCGTTGCGGTACTGGATGTAGGGGTCAAAACCAACATCCTGCGCCACTTCGCCAAGCGGGGTTGCTACATGAAGATATTCCCTGGAAACGTTAGCTATGAAGAGCTGAACAGCTTTGAGCCACATGGCTTCTTTGTCTCCAATGGCCCTGGCGACCCTGCCTCCATGGACTACGCCATTGACACCATTCGTCAGATCCTGGAGCACGACCGCCCCTTCTTTGGTATTTGTCTGGGGCATCAGTTGCTAGCCCAGGCCAATGATGTGCCTACCTTTAAGATGCACCACGGGCACAGAGGCGCGAACCATCCGGTGAAAAATCTGATGACCGGCATGAGCCAGATTACCTCCCAGAACCACGGATTTTCTGTGAAGCGGGAAGGACTGGTTCAGAATCCCAATGTGATCATCACCCACGTCAATCTCAACGATGACACGGTAGAGGGGATTCGGATCCGGAATAAAAAAGCATTCTCGGTACAGTTTCACCCCGAAGCTGCTCCTGGCCCTCACGACAATGATTACCTCTTCGATGAGTTCATCCAGCTAATGGAAGCTGATCAGAAAGAGGTGGTAGCTTAATGCCCATATGGCCCTCGCCGGATAAAAACCCTGCGAGGGCTTTTTTAGTCATCGGTCTTCCAGAAAGGCAATCAACAGTTCTCGCACCTCCACAAACTTCGAAAGCTCCAGGTTTGCAGCATTGTCATTGGCATCATGGTAATGTGGGGGACCTCCCATTGTGTAGATAAAAAATCCTTCTACGCCTTGGCGAAGGAAGAAAAAGTGATCACTATTGGGGGCATTGGATCGGGCACGTACAACCGGAACAGCTTCCAGGGAATCATTCAGGGCTACCAATTCATCGAAGGCCTCTGGAAAGTCCCGACCTCCTACGGCCATAATACCTTCCGTCCCATTTCCCATCAGGTCGAGGTTGAGCAAAAAGCGGATATTCTCCAGAGGAGTCACTCGTTGCTGGGTAGCCATGTACCGGGACCCCAGCAAGCCCGTTTCTTCCCCACCAAAGGCTACGAATACCAGCGTATAGGGTAATGGGTTAGCATAAAAATACGCTGCCATGGAGAGCAGCATGGCCGTTCCACTGGCATTGTCGTTGGCGCCAGGGAAAATGGCATCGCCATATTTGCCCAGATGGTCGTAATGGGCCGTCAGGTAGATAAAGCTGTCGGTAAAGGCCGTTCCGGGAACGTAGCCGACTACGTTATTGGATTCAAGTCGGGTGGTTGCTGATGCGATGTTCCAGTTGACCCTTCGAATTCGCTGAGGAATAGAGTCAACCTGAACCTCTACTATGGGAACTGACCAGGCTTCTCGTGAAAAGCCAGCAGTGAGCTTATTCTGAAGGACGATGATTCCCGCAGGTTTTTGGGGGAGCAGGGCTTCTATTCTCTGGTCCACCCGGCTGAGATCCTCGTACTTTTCTCTGGCCTCGCTGTCGTTGGCGAGTTCAGCGGGAAATCCAGCCCGAAATAGCACGACCTTTCCCTTGACATTCCCCCCTGGTTCCAACCCATACCCAAGATCCCTGACTCGATAGCTTCCTTCTCCGCTACCACTAAATCGGTGAAGGATAAAATCTTTTCCGGCTTCAAGTTCCTCTCCGTCCACCGACATGTTGGCTGCTGTCGGGAGATTGATTTCCATGGGAAAGGGCTGCAGGTATTCACCCCTAACCCCTGGCTGCAGGCCGATCTTTTTCATTCGATTTGCGACAAACTCAGCGGCTTTGATATGGCCTTCATCCACGTAGCCACGCCCTCCCATAGCAGGAGAACACAAGGTATCTACGTCATGGCGAGCCTGCACCAGATCGGGAGACTGAGCGCACAAATTAGTGGCTCCGATCAGCCATGTCATCAGGAAAGGTAATATTTTACTCATGAAGCGCGGTTCAATAATGCATGAGCAAAATAACAAGGGGATCGGAATGGAGTAAAAAAAGTGGGATCGAATCGGGGTCCAAGCAAAAGGTTTCTACCTAATTGCTCAACCCAGCCCTCAGGGTTTATTGCGGGCAAGATAATTTTCCTCAAAGCCCTCTATGGCTCCGTACACCTCGTCCATGATTTTTTCCCTGACATTTAGCTGCTGCATGCGCTGGTTACCGACGTAGGGATAGGTCCGGTTTGAGAGGAAAATAAAAACCAGATCCTGAGCGGGGTCCACCCATATGCAGGTGCCGGTAAATCCTGTGTGCCCAAAGGTTTGTGATGAAGCGTAATCAGAGACAGGGTTCCGATAATGAGTCGTACCGCCGGGTTTGTCCCAGCCCAGCCCCCGGTAAGACGCCTGGGTCTGTCGGCGTGTATAGCTCGCAACAGTGTTGGGGGAGAAATATTGCCGGTCACCATAACGCCCCTGCGACTTGAGCATCAGCCCTAGCTTGGCAAGGTCATAGACATTCGCAAAGAGCCCTGCATGCCCCGCTACACCTCCCAGGCAGGCAGATGTGGGATCGTGAACATAGCCACGCACGGTAGTCTTTCTCCATCTGGTATCATTTTCCGTAGGGGCACAGGCACTGGTCAATCCCCAGCGATGAGGGTTGAAACCCGTACGATCCATCCCCATGGGTCGATAAAACAGATAGGCAGCCAGTTGATCCAGGGTGCGGCCACTCACCGATTCTATGACCTTTCCCATCAAAAGCATCCCCACATCACTGTAGCGGGTACGCCCTACTCCTCTTCGCTGAACCTGACGCAACTTGGTATCCACCAGTCGGGATAGCTCTGCCGTTCCATATAAACCGGGGCCTACGGGATACTCAGCGCCATCCCGCGAGGCTACGGTTTGGTAGTACCTTGGATTGAGCACTTTATTGGCAAAGTCTGAGTAAGTCGAATGATGAATGGGAAGCCACCCGGGCAGCCCTGAACGATGCTGCAGCAACTGCCTACTGGTGATACTCGCCAGACGTGTGTTTTTGTACTCGGGCAGGTAGGTACTGATCGGTTTGTCCAGGTCTATGAGTCCCTTTTCCTCCAGGTACATGGTGCAGAGGGTCGTGGCTGCAACTTTGGTCACCGAAGCCAGGTCATAGATGTGATAATAGGGGTCAATGTATGACCCTTCATTGCCATACTCCGTACGGCCATAGCCTTTGGCAAATACGATGTCATTACCGCGCAGCACCAGCACTTCACAGCCAGGCATGGCCTGCTGATCGATGAAATGCTCTGCCAGGGAATCGATCCGCATGAGACGACGACGATCCAGGCCCTGCTCTTCTGGCAGGCCAAAGCCAAAGCGCGTTGGCTGTCGCAGCAACACTCCTGCTCCAGCGGGAAACTCTGCGGAAGCGGTAACAGGCAGGCGGCCGGTAACTGCCTGCCCCCCAAAGATGGCCTGAGCCGCTGCAATCTGCGCATACGCGACTGCTTCGTAGGCTACTACAACCGCCGATTCCGGCCCAAAATCCTTTAGTGCGTAAGGGTTCCCAAAAAGTGTAAGGATGGTTTCCTTGCCAGCCTCGGTAAGCCTCCGACTCAGTTCTGACGTATTGACCTGTACACCAAAGTTCTGATTGGCACGGTTGTTCATCCCAAATACCCCCATGATGACGGTGTCAAAACCTTCGAGCCTGGCCAGCATCTGGTTCAGTTCTCCTTTGGTAAAGCCTGGACGCAGGTAAAAATTCTCTACCCTTGCATACTTCTTCAACGTCCGGTCAAAGGAGTTGCCGCTGCCGCCACCAATTTGCAGGTAGGCGATCCTTCGGCGATCCAGGTCTCCAAGTGGAAGCAGGCGGTTTTCATTTTTTGCGAGGGTGACAGATGCTTCGTAAAGCTCTTTGATGAGCACCTCAGTCTGGGGATCGTTGAGGTATTCTCTAACTCCTATCAGTGATACCGGCCGATAACGGTTGAGGCCTGCGTCGTATTTGGCTTTGAGAATGCGGCGGACACGGCGATCCAGTTCTGCTTCTTCTATTCTTCCATCTGCCACGGCCTCCTGAATCAGTTCGATACAGCGGGGGAGGTTTTGAGGAAATAGGAGGATATCATTTCCTGCGATAAATGCCCGCAATGCGATTTCTCCATCGGGGTAGTACTTGGCTACTCCCTGCATGTTGAGCGCATCGGTCACGATTAGTCCTTCGTACCCCATTTCATCCCTCAAAAGCCCCTGTACTACACGGGGTGATAGCGTGGTTGCCTGATTAGGGGTTGGGTCCAGGGCCGGGATGTAAAGGTGAGCGACCATTACTGCTGCAACCCCGCGGTCTGCCAGTTGAGAAAATGGATATAATTCAATGGTATCCAGGCGAGCCTGATCGTGGCTGATGACCGGCAAGTCAAAGTGAGAGTCTGTTTCGGTATCTCCATGCCCGGGAAAGTGCTTGGCACAGGCCAGCACTCCATAATCCTGCAGCCCCCTGGTCAGCATCAGCCCCTTGCGGGCGACATTGTAACGGCTCTCACCAAAGGAGCGATAGTTGATGACGGGATTGAGTCTGTTGTTGTTGACATCAACAACCGGGGCGAAATTCATGTTGACACCGATTCTACGCAATTGCCCGGCCATGCTTCTGCCCATGTGGTACAGGAGCGAGTCATCGGCGATCGCGCCGAGGGTCATGTTTTTGGGGAAGGAAGGTACCCCATCCAACCTCATGGCAGGGCCCCACTCAGCGTCCTGCGCGATCAGGAGAGGGACTTTGGCGGCACGTTGATAGCGGTTGGCGAGTTGGGCCTGAGCTACCGGATCCCCCTGCATGAAGATCAGTCCTCCGAGATGGCGATTTCGCACCAATCGTTCAATGTACTGGTACTCGGTCTCAGACTTGTTGGAGAAAGTGGCCACCATGAAAAGCTGCCCAATTTTTTCCTCAATGGTCAGCTCACTCATCACGCTGTCAATCCATGCACTGGACTGAGCATGAAGCTTTTGGTGGACGAGTACAAACAGCAGAAAACATACGAGCAAACAACGGCGCGCCAGCGTCATGAGATAATTATTTGAAGCAATGGGGGGTTGGGAATAGTGCGTAGCCCAAAAATTACAGGTAACAAAAAACAATTACAAGCCGGGCTGACCTAATCGGCTTAATTTCTTGTAAAGATTACCCTAATACCGTTCTGAGCGGTTACCCAGAGGATTCATTCGAGACCTGCGTATCCCAGGCTATCCGGTGATGAGCATCGTGACTGCCAGTCCTACCAGCCCGACTCCGATGCCATACATAAAGATGTTGTAGGCAATGCGCAGCAAAGCGAATTTCTTGGCGAGGACTATTCCCAAAAAGTAGATGTCCTTGGCCATGCTACCGTACAGATACTCAGCGTCATTCATCATCTGGTTGATGCCCCACTGAAAATCGTCCAGCTCCATGCGGTAAAAGTTTCCGAAAAAGAGCAGGTTGGTTTTCTTGGCGAGGATGTCCTCGCGGGTAAAAATACCTGAATTTACTTTGGGACGAATGGCAAGAATCGCAAAGACGATGGTCGCCATGTTGACCAGCGCGACGGCCATTCCCGCTATGATCATGGGGATGTTACCCTGGTACTCTTCGAGGAGCTTGGTCAGGATAAAGGTCATGATCAGCGCATTAATGGACAGCAGGATGTTGGCCTTATTGTCAGCGAGGTCGCTGAGGTTGATGTGGGTCCGGTAGGTGGTCCGGAACATGGTTTCGATGCCACGATCGGGGCGGGCTTTCTTGGCCTTTTTGAGCTTGCGCTTCAGCTTCTCGTTTTTGGCCTCCTGTTTTTCCAACTGGTAGGCCAACAGAGCTTTTTCCTCGGCTTTGTCCTTCTGCTTGCGGGCCTTGATTTCTTTTTTGAGGGCTTTGGTATTGGCTTTTTTCCTGGGGCCCAGCATTTCCCTCGCGTAGGGGGTGTAGTATTCGTAGTCCTTGAAGAAGCGATAATTGAACTCATCCCATTCTTCATCGGTGAAATCCCGGTCACAGAACACGCGCCACTCCTCCCGGATCAGCTGCGAATTTTCGAGGGCCTCGGGGAGAGAGAGGTTAAACAGGTCAGCATCCTTGATGACTTCTTCAAGCAGATTGCGGGGTTCCTGTGTCAGCCGGGTAGCGTCGATCATGCCCAAAACACGCTTCTGATCACTTTCCGATACATTATGCTGCTGCATAAAGTCTTTCGCTAGCTCCAGACTTTCTTCTTCATGTCCGATGTAAGTCTTGAGGTATCCGAGGTCGTGCATCCAGGCGGCCATTTTTACCAGCCGGAGCTCGGGCTCAGCCAGCCCTGTTTTACGGCCTATTTCTTCTGCGGCCTGCACGACCTGACAGGTATGCTCAAAGGTATGATAGGCATAGCCCGGGTATTCGTCACTCGAGAGTATTTGAGTTGCGAATTTTTCGGTTTCGGCTAACATCTCAGGGGAGATCACCATAACAGGTTTCCATTTAGCCTGAAAGTAAATCAATATTTGAATAGTGTCCACATTTTCTGCAAAAATCCCCCCCATTGTGTAGTTTTGGAAAAACGAAAAGGGTAAGCTTTCATCTTTATGCGCGCGTTTCCCCTGGCTCTCATTATGTTGATTCTGCTTGGCGCTGGGTGCAGCAACTCAGAGTTGCACTCATCACAAAACCTCAGGTCACAGGCAGATAGTATCTCCTACGCAGTAGGGATGGCCCTGGGAAAGACCTATCAGGAGCAGGAAGTCGAGATCGTTCCCAGTCTGGTATATCAGGGCCTGCGGGATTATCTTTTTACGGACACCGTCACCATGAGTGACAGCCTCATGCAGCAACTACTGGCTCGCATGGAAGAGGAGGTCCGACGCAATCAGGAAGCTAGACTGAGGCAAATGGCCAGTCAGCAGGAAAGCCGGTCTCAGGCGTTTCTGGATTCCAATCGGCAGGTAGCAGGGGTAAGGGAGCTGTCCTCTGGTCTTCAGTACCAGGTCATCGAGGAGGGGCTGGGCACCAGCCCCGTAGTGACCAGCAAGGTAAAGATCATCTACCGGGGGCGCTTACTCAATGGGGAAGAGTTTGGGCGAACGGCAGAGGAACCGGTGCTCGTCACAGTGGAGGAAATGATTCCGGGCATTACCATGGCCCTTACCTACATGAAGCCCGGCGGGCTTTGGCGTTTGTTTATTCCCCCCCACCTCGCCTATGGCAACTCCGGCAGACCTCCTTCTATTCCCCCCAATGCGGTGTTGATCTATGACCTCCGCCTCCTGGAGATCGTCCGATAGTGCTTCGCATTCGTAGTTTGGGATTTCTCGCTCTACGGTATTACGCTGCGCTCAACTTAGTTTGTTAGAAAAACCTCTGACAGTCAGGTTATTGCTGCCCACTCGATGGTAGGTTGTTACATGCCATACGCGAATGAAGGATATGGCTATGCTGTGCCTGTCAATCGGAGTGCCAGGATGACTCCTCCATCACCTCTTGCTCGAAAACCATGTTAGATACTGGCTGACGCTGTCTGAGAAAAAACAGGATAGTGGATTAATTTCCCCTATACTGGTCAGTCTAAAATGTCTAGTGGAAAGAATTCGAAATTCGTCATTAGCAATTTGTAATTGAAAGCATTGCTGGTGAGTACTTTATACGAATTGCGAATGGTCAATTGCTTAATTCCGCAGGCACTAGTACTTCCAGAATTAAGTAACAGCCCAATTGAAAATGGGGAAAGTGCTTGAACAATAGCACTTTAAACTACGAGCTATGGCCCCCGAACCTTGAACTCATTCCATGTAGATGCCCGGAACTCCCGAGACACATTCCTCCAATTACCAGTCCTTGCTACGCGAAATGGTAGCTGCAGACCCTTTATTGCTTGATTTTATCTTTGAAGAGGCCCGAGACGGTCTGTGGATATTACAGTCAGGTGATCCTATGTCCCAATGGGGCAGTCCCGCCTTTTGGTCACAGATGGGGTATCAGAAATTCCCGGACACAGCACTCCCCGACCGAAGCAGCCTTCTATCTGCCGAGCATTACCAGGAGGAACGGGCATGGCTGGACCAAAGCAGCGACCAACATGGAGCCCACTACCCCCGCAAAACCCAGGTGTATCGCAGCGCATCGGGTTCTTTTGTGCATTTTGGCATATCCTGTCGTCGGGTATTTGGGGCAGATGGGGTACCGTATATCTTGCTGGGGCACAAACGACTACAGCCCTCTGCCAAGATTTATGAATCGCTATCCGGGAGCAAGACTTTCTACTGCGTATGCACCGACATGAATGGGTGCTATACCTACATCAACGAAGCCTATGCCGAGCGCTTTGGGGCCGATCCCAGCAATTATCTGGGAAAGTCCGGCCTGGACCATATCCTGCCAGTTGACCACGACCGATGCCGAAAAGCCGTAAGGAAATGCCTGGAGAACCCAGGCAAGCCATCAAATGTCGTACTGCGTAAGCTCGACACCCAGGGCAATCGGCGCATCTCCACCTGGGAGTTCATCGCCATCATGGATGACGACGGGCGGCCCCAGGAAATCCAGTCTATGGGGATAGACGTGACCCCCGCCATACAAAACACCGAGCAGTACCGCTACATTTTCCATAACCTCCGCGAACTGCTGATCAAAGTGGACAGCGCAGGCATCATCCAGTTTGCCTCCGAAACGGCAAAGCAGCTGCTGGGAAGTGAGGAGGAGATTCTGGGCAAACCGCTGGTTTCGCTGATAGATCCCATGGAACAGCGGCAGTTCCGGCAGCAGCTTACCCATCTCACCCACAGCAACAGCCAACCAACGCCGTTTATCGCCCACCTTCAGACTGCAGACGGACAGTTCAGGCCCATTGAGTGGAGTTTCTCGGACATTCCTCTGCTGGATGAAGTGCTCGTGCTCGGCAAGGATATTCTGGCCCGCGACAAACTCACCGAGGAAATTGCCTTCCAGGCCAGTCTGCTGGCCTCTGTCGGTCAGGCGGTGATTGCCACCGATCTCACTGGCAAGGTAATCTACTGGAACGCCGCTGCCGAAAAACTGTATGGCTGGTCTGCGGCCGAAGCACTCGGTCAACTGATCTTTGAACTAACTCCTTCTCAGCAGTCCCGGTCAGAGGCCGAGGCGGTAATGGCTCAACTGCTGCAAGGCAAGACCTGGTCAGGGGAGTTCATGGTCAAGGATAAACAACACCGAAGCTTTTGGGCGCTGGTGACCAACAACCCTGTCCTGGATGACGAAGGGAACCTGAAGGCCATTATAGGGGTCTCGCAGGACATCAGCGACCAGCGAAATGCCACCATGGCGCTGGAGGCCAGTGAAAGAAAGTATCGGTTTTTGTTTGATCACATCAACGACCTGATCTGCCTCCATGAGCCCGATGGTCGATACCGGGAAGTATCGAGCGCCAGCAGGAAGCTGCTCGGCTATGAGCCAGAGGAACTAATCGGTACCAATCCCTATGAGATGTTTCATCCCGAAGACGTCGAACACATCCGCAAGGACTCACATAATCAGGTACTTGCAGGGAAAACGGTCACTCGCATTCAGTACAGAATCCGAAAAAAGGACGGGAGCTATATCTGGTTCGATACCATCACCGAGCCGTTTTTTGATGGAGAGGGGAACTTGATCCACCTGATGACTACCTCGCGTGACATCAGCGACCTCAAGCAGCTCGATGAACGTGTAAACCTGCTGAGTACCCTGATGGATGCAGTCCTGCGCTACACGGATGAATACATATCATTCAAAGACACGGATCTGCGCATCATTGCAGCCAGTGAACAAACCATTGACATCTTGCCCATTGAGCGGAAAGAAGACCTGATCGGAAGAACCATTCGGGAAGTTTTGGGCGAATCGGAAATTGTCAACTCTCTGGAGAAGTTGGAAAAAGGCGTCCTGGAAAAGGGAAAAGTTAGCAAGCAGATCATTAAAAGAGTCGAGGAGGATGGCTCTTTTTCCTACCTGGAAAGCAAAAAATATCCGATGCTCAATCAGGAGCGCGAAATATTTGGGATATATGGCGTCACCACCGATGTCACCCAGATCATGACCGCTCAGGAGAATCTGACAAAACTGACCCATCAACTGAGAGAGGCGCAGCAACTCGCTCGCATGGGTAGCTACCAACTCGATCTGGTCAATGACATCCTCTACCCATCAGAAAACTTCATCAGGTTATTTGGCCTTCCCCCCAAGGAGCAGTACCACACAGCAGACCTGCACAGCCTGATCCATCCGAATGATCGGGAAGAAACCATGCAGCTCTTTTGGGAGTCACTGGAAAACGGGGAAGATTATATCCATGAACATCGGGTGGTAAATCCCCAGACGGGTGAAGAGCTAGTCGTCCTGAGCCAGCGAAACGTCACCCGTCTTGATGAAGGGAACAGGATCGTTTCTGTCAACGGGGTCAAGCTCGACATAACAAAGCAAAAGGAAGCAGAGGAAGTCCGGCAGCGTATCAAGGTCATAGAGGTGCAAAACAAGGAAATGGAGCAGTTCGCCTACGTCGCTTCCCATGACCTGCAGGAACCCCTTCGCACCATTCGCAGCTTTGTAGACATCCTCCTGGAGGATTATCAGGGCAAGCTCGGAGAAGAAACGGACTACCACCTGAATACCATCAGCAATTCTGCAAAACGAATGAGCAGGCTCATTCGGGAACTCCTCCACTACAGCAGACTGGGCTATGAACGACAGTTAGCCATATGCGACCTCAATCACATCGTGGATGATGTCCTGACTGATCTGCAGGTAAAAATATCTGAGCAACATGCCCAGGTTGAGTCCGATCAACTCCCCACCCTTCAAGTGTATGAAACCGAGATCAGGCAGCTATTTCAGAACCTGATCAGCAACGCTGTCAAATTCCACAAGCCAGGCATCCCTCCTAAAATCGCTATTCGATGCTGGAAAGAAGCAGATCACTGGACCTTCTCTGTCGAAGACAATGGAATAGGAATGGAAGCAGAACATCTGGACCGCATTTTTATCATCTTCCAGCGTCTCAACAGTAGCAGAAAATACCCTGGCACAGGTATAGGCCTCGCCTATTGTAAAAAGATCGTAGAACTGCATTATGGCAGGATTTGGGTAACCTCTACCCCGGGAGCGGGGAGTACCTTCTATTTTTCAATCCCTGATGACCTGGAAAAGCAGAAGCTCTGATTATTTTTGACCAATTTATCAGAGATGTTTGAGCTATTACACCAGGTTGTCAGCCAGCATATACAGCTCTCACCACGTGAGAAAAGGATGCTGGAAAGCGCCTTCATTTTCCGGCAGGTGCCAGACCGATTTCAGCTGGTGCCATTGGGCGCCGTTTCCACCGAATTCTACTTCATCAACAAGGGCCTGATGCGCTTCTATTATGAGCGGGAGGGAGATACGTTTACGGGATTTATCTTTCAGGAAGGGCTCTTTGCCAGCAGCTTTGAGAGCCTTCTGACCCAGCAGCCCAGCGATCAGGTACTGGAAACCCTGGAACCCTGCGACCTGCTGGTCCTTCCTCGGGACCGGCTGATGGAGCTATATGAGAAAATCCCGGTCATGCATCAGTTTACCCGAGCCATAGTCGAGCAGCGATTCCTCAACGCCCAGCGCATCCTCTCCTCCTTTATCCTTGACAGCCCCGAGCAGCGCTATCGCAAGTTTGCAGAAGATCACCCCGATTTGCTGCAGCGTGTCCCCCAGCATATCATCGCATCCTGCCTGGGCATCACCCCGGTTTCACTCAGCCGGATCAGGCGTAGAATTCAGGAGAAAGAAGCCGACTGAGTGAATGGAGTGGGATAAGGCGGCATGGAGAAAAGCGGTAGAAGGAATACGGAAATAGGGGAGTCCAAAAATAACTATACGAGAGAGCTATCGAGGAAATGAGGGTATGAAGGCTTTAAGCAGCGCTTTGCCTTCATATCCCCATATACTTTATACCTAAAAAATTCTGTCCACCTGCTTATGGCGCAACATTTAATCCGAAGTCCCGAATCGCCTAAGCCACCTTCCGCCAATAGCTGAACCATGACTCCGATCATGGTTCGTCCTAACTGCGGGACTCCGCTCCCGCATTGGCAGCCTTCGCGATATGGAATCTCGCAGTTAGAGGGTTCGATGATCGGAGTCATCGAACAGCCAGTAGGCTTTTAGCCCATATTTTCAACATATACCATCTGTAGCATGCTCCTAGACAAAAACGAAACCGGCGGTTTCCTTCGCGATCTTCCGGCAAACCGCAATCCAGACTTTGCGTTCTTTGCGACCTCCTTTGCGCCTTTGCGGTAAAAAAGATGGCCCGAAAATGAAAATGTCTAGGAGTATGCATCTGTAGGTTAATAACATTGCCCGCCCACTGCCCACCTCCCAACCGATCTTAACAATTGTAAACGGCCATTCTCAGGAGCTAGGCCCATCTTGCAGATGTACATTCACTCAACGAAACAACATCATGCAAATTCAGACCGAAATCATCATCAATGCACCCACTGCCAACATCTGGAGTATCCTCACTGACCTGGAGAGGTATTCAGAATGGAATCCCTTCATAGTTGAGAGCCACGGGCAGATTGCCGAGGGAGAGAAACTCAAGAACACCATGCGCAATGGCGAAAAGCTGATGACTTTCACCCCAACCGTACTCAAGGTAGAGCCAGGCCGGTATTTCGAGTGGCTTGGGAGTCTCTATTTCAGGGGGCTGTTTGACGGAAAGCACTATTTCGAGTTGGTTCCCCTATCAGACAATCAGACCAAGCTCATCCACGGAGAAGAATTCAAAGGGATACTGGTCAAGCTGATACTCAAGCAGATAGGCGACCAAACCCGCGACAACTTTGTCGCAATGAACCAGGCACTAAAAGAAAAAGCTGAAAAAATTCCCTCATCGCAGGAATAAAACAGAGACCAGGCTGGTCAAAGGGGCAAACAACAACAAACAAACCATTAAACATCACGCGACATGCGAGTTTTAAAATTTGTCCTCCCCCTTTTTGCCAGCCTGGCCCTGATCACCACCACCACTGCCCAGCCCGGGCAGGGAGGCCGCCATCCTCACCAGGGGCCTCGAAATCCTGAGATGCGACAGGCAGTGCAGGAGTACTACCAGTCTGAAGTAAAGCCCGTCATGACGGAGCAGCGCGCCCAACTGGATGCTTCACTAAGTGCTACCGAGCAAGCTGAGCTTGAAGAAATCCGCGCTGGCCTCAAACAACTGCGCGACGAGACCCGCACTCAACGCCAGGCCATGCGCGAGCAGATGACCCCAGGTGAGCGCCCTTCTGACACGCAACGCGCTGAGATGCGCGCCGCTCATCAGCAGTTCAGCAAGCAGCACCGTCAGCTCATGACCCGTGCCTGGGCCATCGCCGATGCCCACGAGGCCGAGATCGCCTCCCTGCTCGATGGACTGGAGTCTGACGCAGAAGTCTGGCGTGAGGAGCTCAAAGCCCTCCATGAGGCCAACCGTCCTGAGGGTGCGCCCGAAGGCCGACCCGAAAGAGGCGAAGGCGAGCACCGGGGACGCCGTGGCCACCATGGTCAGGAACATGGTCCAGACCGTGCCAGAGGTGCTGGATTTGGCAAGGCACTGACGCCAGTAGGCTTCCTGCTATGGTCACCCGATATGCCCATGGGCCCACAGGAAGAATCTGCCATGGAACTATCGCTTTTCCCTAACCCTACCAGCGAGGTTTCAAGCCTTTCTTTTGATGTCACGCAGGCAGGCCTGGTAAAGGTCGAGGTGCTGGATCGGCAAGGCCAGGTGCAGTCTGTGATTTTCTCTGAAAAGGTAGAGGCTGGACGACTAAGTGTAGACGTGCCCACCAGCGACCTTGAGCCCGGAATTTATATGGTCCGTGCGACCATGGGCGACCAGGTAAAGGCCACCAAGCTGATTGTAGAATAGCAATAGGGTTATCTCCCTCAGTCCCTTCCCGCTTCTGAGGCTATTCGATCATCGATCAACAGACATACACAGACACAATTTGCGGTGCAGGCTCCATGCTTGCACCGCTTTTTTTGATCTGATTATGAGCGGGGGCATCAATCGGGTCCACCCGAGTGTGTTCTCTCAATATCCCCTCATCCCAATATCACTTTATCCCTTCTTCCCTTCGCCCCGGAAACTATCTTCCGTACTGGCAAAGAGCACATTGAACGTCGTCAGGCTGCCATAGATCCGCGTGATGTATTGCTGCAGGTTGACCTTTTCCTCGTCGGAAAGGTTTTTGTTGCTGTTAAGCTGGGCCTCCAGCACCCGCAGGCGATCCCTGACCATGACGATTTTGTGGAAGAAGGTCTCAATGGGTATCTCTTTGGGCTTCTGGCTGGGGTCAGCGGGTTGCAGGGTCATGGTGCCCCCCTTCCACTTTTTACCCAGCGGAACGACCTCCCCGATACCCGACCAGTCCCGCATGATCTGCGTCAGTACGCGCTCGACGTCCCCCAGGCTCAGGCGCTGCTCGGGAACAGGAGCCAGTTCGATGACCTCCAGGTCCGGAAATCCCTGGTCAATGGCCTTTTCTCCATAGTTGGGGAAAGCGACATTATAAAAGGACTTGCTGTTGTCGAGGATGATGCCATCGCCGTATTGCGGGTGACGGATGCGGGTGCCAATGGAGAGAGAAGAAGTATTCATATTGACGTGAGGTTGAGTTGTTGATACAAAATACTGATCAATGCTCAATAGTCAACAAAAAAGGCCGGCCCGAAGGCCGACCCGTGGTGGGTTGTTGTAAACCCAAATATAGCAAAATCCAGGCCTCTGGTGGAAGAAGTTCGAAGTTCGTGGTTAATAGTTCGTAGTTATACCCACTGACTATCAGCATCTTTTGACGAGACCTATTGGTCGGCTACTTCATTCCGACTAGCGACGGTAGAACATCCCGGTGCCTACCGTGCGGCTCTCATAGCGCCAGTCAGGCTGCCACATCAGTTGGCTTTGGTGGGTGCCGTCGTCATCGTGGTCGCGCTGGATGACATTTACCCGGAGGGTTTCCCACTCCCCGCCCTGCATCTGGTTCACGTAGCTTACGGGGATGGCCGCCTCAATGGCAAAGCCATCTTCGGTGCGCTGGCACACGATCTGGGTGCCCTCTGGCAGGCGATCGCGGTAATAGACGCTCGGCTCGTTGCCGGGCTCTTCCGCCGGACTGATCAGCAGAGGCGCATAGTCCCGAAAGCCATTGTCGCCGTTGTTGTAGGCGCTCATGTTCATCGGGCGGGCATCAAACAGCAAGCCGGCACCGTCCTGGTTCCAGGGGGCAGCTCCGTCGGTAACTTCGAGCTGATCATCCATGAATTTCGCCCCGATGTAGATGAATTCCTCATCGTAGGCCACATCCCAGGTAAAGGATGCATCTTCCGGCCCGTCGTGTGAGAATGGATCGGCTTCTACCACGGCATGCTCGCTGTTGAAGCGGGGATTGCGCCACTCCTTCAGGTTACCGTCCACTTTTACTTTCTTTTCCTCGATCGCCAGCTTGGGCTCGGGGCGGAGGTACAGGGTCTGCTCGATCTCCAGCGCAGGCTGATTGTCTGGCAGGTAGGTGACCGTGGCCTCCACTTCGATGGGCTCGACCCAGGTCATGCCATTGGCTACCTGAACGCCCACCTCACGGACCAGGGTCTGGTTGGGGGGCAGGGTATCCTTCCACTCACTTTCGGCTACCTGTATGTCACCATTCGATTCAAATTCCAGATCATAGGCCATCGGGACATCGCTGTGGTTGACCAGGCGGACGGTCATCGTTTCGGGCGCCTCTCCTCCTTCCACCCAGATGGGCTCCACTTTTAGCGCAGACTGGCGCATGAGGGGACGAGAAAAGTTCATCATCTCCTCGGTGTGGATGTCCTCGTCCCAGATGCCTTCCAGCAGCAGGTTGGCAATGATGGGGCCATCGTCGGTCATGGTCACCCAGACCACGTGGTCAAACTCCCCAAAGCGGGTGCCGCGCAGGCTGCTACCGCCACCAGTAGTGGCGAGAACGAAATACTTGCCGTTGTTTTGCTCGTACTTCACGTAGCGGTGCCGGTGCCCCGCAAATACGGTGTGGGGCCGATCCTTCAGGGCAGCTTCTACGGCAGGCCATTCGCCGGGATCATCCTGGTCCCAAAGCGGCTGGTGCAAGAAGACCATGGTCCATTTTACGTTGGGGTTCTCCGCCAGTACCTGCTCGATGTACTCAAGCTGCGGGGTGTCGATATAGCCCCGCCCGGCGCCACGCATTCTTTCTTCGCTATTCAGGCAGAGAAACAGCACGTCCTGATAGACAAAGTGGTAATAATCTTTGCCGTAGCGCTTTTTCCATTCTTCCGCCATGACCTCGTTGATGTAGTCGTGGTTGCCGGGTACGTAGAAGAAAGGCACCGACAGCATGTCGATGAATCCATTGAATTCCTCCCACTCACGATCGATCTGCTCCACGTCGGTGGTATAGCCTTCGATCAGGTCTCCTACACTCATGACAAACTCTGGCTGCAGCAGGTTGAGCTTCTCGATCGCGGTAGGGAATACCCCCGGACGGTGGCCACCCGTGCGGTCGGTCACGATGGCAAACTGAAAGTTTTCCGGGTTATTGTTGACTTCAAGGCTGCTCCAGGGATGAACGGAGCCCTCGGTATCTATGATGATTTTGGGGAGATCCTGAGCCTGAGTTGAATAGCTAAAGGCTAGCAGAATCATAGCAAACAAGGCGAATCGCATAGCTTGGGAAAATTAGGTTTGAGTATGTAACGGTAATTAGGGCATTGCAAGCGAAGGAAATATTAACACCAGATTAAATGTGTTTCCGGGAATGAATGGATCAACTGCGCAGCATCTTCCTGATTGGTCTGACAGACGACAGCGTTCTCATCAGGTTTTCGTTAATTGCGCCCTTGCTAATATGAAATGGTCTGGATTGAGATCAAATAATCCAAATCACTCCCTTACCACTAACCAACCAGTAGGCCTATGCAACCAAGGGGCAACATCTACGTAGTTATCCCTGCATTTAATGAACAGGATGCCATTGGCAACGTGGTTCGGGACATACCCCAAGACTGGGTAAGGGAAGTGATAGTCGTCAGCAATAATTCTACCGACGAAACCGAATCAAGGGCCAGAGAAGCTGGAGCCACGGTTCTCCAGGAACCTCGAAAAGGATATGGGTATGCCTGTTTGCGCGGCATTCAGTATATAAGTGAAAAAAAAGGTGACGAGCACCCGGATATAGTCGTCTTTCTGGATGGAGATTATTCAGATTATCCTCAACAGTTACCCGAAGTAGTAGGCCCGATTTTGGCAGGGACTCATGATATGGTCATCGGATCCAGAGAATTGGGCGATCGGGAGTCCGGTTCCATGATGCCACAACAAATTTTTGGAAACTGGCTGGCGACTACTCTGATTCGTATACTATATGGTTACCGATTTTCTGACCTCGGCCCCTTTCGGGCCATCACTTTTCAGGCACTGGAAAAGTTGAATATGCAGGACAAAACCTACGGCTGGACCGTAGAAATGCAGGTAAAGGCAGCAAAAATGAAATTGCGCTGCACCGAGGTAGCGGTGGATTATCGGACCAGAATTGGGGTTTCGAAGGTCACCGGAACCCTCAAAGGAACGGTGATGGCAGGCTACAAAATCATCACCACCATTTTTAAGTTATTGTAAACCAGGGTTAGTTCTACCACCAATTATTTGGAATTCGTGGAACAATAGCTAAAATTTGCAAAAAATTTCCAAGCGTGTTGGTTCAGATATTTGAATACGTTGTACTTGGGTTGTATGGGCTGGCACTGGTCCTGATTGTTATTTATAGCATCGGTCAGTTGCACCTCATTCTTACCTTCCTCCGCAATCGGAAGAAGTTTAAGTCCCAGGCTCCTTTAGAAGGAGACCAGGACCTCCCATTCGTTACTATCCAGTTGCCGATCTACAATGAATTATACGTTGTAGAGCGATTGCTGAATAGTATGGCCGCCCTTGACTATCCCAAGGATAGTTTTGAGGTTCAGTTATTGGATGACTCCACTGACGAAACCATAGAGGTTGCGGCTCGCAAGATTGCGGAGCTTCAGGCCCAAGGCTATCAGTTTCATCACATTCGCCGACCGGAGCGTACTGGCTTTAAAGCCGGAGCGCTGGAATACGGCCTGAAACTCGCCAAAGGCAATTTCATCGCGATTTTTGATGCGGACTTTGTCCCCAATCCCAACTTCCTGCGTGCCACCATGGCCAACTTCACCGATTCCAAAATCGGTGTGGTACAGGCTCGCTGGGAGCATATCAATCAGGATTATTCCATCTTCACCGAAGCTCAGGCTTTTCACCTCGACGCTCACTTCACCGTGGAGCAGTTCAGCCGCGACGTTGGGGGCTTCTTCATGAACTTCAATGGGACCGCAGGGGTGTGGCGCAAGGAGTGCATCGAAGATGCAGGAGGATGGGAGCATGACACTCTGACCGAGGACCTGGACCTGAGCTACCGCGCACAGCTGAAAGGGTGGAAGTTCCGCTACGCGGATGAGATCGGCGCTCCTGCTGAGCTACCCGCTGAGATGGGGGCCATCAAATCACAGCAGTACCGCTGGATGAAGGGTGGTGCTGAGGTTGCGCGCAAGATGCTCACAACTCTCTGGAAATCAGACGCGCCCTTGATCCGTAAACTGCATGGATCCATGCATCTGCTGAGCAGTTCGGTGTTTATCCTGGTGTTGCTGTTAGGGGCCACCAGTGTGCCCCTGCTATGGATCAAGCACGAGATATTTGAAGGGAAGGTGGACTTCCTTTTGATACCAGTGGCTGCGCTGCTATGCAGCTTTATGATTCTGGCGGTGTTCTACCTGATCACTTTTATCCAGCGAGAACAGGACTGGGAAAAAGGCCTGAAGCGATTCCTGCTGAACTTTATTCCCTATCTATCCATCTCCATGGGGCTATCTCTGCACAATACCCGTGCAGTGCTTCAGGGGTACCGAGGAATGCAGACTCCCTTTATTCGCACGCCCAAGTTTGCCCTGCAAAAGCGTTCGGATAAGTGGAACCACGTCAAGTACAAGAACAAAAAGATCGAGCCTACCGTCTGGCTGGAACTGGCCATGGCAGCATACTTTCTTTTCGGAGTGCTGATGGCATTTTACTTCGAAGACTTTAGCATCCTCCCATTCATGCTCATGGAAATGCTGGGATTTGGTGCAGTAGGCTTCCTCAGCATGCGACATGCCTGGGCCAGAACGGCATAGGGCCAGGACGAACTCCGGGAGTTATGACACACAACGGCCTTTATGGGATCAGATCCCATAAGTAGTTGGACAGAATTATATAGGTATGAAGTATATGAGGATATGGAGGCAAAGTGCTGCTTAAGGCCTTCATACCTCCATTTCCTCCATACCTCTCTCTTAAAGTTCTTTTTGGACTCCTACTTAAAGGCCGTTTTCCTGTTTAGGTCCCAATCTCAACGGGAACTGTAACACGGTATTCCCATGATTTAACCGTGTTGTACCCGATTCTATTGATTGTCCACTACTACCGTAGCATTCGGATCAGGTTCCTGAAATTCTCCCATGATAAACTCGCCTTTCATAACGGTACCATCCGGCAGTACCATGATACCCTGCCCATTGGGTTTGCCAAGTTTAAGCTCTCCCTGGTACATGCTGCCATCAGCATAGGTGTAAAGTCCGTTGCCGGAACGGCGGTTATTTTTCCATTCGCCTTCGTAGATCCCGCCTACATCATAGCGATACACCCCGTAGCCATGCTTTTTTCCCGCAAGGAAATCTCCCTCATACAGGTCTCCGTTATAATACTCCAGGCGGCCACGGCCGTGATACCTTCCATTTAGGAATTCGCCGGTATAAACATTTCCACTGGGCGAAGTCAGCACCCCGTTCCCTGTCATTTTTCCTCTGTTCCAGGCTCCATCATACACTACTCCACTGGCGAAGGCCATGATGCCCATCCCGTGAGGCTTGCCTTCCTCCCATGTGCCCTGGTAAACGTTTCCATTAGGATATCGCATTGAGCCCTGCCCCTGTAGTCGTTCAAGCAGGTACTCGCTGCTATCCACTCGCATATCTTCAGAGTTGGTAGACTCTGGTTCGGGCTCTGTACAATACTGCCCTTCGTACACGCTCCCATCCGGGAAGTGGTACACAATCGTGTCAAGCTCACAATCAAGAGGCAGTTTCTGCCCTGCAAGTGGGTCTTCAGCAGTCCACACGAAGGCATAAAAAATCAGAAGTAAGGAAGCTGGGGAGAACATAGGACATTGGGGTTAGAAAGCACTCTTCCTGTCAACCAATAGGGACAGATGGGTTCCTGAACCACCTACCAACTACCAGTTTTATGTGAGGGCGATTTTATTGAACGCAAGTTTAATAAAAAAATTCAGCCCTCAAATGAAGTTGTCTCAAGAATTTTCGACACAAAAACTATACACACCCTTGCCTTCCCAGGCAGAAAGCCCACCATCCCTCTCCGAGAGCAATGGAAAATTACTCCCAATCCAAAGCTTCTAATTCGTAGTGTTGTGCTATATTAGAAGATCGTAATTCTTCATTCAAACTATCTAAATGGATCTGCTACAACAGGCATGGACACACTCGATGGACTACAGTGGCTATCGCAAACTGATCGAGCAACTGGTACAGGAAGGAAAAACTACTGGCCCAGTTCAGGATGAACACCTGATAAATTACAGCAAACTCAACCATAGCCGGATGAAACGTCTGGATAAGACGACTCGCCTCACCCCCGAGCTATTATCTGCTGTTCACACTGTTTCCTCACCTCAAAACTGGCTGGTCCTTACCGAAAGCTGGTGTGGTGATGCAGCCCAGATCATCCCGATACTTTCTGCAATTGCGGAGCAGAGTGATAACATCACCCTGAGGCTAATCTTACGAGACGAGCATCCTGAAGTCATGGACAACTTTTTGACCTACGGAGGCAGGTCTATCCCCAAGCTGATCATATTTGAGCCAGAGAGTGGAAAGGTACTCGATACCTGGGGGCCACGTCCACAGGAGGCACAGGAGTTCCGACAGAGCCTGATGGATCAGGGAGTTGACAAGCACGAAATATCTGCACAACTACAGAAATGGTACAATACAGACAAAGGAAAGCTGACCCAGGCGGAACTGACCACGCTGATCCATAACATATAACCCGAAATGTGAATCAAGGGTTATGATCATGGCCTCTACGACATGCTACAGCCCTTTTTTGGGGGTGAACCCTTGATTCGCATCCCACATAAAAAGCGGCACATGGACTACGGAATCAGCCTTAGTGCGGGTGCCTTACTTCGCATGGTTATCGAATGATCAGTCGCTCCACCATTCCTTTTCCATTGCGGGTAACCTGCAGGAAGTAGATTCCCCGAGCCAGGTTATCCCCCAGGTTGATGCGCTTGTCGTATGAACCACTGAAATTGCGAAGGCGCTCCCGGTACACCTCTTTGCCCTCCGGGCTAAAGACCCGGACATCGGTATCTCCCATATCAGGCAGGGTGAATCTCAGGCGGAACTGTCCGGTATTGGGATTCGGGAAAAACTCAAATTCTTCCATGTCCAGGCTCGGCTCCTCCATCTGCTGCTGAAGTTCACTGGCCTGATCCTTATCCTCCATTTGTTCCAGCAGTTCTTCCGGGTCCATATCAGCCTCTGGGGGCAACGTAACCCATTCGTGGCGATAGCGGCTGCCGAGAGTGGCAGATACACGCTGTATGTCTTCTCCACGGAGAATTTCCAGCCGTACTTCATCCCCCGGCATATGCTGACGTATCAGTTCTACCAGTCCTTCAAATGTTTCTACATCGGTGCGGTCAAAACTCACAATGCGGTCTCCGACCTGCAATCCGGCAGCTTCGGCCCCTTCCCCTTCAATAATCCGTGTAATCAGCACTCCCCTGCCTTCGTTGTCGAGGTGGACCCCCAGATAAGGATCTTCAACCTTGACCTGTTTCCAGCGGGTAGGCTTGGGGTTATGCTCTATTTTCTCTGTAAGCTCTACCGAAGCGATGGCAGGCTGCAATCCACGCAGATAGCCTACCAAAACCTTTTCTCCGGGTGAAAACTCCGCGAGAGCTTCGCCGAGTTCCCAGGCAGCATCGAGCTCCCGACCTTCTATGTGGGTAATGACGTCCCCCGATTTCAGCCCCGCGACATCTGCTCCGCTACCCGGAACTACCTCCTTGAGATAAACGCCCAATTGAGACTCCAGCCCCAGCCTGTCCGCCAGTTCATCATCAATTTCTTCGGTGTATACTCCCAAAAACCCCTTTTGGTGTGGCTCTTCCTCCATGCGGGAAACACTCTTGGCCTGCTCACCAGTCATCGTGATCGCTATCGTCCGGGCCTCCCCATCTCGTTTGACCGTCACCCGCATCACATCGCCAACCTGCCTGGACTCTTTGGCTTCGCCAATGTCTTCTACGGACTGGATTTCGGAGCCGTCGATCTCTATGATGATGTCGTTTTCTTCCACGCCAGCCGCAGCCGCAGCACCAAATACCCCTGTGACCCTCACACCATCGCTCTCGTGGTGATCCGTATCCAGGTAAACTCCCAGCATAGGCTTGGGACCTGGAACAGGCTCGGGACGACTACGGGCGACATCTGCCTCTCGTTCCGGGTCACGAATTACAATCACCTTGAGCAGTGGCTGCTCCTCAAGGCCTTCATCGATGCCCAATTGACTCAGCAAAGAGTCCACTTCCACTTCTCCGTATACGAGAAAGGTGGTATCAATCAGGACTTCGCTATCAGACTTGGGGCTGATACGAATGGAAACCTCCTTGGGACGTTCCTGTGCTGATAAATTCAAGGTAAAAATCCCTATGAGCAGTAGGGTGCAAGCGATTCTGATACCGTTCATGCTGAATTGGTTCTATCTGATTACGACCGGCATATGGGCCGACTACCTAACCTCAAGACGAAATTTACATGGATTGTTAGGCAAAGGAAACTGGTTAGCTTGTCCAGCAGGGCTTTTCATATATAAGGAAAAGGTCATTCGTCGAAGGATAGGGGTTGTTTAGCAGGACCATCAAGCCGTTTACCACCCGAAGGTGAAAATTGCTATTTTTTCATTCCCCATCTCCCAACAATTATTCGCAGCCCTGAGTTGAAAAAAGAAAGTCACATGACTGATGAATACTTTTTCACCTGCCCATATTGCTGGCAACAGATCAGCTTCATCCTGGACGCCAGCGTACCAGAACAGACCTATATCGAGGACTGCGAAGTCTGTTGTAACCCCATCGAAGTCGAAGTGAAAGCCGAAGAAGGGGAAATCGTCTATTTTGACGCGAGGAGTATTGAGCAGTAGTTCGTAGTTCGTAGTTCGTAGTTCGTAGTTCGTAGTGCGTAGTTCGTAGTTCGTAGTTCGTAGTTCGTAGTTCGTAGTTCGTAGTTCGTAG
>CAYFIR010000011.1:39574-106418 GCA_964343195.1 uncultured Bacteroidia bacterium | reverse complement strand
CGCTGAAAGCGAAACAGCACTTTCAGAGGAAGCATATTAGAAATCCATTTGCGGACCTACAAAAGAAGTAAGCATCCCGACGAGTCGGGACGGCATTTCAGGCTTCCCTGCAGGCCGCCCCGAGCGCCAAATGCCGGGCCAGCACCGCCCCAAGCTTGCTTTAGACCTTTGCCCAAGTGCCACTGCGAGTATCTCCCTCTGGAGGGAGAGGCTTGTGCGACAGAGGGAGGAACCCAGGATTGTATAGAGCTACTTGTGCTCCTAAAAAAGAAAGGAGGCAATCCCGACGAGTCGGAACGGAATTCCAGGCAGCCCCAGGCTTGCTTTAGGCTGCTTGTTCCAATTGGAATTGAAGCCCAGAAACTCAAAACTCACGTGAATTATTGATCACGAATCACCTATCCTTTCCACTACTCACCGTCCGGTATTACCCTTAGCCGGGACGACAAAAGTAAAGGTACTTCCCTCCCCAGGGGTGGAGTGGACACGCAGAAAGCCATCATGAAGCTCCGCGATTTTTCGGGCATTCGTTAACCCTAATCCTGTCCCCTTGATACCACCGTACTCCGGTCGGCGGTGCAGGCGCTGGAACATGAGGAAAATTTTCTCCTGGTATTCCGGCTTGATTCCCATCCCATTGTCCTTCACCGATATCAGCAGTCCCTCATCGGTTTTCTCCGAAAAGATCTGGACATAGGGTGCAATTCCTTTCCGGTGGTACTTGATCGCATTGCTGATCAGATTCTGAAACAGGGAATGCAACCAAACTGAATACCCCTCAATCGCGGGCAGCGGAGAAACCTCTACTGTTCCATCATGCTCACTGATTAGCACTTTCAGGTCACTCCGAACCCCATTGACTAATTGAGTCAGATCCACCAGTTCCTTGGGGCCAGTAGGAGCGATACGCGCATGTCCCATCAGTCCCTGAACCAGCTCACTCATACGCTGAGAAGCATTCGACAAAAACTGCAGGATATTTTTCCCTTCTCCATCCAGCGAACTGGCATATTCCGTCTTCAGAATATTCACATAGCCCTGTATGGAGCGAATGGGTTCCTGCAGGTCATGCGAAGCTATGTAGGCAAAGTGTTCCAGCTCTTTATTGCGGAGGGTCAGCCTCGTGTTTTGCTCCTGAAGCACCTGTTCCCTCCCTTTCAGTTCCTGCCCCATCAACATATACCTATTTCCCCCCCCTTCTTCGTCGTAAAAGGGAATGATGGAGGCATGCACCCAGAAATTTTGTCCATCCCTGGTCCTGTTTTTCAGCTCTCCAGACCAGGTGTTTCCCTTGGATATTTCCCCCCACATCTGCTCGAAAAACTCCTCGGGGTGGTGGCCGGAATTCAATATCCCGATGGATTTTCCCCGCAACTCCCGATTTTCATACTGGGTCAGGGTACGAAAAACCTCGTTGACCTCCAGAATTAGACCGTCTGTGTCGGTAATCGCCACCATAGAGCTGCGGTCCAGCGCGGCTTTATAGGTCTCCAGTTCAGCATTCTTCTGATGGATTGACTGCTCCAGGCCCCTTCGGCTGAGATCGCTGCGGTTCAGATTGGTCACCATGACCGCTAAATAGATCATCGAGGCCAAAATAAAGATGACCGTTGCCAGGGTAATTCCAAAGTCAACGAAAATACTCCCGTCTGATACCTCTCTGACGATAATCAGGTTGATCACTACCGGAAAAATCAGGAGCAAAGGGAGAACCGAGCGGGCTACTTTGTGCCCCTGCAGGTTTCCAATAAAAAGGCCAATGGGCCCCATCTGCGGATTTTTCAACGAAAAACCGATGGAGAGTGGCAGGAACAGGATCGCTGTGTGGATCGCCATGGTATCCAGGACAAAGAGTTTGTGGCCCTCTTCTACATTCATCACATAGCTAACGATGGACACAAGGGAAACAAGTCCTACTACCAACAAGAGGTATTGGCCCAGAAGCCGGATCTGCTTGCTGGCAAAAATGGTCAGGAGAGCTACCCCACAAATAAAAAAGTTCAGCGCAGTCCCCGGTGACATCCTTCCCGGGAAAGCAGTTGAATAGGGATCACTGGCGAAAAACGTGTCAATGCCAATTTCCGGGCTCCAGATATACTCAACCAGCGAGATGCCCCCAATAAGCATGTTGAGTATGGCGAGTACCAGAATCAGCATATTCTGGCGGGATCCCGATAAATAACAACTGGACCACAGGGCTATACCCAGGAAGAAAAAACCGAGTGCCGTATTGAATTTCATGGTAGAGGCACCGGGAAGAATGTACAGGATGGGTTCCCAGCCTGCCCACCATCCGATCATCACCAGTACAGCAACTACAACCGAGAGCAAAGAAATCCAGAGGGCGTATCGCCTATAATTATTAATGAAACCAGTGTCCATATATGCTGAAAATTTACCACCCAACTATCAGGTTGCGAATTCACGTATATATACAAAAAGCTATACCGCTTACCTAAATTTTAAAAATCAGAAATTTACATATCGACTAGTGGAATAAGTTCGAAGTTTTCCGCTTCGCGGGACTTCATTGTGTTCAACAACGTCACTAGTACGTAGTTGAAAGTGCTGTTGACCAGCATTTTACATAGATTCCGAATGGGAATTACTTAATCCCGAAGGCACTTGCTGCATATCCATAAACAAGTAGCATTCATACATTTAATACTAAATCCATAGTAGCATTACTCCCCATTGCCTCATAATGGCACTAAAAAATACAGAGAATGCGAATCAAAGGTTCACCCCAAAAAAAGGGCTGTAGCACGTCGTAGAGGCGACCCGCAGGTTCGCCTAGCGTATCAGGCGAACCTGCGGGTCGCCTCTACAGGACCATGATCATACCCCTTGATTCACATAAATAAGGAGCCGCACCCGATAATTCCAGGTGCGGCCCAGGTTCAGTTGTCTATATGGGAAGCCAGGTGTTTCGTGAATTAGGAATCGGCACTCTGATTAAGGAACGCGAGAAAAATAACTTCCCGATTTTACGAAGAGATCTTGTTCGCAGACAAGGAAGAAAAACCGAGTTTGGCGAGCCAAATGAGGCTTTTTCTGACGCAGTATGCGGGCAAGAGATCAAGTCAAAAGCGGAACTAATTTTTTGAGCGTTCCTAAGGAACTGATTTCCAGACTCATTGCATATTCCCGATATCACTTCCAGGCCATATGCTTAATCGGCTCCAGAACCGAGGACGACCTGTGCCCCGAGGAATACCATGAGGGTTTGCCCGGAAGTTTCCTCATTTACAAAGACGAGGTACAGATCCTGTAACTCTCCAGCATATCCATCCGGCAGGGTAACAGGCACCGGCAGCATGCGAGGTGCAAAGCCTGCCTGATCAGCGGCCTCCAGGAACCGGGAAGTCCCAATCAGGGTGCCATCAGGGCTCCCAAGTCGGAGTTCCACTTTGCCACCAGCCGCATTGAGACGTGCGACGGGGGCTGTCACAGCCAGTACCATTGAGGTCACATTGGTCAGGTCCACCTGCTCCATGGCCATATAGGCGCCATTTTCTTCGATCAGCACCAGATCGTTTCCTCCGAAAGACATCTTGCGAGCTTTGTCATAAACATCCAGGCTATGAGCATTGACACTGGCACTTTTGAGCACCAGGACCTCCTCTGAGCGAAGGGAAGGCAGGCCGCTGGCTCCATTGTCCTCGTAGGCTGCGCGCACCAGGTACACTCCCTTACCGGGATCGCCTTCAGGCAACTCCATCGTGTGACTGCCACTTGGCGGCAACCCGATTTTTTCATTGTCATTGGCCAGACTCAGGATGTACTTGACCATGTCCTCAGCATCAGACTTGGGCAGGTCAGGGTGCCCGGCCATGGCAACTTCGCCCCAGACACCGGCGCCGCCGCCTATGATCTTGTCACTGAGGTAGTCGAGCGCATCTTCGTCGTTTTGGTATTTTTGGGCTACCTCGATATAGCTCGGGCCGATGGAGGTTCCCTTAATCTTGTGGCAGGCCATACAATCACTGCCTTCAATTAGGTTCTTGCCCTTGGCATAGTAGGTCTCGGCATCTGCGGACCGGTGTCCCTGGGCGATCTTGATCTGGTCATACCCATCAGGCAGGTAGTCAAAGTTAACCGCTACTCTGTCGGGGGTGATGCCGCTCCCCAGCGAGCCGTCTTCCACATCACGTACCGAGACCTCATAAGCCAAAGGAGCATTGGGGTTGAAGAAGGTACGATTGCCCTGGGTCAGCGCCAGGCTAAGCTCTGGTGCAGCGTTACCGGCTACGATTTCAAGGGATTGGGTGCTGGTTTCTCCGGCCCCATCGTCGACCGTTAGCTTTGCGGTGTACACGCCAGCTTCTTCGAAGGTCAGGGAAAGTGCTTCACTATTTCCCTTGTGGCGGTAGCCGTTATCAGATGTCACCTCCCACGAATAGGTCAGCTTGTCCCCGTCCGGGTCGGTGGTACCAGCAGCGCTCAGGTTGACAGACAGGGGAAGTGTACCTCCACGTGAGTCTGTAGCCACCTGAACCTTAGGCTTGCGGTTGCCACCGTTATACTCGATGCGTACCAGACGGGCGTTGTCATTCTGGGTAAACCAGCCAGTACCATATTCCAGCAGGTAGAGGTCTCCATTTTCGGCAAATACCATGTCCGTAGGATTGCTAAACTGGTAGCTGGGCATGATGCGATCCATCCAGATGTAATTGCCTTCTTCGTCCATATCAACGGCCATGATCCAGCCCCGCATCCATTCGTAAGCGATGAGCTTTTTATCGTAATACTTTGGCCATGCATGTTCCGCTCCGGCAAAATCTTCCACATAGTAAACGGGACCGGCCATGGCATTGCGGCCGCCACTGCCCACCATGGGAAAGTCTGATGACTCTCCGTAAGGATACCAGATGAAGGCTTTCTGGGCCGGTGGCAATTCGGTCAGCCCGGTATTATTGGGCGAAGTATTGATCGGCGCCTCCGGGTTCCAGGGCTCCAGGGATTTCTCAGCTGCAAAGTCATATTTGGTGTAGGCCTTGTTGTCTCCGACAAAGTGGGGCCAGCCAAAGTTTCCTGGACCACGGGCCTGTCCTACCTCGTCATGCCCGGCGGGACCACGGGTAGCATCGGGATCATTGGCATCGGGACCTACGTCCCCCCAATACAGGTAGCCTGTGCGAGAGTCCACCGCAATCCGGAACGGGTTTCGGTGTCCCATGGTGTAGATTTCAGGACGGGTATTGGCCGTTCCTTCCGGAAACAGGTTTCCTTCGGGAATGGTGTAACTACCATCTGGCTGTGGGGTGATGCGCAGAATTTTACCCCGCAGGTCATTGGTATTAGCTGATGATTTTTGCGCATCCCAGGGGCTGCGGCCGGGGCGCTCATCGCTTGGGCTATAGCCTCGCGAGGCATGTGGGTTGGTGTTGTCACCCGTGGAGAGGTAAAGGTTGCCGTCATCGTCGAAGGTGATGGAACCAGCTGCGTGGCAACATTCCTTCCGTTGCACATCGACCTCCAGGATGATTTTTCGGGATTCCAGGACCAGTTCGTCCCCATCCATCTCAAAGCGGGCCAGGACGTTTTTGGGTTCCTCCGGGATGGAGAAATACATGTATACCCAGTTGTTTTCTGCGAAATTGGGGTCCTTGGCCAGACCCAGCAGCCCATCCTCTGCGGTGGACTCTTCTCCTTCGTCATTCACATACTTGGTGCTCACGGGGATGTTGGCGATGGTGGTCAATTCCTGGGTAGAATTTTTGTACAGCCTGACTTCTCCATTTCGCTGAATGAACAGGATGCGGTCCTCGTCCAGCAGGGCGAGTTCCATGGGTTCGTTGAGTTTCTCAGCAAGGACAACCTTGGTAAAGCGATTTTCCTCGGGACGGGCCTTGGAATAGTCCAGTTTTACGGGCTTGTCGCCACCCGCAGCATAGTTGATCCCAGCCCAGAGGTGATTGAGAAACAGTTCTTCGGAGAATGTCTCAGAGGTGTGCCCCATAGCAGTGTAGAAGCTGCGACCTCCATCGAATTCGCGGTACCAGCTCATGGGATGGTTATCTCCATTGCTGCCTCCGGTATAAGTGCTCTCATCAACGCTCAGCACTACATTGATGTGTGGAGAGATATTGTAAAAGCTGTAGAACTCATCGGTTTTTTCGAATGTATCGGGCATGCCCCTGGTGGCCCAGTGGTCCTTTTGCTCGACGACGAAGGTGCCAGTCTGTACATTGGGATCGGCAGGGTGATCGAGGAAGTAGGCCCCGGCCAGTTGTCCGTACCATCCCCAGTCGTACTCGGTGTCAGATGCGGCATGAACGCCCACATACCCGCCTCCGGCCTGTATATAGCGCTCGAAGGCTTCTTCCTGCTCGTCATTCAGGACATCGCCTGTGGTGTTCAGAAACAGTACCGCGTGGTACTGCTTCAGGTTATCGGTGTTGAAGTCGGCTCCGTCTTCGGTGAAGCTAACGGTAAAGCCTTTTTCTTCGGCCATTTTGCGCAAGGCTTCCTGCCCCGCCTCGATGGATTCGTGACGGAATCCGTCGGTTTTGCTGAAGACCAGCACGTTGACCTTTTCCTTGCTACAGGAAAGCAGTCCCAGTGCCATGGTCACAATAATTATCCAGGTGATTAATCGATTGAACCCCATGTCGTAGTAGATGGTGATGGTAATGATTTGCGAATAGGCGGTGAATGCTACTGATTATTACGTCCTTCAAAGCATCCCCCTTTATGGGCTCCTGACCCAAAGGTCAGAGAAAGCGACATAGCTGAAAGTTAAGAAAAATTGCTTGTTTGGGAATTCACCCGTCCGGCGGAACTGATGCTTCAGCAAGCTAACAATCAGGGCAAAAAAGAATCCTCAGGTGCCGACAAGGACAGCCTGAGGATCTTCCACTTTCAACATTTCAACTCGTCAGCCATTACCCATTGGGCTTGGCCATGTCTTTTATTTCCACATCATCAGCCAGTCTTCCAAAGCCGTGGAGATTTTGCTTGATGAAGCCATGAGGGAATTTTTCGATCCCTGGGAAGCCCAGTTTAATGTCTCGGCCATTATATGGGATGTAATCTGTCTTCCAGATATAGTCCCAAATGGCGAGGGTGATGCCAAAATTCACGCCATGAGGATGGCTGTCTGGCAAGTCATGGGCATGGTGCCAGATGTGCATCTCGGGGCTGTTGAAGATGTACTTCATGAATCGACCCATCACAAATGCGCCAAATAGGCCGCCAGCTGCCGTGATTCCTATGACTAAAGGAGTACCTAAATTTGCTAAATGAGGGTCTGTAGTCAGCACCAGGAGGGTAAGCAGGGTGAAGGTAATGCCACCTGTGATACGCTTGTCCACGCTGAAGTTAGCATGGTTGTAGTGTCCCCAGGCCAGGGTAAAGATATGGATCAGGAAGAAGTCGTGCAGACCGATACCGAGCAGCGCAAGTGGGATGTACTCGATGGAACGATATACAACGGTCTCCATCCAGTGGTAACGCAGGTGGGCAGCAAAACCCATCTCGGCTACAGAGTGGTGAACTTTGTGAAACTCCCACAGACGATGTGAAGAGTGCAGCAGACGGTGCACCCACCACTGGACAAAGTCACGCACCAAAAATCCGGTCAGCAGAATCGCCCACAGGGGCCAGCTATTCATCGGATTGCTTGCCTGCAGCTCAAATCCTGTCAGGGCTTCTATCCCGCGATCAAACAGGTCAACAACGACATTGGAAGCCGCAGAATAAATTATCAGTGAGAAAAGGAAGAAGTTGAAGAACATGTAGAAAAAGTCCAGCCAGAAATCGCGGCGGAACTTCTTCTGGTCTTCTCTCCAGGGCTTGGCGAGTTCCAGCCCAAAGAAAAAGGCAGAAACCACAACCAGCATCCAGAAATAATTGTGGAGGAAAGGATTTTGAAAAGTGATTTCCTTCCACAAATACCTCGCATAGCCTGTATAGCCTTGCTCAATTAGATTGAGAATTCTTTCCATGATATTATCATAATATTAGAATGTCAAAAATAGGCAAACCTGAGTAGATAATCAAAATACAGCCGAGATTGTTTGCGGCTCGTCTCTTTCACAGGGAAATTCGTCGTGATAGCTCCACTCTGTCCAGGAGCCATCGTAGTTATAGACTTCGGGATACCCGAGTAATTCGGTCAGTACAAAGGTGGTATGAGCAGATCGTACTCCGGAGTGGCAATAGACGATGATCTTCTTGTCCGGAGTAACTCCAAAGTACTCATACATCCGACGGAGGTTCTGCACGGGGCGAAAGCAAAAATCTCCGTCATAGTTGATTGCTTTGCCCCAATCTACGTTCATCGCTCCCGGAATTCGGCCAGGCTTGGCTGCCCCCTTCTTGTGAACGGCCCCCATGTACTCCTCTTCAGAGCGCGTATCCAACAATACCACATTGGGGTCTCCCAACAGGTCCATGACTTCCTGCAGCTGAATATAGTGTCCGCTGGAGGTATCAGTTGCTGGGCTAAAGACAAACTGACTGGGTATTTTCTCAGGTGCTTCTCCGGTCAGAAGATGCCCATTGAGGGTCCAGGCGTGCTTGCCTCCATTGATGAGGGCAGTACGGCTATGGTTGTACTCGTGCAAAATCCACTGAAAGCGGGCTGCATCTACGCATCCCCTGGCGTCATAGAGCAGAATAAAACTTTCTGAAGTAGCCCCCATTTCGCTTAACAGGGCTTCCATTTGCTTCCTGGTAGCCATCATTCCTCCATAGGAATAGTCCACTTCGTTGGCATATTCCGGGCGCCACACGTTGAAGGCACCTTCAATGTGCCCTTTGGCATACTCCTCGGGCTTGCTGACCTCAATGATCAGGAGGTTGGGCTCTGTTGCCATCATATCGACGACTTCAGCCACCTCACGCAGAAAGCGCCGGCTGACATAGTCATCTGCGGGAATCTGCTCTGCGGCATTTTCTGACACCACGGCATCCCTGGGATGAGACTCTTCTTCAGATTCGCAGCCAACCAGCATCCAGGATATTCCACTTCCCAGCAGTATCAGTAGTAGTAGGTTCCTCATGTAAAATCAAGTCGTAGATGTAGTAGTGATCAGCGGTGTGGGTGGAGGTGTATAGGGTGTAAGCAGGTGGACAGAATTATTCAGGTATGTAGTATATGAGGATATGGAGGAAAATCGCTGCTTGGGCCCTTCATGCCTTCATTTCCTCCATACCTGTTCATTATAGTTATTTTTGGTCTTCTACTTTTAGGGTGTAAAGGGTTGATACGAATAACCAGTGTGCCCCTATAAACCATATTTCCCTTATATACCTTCCCTTACAATGCCACGCCCCCCCCTCTCGGCGGGGCCTGACTGGGCAGGGCATACCATTCTTCCACATTTAGTGGAGCGCGGCGCCCCTGATCTTCAGGGCCATAATGTTTGGCCAGGTAATCGAGAATCTTGTCTTCATTGTCTCCAAGGTCCCATAGCTTCTGGGTACGCTGCATCCAGCGGATCATGTCGAGCCATCCGTCTCGGGTCGCCCGATTCTGGGTTACCAGTTTGGCGCTGTGGCAGGCGGTACAAGTGGATTTCACAATGAGGTAATCCCCTTCAGCGATGAATCCGGTGGCGACGTCGATGCCATTTTCCACCAGATTGGGGTCAGGGGCGGGTTCTGAGACAGCCATAGCAGGAGTTGCCTCCCTGGCAAAAGCCTCAGGATTTTGCATCGCGACCATAATGCCGACTCCCAGCAAAATGGTCACTCCCAGCAAAACCAGAGAGCTTAATAATAGCGATATTAATTTACTGTCCTGATTGTCCATGCGAGAAAAGTTCGTAGTTCGTGGTGGGGTAGTTCGCAGTTACCAAATGCTACCAAAGTCAAATTTGTGAAGCAACAAAAGCTGGGGCAAACCCGGTTATCTGGTCACTTTTACTGCGATGCGATGGCAGGCATTGTTGAGGTAACCACGTGGATTCCAGCCGGGCAATACCATGGGCTGACTGTTGCCTTCGGAGTCAACTGCACGTGCCCACACTTCGTAATAGCCTTCCTCGGGGAAAGACACCTGAGCCTCCCACTGCTGCCACGCCAGGCGGTTGGCAGGCGGGTTCAGGCTAGCTGGCTGCCAACTGGAACCGAAGTCGGTTGACACCCACATTTCCTTTACACTAAGATCTCCTGCCCAGGCATGACCACGGACCGTCAGACGGCGTCCTGCGGGAAGTTCTCCACCAGTTTGAGGATAGGTGATGAGAGATTTTACCGGCATGGACTCGATGATACACATGTCTTCATCGGCCACTTTGGTACCAGGAGCTACGGGTTTGCATGGTACGCGATAGCTCTGACCAGTCATCTTGGGGCCATCGTGGACCTGGTTGCGAATGACGATTTTGCTGAGCCATTTGCCTGAAGTAGAAGCTGGCCATCCCCCTATTACCATACGCAGAGGATGCCCATTCATCACCGGAATATCTTCTCCATTCATCGCCCAGGCGATGAGCGATTCATCCTCCATGGCTTTGTCGATGGGGACTCCCCGGGAAATCACCACTTTGTCGGGATCTCCACTCACGTGGGTATCCTTTCCATAATATCCGACGTACACCGCGTCAGACTTTACCCCGACATCGTTCAGCACATCCTTGAGCCGTACCCCCGTCCATTGAGGACAGCCTACGGCTCCAGTGGACCACTGATTGCCCTTGGCAGGTGGATTGAATTCGCTGCGACCATTGCCACCACACTCAATGGTGAGCTGGTAGGTGTGGGTCTGAAACCTGGATTTCAGTTCTGCTATGGTGTAAGTCTTGGTGGTCTGGGCCGACTCTCCTTCAATGGTCAGGGTCCAGGTACCAGGGTCAATATTCTCGGGGGGAATGCCGTTGTTGCGTACAAACAGCTTGTCCGCAGGAGTGATGACATCATCCAATAAATGCGGTGGTGTCTCAACATTCCAGGGACGGTCGTTGAGAATGGTCAGGCCTTCATGCTTACCTTCAATGGGAAAACTTCCGTCGGTGAGTCCCACCGGGATCATTCCTTTGGGCAATTTATTCCCAAAGACTATGGGAGCACCGAGCCAGGTGCCCATCATGGCCAGAGATGCATTTTTCAGGAACTTGCGTCGAGAGTCCCCTTTTTCAGTAGTGGAGTCCTTTTTGTAGGGTGGCATTTAACTTCAAATAATTATGATATGCTAATATAAAGCCGACTTACCCAAAGATGCAAGGATGGGCCATTGGCCACATCCCAAAATTTTGCGTTACTTCAGGGTAGCACAACCATACAAACGCCCTATAACGCCCCATTTTAACCCCCGATGGCCCCTTCCGAGATGAGCGATAATAAATTAACATTCTTCCAGGGGAAAATTAGCCTGGTGCTGATTTTATCCGTGACCATCCTGATTCAGGCGTGCAATACTTACACACAGGCCAATCCATCTGAAGAGGAACAGGTTGTCGAAGTGCCCGCATTTCCGGAGGCGCCTACCCTGCAGGAACTCCAAAACCGATTAAAGGTCATCGTTAAAGACTCTAACGAAGCCCGGTTGATCCAGCTTTCGGAGGCGGGCATTGCCATGTACCCGTCGCATGAAGCCCGCGAAGCCGATAGCCCTGAGGTGGTGATATTCTCAAACGAGTACCTGGCGATGGCCCGATTGCTCAACGAAGTGCAGGCAGATTCCATGGTGAGCCGCTACCTGTCCAAAGGGACAGCTCCCATTCGGGACTACTGGCTCAAACGTGCCGAATATCCTCCCCGACAGCAAATTCCGCCTTATGCCTATGGAGATCAACCTCTGCTGGGCTGGCGCATCGCTGTCGATCCGGGCCACATCTCTGGTTCCCTTGCCGATGCCGAGATCGAAGGAAAGTTTGTCAAGATCCGGGCTTCCGAAGCGACCGGATATGAACCCATTGCCTTCTGGGAAGCCAACCTTACCCTGGCCACGGCCTATATGGTCAAGGACCAATTGGAAGAACTGGGGGCACGGGTGATCCTCACGCGCGGTACGCCGGGCATGAGCGTAGAGGGCATCAGCTATGCCGATTGGAAGGAAATTCACTGGCCACAGGCTGCCAAGGACAGTGCCGAGGCCTGGGGCATGACCAAGGCCCAGCTCAGATACTGGCTCAACCGTGCCGACGACAAAGCCATTTTTCGGACTTTCTACAATGCGATTGACCTGCACAACCGTGCCAATCTCATCAACCTGTTTCGTCCGCACTGCACCCTGATCATTCACTATAATGTCCACGGCCCCAACTGGGAAAACCGCGACGCAGAGAACTACATGCCCCTGGCTGATACCAACTACATGATGGCCTTTATACCGGGCAGTTATCTGGGCGGAGAGTTGGAAACAGAAGAGGACCGTGCCCATGCGCTTAGGCTGCTTCTGACAGAAGACTGGGAGAACAGCTACCACCTGGGCCAGGCCTTTGTGCGTCGCTCAGCAGCGCATACAAGTGTCGCCCCCGTACCGGTGGTCAATGGCCTGGGCTACCTCAATAAATCCTGCGTCTATGTGGGCGAACCTGGTTTGTATGCCCGAAACCTCAGCCTCACCCGACTGGTGCGCGGCCCACTGGTCTATGGCGAAAGTTTCAATCAGGACTTCTATAGGGAGGCTCTCAGCCTCAACCGCCGGGACACCGTCGTACATGACATCCTGGTCAGCAAGCGACTGGCCGATGTGGCAGAGGCCTATGTGGGTGCAGTGCTGGACTTTGCGCAGGGGAGGTAGAGGTTTATTGCAATGGTGGTGTGCCGTCTCAAGGGAAAACCAGAGTCAATAAGCGGAGCTATTGACGATCCCCCTTCATTATCTGTACCCCATCTCACACCCTTTTCAACAAAAAAATCCCGTACAAACGCCAGGAGTTAATTGAAACTTCCCAAAAGACATAAATGGAGACGCCAGGTAACCTCGGTAATCCCACTGTGTCTTCCGAAGAAGAATCTCAGCATGCTGAGACGTGGGCCCGCCCTTAGCTCCCTGAGCAAATTTCCAATGGTAATAAATGTAGTTTCAATAACGAGTCGGCATTCGCACAGGATTGTATCTGTCAATGTTCAGCTATAAAACCCAGTCAAAGCTGGAATAGCAGAACACAGGATGTGTCGTGTATGGAAAAGATCTTGAGACAAATTTAACCAAGGCCGATGGCACTCGCAACCGTTGGCTTACCCGATGTGCAAATTTTGCTCCAAAAGTGGATTTGTACCGCCCTGTAGGGGGTTAACTTTCTCACTCAAAAGTTCTGACCTATCTACTTTCCCCAATTTCAGGGCTTTAATCCCCTGATTTGGGGAAAGAGGCCAGGCATATCAGCGGCTAGTTTAGCTGACATAATCAACCACTGGTATGCGTCATACATTGTACATATCTGTTTTGCTTGGCCTGACCCTGTACCTATCGGGCTGCGACCTCGTAGAGGTGCTGGCTCCTGAGGCCGCCAAAAAGAATGAAACCGGCGGAAGGGTAGAAACCCTCCCTGGGGTACCTGGTAAGCTCAATAGCTTCGGAGTCAATGCAGAGGGGAATGTTTACCTCACCATCCAGGGCAGCTTTCATGCCTTTGCCTGGGAACAGGGAAGCTCGGCATTTACGCCCATTTCTGGCATACAGGCTCCCGGCGATCCTGTGTCTCGGCGCACACGGGTCAGCTTTACGCCGGATGGCACCTGTTACCTGACCCTGAGCTACGATGGCGAGGTGCCACAGGCCAGAGCTAAGGATTCCCTGCGCGTATTTACCATCGATGGTCTCACTCCCACCCTGCACGCGAGCATCACCATCAACGAAGTGGCAGAGCTCAACTTTGACTACTGGCGCATCAACCTCCAAGGAGACTTCTTCCCGGTAGGCAGCAGCACAACCGGCGAGTTGGTGTATTTTGACAAACAGACGGAGGCCTTTATCCCAATCGCCAATACCTCGCTGAGTGAAGTACGCATGGTATTTGTGCAGGACGATGTATTTTATGTCATCACGCAGGACGACCGGATGCTCGCGGTCGATCCCGCAAGTGGAGCAGCCACCGAGGTCTTTGCCGGGCAATACACCAGCATTGACCTGAGACTTGCCTACGATCGCCTCAGCATCGATGGCAGTGCCTACGGCCTGGTCAGCGGGAGCAGAAGTCTCTTTGTGTGGGAAACGGGCAGTCCGCAGCCCCTGATTTATGGCATGGATGCCCCTGCCGGGCTTTACAACCTCCAACTCTATCCCCTGCGAGATGGCAAGTTCTACGCTACAGCGTGGAATAGTGAGTACAGTGCCTGCGAGGAACAGATCTTCGAACTTCGACTGGAAAACTCCACATATGTTTTTCACCCCATCAGAGAAGACATCGAACCCGCCTGCGAATACATGGCTAGCCTACAGCTTCAGGATGGCTACTTCTATGTCCCGACCATACAGACCGATGACAACATCAGCCGGGTGCATCGATTCAAGTATTAGCGCGCTTTGCTAAGAGGCCGCGACTGGCTTTTCGTGGCACCCTGGACAAGTCTGCCTGCTGACCTCTGTTTTACTTCGACTCCGCTCGGCACAAGTCTGACAGGCACTGACTTCCTGTTGAACGCAGTGAAATCCCGAGCATCGGGAACTGCTAACTTTTACCCTCGAATCCATTATCCCCATGAATTTATTTCGTTTCCTGGGCCTTATCGGCCTGATCGCCCTGACCGCAAGTTGCGACATCCTCAACCCTGATCCCATGAATCAGATGGCCGATACCGATCCGGCCCTGGATTACATCACCCAGGGGGAGGGCACCTGGGCCATCAAGCGCGTCACTGCGACCGAGTCAACGCGGGTTAGCGTCAACGCTACGCCTACCGTCACCCTCGATACGACTTACACTCCTGATCATCAAATCCAGTTCTCCAGCAAAAAGACCAGTGGTCGACATCAGGGAACCCATCTCGATGAAAACGGAGTATCGACCGACTTCACCTGGGAACTGGTGCCTGAAAACTCGACCCAGGTCAACATCCTGTTTTACGACCTGCCTGTTTTTCCTTACAACCGGGAGGTAGCCTTGCGGGTATCCAACTGGGAATTTGAAGAAATGTATTTCGAAGGAAGAAGTGAAGGGCTCAACTCTGGGCAATACCGAATTGACTTTCAACTAATCGAATAACAATGAACTACACACACATATTTCTGATCAGCATACTGCTGCTCTTCGCTGCCCTTACAGGCTGCGGCCCCAATCCTGCCAAACCGCTGGTAAAAGGCAAGTCCGGCCTGTATCAGGTCAAGGAACTACGGCAACTCAGGCCCCTGGAAGACACCGTTCTGTGTAGAGACTGCGGCGAGCTCCTGATCTTCATGCAGGATAAAACCCTGGGAGAACATGGCAGCGCCCTGTGGGTCATATCCAACCACCCTGCTTTTGACTTCCTCAGCGGAGGGTCAAACGGAAGCTACTGGAATTTCGAGATCGATGGAGACCTCATCCTCCTAAATGCCCTCACAGCCGGATCTACCTCCTTCCAGACCATCACTTACCAGGTAGATGACCTCGGAGGCAATACCCAAACATGGACTTCTTACGGCAGGAATCACAGCCTGGTACTAGAATCAAAAGACTTCGAATGATGAAAAAGCGAAACTTCTTTGTACTCCTCCTTTTGCTGTTCTGCATCCTTCCTAACACCCGAGCCCAGGAGGGATGGTACTTCATCGGCGGTTATCAAGTGACCCGCATGCAGCCCAACACCGCCATCAATCGCCTCCTCTACAGCTTCAACCAGCGGTCTACTACCACCCAGGCCACCGACCTCCTCCACGAAATGCGGGGCATCGTCATCGGGTATGGTGGCAGTGGAGACTTGGGGGGAATAGACATGATTTGGGACCGCAAGAAGGCAGATTTGGGCACTTACGAAGACCAGTCCCGAGGCTGGTCAGAGAGCATTCGCATCCAAAATAACTCCTTTCGGATGATGCCCTACCTGAACATCGTCCCAGCCAATGCCCTGCAGGTAAGCCTCGGGCTTAGCCTCGATGTCTCAACTTTTAAAACCAAGCGTTATCAGGGAAACACCGGCCGCTGGGTGCTGGAGCCGGGGGGATTTTTGGGAGGGTTCAATCCTACCGTCAATTCGTCTCTCTTCATGCATTTTACCCTTTGGGCCGGCCCGGTAGGGCTACGGCTGACTCCGTATGCACAGCTCCCGTGGTACTATGACCACTTCGATGGGCTGGTGTTCGCCACAGAGTTTTATGGCCCGATTGAAGGCGCACTGGCGGCTGATCAGCTACAGTACCTCGCCAACTATGGCGTGCAAGGACAGATCCTGATCTACCTGGGAGAATAGAAGAAAAGAAGTCAGACTCCCGATTCTCGGGACAGGCTGCCTACGCTGTGAGACCGCGCTGTGCTGTGAGATGAAAGACAAGAATGGCTGATTCTTCTCTGACTTACTTCGACTCTGCTCCCCGATTCTCGGGATCTTCGACAGCACAAGTCCGACAGGCTTTGAAGGTCTCGCAGCACCGCGATCTGACTGCTCGCTTCCCGCGTCTCACTTCACCAGTACCACCAGGTAGCGAGAGGTCTTCCAGAACTCACCGGGATTGGTGATCTGCAGGATATCGTATTGACGGTCATCGTCCAGGTCCTTGAACTCATAAGTACCAGATGGGTGAGTTGTGAGGACTTCCGGGCGTCGGGTGGCGATGGGAATTTCTGTCACCTCCCGGATGTCAATGCGGTTGAAAGCGGAGGCATTAAAATCCTCTGAGAGTTCCTTGCCACCAAACAGACCATCGCGGTCAATTACGGCCAGGTCCTTCAGTTCGCGGGTGGTACCCGTGATGTAGTAAGCTGTGTTCAGGGCGCGGTCCTGCTCATTCACCGTTTGGTCAAGGTCATTGAGCGAATCCCGCTGTCGCTGAATGCGCGTGCTTTGGGTCCGCGTAGTCTGAGTCAATTGCTGATTTTCTCGGGAAAGCGTATCTATGCGACCGTTGAGATCCTCGATGCGATAATCAAGGGCTACAAGCTGCTGCTTGAGTTCGGAGATTTCGGTGTTACGCTCTTCCAGTTGCCGCTTCAATGACCCAATGGTCCTACGATATTCTGCGCTGAGTCCTTCTGCCCGTTCAGCTTTGGCCGACAGTTCCTCGATGATTTGTCGGTTCTGGTCAAGCAAATCATTGATCATCTGAATATCTTCAATGATGGCTTCTTTTCCTTCACTTCTATATTCAGGGTTATCAGCCCCCATCGTGATCAGGGATTCTTTTTCCTTGATCATTTCAATGTTGGCCTCAAACTCATTGAAGGTATTCATGAAATCATTCAGAGCGGAATCCTGACGGGCCTTTTCGGCCTGAAGCGCAGCTTTCTCGCGTTCCAGTTGCTCAATTTTGTCCTGGTTACAGCCCATAAATGACAGGGCCAATACCAAAATAAGGGGGGGGATAATCAGACGGTTCATGTACATATCCATTTGGGTTGGAGGAATTTGAGGCTTATGGTCAATGTATGTGCCAATTGGGGGCTTTGTAAAAATAAGGCAAATAGCCAAATAAGGACCACTGAAAGGGTCTCAAAATGGGCAGTTTCACTTCAGAATTGAGAAGGTAGAGATTTTTTGAAAAAATAAGGTGATATTCTCGGAGCCATTGTCGTCATATTCACAGAAATCATTTCGTTGTAACCCAAAGAACACATATCCTGATAGTTATGAAAAGAGTCATTTACCCTGTCCTCCTACTGGTATTGGCATCATGGGGCGTTGGCCTCTCTGCTGCCCCGGTAGATCAATTCACTGCTGAGCGTGTGGCCTCCCTGTTTTACCAGGTAATGAGTCGCCAACCAGCCACCCACCTTACCCTCGTCCAAAAAGTTGAAACCAACTTTCTGTTTCAACAAACCCATGAGGACGCTACACCGATTTACTACGTGTTCAACGTAGGAGAAGACCAGGGGTTTGTCCTGGTGTCTGGAGACGATCGTGTAATGCCGATCCTGGGATACAGTACGACCAACCGCTTTGACCCCGACGATGTACCCGATGGCCTCACCAAAGTCCTGCAGGCCTATGAGGACGAGATCACCTATGTCATCGAATTTGACATTCCTGCTACCCGTCAGATACAGGAGGATTGGAACTCTCTGGTGGCCGGTTCTTTTACCCTGCCAATAGTCCGTGCAGGGGTAAGTCCACTGATGAGCACCACCTGGAATCAGGCGCCCTATTACAATCAGCTCTGCCCATTTGACAACCAGTACAGCGACCTGACTGTAACGGGATGTGTGGCGACTGCCATGTGTCAGATCATGAAATACTGGGATTATCCCACACAGGGATCAGGCTTCCACTCCTACAATCATGGTACGTTCGGGACCATCTCGGCCAATTTTGGAGCCACGGCCTACGACTGGGCTTCCATGCCCAATAACCTGACAGGAAACAATACGGCAGTGGCGACCCTCATGTATCATGTTGGGGTTAGCGTTGACATGAATTACGGAGTTTCCCAGACTGGTGGTAGTGGGGCCTATGTGGTATCCGCAGCCAGTCCTACGCAGCATTGCTCCGAATATGCACTGGAAACCTACTTTGGCTACGATGCCAACAGCCTGCAGGGAGTATTGAGAGACAATTACACCACCGCAAGCTGGATTCAGATGTTAAAGGGAGAACTGGATGCCGGACGCCCTATTCTCTATGCTGGATTTGGTAGCGGTGGAGGTCACGCCTGGGTGTGTGATGGTTATGACAATGACTTCTTCCACATGAACTGGGGCTGGGGCGGCAGCTCGGATGGGTACTTCACCGTTGATGCCCTTAACCCTGGCACCCTGGGTGCAGGAGGTGGCAATGGAGGCTTCAACTCTGGTCAGCAGGCCGTTATCGGCATCAAGCCTCCCAATGGCGGTGGCGGAGGAGGTGGCGGCACCTCAGGGACAGCCATGGCCCTGTATGACGCTATCTCGGCTACCCCTAATCCACTGGACTATGGCGGTACGCTCAATGTATCTTTTAATGTAATTAATGGCGATGCCAACGCCGCTACGTTCACCGGAGAGATTGCCGCCGCATTGTTTGATGAAGACGGAGCCTTTGTGGATTTCGTTGGCACCGCCACCGAGAGCAATGGGCTTCCCGGAGGATATGTTTACAACAATAATATCAGCTTTAGCAGCACCATAGATGCCACTCCAGGCCAGTACTATGTTGGCGTATTCGTACAGCCTACCGGTGGCAACTGGATCGCAGTAGGCGATGGCAGCTATACCAACTTCGTCCAGATCTCCATCTCATCTGATAACGATATTCAGATGAACAGTGACTTCACCCTCAGCCAGACACCTGTCCGCCAGGGCGAACCGTTTGATGTGACCGTAAATGTGGTAAACACCGGGGCCTCAGCCTTCACAGGAACTTACTCCATAGACCTACACCAAACCGACGGTACCTGGATCGAGACCCTTGCCGAGATCAACGAAAACAACGGTCTGCCTTCTGGTTATACCTACACCGCTCCTGGTATTCCCTTCAGTGGAAACATTACAAATGTAGACCCCGGCACCTACCTGCTGGTTTTGTGGGAAAAGGCAACAACCGGAGACTGGGAAGTTGTTGGGACTGATGGCACCTATCCCAACCCCATACAGGTGACAGTAGCCGCACCACTTCTGAGCGGCGACCAGTATGAAAACAACGATACCGAAGGTCAGGCATACACGCTTCCGATCAGCTTCAATGGGAATAATGCCGCTACCAAGACCAGCGGGAGCAGCATTCACGTGGGAAGTGACTATGACTACTACAAAATCGAATTGGCCGCTGGTGCAGGCTACACCATAACCGCCCGTGCCCAGGACTCCTGGAATAGCAACGATGGCCAAGCCTATACCAATGATGTCCTTTTCAGCTACAAAGTCAACAATGGAGATTACTCCAAGACTTTCGACGATGTGATGAGCACCCCCATCACTGTAAATGGCCCTGCGACGGTTTACTTCCATGTGGCTCCCTATTTCCAGGGGGAAACCGGCACCTATGCGCTCGACCTGAAGGTCACCAGTGGAGCTGCCAGTGGCATTACAGCTGCCGACCTGCCAGGCTCTCTCAATGTGTACCCCAATCCTGCACGTCACGAGCTATATGTCGAGACAACTCCGGAAATGGGACGCATAGAGCAGGCTCAAATCCTGGACGTGACAGGTCGAGTTCTTTGGGAGGCCCCATCGCCCATGATCACCCAGGACAGGTTACAACTTAGCGGCTGGGACCTACCGGCCGGAGCATATGTTTTGATGCTCAGCAGTGCAAACGGCCACTGGAAGCAAAAACTTGTGATCGAGTAAAGTCAAACAACCTATGCCTGGAGGCAGTCAATGAGACCTGCCTCCAGGCTTTTTCCATTAACCCCCAACCGCTACAATGAAACAACTCACTACGGTTTTCGGCCTCATAGCTGCTATACTCCTCGCGGGATGCGCAGAGCGCAAGGCTGTCCAGAATATGGAGCTTTCATACGCTCCCGGACCACATGCAGTGGTTTACAAAACCAGGCAGGACTACAGCAACCTCGTTCCCATCCGACTCTCGGAAGACCGCACCCAGATTGTGGGGTATCCCGATCCGGATGACCTGCGACGTGACGGCGAGCTGACCCTGCCCATCGCCCTGGAAAAAGGATATGTGCTTGACGTTCAAGGCATCGGCCCCAATGTCGCCTTTACCTCCTATACCTATGAGGAATATTCCAGGTTGCCAGAACCTCCTCTGGCAGAAGACATGCTTAGAGCCGTGATCGACGATCAGCCGCTAGAGTCCATGTGCGACTGCGGCCTGCTGAGCCAGTTTGAAAATCCGGTCGCCGACCTGAACCGCATCATCAAACTGGGCAAACTGAAACCCTGCAAGGAATTGGTAAGCGAGTAACCCGATCCTTTATCGAAGAAATGGGCCACACAGCAGGTTGATAAGTGCTGGGTGGCTCATTTCTCATTTATTTGCCCAGTTACCGGGTCGTTTCCATCCTGTCCCTTTCGAGGCAGCAGATACAGGTAGGTGAGAATAAAAAATATGATCCCGATTTGGCGTTCAAGGATATTCTCAAAACAAAACCCTATTCCCATCAATGCCAGAAAGCCATATAGAAGGCTGGGATATGGCTTTTTTCGAACAAATAGAGGAAACAGAAGAAGTCCTAGCAATAACAATACTCCCGGGATACCCGCACCGGCCCAGTATTTCAGGTACAGGTTGTGGGGGACTTTTAGCCGGGTCGGAATAGGATCAGGAAGTTCCAGCCCCCATTCCTCATATCGCTTCACCATTTCGGCACGAAGGTCTTCTAGTCCCACGCCAACTATTGGATTCGCTTTGCCGACCTCCCATGCGGCTCTCCACCCTACCCTTCTGGTACTCAGAGAATTATCAGCGAGGTTTCCTCCCCCTTGCTCAGATTGCTGAAAATCCCAGATGGTCACCTGCACCCGAACCCGAAATGAGGGAACCGTAAAATAGGCAGCCACGGGGGTACTTAGGAGCATAACCAGGGCAAGAACTCCCGCCCTGAATGCTTTTCGCTCCACTACCTCTGCCGCAATGAACACTGCCAGTCCGGCGTACAGGCTCACCTGAGCAGTCCTTGAGTTTAGGATGTGAAGGGTGATGAAACAAAGCAACGCTGCCCCACCTATCAGCCAACGACCCCATGTGGGAAACTGCCTGCGTTGATGAAGCAATAGGTATAGCCCAAGTAAAACCGCGAAGGCCAGCAATACTCCAAAGTATATGTGAGAAATACTCCCAGGGACATCTATGTTGCCATTTTGCTGCACCCTGAGCATTTGGGCTTCGTAATCTCTTGCCAGGTTGATCAGAGTCAATATGGCCCAAAACGCCTGTGAGGCAATAAATCCAAGGGATAACCAGCGAAGCTGTCTGCTGGAGAGTGGGGGCATCAACCATATGGCCAGAGGTAGCCATAGAAAAGGCATTTTGGTGCGGATATCGCGCTTCCACAAATCGACATCCTCCACTCCTATTCCAGTAAGGGTTGCCAGCGCCCAAAGCCCCATGAGCAACAACGCCGGTACCCATATCGATTGAGACAAAGTCTTCCATAAACTGCGATCTAGTACCCGATAGATTACGCTCAGTCCGATCAAAGATATCCATCCCACACTCAGTACGGCCTTGGAACTATTGAGGGTTAGCACCATGGCAAACAGGACCAGGTGCATCAAAAAGGCCAGGATAGCTTGCCAGTTTTTGTTCGGGGAAGAGGTTGAAAGTTCAGTCATGAAACAGCATTGGGAGAGGCAATCTGGGGAAAATTCACAAAACTCTCCATCCCATTCCGAGCATTTATGACCAAAATATCATAATTTACATAAAGATAAGATTCACAAATACGATTATTTTGGACTCTCGGCCCCATATGTCATGTCTGCTCTAGAACTACGCCCCCGGTTTAAACATCTGCTACCCTGGCCTCCCAAGGAGGTTATTTCCAGACTTAATGAAGCCGTTTCAGCACCAGACGCACCCGTAACTGGTTCGAAATCCGGCCATCACTTCTTCATCAAAATTCCCCAGCATCAACGCCATGTCTGGACTCCCCAGATGGACCTGGATATAGAAGCTGTAGGTGAAGACAAAACCCTTGTGAGGGGCCTCATTGGGCCTCCCCCTTCCGTTTGGACCAAGTTTATTTTTATCTATGCCTTTGCGGGATTTATGGTCCTGTTTGGGATCATCACCGGAGTTCCCCAAATGATGCTGGATAAAACTCCGATTGGGCTATATGTAATGGCTGGTGGGTTTATCCTGGCTCTTATCGGCTATTTATTCGCCAGAAGTGGCAAACAGGTGGGTAAGCCAGAAACCAAGATTCTCTGTGACTTCTGGATAGAACAGGTCGAAGGGCATATTTTGCCACTCGAAGAGACTGATCCTACCATGAGCTCTGTCTCCTGAGCCCCGCCAAACGGCGGCTGCTAGTATCGCTCCCCTGTCTGGGAAAATTACTCTGAAAAGAATTGAGGAAAATCCTGTTATGTAGTGCACTCCAGCGCTGCCCTGGGCCATCAAATCATTTGAAGGCGGGGCACTGATTAGTGCATTCGGAACGAAGTAATCACTCATTTAAAAATACAGTAAACTTCTGACCATCTGCACTTTAAACTATGAACATCGGACTCCGAACTTCGAACTTATTCCACTAGAGACTTCATGTCCTTTAGAGGCTGTTTAGGTTTTGGGGTTTCGAGGTCAAACGTAGGATTTTTGGTGGATAGCAAGGAAATTTTGGGAGGAATACGCGAGTCGTAGATCCCGAGAACGGGAGTATTTCGAGCGAAATTGACGCAGCGAGGCGCCAAAAAGACAAGTTTGAACCGCAAAGGAAAAATCCAAACAGCCTCTCATCCCCATCGACACGCGCAGGGGCCGAGTTCGGGGATGGACCGACTTCCTTACACACACCTACAAATCCAACTCATCACCGAGCCAGGGTCATGGCATACTGTAGTGCAGCCAGGGCTATTTTCTGTGCCTGAATGGGGAGAAAGTTGAGAAATTTCTCAAGAGAGTCAGATTCAGCCAATCGCTCCGGATCTGGGGTAGATGCTACCAGAGAATCAGGCTCCACCCCGGCATGAATTTCCTGGGAGAGTAACTGGACCTCCACGGAGTTGTCAGTGGATCGGTGCTGCGAGAATACCTGAGCGGCAACGACTCCGCAGAAGATTGCCAGTACAAACAAAAGTAACAGTTTCGCCATGGCACAGTTGGGTTAGTTTTGCACCAAGGACTGCCGTATGTGCAGAAGGGTTTAAAACATTTTACTGATTGGGAATAATCAGTTGCTGCCCGACCTTAATGGTATTTCCGGAAAGGCTATTGGCACGGCGGATTGACTCTACAGGTACTCCGAATCGCTTGTGTAGCGAGTAAAGTGTATCATTGGGCCGTACGGTGTAGGTTCGCTGCCCACTCTCAGCGTTTGATGGTTCCGGATCTGCCGGTTCAAAATTATCACGGGTAGGCCCAGCCGGCTCATCAAAGGGGTCGCTCGTATCCGCCACATCATTGCTAACGCCGCGCCTCGGGAGTTCCCTGCCAATCTCTGCCATGACCGTTCTAAGCTCCTGTGTATCCCGAACCCGCTTGATGGTTCCATTGGGGTAAACGATAAAAGTGGCTGGTAAGGACCGGTGGATAAATGCCTGCCTAAGGTACTCATAGTCAGCCTCATCCGGAAGAAATAGCTGTTCCCAGGGCATCTTGAAATACTTGATACGCTGAACCCAGGCCGAGTACGACTTGTCAACCGAGATGCTAACAAAGCGGAAAGGCTTGTCTTCAAATTCTCGGTGAAGTTCCTTGAGGCGGGGAATGGCATAAAGGGAAGGGCTATTCCAACTCGCCCAAAAATTGACTACCCAGGCTTCCTGGTTATTCCCCGACTGAGCAAACGAGGTGGCCTGCTGAATAAAAAGAGGATAGGTAAGGGAAGTATCTGGCAGGTACTGAGCTACTGATTTGGTGGGGCTTACCAACCAGATTAGTAGGAAAAAAATGACAAGTCGAAAATAGCTCATGGCAGAAGTTATCAAGGTTTGGATAATTTTCTAATATCTAATACGCAGAGGAATTAGGCAAGTTCCCAGCCAAATTAGCCTCTTTGTAACGAAATTAGCATAAACGGTACCAATCCTTTACTATTTGGTCATTAATCGAGCAGCCGCGGCATGCGCGATTGAACAAGGGCAAAAAGTTGCAGGGGTTTCAGTTTTCGCCAGGGAATATCGTCCAGCAATGGACTGCTGTAAAAGTAGTCAGCGACTGTGTACTGCTCCATTTCCTCCCGGACGTGTTCCCTTAACCGAACTACGCAGAGCCAGCCATCTTCTTCCAGTTCTTCCTGCATGGCCTGGTAATAGTCATCCTGCTCGAGGTAGATGTGGAATACGTTTTCGCAAATCAGGATAAATTTCTGGATCCCTTCGTCTACCAGATAGGTCAGGCAGTTTTCTGCCAGGAGTTTGAAATCGTTGTCAAACAGGTCATTCCATTCCCCAAAAAGTTCTATGATAGCGAAACCTTGCCCATAATCTGCGTATAAGATCTTCAGCAAAAGGCTCTCGGACCCAAAGTCATCCCAAAGGGGGTGAGCAGGTATGTGGTTTACCGACCGGTCGTAATAAAACTGGTTGTGATCGACATTGTGAAAGGGAGATCGTTCATCCTGGTCATGGCTATACAGGGACAGCCACCCGTAAAATGGTTCAATGTCATGTAGTTCAGATGGGCCTTTTCGATCAAATGGAGGCATATGGGCGTATTTTTCCTCATAGAACGAAGAACCCCAGGCTACGGTTGGGAGTTTTTATAAAGTCCGAGAGGCCATATGAGGTCAGGGCATTCTGTTATGTTTTACGCATTATTCTGGTGCACGTCATACTATTTCCTATATTTAGAAAGGCAAGCCAAGGCGACTGAATTGGCATTTTTTCCCAAAATGGTGACCCCATGTCTCTGAATGAGTCATACCCCTGGACATCAAACCTTACTTCTCCTCCCCAATATCCGACAAAACATTGCATTTGCAGTGTCGTAAAAAAATCCAGCAAGCCTCTGAGAAGACTTTGCTAATGATCTGGTGTAATTCTGGCATGATGAAGATTCAAAAATCAATATATGTGCTCTGTGGGCTACTTGCTCTTCCGTCCCTGCTTTGGGCTCAGGTGAAGAGTGATACCCTGCTGTCTATGGTGCCACAGACACATCAATTTTTCCACCTTCAGGTGCCCGCAGGAGAGTTGTTCCTGCGGTCCTCCAATGAATGTGGCATTTCCACTACCCGACTTCATTCGGTTAACAATGAAGCTCAGTTTGACGTGCAGCAAAAAACCGATGACAATGGAAACTTCCATCGGCACCTCACCCTTTCGGCGCCAGGCCTAACCCCAAAGAGCGCCTCTACTACCGCCAGTACCTCCACCCTCCGGCTATCTGATGGTATTTCCACTTTAAATGCCTACGACAATCCTGATCAGATTCGCTCGGAAATTCAGATTGACCCCAACCTTTCTACAGATCTTTTTCTCCATCAGGGAGTAGGAGCTTCCCGGCTGGATCTATCCGGGCTTTCTCTCACGAGCCTCACCATCAAGTCGGCCTTCTCGGACATCATGCTCAACTATGGCACTGCCAACCAGGTTCAGATGCAAAAAATGGAAATCCATTCGACCCGTGGAGATGTGATCATCAAGCACCCTGAGCTTGCCATGGCTCATCACATTGTCATTCAGAATGATATGGGCACGACCAAACTGGTACTGGGAGACAGGGCCTTTCCACACACCAATATCACGGTGCACTCTGGTACAGGGTCCTGCGTCCTGATGGTGGATAAGGAGCACCCTACCCTCATCATTGTCAAAGCGGGTATGTTTGCGGATGAAGAAATAGGCGGTTCATTTGATGAAATATCAGAAGGAGTCTATGCCAATGAGTCGCTCAGAACACACTGTGGTGGAGAGGCAGAGTCTCCCTGTCAACATAGCACAACTGTGACCTGCGATCTGGACCTTGGCACGCTCACCGTCATGGAAAACAGATAAATCTGTCGCTCTTGTTCCCTGCATTGAAGTTGACTACCCCTTCTGCGAAGCAAATTCCAGGGCCTCAACAAGCTGGTTTCTGAAGTTGTAATTCCTTTTTCTCAGCTTTAATCCATGCTCTTTCAGGTAGCTCCGAAGCTCTGGTACATCTGAGAAGGCTTTCAATAAATCCCGTTTGTTTTTGATGATGAATTGCTCATCGCCTCTTAGCAGGTAATAGGTAGTGCTGGCCTCAAAGCGCTGGAGTTCCCTGGTTGGGCTATTACTTTGGAGTACCAGCTTTTTGGCGTACTTCACCCAAAGCTGGGTTTCTGCTGCCTGAAAAGCCGATTCATATATTCCTGCCGCCATCCCCGGATATGTGCTATCCGCCACATAGCGAAAGGTCATCCCGAGCAGGTCAAGTTGCGTCAGTTTTTTCTCATTGAAGGCCAGGTTGTGAAGGGTATAGCCTTCCTTCCAGACAAAGAATACCAGGTCATTGTAGATGTCATAATTCAGCTCTACGTCCTGATAACAAATCCCGTCGTAACAGATATCGCCCTCCAGGACAGCAGCCTCGGTAAGAAACTGTACGCCATCTGTCCGCACATAATAGTGTTTGTATTCCCTTCCATTCAGCAGCAGGTCCTCTGCCAATGCATCCAGGTAAGCCTCCTGCCCCCTTTGGGCTGTGGCTGTCAGGCAGACTCCCATCAGGAGAGCAAACCAGATGAATCGATGGCATGGAGCCAGCAGTTTATCTGACTGTAAATGACCCTGTTCCATAAATTGTCTTTCCATTTCGGGTGATACCATTTACCTCAATCCGGTAATGGCCGATGTCATCTCCGCTAAAAAACCTGATTTGATGAGGCTGATCGGTTTGCCACTCCAGGCCCCCATCCCAATACAGCAGAGTGCGATAATCCGGAATTCGATGTGCTATGGAATCCGGTTCCTGATGATTGGGACTGTGAAATTGGCGAGTCGATTCCAGGGGTTGGTACTTTTTCTCCAGCACCTGTTCGGGAAAAGGCTGCCCAGCGTAATTGCGTTTGTAGGTAATGAAGTTCACCACTCCGGGGAATACGTGGTCCCCTACAAAATACTTTCGTCCGACGATGTGAATATGCTCTACTTTGAGTGGGTCCAGTTCCCAGATAAAATCCATGTTGGGGATGGGAATGCCATCGACCAGTACCAGGGCGGGTTCACCAAAATGTATGGAGCTTGAAGGCGAATGCAGATTGGCAAAGTAGTCGTTGACATCCAGATACTCGCCCTTTCGGCGATTGCGACGGTGGGCATACCGGATGATCTCCAGGAACACCTCGTCCATAACCGGAAAACGGGTATAATCATCCAGTCGATAGTCCCAGTCCGGCTCTCCATAAAAATAGGTCAACAATTTCGGCTCTGGCTTCTCCCCTCTGACGAGGCTGTGGCTCAGGTAAGCGTTGTCGATTTGGGAGTTGAGGCTTAGGCTTTTGAGAAACGGCAGGTCACTGCTATCAATGTCCCATTCGATGGGGTGGTAAATTTCGTGTTCCTCCACAAATGGATCTTCCATTTCAATCGTCCCAAGGGGCTGTCCCATTGCCCAAAATATCATATTCTCCTGCCCTATCCAGGGAGAAAGCGGAAATGAAAACCGCCCTTCCTCATCCAGTCTTACGGAATAAATCCGCGCATTTCGACCCGGAAAAAGCACAAATAGGCTATCCAGTGAACGAGAGGCCTGCCCTTGAATCATGGGACTGATAGGCTCGGAGTTATAGCGATAAGCCTCAGGCTCCCGTTGAGTTCGTCTTGCCCTCAAGTAGCGGTGCAGGTTGCCTACCGGTGAAGGATTAAGTGAATCGGATTTGTACACCGAAACACTCAGGCTGGCGAGTTCCGACTCTTCAAGCGGGGCCAATTCAAGTGTAATGGCTTCCCGATTCCCATAGGATTCCCGGTCGGTCTGAAAGAAGAGATTGGGTTCGATTTCCAATTGACTTTTAAACGGGCCTTCTGGAGCCATTAGGTTATCTGGCGAGCGAAATGGGTGTACCACTCGTATGGCTCCTTCATAGAAGGCGGCCGGTTCGTAGTTCTTCATCCAGCGCGTATAGGCCTTCAGATAATACATCCCGGTACTGAGTTCTCCATCAATGAACAGTTGCCCCTGGGCCTTTCCGTCTTCCAGCCAGACTTTCTGCCGCAGAACCGATTGGGCCTCTGCGTCCAGCAACTCAACGTATAGTACTTTGCTAAGCAGACTGGCCTGCCTGCTCTCCGTGTCCAGACACCAGGCAGAAAACCATACGGTCTCTCCACTGAGGTATAGCCCCTTGTCAGTTTGCAGATACACCACTTCCTGCTGGGCCCACAAGGCCCCACGAAGTGTACATAGCAGGATAATTAGGATTCGCTTTATCATCAGTCTTCCCAGAAGTCAGGTTTTATAGAGGTACCGCCCAGTTCCCGACAGTCACTACATTCAGGACTGGTCAGGATATATCCAGAGATAATGGGGAAGCCGAAAATGTTATAGAAGACCTTGCCATAGGATATTTCACGGAATACAGCCTCATCAACTTCCTCCTGCCCTATGTAATCCGCCTTAAAAACCGTATCCAGGCCCCGATAGCACTCCCTGAACTTCGTATAAACCACTGTTCTTTCAGGCAGATCGTTGCGGTCGATGTATAGCCGTTTTTCCGCTACCGAGGTTGCACTGAAGTACCCCAAAACCGGTTCGGTCTCATCGTTGATGTTGTGGACATTCCCGGTACGGGATTGGGGCTGCCGATCAAACAGAGAGCCGACATTTTCAATGGACTCCTGAATGGTTTTCCAGAAAAAGAATTCTTCCTCAGACATCACATATTGTCTGACCAGGATGCTATATCGACTGGCCAGTTTGTTGGTCTCGGTATCAATGTACAAAAGGGGGTAGCCATTCAGCCTGTCCTCAATATTCTGTGCGGTAGTGGCCACCTTGATTACCCTGGACGAATCCACATGGTAGCAGGTAGAAAAGCTCTCCTTTTCCTCCAGTTGATCAAATCCCAGATAATTCACCAGTGCCGCAAACTGCGCTTGGTACCTCCAGGTTTCCACCCACTCCCAGCGATAATAACGGGTTTCTCCGCTCGGATCACCTGTGTTCAGGAAGACCTGCATTCCTTCTACCGGCCCTTCCGAATTCACCCTTTCATCGTACTCGGCGTACAGGCTTTCGATGGGAGGGCTTTCCCGGAGCAAAATCCACTCTGAAGCATAGTTCGCACCAGGCAGGTCAATCAGCAGTCGATACTCTTTTCCTGCCTCTCCCTGAAAATTGGCCGCATCGCTCAGGTACCTGCCTCCACCCGCAGATTGAAACAGGTAGGTTTCCCCATCCCGGCTTTCGACACTCACTGTTGCGTTGCTCACTTTATCAAAGCCCTCACCATCTACCGGGCTGCTCCAGGTGAGGTCAATCGCATAGGTTTCTGCCTTATCCGTGATCATCCCATTTACCACCAGTATCTGGCTGCTGTCAGGGATGTCCACCTCATAGGGCTCTATACAGCCGCTCAGCCATATGGCAGCCCCGAGTATGTATAGTATTTTTTTCATCGGAATTCGAAAGCATAGGTTACTGTCGGAATCGGCCGGCTGAATACCGACAACTGGAACGTTTTTATGTCTCCATCCTGAATGCGGGAGAAGACCGAATAGGCATTGTTCCGCCCTGTCACGTTGTACACCGAGAAAGAAAGAGAGCCGTGAAGGAATTTTTCCACGCGGTGGTCCCCTTCAATGTTGATGCCTACATCCATGCGAAAATAGTCTGGAATGCGATACCTGTTTCGTTCGGTGAAAAATGGAATCACCACTCCATTTAGCTCATATTTGGCCAACGGCAGGGTGGTCGGGCGGCCCGTATTGTAGGTGAGGTTAAAGGAAATATTGAGTCGTCGGGTGAACTTGTAGTTGGAAATAAGCACCAGTTTATGGGGCTGATCAAAATTGGAGGGATAGTATTCTCCCCCATTGATCTGCTCGCTCACATAGGGAGAATTGCTGCGGACCCAGGCCCGGGACCAGGTATAGGAAAACCACCCCGTGAGTTTGCCGGTTTTTTTGCTGAAGAGAAACTCGACTCCATAATTTTGCCCCAGGGCATTGATCACATCTGTTTCGATGACCTCATTTACCAGCAGGTCTGCCCCCTCTTTGTACTCAATCAGATTGGTCAGGCGCTTGTAGTAAGCTTCCAAGGAAATTTCCAGGCCCTGAGTGGGGATATCCTGGTACAGCCCTACTGCCAGTTGATCTCCGATCTGGGGGGGCAGGTAGGCATTGCTCAGTCGCCAGGTGTCCGTAGGTGAAATGGCCACGGTGTTGGTGAGCATGTGTATATACTGACGGGTACGGTCAAAACTAAACTTCAGCGCCAGTTCCCGGCTGATCTTGTAACGGCCGGAAAGCCGCAATTCAGGTCCACCATAGGGCTTGATCAGTTTATTGGCCCCATAAAAAGTGGTATCGACGATGAACTCTGGTTCGCGTGGCAATCCTTCTCCGTAGGTAAACTGCTGTCCCTCACCAAACAGCCCAAACCCTGACAGACGCAGGCCCCCATACATACTGAAACGTGGGCTGATATTCCATTCATCTCCAATGTAAAGGGCCGCCTCCAGGCCGCGTTCCGTACCGAGATCGACCGCATTCCGCACCGTTTCGGTATTGGTTGGCAGAAAGGTCCCGGGCTGTAAGTCATAGGCAATGACCTTGGCACCAAAACGGACCTGATGTGCGGATGAGGGGTAGTAGGTAAAATCACTGCCGGCACTGTACTGGTCGATCCCATAGTTCAGGTCAAATGAATTGGATGCCAGCTGCTCACTGCTCACTCCATAGTCGTAATGCGAATAGTTCACCGAGAACAGACTGGAGAAATTGTTGCTGAACAGGTGTCGGTACCCCAGCGTGGCATTGGCATTTTGATACTGAAAAGTAGTATCCCCATTGAGTTGAAAGCGATCACGGCTATAATAAACGGAGAGCGAAAGGCTGTTCTTGTCGTTGATCTGATGGCTCACCCGGCTGATAACATCTGCGAATGCTGCACTGCTGTTATTGAGACGGGCATCGTCAATGCGGTTCAGTAGCCAATCTGAGTAGGTTCCTCTCAGGCCAAGGATATAGGAACTGGTTTCCTGCTGTATGGGCCCCTCTACCGTGAGCCGGCTCGTCAGAGGGCTAAATCCGCCAGACATGGAGAACTCCTTTTTATTTCCGTCCCGGATGGCCACGTCAAAGATCGAGGATACCCTCCCTCCATACTGAGCCTGAAGGCCACTCTTGTACAGATCGGCACTCTTGATCACATCGGGATTAAAAGCCGAAAAGAAACCGAACATATGACTGGGGTTATAGATGACCCCTTCGTCAATGGTGATCAGGTTCTGGTCCGTACCCCCGCCGCGCACATTGAACCCTGAGGCCCCTTCTCCAACTGACTGAACACCGGGTAGGGTAAGGGCGATCTTCATCACATCAGCTTCTCCCAGCAAGGTTGGAGTTGTCTGTATGGTTGCAATGCTGATCTGCGAAATACCCGTCTGGGTACTCTCCACCTGGCTTCGTTCGCTCGTTATCTCCACCTCCTTCAGGGCTACTACCTTCTCTTCCAACTCCACATCCAGCTGCCCGTCAGAATAAAGCGCTACCTGACGACGGGTTTCCATATGGCCACCGGCACGGTACTGGATTTCATATTCTCCTCGGGGTAGTGTTAACACGTAGTATCCAAAGTCATCCGTGAGGGTTCCTACTACCGGATCTTCCTTAAAAACCGATGCGCCTACCATCGGCTGCCCATTGTTGATGTTTTTCAGGTATCCATACAGCTTCACGGTACCAGGACGATTCCGCTGAGCGGGATCTCCAATCTCAAACAGTTGGGTCTCCAGTGAGAACTGATTTTCTTCCGCAGGCCCATCATCTTCAGGCTCGAACAGGCTGAGGTCCATATCCTCTTCCTCCTCTGCTCTTTCAGAAGCGTATGGCCTGCTTTGCATCTCCATGATCTGCACATCCCTGGTCAGGATAATCCGCTGATCCATGGGATAATAGTTCAACCCCGTTTCCTGCATTAGCAAAGGCAGAAAGTTTTCCAGGGGCATCTCTTGGGCCTCCAGGTTCACGAAGAGGCTGTCGCCCCACTCAGGGTCGAAAAAAAACTGCAAGGGATATCTCGCTTCCAGGTCTGCTATGACCTCCTCAAACAGAGTTTGCTGATAGTCAGCATCTATTTGTAGAGATTCGGTTTCCTGAGCGAATATTGAGATGGGCAGGAAGGCAATCAGAAGCCAACCCAGTCTGGTAGCAGCTAATTTCATGTGGGCGGTGCATGTCCTCAGGTTGAGGAACGGGTAATCAGGGAATAGTAAGGCAGCAAGGAAGATACACAAAATAATGAATGTACCAGCCCAGGCCGACCAACCAGGGAAAGTTAGTAGGTAGACTGGCTAATCTTTGCAAGAATCAAAATTGTGGAGCCCATTGGCAGCCCCAATCAATCAAATGCACCTCAGTGAATGGATCCTATTTCCCATTCACAATTCCAGGGCCGCAATAAACTGTCTGTCACAGATTTAAAGCAAAAGAAAGGAAGGAGCTTTTGCGAAGAGGACAAAAAAAATCCCCAGGTTTTCACCTGAGGATTTTGTGTCGCTTTATGCATCCCGTAGGGGAATCGAACCCCTGTTGCCAGAATGAAAATCTGGAGTCCTAACCGCTAGACGAACGGGACGTTTAAGAGCTTTTTGTATTGTGGGCACAAAGGTAAAGGGATTTTTTGAACGAGTCAAGACTTTTTTCATTTTTTTAGTGAGAAAAGTCACCCTTTGGCCAATGCCTACTTTGCTGGTGCAAACATAAAACGATCTGCTAATTCTCGCAAGCCTCAAATTAAAAACTTACCCCTGAATGAGAATTTGAGACATTGTTTTTGGCCTAATCAGTCTTTAATTTAGCTGCTCATTCGCCTGTTAAAATCAAACTTAACCACACTTTCAACATGGCAATTAAAGTTGGAATCAATGGATTTGGTCGCATTGGCCGTCTCGTATTTCGTGCTCTTCAGGAGCGTGAAGGCGTAGAAGTTGTCAAAATCAATGACCTGACTGATAACGCTACTCTTGCTCACCTTTTAAAGTATGATTCCATTCACGGACGCTTTGACGGTACAGTTTCTTATGATGATGAGTCACTGACTGTTAATGGCAAGCGCATCCTTGCTTCTGCGGAGCGTAATCCCGAAGCCCTGGACTGGGGATCTCTTGACGTGGATGTAGTAGTTGAGTCTACTGGTATCTTCCGCGACCGCAAGAAGGCTGGTATGCACCTGACTGCTGGCGCCAAGAAGGTGGTTATCTCTGCTCCTGCCAAAGGAGAAGTAGATGCTACTGTTGTACTGGGCGTTAACGATGACATCCTTACTCCAGACATGAAGATCATTTCAAATGCTTCATGTACCACCAACTGTCTGGCTCCTATGGCCAAGGTTCTCCATGAGACCTTTGGTATCGAGTCTGGCTACATGACCACTATTCACGCATACACTTCTGATCAGCGCATTCAGGATGCTCCTCACAGCGACCTTCGCCGTGCACGTGCTGCTGCCCTGAACCTAGTTCCTACCAGCACTGGTGCTGCCGTAGCAGTTGGTCTCGTACTTCCTGAGCTGCAAGGCAAGCTCGACGGATACGCTGCCCGTATTCCAACTCCTACCGGCTCCCTGACGGACCTTACAGCAGTACTCAGCAAAGAAACAACTGCTGAAGAAATCAATGCTGCCATGAAGGCTGCCGCTGAAGGACCTCTGAAAGGAATTCTGGAGTACACCGAAGATCCAATCGTTTCTACCGACATCATTACCCACCCTGCCAGCTCTATCTTCGATAGCGGTCTGACCAAGGCCAATGGTAAAATGGTGAAAGTGGTAAGCTGGTACGACAACGAGTGGGGTTACTCTAACCGCGTAGCTGACCTGCTGGTGAAACTGGCCAACCTGTAGTAGAAACTACAAACCAATTATAAAACCCCGTGCAGCGTGCTGTGCGGGGTTTTTCGTTTCTGGAAAATAGCGAGGAGACACCATCTATTGCTCCACATCGAGTACCGGAATCAGGAAAGCAGAAAAACGTATTCAGGGGTAAACAGAACTCCCGAGATCGACAGCCTTTCTCTTATATCCACTCGATCTTCTCCCCCTTATTTCTTTGGTGCCTGTGGTCCTATGCGCCCCAACTGTATGATGGAGCCGACTATTAATGGAAACACCAGATTGGTGGGGAAATCAATCAGGGCTTTCTGAGGATAGTTGGCAATGATGAGCATCAGCAGGATACCCAGGAGGCCTGCGGCCAAAATTCGCTCTGAAGTGTCTCTCCGGAGTCTGAAAATGGCTCTGACGGAACACCAAAGCATAATGCTTAAGACTCCAAAGTAGAAAAACAAGCCGAGCCAGCCTGCCTCTACAGCGATCTGTACATACCCGCTATTGGGAGGAAACTGGGACAGCAGGTTGTGCGGGGAAAAAATCTGGCCGCTCTCACCGGTACTACCAATGCCATTGCCCAGGGGGTGTGACTGTATGTATGGCTGCACGAAATCCTGATTCTCCCGCTCTTTGGTCATCACATCCAGCCGGTCAAATTGAACCGTGTCCTGCATCCGGTCGATCAGGAGCGTATCAATAGGGGCAAACAGAATCGCCAACCAAAGTGCCGCAAAGCCGACTCCCAGGAGGAGAATGTCTTTGCGCCAGGTGGTAGCAAGCCAAACCAGGTACCCAACCGGAACCACCACGAATGCCGTTCGTGACCCACTTATTAGAATGCCAAGCAGCATAAAGACCGCGACCACCAGGTACATGACCCGCTTGATGGAGGATTGATCGGGCTGCAGTCCAAATATCAGGGCCAGCAGCCCCCCTACGGCCAGGGTCATTCCCAGACTACCTGGTGTACCCAGGACGCTAAAGAACCGGTACCCTTTTGCAGTAATGACAGACCCAAATTTCGAAGGGTGGCTGTAAAGCCAACTCCATTCAAACTCCTGAAAACCAACCACATACTGATAGAGTCCATACATTCCAGCCAGAAAGGCAAGTGCGAGAAAAAACTGTAGCCATGACTGCACATAGCGGGTTTGGGTGAAGGCAAAAAGGGCGACCGGGACCAGCAGCCAGTAAAAGGCAAGGGACCTGACCGAATAGACCCAGGACAGCCAGGAACTGAGTGAGGGATTGACCAACTGAAAGATGCAGAACGAAATCCAGAAAGCTATGGCGTACACCGCAGGACTCTTGATGAAGGTCCAGTCCCGATAAAACACCTGCTTGACCCAAACCCCAAAAACGAGTGCCATGATGGTGATGTCAACCAGCAGGCTATGCGGCAGGCTATGGTCGAGTCGATGGAACAGGGGTACCAGAAAACTCAACATCAAAATAAAGGGAATTCCTACCCGTATTTGCAGCATAGAGCCTACCATAAGCGGCCCCAGCACCACCAGGGCCAGCAACTGCGATGCTGCACTCCAACGCCCTACACCGATATAACTCGCCACCAGCAACGCTATTGCGATCAGCACGGCATACCCGGCAGAGGTATTCATCCGTGGCCGCAGGATTTGCTCCAGCAACCAGACCCGCAGGTTAAACACCGGAGCATTTTCCTCGGTCGTATCAGGATTCAGTTTGAACAGAAACGGCATTCAGGGGTGATTGGAGTTTGTGCTTAAACAAAGGGAGAGGACTGCCACAAATGGCATGCCTCTCCCTTCGTTTCATTCAAAAGAAATGTGACTCTGCCTATGCTATAGCAGAACAATCTTAACAAAAAATCCAACACAAACCACCAGACAGGTTACCAGAAGAGCTTTCTCTCTCACTCGCTCGTGGTCGGTTAGTACAAAGGATTTCTTTTTAGGATTCAGAGTACTCATAGTATATGCGAACCTTTTAAGGACGTAGCGTTGTTATTACATATGCTAGATACCTATAATAAAGGTTATAAAAACACATACTGCGATGGGTGGTCAGGATTCCCACCTAAACGGTCAGGTAACCCTGTAGGTTAGTTCTGCAGGTTTACCAGTAATTCATTGCGCTGCTGCTGAATCCTCTGCAGGTGGTTATATCTTTCGGTCTGGTCAAATACCAACCACTCCAGTTGCGAAGGATTTTCATCGTCTACCCAGAACTCAAAGTCATACACCCCTCTTCTTCCCCCCAGGGAAAAATGGACGGCGGGAAGCGAAAGTGGAAGCCCCAGCGGTTGCAGTTTTTCCAGGAGTGGTTTCAGGCTTTCCAAAACCGGATACTGCTGATACAGATCATTCCCTATGTGGTCCTCCAGACTGACAAAGCTATGGCAGGAATCCTTCAGTGTGCCATCCCTGGACATCAGCATCAGTTGACAAATGTGTCCTACTCTGCGTCCTTTTTTTTCATGTAGATTCATGCTGCTCCATCATTTTTTGGCCCAACTTGTTGAATACCTCATTTACCCTGAGGCCGGTTTTGGCACTGGCCAGTATCTCAAGTGGTTTCCCGTCTTTTTTCTTCAATTTCTCCAGGTCTGCTTCTGAAATCAGGTCCACCTTATTTCCCACCACAACCCTGGGGACGTTTGGCAGCATCTTATCCAGTTGTTCAAGCCGCTCTTTGAGTCCCTTGACGGTCTCAGGTCGCGAGAGGTCCACCACATAGACGTATCCATGGCAGCCATTCAGGTAATACGCGGGAAATTTGGTAGGATCTTCATGGCCTGCAATATCCCAGATGAGCAGGTCGAGTTGATGGCTCTCCATGATGACGGACTTCTTATCCACCTTCAATCCGATGGTAGTCACATAGCTTTCCGGGAATTTGCCTTCTACAAACTGAGCTATCAGCGAGGTTTTCCCAACCGCGTGACTTCCCAAAAGGGTAATTTTTTTACTAATGATCTGAGTGGGATCCATCAAAATAGGTTTGTAATGATTCCGAGAGTGAGTCCTGGTCCTCACGGGTTACCTGAGCCTTCACCCTGACAGGATGCTCCTCCAGAAAAGCCAGTATTTTTTGGTACAGGTTGTCTATGAATGCCGCATCAGGTTGCCCCGACACGCCTGCGGCCACATAAAAAGTTTCAAAACTGAAGATATACACCTTGAACTCCTCGTAAGCCAGTTGCTCCAGTTCCTGTGCTCCCTGATCAAAAGCATGCTCTACAAATGACTTGATACCCGTCAACATACCAGCCACCACATCAGGCTGGGTGAGTTTGTGCAGCGAATGATGTGCCAGGGAGAGACCGTTTTCCTTATCAATGATGAACAGGTCTTCCAGGACAGGGAGAGCAGTCTTCCTCAGCAATAGTTCCTGGTAGCTGGTGCCGGTAAAAAATGCCTGAAGCCTGAGTTTGAGGGTTTCCAGAGAAAAAGGATCCTGTAGCCTGTCATCAATTTGCTGACTGATACGGGCGATTTCTGCACGGAGATATTTCCGTATCAGCTTTCCCATGATGGGGTAAAGCGCATCGATGATTTCGCCCTGGGACTCCCGTATCTGTAGCTTGATGGCTGCTCCCAGAGATTTGCTGAAAAGCTGTGGAAAATGATCCTTCAGGTAAGCAGTATGTTCCTCAAACAGGGGAGCAAGCAGCCCCGCAAGCTCTTCCTCATCCTCCACAAGGTGCTCGAGTCGTCGTAGCCCCTCTTCCAACTGCCTCTGTGACTGCCGGTCAGGGTTCAGGAGCAGCTGTCGCAGCTCCTGTAGCATCACTTCAGCATCATGAGGAGGGGGAGAAGACATAACTATCTTGCCAAATGTAATTATCCGAACGACAGAACTTTTGCCAAATCGATCAGGATGTAATATATTAAAAGACTAGTCGTTAACGCGAAAGTCACATAATAGCCTCACATGAAAATAGGTAAGGCAATCCAATATTAGCGAAATACGACATTCCTCCAAAAACTCAAGGAGATAGAAGATGGAAATGACCCAAGAATTGATCAGCGGACTCCGATTCGCCGCTGAAAAGCACCGCCATCACCGACGGAAAGACCGGCACCTAAGCCCTTACATCAACCACCTGATCGAGGTATTGTACCTGCTTTGGTTCAAGGCAGAAGTAAGAGATCAGGACATCTTACTCGCAGGGCTTTTACACGATACCATAGAAGATACCGAGACCAAAGCCCATGAACTGGATAAGAAGTTTGGCGAGAAAGTAAGAAGCCTGGTAGAGTCTGTTTCAGATGACAAATCACTTCCAAAGGCGGAGCGAAAACGCCTGCAAATTGAACACGCACCTCATTTACCGGAAGGGAGCAAGCTGATAAAACTAGCCGACAAGTGCGCGAACCTCAGCGACCTCGTTTATCATCCCCCTGCTGACTGGTCCACCATTCGAAGAAAGGAATACCTGGATTGGGCCAGGCAAGTGATCGCTGGACTCAGGGGGACCAATGAAGCCCTTGAAGCCCATTTTGACGCATTGGCCAGCAACCTCGAGCGCCGACTTGATCCCGACGCCGAAAAAACCGTGAAAAGGTAAGCTGAGAGAAAAGAGCCATCGTGAAGGGGCCATAGGGTATATAAGGGGTATAAGGTGCACATTAACCAATGGTTCCCCTATACACCTTATACCCTTCCTTTTCTATTCAGGTCCTCAATACCGCCGGCGGTTCAAACGCCAGGCTGACATATCGGTGTGAGGATGAGCCTCCTCGACCTCAACTGCCTGTGAACTCATAAGGATCCCTTCAGCCACCACACTAGCCAATGCTGCTTCTTCCTCCGTCAGAGACTGCTCCAGGTAGGCTGGATCAAAATGCTGATTCACAAACTTGGTATCAAAGTTACCCGAGGTAAACGCCTCGTGCTCCATGACAAAGCGACAAAATCCCAGTGTGGTCTGTATCCCGACGATTTTGTATTCGTCAATGGCCCGGATCATCTTACCAATGGCGGCCTGACGGTCCTCTGCATGTACGATCAGTTTTGCGATCATCGGATCGTAGTAGATCGGAATGTCCATGCCTTCTTCAAACCCATCGTCTACCCGTACTCCTGCCCCTTTGGGGGGCTGATAAATGTGCAGTTTCCCAATGTCCGGGAGGAAATTATTCATGGGATCCTCGGCATAAACCCGCACTTCAACGCTGTGGCCATTTATTTTCAGGTCTTCCTGGCTGAAGCTCAGTGGATGTCCTTCGGCCACACGAATCTGCTCACGCACCAGATCTACCCCCGTGATCATTTCGGTAACAGGGTGCTCCACCTGCAACCGGGTATTCATCTCCAGGAAGTAAAAGTTATGCTCCGCATCAAGCAGGAATTCCACTGTACCGGCATTTACATAGTTGCAGGCTTTACAAACGTTGACAGCGGCTTCCCCCATTTCCTTGCGTAGCTCCGGGGATAAAACCGCCGATGGAGCTTCTTCGATGACCTTCTGGTTCCGTCGCTGAATGGAACATTCACGCTCGAAGAGGTAAACAGCATTTCCATGAGTATCGGCCATCACCTGGATCTCTACGTGCCGCGGCTTGGTGACGAATTTCTCAACGAAAACGGCCCCGTTCCCAAAAGCACTCAAAGCCTCAGATACAGCCCGTTCCATTTGTTCTTCAAAATCCTCCAGGCGCTCGACAATGCGCATCCCCTTACCTCCACCACCTGCTGAAGCTTTGACCAGAACGGGGAACCCGATTTTCTGAGCCACGGTCTTGGCAGCCGCAACATCCTCTACGGCTTCATCCAGGCCAGGCACCAGCGGGACGTTAAATTCCTTGACAGCCTGCTTGGCGGAGAGCTTGTCTCCCATCGTTGCCATGGCTTCTGCCGGAGGGCCGATCAGGATAATCCCTGCATCCCGGACTTTTCGGGCAAAATCTGCATTTTCGGAGAGGAAGCCATACCCAGGGTGAATGGCATCTACTGAGTGCTTTTGACACAGCTCGATGATGTCATCTCCCTTCAGATAGGAATCCTTGGAGGGCGGTGGGCCCAATCGATAGGCCTCATCTGCGTAGCGTACATGTGGAGCGTCGCGGTCCGCATCTGAATAGACTGCCAGGGTAGTAATGCCCATTTCACGCGCGGTGCGCATGATGCGAAGGGCAATTTCTCCCCGGTTCGCTACCAGGAGTCGTTTAATAGAAGTCATGTGTGTGTGTTTAATTGATCCATGCCATGTGTTCCTGTTGGCATGGACCGATCCTTTTAAGCTAAGATAGCACTTTTGGGAAATTCTGCCAGAGACATTTACCTTAGGGCGTATGCGAAGAAAAACTGCCATACTTCTTTTTGAGGACATCGAAGTACTCGACTTTGCCGGCCCATACGAAGTTTTCAGTGTAGCAGATCAGATTCATGGCTACCAATACTTCGATGTCTTCACGGTTGGGATAGAGGCTGGCCCCATCAAATCCATAAATGGCCTGAGGGTACAGGCTGACTACTCCATTGAGGATGCCCCTGTACCTGACATTCTCATCATCCCGGGTGGTGATGGCAGCCATAAAGTCATCGGGCAACCACGGCTGATGAATTGGATTGAAGCCACTCACAGCCAGGCAGATATGACCCTCAGTGTTTGTACAGGAGCTCGGATACTGGCACATTTGGGCATCCTGAAGGGTAGGCCCTACTGTACGCATCAGTCAGCTTATGCAGAACTGGCAACCCTCGTCCCGGATGGGGACCCAAAGCCATATGAGCGCTTTGTTGGGACTCAGAATCTGTACACTGCTGCGGGAGTCGCGGCCGGAATTGACCTTTCGCTGCATATTGTCGGGAAACTACACGGCGAGGAAGTGTCAGTAGCTACGGGCAAATACATGGAATACCCAGACAGCCACAGGTGAGAGAAGGTACCAGATTACTCCCTTTCACAAACAGAGGCTTTGAAGTATATTCCTGATACTTCAGGAAGTAAATTGATGCAGCGCCCCATCATTCGGGGTTTGAAGACGCATTAGCATCTCATGCGAATTAACCAATCCACACGACTATGAAACGATTGCTGTTTTTTGCCATTATCCTTGGTTCAATTCAGGTCACCTTTGCCCAAAACCCGGAGGAACTCTACGTTAACGGCACTCCTTTCCAGGAGATCCAGGGTCCCATCATTGAGGTACGGATTCCCTTTCGCATGTTTCAGGATGGAGAATTTCAGGTCCGTGTCGAGTACGGGCAGCCCTGTACTTACGGAATACAATTGGGGTCCAGTGTAAAATGTAATGCCCTTTGCGATGCCGAGGGAGAGCCCGTTTTCTTTCCTTCGCAGGTCCTCGCATTGAATTTCTTTGCCCAAAATGGGTGGGCACTGGTGGGTACCGCCAATACTGATGAGCAGATAACTACATTTTTCTTCACCAGGCAGGAACCGATAAAGCCCAACCCAGAGATTAACTGAGTCGGGCTTCTATATTTCTCCGGAAAGCGGGAAAAAATGGGATTATCCTGTGACTCGCTGGAACATAGAGTCAATGAATTCACGAGGGTTGAAGACCTGCAAATCGTCGATCCCCTCCCCTACCCCGATATACTTAACGGGGATGCGAAACTGGTCGGAAACCCCAATCACCACACCGCCTTTTGCAGTTCCGTCAAGTTTGGTCAGGGCCAGAGAAGTTACCTCTGTGGCTTCGGTAAAGGCCGTAGCCTGGCTGATCGCATTTTGACCCGTAGAGGCATCGAGGACTAGCAGTACGTCGTGGGGAGAGCCATCGAGGACTTTCCCCATGCTGCGCTTGATTTTACCCAGCTCGGCCATCAGGTTTTTCTTGGTTTGCAGACGGCCAGCGGTATCGACAATCACGACATCGTAGCCCTCATTGACGCCTTTTTGGACGGTCTCATAGGCTACTGCTGCCGGGTCGGTATGCATTCCCTTGGAGAAAAAGTCGCAGCCAACACGTTCTGACCAGAGCCTGAGTTGGTCAACGGCAGCGGCACGAAAAGTATCGCCAGCCCCCATCAGGACTTTCAGGCCCTGTTGCTGGTAGCGGTAGGCAAGTTTCCCGATGGTAGTGGTTTTTCCGACGCCATTCACGCCTACGACCATGAGGACGTAAGGCTTTTTCTTACCCTCCACTTCTATCTCAGGCACTTCGAAATAGTCCCTTTCGTCCGGATGGCTCTCCAGGATTAATTGCTCAATTTCGTTTCTCAACAAAAAATCCAGCTCTGTAGCGCTGGTATATTTTTCCTTGGCAACCCTCTCTTCAATCCGTTCGATAATCTTGATGGTGGTTTTGACTCCAACATCACTGGCCACCAGTACTTCTTCCAGTTCATCCAGCACCTCGTCGTCAACCTTGGTCTTTCCGGCAATGGCTTTACCCAATCGCGCAAAAAAGCCCTGTTTGGTCTTCTCCAGTCCCTGGTTCAGTTTTTCCTTATTCTCCTTCCGCTTGAAAAAATTCCGCATAGTCGTGTGTTACCTTGGAATATATGAATGGCAAATATAGCGTTTTTGAACGTGGTTCAATGATTATCAGGGTTTTGCCGAATAAAACTAAAGCTAATATTTGATTTTTTACCTCAGCCTGGCTGAAAATCAACCAACAGACACGGCATATTCCTCACGGGTTTAAAAGGATTATCCTCCTCCGCTATCTTTTCACCTCCCAAATTACCTTTCACCATGAAAAAGAATATCACCCTATTGACTGTCATTTCGGTCATTTTATTGTGGACAGCAGCCTGTGATCGCCAGGAAATTGCTGCGCTTAATCGCGTCGAACGGGTACTCCCCGGAGAATGGAATATTGATTCGATGTATGTGATTCCCCGCCTGGACAGCCTGATTTTTCGGGAGCAGCTCATAAGGAGAGATACTATGCTGGTAAATGTCGGAAAGTGGAGCATCCCGGAATTTGAGGCAGCTCGGCTGGAACTGAATGCGGATGATCCGGCCATCGTTAATACCTGGGTGACCATTGACAGCATGCCTGTCCCCATCAATATTGAACAGCTCTTTGTCTATGACGCTTCCAGCGGATCAGATACCCTGTTTGCTTACCTACGAGCTCCATTGGGCTGGGATCTGATCAGTCCTGAGGTCAGATTTGTGTTTGATGTCGGCAATTTCAATGCAAACTGTTTCCTGACCATTGTCAATTCTAACCAACTGATTTTCAGAAGAGCCTCAGGAGATCAGCAACGCACCCTCTACATCTCTCGCAAGAGGTAACGGATGCAATCCGCGTGGGACTATTCCCCTTCCTTTCTGATCCCCAATTTCCTACTCCAGGTTTCCTTTTCCCAGCCTCACCTGGGCGATCAATTCCAGGGTACTACGGTCACTTTCGTAGATCGAATACCAGCCTTGCGGCTCATGGGGTGGGTCCCCCAGGAAGTCGTCCCCGAGTCGCCAGAATCCGCCTGCTTCCCCAGGCCTTCCATCTCCTCCCCAGGCCCAGTAGGCTAATCCAGTCAATGGTTCGCCCGCTTCAATTGACCTCTCTGTAAGCGAGATCATTTGTTGAAAAAACTGATCGCGATAAGAAGTCGGGGCCAGCGGCATAAAGTGGCGCAGGTCCCGTGCTAACCCGAATTCTTCCAGGACCAGGGGTTTGCCAATCTTTCGGGCTATTCGCTGATGGTAGTCGAGGTACTTTCTGGCTTTTTCCATCGCAGCAGAAAAGGTCGCCTCTGGCTTCTGTGGGTCATACCAGTCCCAGTTTTCAGGCCAAATATGACAGGTGAGGTAATCAATTTCGGGAATTTCATGGGCAACCGGGAAATAAGTCCCTGCCAGGCGAGTCGGGGTTTTCCCTTCGCTGCCGATAGATACCATCTGATGCGGAGCCAATGACCTGAACATGAGAGCAGATTCCCGAATCCAATCCAGGTAAGCCTTGCGATGGTTTAACCCACGCGGTTCATTGGCGAGTTGCCAGGCCATGATGGTGGGGTCATCCCGGTAGGCTTTACCCGTAAAGGTGTTGATTCGCCGGAGCAGTTGCTCTGAGCTTTGCTGATACAGTTCCAAGGCTTTTCGCAACTCAAAAAACTGAGCCGAATACCGCATGAAGCGGAGCCAGTTACCCCTTTCTGCGGGTGGCGGATAGGGTATCGGGGTTCCCGTTACCCAGGAAACGTATTGGGCAAATCCCCCACTCCAGTGCCAGAAATTACCCAGGCAAATCACTGCTGTCATCTGCCGATCCGCCATTTCCTTGAGCAGAAAATCGAGTCCTTTCATTATCTCCTCAGAAAACTCTCCAGGTTCCGGCTGTGACGAAGGAATTGCCCTCCAGGGAGCAACGTCTGGCCCTTCGAAGGCTCCCATTATGCGCAGGTTGTTGATGCCTATGGCCGATAACCTGTCCAGTTCACGAACCAGGCGAATTTGTCCTTCAGGAGTTGCTCCCAGGTTCATGCCATACCATAGGTTTACCCCATGGGGAAAGTAAGGGGCGTCTCCTTTATAAAACCTGTATGATCTTTGCCTTACAAATCCAGGATCAGTCATCTGCATCTATTTTCCAGGTATCAATGAGGATTCGAGTGGCTGGAGTTGCCAATCGTGTAGGGTTAACGGTAAGAAATTCGCCTACTTTACGACTAAATACAAGGTACCATCTAACGGTACGATATCCATCAAAACCCAATTTTACAACATGAGGCAACTACTATTCATGTTTTTCCTTTTGGCTCTCGTGCTTTACCAGACTTCCAGTGCACAGGACACCACTGGAGTAAAGCCCGCCTGGATCAATCATGCAACCATTTCCTATGGCTTTAATTTCAACAGAACCTATGACCAACGCATGGCCGAACGCTCATATTACGGAGCGGGCATTGACCTGGGCCTCGGAGATCGCTGGGTGCGTCCCAGAGCCTGGCACGAATATGAAGTGTTGGCGACGGGAATCGGTGCCGCTCCCCTCAGCATCGAGAATTTCCTGACGGGCGGCCTGATCGAAGGAAGCTACCGCTATCTCCAGCGAATTGACCTGGGTTCAAGCCCATGGCGCTGGCACCTTGGGCTTCAGGCAGGAGGATTTTACAATGGTCGATTTCACTCGGGGCTCGGCAACAGCCTCGTCCACATGGAATGGACTGGTTATGTAGGTCCGCTGGCTCAGGTCGCACGCGAGGCCAAAATTCCCCTGATCAAGGGGCAATCCACCATCGCAGCTCGCATCCACATGCCGCTGTTCTCTTATGTGGGAAGGCTACCGGCGTATGCGCTACCGGGTTTTGAAGCGCCAGCGCATTATTTCCGCCCGATTGGAGGCTTCACCCGTATCAAGACCGAGATCACCCTGACCCGCCCGCGAGGCTACGGCAATCCCAACCTCTTCCAGGTAGGGTATGTGTGGGATTTCTATGGGATGAATGAAGGCCAGGACGCTGGACTTCAGCGCCTTCGATGGGCGACCCATAGCCTGCGTTTTGTGGTGCTCATCCGAAAGGGAGACATAGACGGTGTTCATTGACCAGAGATCACTGAACAGGCACAACCATGCGCTCTCCAATGATTATTGAACCATGATCCATGAAAAATGAAATCAATGAAAAGACTATTTATATCCCTCCCGTTTGTTGCTCTTTTGCTCGCCAGTTGTGAAGCCCTTTTCATTCCGCCCGATAGCGGAACCAGCCAAACAGCCATTTTTGATGAAGCCTGGCGCTTTGCGGACCGCGAGTACAGCTTCTTCGAATACAAAGGCATCGACTGGGACGAAGTCCGCTCCCGGTATGAGCCTTTGGTCAACGATAGCATCAGCGATGACTCGCTCTTTAACGTGATTGGGGCCATGCTTTACGAATTACGCGATGGGCACGTCAACCTGCGCTCCAGCTTTAACGTCTCCCGAAACTGGACCTGGTACCTGAATTCTCCCCCGAATTTCAATGCAGATATCCTGGAGCGAAATTACTTCCGGGAACAACAGCAGTACGCAGGGCCATTTGCCATATATGACTTCGGGGATGTTGGGTATGTGCGCTATAGCAGCTTTAGCAGCGGCATATCAGGTAGCGACCTGAACTATGTCATAGAAAAATTTGCCGGTCACAAGGGCCTGATACTCGACATTCGCAACAATGGCGGAGGCTCTCTGCTGAATGCGTGGAACATGGCTCCCAGATTCTCGTCCGATACGATTCTCTATGGCAGAACGAGGTACAAAAGTGGTCCCGGTCATGGAGATTTTTCCGGATTTGAGGACGAATACATTTATCCTCCCGAAGACGATACCACCTTTACCAAGCCGGTGGTATTGCTCACCAATCGCAGCAGCTACAGCGCCTCGACATTCTTCACCCAGATGATGAGAGAGCTGCCCAACGTAACCGTAATGGGCGATACCACTGGTGGCGGAGGTGGTGCTCCTGCTGACACAGAGCTCGCCAATGGCTGGATCATCCGCGTTTCTGCAACGCAGCTTTTTGCCCCCGATGGCTTCAATGTTGAGGATGGCATCCCTCCGGACGAGGTAGTTTGGATAACGCCAGAAGACGAGGCCAATGGCATCGATACCATCCTGGAGCGGGCGCTGGAGTTGTTGAGGCAGTAGGGCTGGATAAGAGGTGTATAGGGTTGAAACGGATAACCAGAGTGCCCATATTTCCCCTATACACCTTACTGCCCTCACCATCACAACTTTAAATCCTCCCCTGCTTCATTTCCTTCACGGCGTAGTCGCAGGCACGGGCCGTCATGGCCATGTAGGTCAGGGATGGATTCTGCGGAGGGGAAGACACCATGAAGGAACCGTCGGTAACGAACAGATTGTCGATGTCATGGGCCTGATTCCACTGGTTGAGGACGGAGGTCTTTGGATCGCGGCCCATCCGGGCGGTGCCCATTTCGTGGATCACCGAACCCGGAACGGGGTCTCCACCAAAGCCATTCACCCCCTCAAGACCTGCCGCTTTCAGCATCTCGATCGCGGTCTGCTGCATGTCCTTACGCATCCTGTGCTCGTTTTCGCCGTAGGCCATGTCAACCTTCAGGATCGGCAGTCCCCACTTGTCCTTTTTGTCCTGACTTAAGGAGAGTTGATTGTGGTATTCTGGCAACGTCTCCCCATAGGCTTCGAAGTAAGCGGTCCAATTCCCGGGCCTGGTGAGGCCTTCCTTCCATTCTCCGCCGATTCCCGGTCCATAAAAACCCCGCGTCCAGTTGCTTCGGCTGGTGTAGTTTTCGAATGAAAAACCCCGGATGTACTCCTGATCGTTTCGCTCGATGTTGCGAAAGCGAGGAATATAGACACTGGCCGGACGCTGTCCGTAGTAAAATGAATCCTGAAATCCGCTGTACTCCCCTGTAGCTCCAATATAGGCGTGGTGATCCATCAGATAATGCCCCAATGCGCCGCTGCTATTCGCGAGCCCGTCAGGAAATTCCGGGGTAGCGGACTGCATCAGAATCTGCGTACTGCCAAAGGTGGAAGCATTCAGAAAAACCACTCTGGAAAAGAATTCTACCTGCTCACCCGTCTCGGTATCAATCACGCTGACCCCTTTGATGCGATTGGTTTCCCTGTCATAAATCAGTCGCTCGACGATGGAGAATGGCCTCATGGTCAGGTTTCCGGTTTTCGCTGCATCGGGCAGCGAAGCAGCATTGCTGGAATAGGGCGCACCAAATACACAGCCCCGGTAGCACAGATTGCGGTTGCGGCACTTGCCACGGCCATTGTGGTCCTGCGTCAGGATGGCCATGCGACCGATGATGAGGTCTCGCTCGGCAAAAGCCTCCTTGATGCGCTTCTTCAGGTGCTTTTCAAACACATTCATCTCAAAAGGCGGCAGGAAGTTCCCGTCGGGTAATTGGGGGATGCCATCGCGGTTGCCGCTGATGCCCATATATCCCTCGACGTAGTCGTACCAGGGCGCGATGTCCGCATAGCGAATGGGCCAGTCGATGCCGATGCCTTCTTTCTGATTCGCCTCGAAGTCATAATCACTCAGCCGGAAGCAATGCTTGGCCCAAAGCAGCGATCGTCCCCCCATCTGATAGCCCCGGTACCAGTTGAAAGGCTTGACCTGCTCATAGGGATGTTCGCTGTCCTTGACGAGGAAATGCTTCATGTCCTGTCCGAAGAGGTAAAGCGATTGCTGGATTTCGTAGTCCTTTTTCTCCTCTTCCGTAACCAGATTGCGCAGCGGCACGTCCCAGGGATCGGTGTTTTCAGTGGGGTAATCCTTGATGTGCTCTACCATGCGGCCCCGCTCCAGTACCAACACTTTCAGGCCGGCTTCGGTTAGTTCCCTGGCGGCTAGTCCTCCGGTCAGACCAGAGCCGACGACAATGGCGTCGTAGGTGTTGCCGGAGCTTCCTTTTCCGAGTATGTTGAATCCAGGCATGGGTCAGATGTAGTAGTGTTGAGAAGTAAGGCCGTAGTTGAGGGTGTTTTCATCGGCGGGAATGTCGCCCTGATAGTCTCCGGGGACGGGCACATAGTTGCTGGCTTTGGTGGTTCCTTCCTGCGAAGTAAAAAAGCCAATCATGGCGTACTGCTTGACCGGGATGAACCAGGAGTGGGCCTCATTGCCAGAAAAGGCCTGCTGGTCGATTTGGGTCAGGAGATCCAGTTTGTTTTCAGTGGATTGAAACTTCGGTAGAAAGGCAGTAAAGCCCTCACTGATCATTTTCTGCTGTTCAAGCGGCAGGCACTTGACAAAGACCTCGTCCATAAAACGATGCGTTCCCACCGCAGAGGCGGACCGGGTGTTCGTTTCGGGCAAAATGAGGTCGATGACTTCCTTCAGGGATTCCATCTCCTGCTCTGTAAAAAAGGTTGGCTCAGGGTCGGGAGTCGCCTTGGAGCCATTGGCACAGCCTGCCAGGAAACTGGTCAGGATGGACGGGAACAGCGCGTGGGTCGTTACCAGCCCGATGGATTGAATAGCAGTGCGTCGTTTCATTGGGGGGAGAAAAGTAATTCGTGATTCGTAGTTCGTAGTTCGTAGTTTAGCGTATTACCGTAGAGCGGTCAGGCCATTGTAGAACGGTGAGCGATTTTTCCCTCAACCATAGCGAGGTAGGACAAGCCTATTGGCCGTAAGTAGGAGTCCAAAGATAACTGTAAATGAGAGGTATGGAGGAAATGAAGGCACTGCCCTGAGCGCAGCCGAAGGGTCTAAAATCCTTAAACAGCGATTTGCCTTCATATCCCCATATACTCATACCTAGTATAATTCTGTTCAACTTCTTAATCTCAAGTTAACCGTTTTGAAAATTGGAAGCTTTCTAAATAGTTGTTTGTGAAAGACCTGGTATATTAGCTACCCATCTTCGCTAATTTCCCCATGTCTAATACCTTATCCCATGCCCATCGAATACGACCACTACTACCAGACGGAGAACCTCTTTGGGGAGCCCTATCCGGAGCTGATCCGCTATTTTGCGGGAATCCGGAAAAAAGGCAAGTTGCTGGACATCGGCTGCGGCCAAGGACGGGACGCCATAGCTCTGGCGAGGATGGGCTTTGAGGTAACAGGCATCGACCACTCAAAGGTGGGAATTCAGCAGTTGAATGCAGTCGCCAAACGGGAAGGACTATCGCTTGTTGTGCAGGTTGAGGATCTCTATGAATTCTATGGATACGACGAGTATGACTTCATCCTGCTCGACAGCATGTTTCACTTTGAGAAGAAAGAGAGGGAGCAGGAGACGCAGTTGCTGAAGCAGATTATGTCGTCTATGAAGCCGGGCGCACAGGTCGTCATTTGCATCCAAAAGACGGGGGAAAAGCTTCATATTCTCCAATCCATTACTGCCACATCTCCCGACCTGAAGTTGATTCACCAGGAAGAGCTGACCTACGTTTTCGAGGACAAAAGCTCCAGCCATCGGTCTGAGACGCAGTATGAGTTGGTTGCGTGGGAAAAGCAACCTTTGAAATAACTTATGTCCCCAACCCTACAACCTCCCCCAAAATATCCCGCGCCACTTCCATCTTGCTCTTGAGCGGAAAAGCCTTTGCCTCGCCGTTGCGGGGAATGAAGGTTACCTGATTGGTGTCGTGGGCGAAGCCCGCGCCAGGGGTGCGCAGCGAGTTCAGGACGATGCCGTCGAGGTTTTTGCGTTCGAGTTTGCCTCGGGCGTTGGCTTCCTCGTTTTCCGTTTCGAGGGCAAAGCCAATCAGGGTCTGATCTGGGCGCTTCTGTTTACCCACTGAGGCCAGGATGTCCTGGGTGCGCTTGAGCCGGAGCAGCATCTCATCGCCTTCTCCCGGTTTCTTCTTGATCTTTTCATCCGAAACCTCCACAGGAGTGTAGTCCGACACGGCAGCGGCCATGATCAGGATGTCCTGCTCATCAGCGCGAGCCATGACGGCCTCGTACATCTGCTGCGTCGCACGGACACGGATGGTCTCTACCTGCGGCGGACTGGGAAGCTGCGTAGGGCCAGAAACCAGGGTTACCTGGGCCCCCATAGCGGCAGCAACCTCAGCGAGGGCATAGCCCATTTTTCCAGTAGAATGATTGGTCAGGTAGCGGACGGGGTCCAGCGCCTCCTGGGTCGGGCCTGCGGTCAGCAAGAGCTTTTTGCCTCTGAGCAATTGCGGCTGAGGGGATAAGACCTGCTCCAGATGCGCTACAATTTCTTCCGGCTCCAGCATGCGACCTGGACCTTGCAGACCTGAGGCCAGAAATCCTTCGGCACTGGGTAGCACATGAACTCCATCGGAGCGCAGTGTCTCGAGATTGGCCTGGGTGCGGGCATGCTGGTACATGTCGAGGTCCATGGCGGGTGCTACCATGACGGGACACTTGGCCGAGAGGTAAACAGCCGTTAGCGCATTGTCACAGAGGCCGTGGGCCATCTTGGCCAGGGTGTTGGCGGTGCAGGGCGCTACCAGCAGAAAATCTGCCCAAAGCCCCCACTCGACATGAGCTGACCAGGACTTTCCCCATAAATCAGAAAAAACCGCTTCATCAGCCAGCGACGAGAAAGTCAATTCCCCCACAAAATGGCTGGTAGAAGGCGTCATCACCACGCGCACCTCAGCCCCAGCCTTTTTGAGAAGCCTTAGCAGATAAACTGACTTGTAGGCTGCGATGCCCCCGGTGACACCGAGGATAATTTTTTTTCCGGAGAGGGACACTAGGAGAGGGATTAAAGGTATGGGGTATGAAGGTATGCGGAGTGGGGGCAAATGTCAAAGGCTGGAATGTTAAGACATGGAGGATGCAAGTAGCATCAAATCCTGTATTTCCCCTTATACTCCATGCCCTTCATAGCTTTCAAAGGCCCAATCATCTTCCTCAGATCAACTTCTCAAGGGAAGAGATGATCTTGCTGTAATCGGCTGATCGCAGAGCGTAAAAGGTGTTCTTCCCTTCACGCTGGGAAATAAGGACATTTTTATCCTTGAGGATCCGAAGGTGGTGGGATGCGATGGCCTGTTCTATTTCCAGCTCCTCGTGAATCTCAGTCACGGAAAGTTTTTTTCGGGCCTTGAGCAGGTCCACAATGGCTATGCGGATAGGGTGAGCTATTGCCCTTAATACCTCGGTAGAGGTCATCAAAAACTCATCTTGGAATCGACTCTTCACTATAAAGTATAGATATATCTACATCCGTGGATTACCCAAAAGTAAAGGATAAATGGGAATTTTCAAATCTATCTGAAGCTTGTGTTATTTTTGCGTCTGATCTCAAAAATCCAATTCATATGCCTCGTATTTCACTGTTGACCCTGATTGCTATGGCCCTGCTTATTGGCAGTTGTTGTGCCCCTTGCGAAAAGCCCAACCTGGGAGACTACCCCATCCAGCAAGGCACCCGTGACTGGCTCAGTTTTGCGAATGGGGAGAATATCATATTCAAAAACGAATCAGGAGAAACCCTCGTGATGACCTGGTCCTTCCTGCAAGAGGGCGTTGAGGAGCTATTGGAAAACTGCGACTCAGAGGAAAATTGTGGCGTATGTTGCAATAGCTATCAGGCAGGTTGGGTCTATACTGCGCTTACTTCCGAGAATAGCCTCCATGCTTTTGCACTTACTGCACGAAAAGACTTTATCAATGCCAGTGTCAATGAAAACCGCACTGCATATGATGACTACCTGACCATTACCTACAACAATTCTCTTACCTGCGAATGGTACCAGGTCCCCGATGAACTACCCACTCAGAGCATCACGCTGGCAGGCGAAAGTTTTTCGGGAGTGTATTCATGCGAGGATGACTCCGGAGACCTTGATCCCAATAGCGTAGTGGCATATTACTTTAAGCCAGGGGAGGGCATTGTAGGGTTTGAGGAAGAAGACGGCACTACCTGGGCACTGCAATAAACAGCGTTCGGAACAGGGCAATGCAGGTAGCTAAATACCTCATGACCCTGGAAGGGTCAGACCTCGTGATGGGCGATTGCCTTGCTCGAATTCATCGGTCCTTTGAAAAAAACTGGATCCTTGTCTATATTTCCTTTCCTATGTGGAATGCAGAAAGGTGGAAAAGAATTGTAGCGGTGTTTGCCCTCTTCTTCGTCCTGTTTAACTACCCGCTGATAACGGTGTACACAGGAGAGGGAACGATCCTGGGCTTTCCCAGGCTCTACTTTTCTCTTTTTGCCCTATGGCTGATCATGATTCTGCTCCTTGCCTGGCATGTGGAGCGCCCTGGACGCAACTCAAAACCCTAATGCCCCATGAGTGCCTGGATTGTCCTTTTCAGCACCCTTGCTTACCTGGGGCTTCTGTTTGCCATCGCCTACCTGAGTGAACGATCAGGCAAAAAAGGCAAGTCCTGGGTCAAAAATCCTTACGTGTATGCGCTCTCCATGGCCATCTATTGTACGGCCTGGACCTTTTATGGCAGCGTAGGACGAGCCGCTACCGGCGGGGGACAATTCCTGGGGGTTTTCCTGGGGCCTACCCTGATGGCTCCTCTATGGATGAAGGTGCTCAAAAAAATCATCGTCATCAGCCAGTCCCAACGCATCAACTCCATCGCAGACTTTATCTCCGCGAGATATGGAAAAGGGGCTTTTCTGGGGGGGCTCGTCACCCTCATCGCTATTTTCTCCATCATCCCCTATATTGCCCTTCAGCTAAAGGCAATCTCGTTTAGTTTTGACCTCGTGACACAGCATGATCCCAGCCTGGGAGCTGTTCTTGGGGGAGAAGTATTCTATAAGGATACGGCCTTCTACACCGCCCTCATTCTGGGACTTTTCACCATATTATTTGGGACCAGGCATCTGGAGGCAAGCGAACGACACGAAGGGTTGGTGGCCGCCGTCGTATTTGAGTCCATCATCAAGCTACTGGCTTTCCTGGCAGCCGGATTATTTGTGGTTTTTTGGGTATTCAAGGGCCCGGGGGATTTGATGGCCGCTGCCAATGAGTTTCCCCGAGTACAGGAAGTGCTGGGCCTTACAGCTGAGTCTACCATGAATCCGTGGTCCTGGCTCTGGCTTCTGCTCATTTCCATGATGGCCATTCTGCTGTTGCCCAGGCAGTTTCATATCTCCGTAGTGGAAAATACAGATCCCCGTCACGTAGACCGCGCTATCTGGCTCTTTCCCCTATACCTTTTCCTGATCAACCTCTTTGTGGTGCCCATCGCCGCGGGCGGGTTAATCAAATTTTCCGGGATGGACGTAGCCCCGGACTCCTTTGTTCTCAGCCTGCCATTGTCAGAAGGCCAGAACCTGCTGGCCATGGTGATATTTATCGGGGGACTTTCGGCGTCCACCTCCATGGTCATTGTGGCTACGATCGCGCTGAGTATCATGGCGTCCAACAGCATCGTAGTGCCGCTACTTCTGAGGTCTCCATTGGCTCCGGAAAACTACGTGCATGACCTGTCAGGCCGATTGCGTAGCATCAGACGGCTGGTGATACTGGTTATTCTGTTGCTGGCCTATGTTTATTTCGCTTCCCTGGGGCAGGATGAACCTTTGGTTTCAATTGGCCTGGTTTCATTCACTGCGGTAGCTCAGTTTGCCCCAGCCCTGCTGGGAGGCATTTACTGGAAAGAAGGCAACCGACTGGGGGCAACTGTAGGCCTTATAGCGGGATTCCTGGTCTGGGCCTATACCCTACCCTTTCCTTCGCTTATTCAGGCCGGGCATTTTCCCATGGAAATATTGACAGATGGTCCCTGGGGCATATCGATTTTGCGTCCATATGCTCTTTTGGGACTGGAAGGTTTTGACCAGATTTCCCATTCTGCTTTCTGGTCCTTATTCCTCAATGCTGGTCTGTACTTCACCCTATCGGTCTATACCCGCCAATCAAGTATTGAAGAGGTCCAGGCAAACCTCTTTGTCAATATCTACCGACTAAACCAGAGTCAACAGGGAAAGTTGTGGCGGGGAAAAGCCTACCTGAAAGATCTCAAGCTACTCCTAAACCGCTTCCTGGGAGTCAACAGAACCCAGGAATTACTGGCGGCCTATTCGCGGAGAAACAAGGTCCAGTTGGAGAATACCAAAGAAGCCAGTAGTGACCTTGTCAACTACAGCGAACGTCTGCTGGCAGGTGCTATTGGATCTGCCTCATCGCGGTTATTGATTTCCTCCATCGTAAAGGAAGAACCACTCACCCGTCAGGACATGATGGAGGTGTTGGATGAAACCCAGCACCTGGTGCAGTACTCTCGGGAACTGGAAAAAAAATCGCGAGAACTGGAACGAGCGTCTAAAAAGCTGAAGGCAGCAAATGACAGGCTAAGGGAAATGGACCGGCTAAAGGACGATTTTATTGCGACGGTTACCCACGAGCTGCGCACTCCGATTACTTCCATCCGGGCCCTGAGCAATATTCTCCATGACACACAGGATATCGCCCCGGCAAAGCGTCAGGAATTTCTTGGCATCATTATCAAGGAGACCGAACGGATCTCACGGCTGATCAACCAGGTCCTGGACCTGGAAAAGATGGAATCAGGGCATGCAGAATGGAACATTGTCGAACTCGACTTCAATGACCTGGTGAGCCGGGCTGTAAAAGGCATGAAGCAGCTGTGTGTGCAAAAAGGGATAATGCTTGAAGAGGCCTATCCGAATCACAAGTCCCTGATCAAAGGAGACTGGGATCGCCTTACCCAGGTGGTAGTAAACCTGATGAGCAATGCCATCAAGTTTTGCCCAGAGAAAAATGGACAAGTCCATGTACAGGTACATATGGAATCGGACCGGGTACAGTTGAGCGTAAGGGATAATGGCCCTGGAATAGATCCACAGGTACAGCCTTATATTTTTGACAAGTTCACTCAGTTCAACGACTATAAAGGGAAACTGCAGCAGGGGAGCGGACTTGGGCTTAGCATTACCTGGCGCATCGTCAGGATTCATCAGGGAACCATAGACCTTGAGAGTGAACTGGGAGCCGGCACTACCTTCATTGTCACCCTCCCCAAAGGTGGGGCTACCCTGGAGCAAATGCAGCGTCCCTCCTATCAGCGAGCCAATGCCCGGGACCTTAGCTAGTGGAAAAAGTTCGAAGTTTCCCGCTTCGCGGGATTTCGCTGTGCTCAACAGAGTCAAGAGTCTGTAGCTTAAGATACTGATGATCACATATTTGCCCAATTCCAAATTGACTCATCACTTCATTCCGCAGGGAATAGGCGCGCAGGGAATAGGCGTCAGCCTGACACGAAATAAGGCTGGACAGGTTGCGACTCTTGATAGAAAATACGATATTTCTTAACCTTACTTTAATTCCAATCAGGATCTGCCTACTACTCAAACGCAATGGCTACCGACAAGCAACCCAGAATATTGGTGGTTGATGATGAACCCAACATTGTGATTGCACTTGACTTCTTGATGCAACAAAACGGATTCATCACAGAAACTGCTCACGACGGAGAAGAAGCCCTGGCAAAGGCTGCCTCTTTTCAGCCTGACCTCATATTGCTGGATGTAATGATGCCCCGAAAGGATGGCTTCGAAGTTGCTGCCGACATCCGCCGAAACATGGAGGGGAATCCGGTAAAAGTCATATTCCTGACAGCCAAAGGCACTACCCGAGACAAGATGGACGGCTACAAAGCCGGAGGTGACATATACTTTACCAAACCTTTTGACAATCAGGAACTCCTGGATACCGTCATGGAGGTGTTGGAATTTGAGCGGTCCTGATTTCCGCTCCTGGAGTTATCGCCGACCATGCTCCTAGACATTTTCACTTGTGTGCCAATTTCTTTTACCGCAAATCCCAGATTCCGGTTCATCGGAAGACGCCAAGGAGGGCGCAAGGTACGCAAAGCCCGGGTTGCGGTTCAGCAGAAGGTCGCAAATCCTGGATTCCGGTTTATCGGAAGGTAACCTTCGGTTTTGTTTTTGTCCAGTAGTATGATCGCCGACCAATTCTCTCCATCGCAATTTACTGCCCAGCCAGGATGGGTTTTCATCCACGGTTGCTACCCAACTTTCCGGGAAAGATAAAATCCACACACCCATAGGGGATTTGTCCAAACTATGCTTACCTTTGCTGCAAAGACAAGGCAATCTGCGTTGTGAAGGTATTTGACAGGCACTCGACTATTAATCTGCTTTCCAAAAGCAATCCACTCCCTGAACTCTATCAGAGGAGCGTCACAGCCTGTTATCCAACGCCCAAAGCGTCCCTCACGCCCACACCTTTTTCCAATCTACTTCCTGAAATTCAGCCTCTGCTCCGGTCCATGTTTAGGACTGGGGAGGATATTTTTGTATCCCATTACCACTTTTCGTCGTTTTTGACTAAGAGAGGGCTGACTGTTATTAACCCTATCCCAAACTCTTTGTTATGATTACCAGAAGACAGATCCGCGCCAAAGTCATGCAGGCCGTATATGCATGCGTAACCTCAGGGCAAGCCCCGGATTACGTATTTGACCTACTGCTGAAAGAGCTGAAGGAAGAAGTTGAGGATCTGGAAAAAAAGAAGAAGCTAAGCGGGGATGCCCAATTGCTCACTGAGCTGTATTACGAGTCGATCAAAAATGGCGAGCGATTTGATGAATTTATCAAATCAAAGGCCGAGAACTGGGAACTGGATCGCATCGCGCGTCTGGACCGGATTCTGATGCACATGGCCATCTGTGAAATGCTGAACTTTGAGGAAATCCCCGTCAAGGTCACCATCAATGAGTACCTGGAACTGGCCAAGACCTACAGTACCCCAAAAAGCAGCAAGTTCATCAACGGCATTCTCGACAGTTTGTATAATGACTTCAAACGCAATGGGCGAATCATCAAGCGTGGCCGAGGTCTGATCGACCATTCTTCTCGAGCTTCTGCCCCCCCCAAGGACAAGGAAGTACCGACTTCCCGGCAATAGAGTTGCAAAACACTGGGAGTAAAGGGATATTTGCCTGAATCCGAAACTCTAACACACACATGACCACTATTACCCTTATCCCAGGCGACGGTATTGGACCAGAAATTACCGACGCTGTCATTGATATTCTAAACGCCGCTGGAGCTGAGCTTGAGTACGACGAACAACAGGCCGGCCTCACCGCCTTTCGGGAAGTAGGAGATCTGATTCCTGCTGAACTGATCGAATCTCTCTCCACTACCCGCATTGCTCTTAAGGGGCCCCTGACTACTCCCGTAGGAGAAGGCTTCAAGAGCATAAATGTTACCCTCCGGCAAAAGTTTGACCTATACCAGAACGTACGTCCAGGAAAGACCATCCCTGGTGTCAAGACCCCTTTTGAAGGAGTGAACCTTGTGCTGTTCCGCGAAAACACCGAGGGCCTGTACTCTGGATTCGAAGTATATGACGAACGCAACGGGATCGCCGATGCCATTGCCCGGGTCACCCAACAGGGATCTGAGCGTATCATCCGTGCGGCCTTTGAATATGCCCGCAAGCATGGACGTAAGCGCGTGACCCTGGTGCACAAAGCCAACATCATCAAGCAGGCAGGGGCGCTGTTCCTACGGGCCGGAGCCAAGATCGCCAAGGAATATCCCGATATCGAAATGGATGATCGCATCATCGACAACATGGCAATGCAGTTGGTGATCTATCCTCAGCGATACGATGTCATCGCTACCACCAATCTCTTTGGCGATATCCTTTCTGACCTCGTTGCGGGTCTGGTCGGTGGACTGGGCATCATCCCTGGTGCCAATATCGGCGACGACTGCGCCATATTTGAGGCCGTACATGGCAGCGCACCCGATATTGCCGGAAAAGGAATCGCCAACCCAACAGCCTTACTCCAGTCCGCGATCATGATGCTTCGACACCTCAAGATGCTGGATGTCGCGGATCGCATTGAGAAAGCACTCTTCGCTACCCTGGCTGACCCCAGCAAGGTAACGGGAGACCTCGGAGGTCCTGCCAACACCGATCAGTTTGCGCAGCACGTCATAGAGAACCTCGAGCGCGCAACTGCCTAAATCAGCCATACATGCCCTTGAAACGACACAGTGCCCTGGTACCCATTTCCAGGGCACATCAAAAGGGCCTGTTTCTGGCTAACCTCATCCGTACTGGCGCTCCAGTGTACCGAGGCATGCCTACCGATCTTTCCGGGAAGCTGGACTTTACCCAAGATTTTTTTTCAGGAAACTGGCCAGCCTATCGTAGCCTGGAGGAACAGGTTCTGTTTCCACAGCTAGTGGATTGGACGCAAACTTATGCCTCTGCTGTCGAGCAGTTGATAGCAGAACATCAGGCCATTGAGGACCTGGCCCACAACCTCCCGGAAGCTGACGCCCCCAATCTACAGGAGGCTTTCGATGAGCTCAGCCAGGCATTGGTAAAACACATTCGATTCGAAGAGCGAATATTCTTCGAAGAGGTTCAGGCAAAGGCAACTCCGGAAGAAATGGCGGTATTGGAGAAAAGGATCGCCACTTTTCTTTCCGAATGATCCCATTGTTATCCTAACTTTGCCCTGAGTTCACCCGATAACCCCAATAGATGGAGGATCAAGCACTTGGTTTTGAAGAAATACGCCCTTACGTAGATGCTGAGGTACCTCAGGTTATGGCGGAGGTTACCCAGAGGCAGACTTTCGCTTTGTTGATGGGCTACCTATATCCCGATACCCCTCCCTCAACCATTGCTGAACAGATGAGCGCGGTGAAGAGTGTCGAAGAATTTCAGCATACCTATATCTCCCATGCGGTCCTCAAAATTGTCAAAGAGAGCATTAGTGAATTGTCACACTCCGGATTTGAAGACCTGGACCCCAACCAGTCCTACCTGTTTATCTCCAATCACCGGGATATTATCCTGGATTCGGCGCTGTTAAATCTAATTCGCTACGAACTCGGCCATCCTACCACGCTGATAGCCATTGGGGACAATCTGCTCATCACGCCACTCATTACCGACCTTATGAAGCTCAACAAAAGCTTCATCGTTCACCGCAATCCTCCTCGTACCCAGGCTTATGCCTACTCACTCCGTCTGGCAAAGTTTATTCAGCAAAGAATTACCCAGGACGGCGAATCTGTCTGGCTAGCCCAGCGCAATGGACGAACCAAAGACGGGGTGGACCAAACCCAGCCTTCGCTGCTGAAAATGCTCCAGCTAGCTTTTGAGGACAAAACCCTGGCAGAGGGATTCAGAGATCTCAGAATTGTCCCTATGGCCATTTCCTATGAACTGGAGCCATGTGATTATCTCAAGGCAGAGGAACTCGTCTGCCGCGAGTCAGGTAAGGGTTATGACAAAAATGACCGTGAGGCCATCATCAAAGGCATCCGAGACCCAAAAGGCAGGGTTCACCTCGCTGCGGGACAACCTTTGGACCGGGAAATAATGGCGATTCCGGATAGTCAGACCCGCAATGACTGGCTTAAAGCACTGGCCAACGAAATAGACAAAGCCATATTTAGCCTGTACCACCGCTGGCCCATTCAGTATGTTGCCCACGATCTGCTGCATGATAGCTCTGCTTATCAAGCTAAATATACCGACGATGACATAGCCCAATTCCAACAGCACCTCAAACGACAATTGGGAAAAAGTGAATTCTCGGCAGAAGCCATGCGGGAAATGATCCTGCGCATTTATTCAGGAATGATCCCCAATGCTCAATAAAACAGGGGGCTATTTAATCCCAGTTCGAGATAGGGCCGTGGCCGGCGAATGACCTGATCGGGCTGGTACAAATAGGGATATCCCTCTGTATCAAGCATGGGATAATGTGGGTTTCGAACGGGCGTCAACTTTTCAGGGAAGTAATACATATCATGGATCAGGCGGTTCTGCATAAAGTTTCGCACCTGCTCTGCATCAATCCCTATACTGGCCTGCCCCTGATGATAGTAGGGCAAAGCGGTCGATACCTGTGCAGCCAAAATCCCATGTGAAAATCTGCCATAGGGAGCATCCCTCAGGTCCTTGTAGCCATAACGGGCGGGAAAATCGGGATTATCACTCACACGCGGCAGGTTTCTGGGGTCTCCGGTCCAAAGTGTCGTCATCAACATATACCGCAGGCTATCCCGTCGATATGCCACCGCAAATGCTCCAGTCCGGTATCGATCATATACCAACCCGGTATAGGCATCATTTTCCGTCAGGATTTCCCAGCGTCCGAGGTGTAACCCTATGAGCGCTGTCAATTGTGAGGTCTCCCGGTTGTCCCAATAGTACTTCCAGGCATATCCCAGGGCATATTGACGCCCTGTCTGATTCGCTACCGGATGAAGGAATGGATGTGGTTGAAGTTCTGAGGGTCCCCATCCGACTATTGCCCCCAACGCACCCTGAAACTCTCCTCCCGGTTGCATCGGCCTTGGGCCGAGATGGCTAACATTGTACTGCCATCCCAGGCTGCCATTGAGCTGAACGAAATCCCAGACATAATATCCCTGAATCCGTAGTCCCACTCTGTTTACCGGAAACCCCAAATCCACCTGTAGACCTCCGGATATTCCAAAACCTTCGCCCGGTATCCCCGCAAGTTGAGCCGAAGATTTTCCCAACGGCATAAAAAACGATAGCATCAGCAGGGTAATAACCCGGAAACTGATGCAATCGGCATTAATTCGCCTCAAAAAAGGGGAGAATGTCACCTTACTCAGAGTCGTCCTCCTCTTCCTCTTTTGCCTGTTGGTTCACGGGAATGGAATACACGATGGTCCCGGATGCCTGATCATTCACGTCTCCCTCAAAGATCGCGAAAGAAAAATTGGCCGTTCCGGTTTCGAGACTGTCTTCTGCAATGATGCCGACTTCCACCTTCCTCGATGCACCAGCGGTCAGGCTCCCGATTTTAATTTGTGGCGGAATAATCAGGCCCTCTAATCCATTTATTTCACTCGGTTTAATCAGGACATCCTGCGCAGGATACTGACTTTTGTTTGCGAGGGTGAAGATAATGGCGCAAGCTTCGCCCGGATCGATTTGCCCGTTTTCATTGTCATCGATGAAGACCAGGTCATCATTGGCTTTAAGGCTCGGAAAGCCAAAATCCAGGGTAACAGATTCTGAAGTCGAGGTTAACTCCTGCCCTATCAGGGAAAAAGTGACCAGAGCGAGGGCCAATGCCAGCAAAATTCTCTTCATAACTTTCTTATCGGGGGCTACTTCGTCAATGAGAAGACCAATTAACGGGAAACCTTCTGAATTTTCAATGTCTCGATCAAATTCCGGTTTTCATCATAGATGCGAAGGAAGTAGTTCCCTTCTGTAAGTTCACTCAGATCAAACAGAGTCCGGAATTGTCCAACGAACCCCAATCGCTGCTCAGGGACTGTTGTCATTCGGCCTCGCATGTCATAGACGGCTGCGAACAGCGTGGTTGGCTCCTTGCCATCAAGTTCCAGGGTGAGGGTGGAAGCAGTAGGGATTGGATAGGCCCGATATTCAACCGTCAATTCGGGCGGAACAAAAATTCCTACCAGTTCAAATCTCTCCGGTTGCTGAAACCCCTGGGTGAGGATCAGGGTGCCATTCTGAGTTACTGCCGTACGGGTCATCATTTCCCCCATGGTAAAGGAAAGGGTTAGCGAGTCCGAAGGGCTGGTGAAAAAACCACCCGTGGTAGCAAATACCTGCGGAGCCAGGGTGTCCGGATCCTGGGCCAGGGTACTTGATCCTATCGCCCCGCTCAGCAAAATGCCCAATATAATGTACTTGATGTCCATATTTGAATGGTTGAAAAGGCCAGACCCACAGAGGGTCTGGCTTTTATGGGCGTTACTCGTTGCTATTATTTTCCAGCTTATTCAGGCGTTCCTCCAGCAGGCGAATCATCTCAGCCTGTTGATCCAGCTGTTGTTGCTGAGACTCGAGGCGCTGCTCCTGCTCTTCCAATCGGGTTTGCTGGGAGTTGATCTGCGACTGCTGCTCCTGGATACCTTTGACCAAAACAGGAATCAGGTCACTGTAGAATACGCCATAGCGGTCCAGTTCTTCCTCTCTTTTCTCACCCGTTTCCGGATCAATTACAGTTGCGTGCGTCTTAACCACTTCTGGCATTACTCCCTGTAGATCCTGAGCGATCAATCCCAGTTTCCGACCGGGCAGATTTTCGTCTTTCCATTCAAATGAAACAGGACGAATCTGAAGAAGTTCTTCGAGGCCGTAGCTAATGTCCTCGATGTTCTCCTTGGCGCGGATATCGGAAGTGTTGATCAAACCGACCGCCGAGAACACCTCTGTGTATCGGAAGGTGCCATTACCCAGCGAGTAGGTGTTATCCGTATCAGGGATCAGGCTACTGTTAAACGTCACATTGGAAGAAGTCAGGGTATCTGGCGCCCAGACTGAGCCATCCCAGGTCAGTACTTCACCATTATCTGGCGCTGCAGCCGAAACGTCATTCCCTTGCAACGCCTCAACGGTCAACGAGGCAAAGGCACCAGAAGCATCGCCTCCGGCTGTACTGGCAGTGGTCAGGTCATCACTCGCGTCGGTATCTCCGGTGTTGGTGACCACTCCATTGGTGATGTCTACTCCGGTACCTGCGGTGTATACGTTGAAGCTATCGGAAGAAGGAGTCCAGGCAGAACCGTCCCACTTCAGGATTTCATCTGTAGCGGGGGCTGCGGCAGAAACGGCATTGCCTTGCAGCGCTTCAACAGTCAACGAGGCAAAGGCGCCAGAAGCATCGCCTCCGGCGGTACTGGCAGTGGTCAGGTCATCACTCGCATCGGTATCTCCGGTGTTGGTGACCACTCCGTTGGTGATGTCTACTCCGGTACCGGCGGTATACACGTTGAAGCTATCGGAAGATGGTGTCCAGGCAGAACCGTCCCACTTCAGGATTTCATCTGTAGCGGGGGCTGCGGCAGAAACGGCATTGCCTTGCAGCGCTTCAACAGTCAACGAGGCAAAGGCGCCAGAAGCATCGCCTCCGGCGGTACTGGCAGTGGTCAGGTCATCACTCGCATCGGTATCTCCGGTGTTGGTGACCACTCCGTTGGTGATGTCTACTCCGGTACCGGCGGTATACACGTTGAAGCTATCGGAAGATGGTGTCCAGGCAGAACCGTCCCACTTCAGGATTTCATCTGTAGCGGGGGCTGCGGCAGAAACGGCATTGCCTTGCAGCGCTTCAACAGTCAACGAGGCAAAGGCGCCAGAAGCATCGCCTCCGGCGGTACTGGCAGTGGTCAGGTCATCACTCGCATCGGTATCTCCGGTGTTGGTGACCACTCCGTTGGTGATGTCTACTCCGGTACCGGCGGTATACACGTTGAAACTATCGGAAGATGGTGTCCAAGCGGAACCGTCCCACTTCAGGATTTCATCTGTAGCGGGGGCAGCAGCAGATACCGAATTGCCCTGCAGGGCTTCCACCGTAATCGCCCCGAAAGTTCCTGATACATCCCCTCCAGAGTTGGATAGGACTGTGATGTCATCAGCCGCGTTGATGTCACCGGTGTTGGCTACTACCCCACCGGTAATATTGATTCCGGTTCCAGCGGTATATGCCTGTCCATTATCGGTACTTGGCTCCCATTGACTGGTTCCAGAGTTCCACTTCAGGACATCCTGGTTTGCCGGGGCGCTGGTTGAAACATCATTTCCCTGTAGTGCTTCGACCGTCAAGGCACTAAATGGTCCAGAAACATCTCCACCTGCTGTAGAAGCGGTTGTAATGTCGTCACTGGCATCGGTGTCTCCGGTATTGGTGATCGTAGTACCAGCTACTGAGATTCCGGTACCGCCCGTATAAACATTTGAGCTATCAGTGGCGGGTTGCCATTCGTTTGCAGCAGAGTTCCATTTCAGGACTTCTCGGTTGCTTGGCGCGGTGGTTGAGATATCTCTTCCGCGCAATCCTGTAACTTCCAGTGCACTGAAGGCTCCAGTGGCATCCCCACCTGCTGTACTGGCTGTCGTCAGGTCATCACTTGCATCGGTATCGCCAGTGTTGGTAACGACGTTACCAGCCAGGCTGATACCTGTACCTGCGGTGTACACTTCGCCCACATCGCTTGAGGGCTCCCATTCACTCGCAACGGAATTCCATTTCAGGATTTCGCCATTATTCGGCGCGGTGGCAGAAACATCATTGCCTTGCAGGGCTTCGACAGTCAGCGCGCTAAACGCTCCACTAACATCTCCACCTGCTGTTGAGGCTGTAGTAATGTCATCACTCGCGTCGGTATCGCCCGTATTGGTGACCACGTTGCCTGCTAGGCTGATGCCAGTTCCGGCGGTGTACACTTCCCCAACGTCACTTGAGGGCTCCCATTCTCCTGCTACGGAATTCCACTTGAGAATTTCTCCGTTGCTGGGTGTGGTGGAAGCAACATCATTGCCCTGAAGGGCGGTAACGGTCAGTGAAGCAAAGGCTCCGGAGGCATCACCGCCTGCAGTAGAGGCCGTGGTCAGGTCATCACTCGCATCGGTATCACCAGTGTTGGTAATCGTGGTTCCTGAAACGGAGATCCCGGTGCCACCACTGTAAATCAGAGAAGTATCGGTTGCTGGCTGCCACTCGTTTGCTGTGGCATTCCACTTCAATACCTGATTGTTGCTGGGGGCGGTAGCAGAAATATCTCTTCCGCGAAGGCCAATTACCTGCAGTGCACTAAACGCACCACTGGCATCTCCTCCAGCTGTACTGGCGGTGGTCAGGTCATCACTCGCGTCGGTATCTCCGGTATTGGTGACCACGTTGCCTGCCAGGCTAATACCGGTACCAGCTGTGTACACTTCCCCAACATCACTCGAGGGCTCCCATTCTCCCGCGACTGAGTTCCACTTCAGGATCTCGCCATTGTTGGGTGTAGTGGCAGAAACATCATTGCCTTGCAGAGCCTCGACAGTCAGAGCTGAGAAAGCTCCACTTACATCACCCCCAGCAGTTGAAGCGGAGGTAATGTCGTCACTGGCATCAGTGTCTCCCGTATTGGTCACCACATTGCCGGTCAGGTCAATACCTGTTCCGGCGGTATAGGCCTCTCCATCATCCAATGCAGGTTCCCATTGTGAAGCAGATGCATTCCACTGTAGTACCTGCCCATCTGCCGGAGCGGTCGTTGCCACGTCATTTCCCTGTAGTGCCTCAACGGTCAAGGCTGCAAACGTTCCGCTTACATCACCGCCTGCAGTTGATGCGGTAGTGATGTCGTCACTGGCATCGGTGTCTCCAGTGTTGGTCACGACATTACCAGTCAGGTCAATACCGGTTCCGGCGGCATAAACTTCTCCCACATCACTTGAAGGCTCCCATTCGCTCGTTACGGAATTCCACTTCAGGATCTCTCCGTTGCTGGGCGCAGTGGTCGAAACATCGTTGCCCTGTAGCGCTTCAACCGTCAATGCGCTGAAGGCTCCACTTACATCGCCACCAGCGGTTGAGGCGGTAGTGATGTCATCACTGGCGTCGGTGTCTCCCGTATTGGTCACCACATTGCCGGTCAGATCGATACCCGTTCCGGCGGTATACACTTCTCCCACATCACTTGAAGGCTCCCATTCACTGGCAACAGAGTTCCATTTCAGAATCTCTCCGTTACTCGGCACAGTCGCTGAAACATCGTTGCCCTGTAGGGCCTCAACGGTCAGAGAGGCGAAAGCTCCACTTACATCTCCACCAGCAGTTGAGGCGGTGGTGAGGTCATCACTGGCATCGGTGTCACCGGTGTTGGTAATCACATTCGCTGCCACGGAAATTCCGGTTCCGGCTGTATATGTCTCGCCATCATCAGATGAAGGCTCCCATTCGCTTGTTACTGAGTTCCACTTCAACACCTCCCCATTGCTAGGAGCTGTGGTTGAAATGTCATTCCCTTGCAGAGCTTCTACAGTCAAAGCTGAGAACGCTCCACTTACGTCACCTCCAGCGGTGGAAGCAGTGGTAATATCGTCGCTGCCGTCGGTGTCTCCCGTGTTGGTGATCACTCCGCCAGTCAGGT
>CAYFIR010000011.1:0-39474 GCA_964343195.1 uncultured Bacteroidia bacterium | reverse complement strand
CCCCGTCGAAGGTCAGGTTCTGAAGCTCGTTGCTTGCGTCGGCATCGGCGTCATCTACTTCGTCGGTCGCGGGGGACCAAAGCAGGCCATCCCACTTAAGAATCTGCCCCGTAGAGGGGGCCGCAGCAGCGGGCGATATCAGACGCCCACGTAGGGACACTACAACCGGATTGGGATAGGTACCACTCAGATCACCACCTGCGGCGGTACTGGTGGTGATGTCATCGCTGTCATCGGTATCACCCGTATTGGTAATAATGCCATTGTTCAGGTCGATACCAGTACCAGCTTCGTACAATGCTACTGTATTGCCATCTGAAATTGTCAGGCTATCGCCATTAAAGCTAAGATCCTGAAGCTCATTCACGACGCTTGCGTCTCCATCAAAAACTTCGTCATCGCTGGACACCCAAAGGCCGTTACCAGCATCATATCTGAGAATCTGGCCATCAGTAGGTGTCTGAGTGCTGTTTCCAAGGGGAATCCCATTTAGACCAGAAACAGTTGGATTTGGTAAAAATCCGGTCAGGTCTCCACCCAGCACGGTTGATTCAAGAATGTCATCATTAGGATCGGTATCCCCTGTATTGGAGATTACTCCACCCGATATATCTATTCCAATGCCTTCAGAATAAAGCTTAACCGTATTCCCATCAGTAAGGGAAACGCTATCTCCGTCAAAGCTAACCTGCTGAAACTCATTGGTAGGGTCAGCATCCCCATCAAAAGTTTCATCCGTTGCAGTTTCCCAAAGACCGGTAAGGGCATTGTATTTCAGAATGTCATTGTTACCTGGTGCGGAAGTACCTGGAGAAAGTGGCTTTCCATTCAGTCCAGTAACTGAGGGATTGGGAAGTGTACCCGTCAGGTCTCCTGCCAGGGCAGTATTCAGGGTAACATCATCAGTGGAGTCGGTATCCCCTGTATTAATGATCACTCCGTTTACAAGAGAAATTCCATTTCCCTCGACATACAGTGCAACTTTGTTTCCCTGGGAAATCTCGATGCTGTCGCCGTCGAAGGTCAAATTTTGCAACTCATTGGCAGGCTGAGTATCTCCGTCTTCGAAAATGTCATCCGATGGCACCCACTGAGTTCCATTGAACTTCAGAATCTGATTGGCGGTTGGGGGAATGACCGATATGGGATTATTTCTCAGCCCCACAACCTCAGGATCTGGCAGGTTTCCACTCAGGTCATTGGCGAGGTTAGTGCCTGTTGTGATATCGTCGCTATCATCGGTATCGCCCGTATTGGTAATTTCACCTCCAATAATGCTGATGCCATCACCTGCACTATACAGTTTTACCGAGTTCCCATCGGTAATTTTGATGGAGTCACCTGTAAAGGCCAACTCCTGAAACTCATTGGTTGGGTCAGCATCAGCGTCAGCTACCGAGTCAGCTTCCAGTGCCCAAAGCCCTTGTGCAGCGTCATACTTTAAGATCCGGTTGTTGCCGGGGTTAGCTGCAGCCGGTGCAATGGTTTGCCCACGAATCCCATCAACCTGAGGGCTGGGATAGGTCCCGTCAAGGTCACCTCCGGCCGTCGCTCCAATGTTCACGTCATCAGTACCGTCAAGGTCACCTGTGTTGATGATCGTCCCCCCAATCAGGTCAATTCCTGCCCCCTCATCGTAGAGGGTAATCTTGTTGCCCTGAGAAATTTCAAGGGTATCCCCGTCAAAATCCAGGGTTTGAAGCTCATTCGCAGGCTGCGTATCGCCGTCTTCAAACAGATCCGCAGAGGGGGTCCATTCAGTACCGCTCCACTTCAGGATCTGACCTGCAGAAGGGGGAATAACGGAAATAGGCTCTCCACGCAAGCCAACTACCTGTGGGTTTGGCAAGTTTCCTGAAAGATCGAGGCCGAGGTTCGTACCAGTGGTGATGTCATCGGAGTCATCGACATCACCGGTATTGATTACCTGGAAAATATTCTGGGCATTGGGTCCCTGAATGAGGATGCCCTGGCCCGCCTGATACTGTGGCAGGTTGACACTGTTGCCATTTGGCAGGATGGTCAGCTGAAAGTTGGTGAGGCTGAGTTCCTGAAATTCATTGGAAGCATCGGCATCATCATCGTCTACTTCGTCCTGCCCCAATACCCAGCTACCGCCCTGGGCCTTCAGGATCTGCCCATTAGAAGGTATGCCACCCGGCAAAGGAACGTTGTTTATTGCCGTAACAACCGGGAAACCGAAGGTACCGGAAAGGTTACCTGTAGCCGGTGTATTGGTTGTGATATCGTCTGTAGCATCGGTATCACCCGTATTGGTAATTACCGGTCCGGTTATGTTGATCCCAGTTCCTGCTACATAGTTGTTTCCATTGAGCTGAACCGTACTTACGGTGTCCCCATTTAGGACAAGCGAAAGGTCATTACCGCCGGAAAGGTTGAGGGTAAAATCATTGACAGAATCTTCAGATGGCACCCAACTACCTCCATCCCATTTCAGGACCTGACCAGCTGCAGACCCGTTGATCAACCTTACTGGATCGGAGAAAGCCCCACTACCGGTCACGGCTCCCTGGGTGAAGGTGGTAAAGCCAGGTGTACCTACCGAGTCCGCTTTGGGGACCCACTGCCCAAGGTTGGCATCCCACTTGATCACGAAATCATTTTGCAAAGCGACCCCCTGCTGAATGGGTTCTCCTAGTATTCCCGCAACCTGCGGACTGGGATAAAATCCTCCCAGATCTCCTGTTGCGGTGTCTCCTATCATTACATCGTCGTTCGGATCCAGGTCCCCTGTATTGATGATGCTGTCTCCGCTAAAGGCAATTCCCTGCCCGGGGGACAAGTCACCGGTGCCTCCTTCGTCAGGGCCATTCACCCACTCGGAGCCATTCCATTTCAGGACTTGTCCGATATCTAGGCTGTCGGTATCTACGTTTACATTGGTCAGGCTGTCGAGGGCCAAGTCGAGGTTGGCCACCCGCTCGGCAGTCTCCGCATACAAACTGTAGGGGACACTCTGAAGGGGCGTAATGCCCATGTTGATCCAGATACCTGAGGTGTTACGCCTAAGCTCTATCCGCATGCTGTAGGTGCTCCTGCCCCAGTTAATGGTGTCAAACACCCCGAAGGTGGGAGTTCCTTTTCCTACAATGACACTGAACAAACCAAAATCATTGGTCTGAACCTCATGCGTTTCCCGATAGACCGCATTACCCGTCTGATCCTGCAGGGTAAAACGAACCTGAAAGAGTTCATTGGGGTAGATTTCATTTCCATTTCGGGCAACAGCCTGGAAATTGATGCCCTGGGGGACATTGCCCTGCCCGAGAGCCTGTGTCAGGCTGAGAAGCAGGAATAGTAACGGTAGTAGATAATACTGGATCCTCATTCTTGTGTAAGGGTTTGACATATAATACAATACAGAGTCCAATGAAAAAACGGTCTACAAGAGCAACCGACATTTAGTTCACGGAAAGGATATTTCGAAAAAACTGGATACGCAATTTACACAATTGACTACTTATGCAAAAGTCGCTCCATTCTTTATGTCGATAAATGACACTCAATGTGTTTCCCCTAAAATTTAGCCTTCCTGGGGTTTAACGGAATGGTTGAATGATCATTGTAAAAAAACAGTCGGCCAAAGATGACCGACTGTTTTTCTTTTTATTCTCTATTTGATAATCAATCTTCTGTTTTCGGTCCAGACATCACCGCCGTTCCAGACCTGAATTTGATAGACATAGATTCCGGGAGGCAATTGGCCTCCGTTTGAGCTACGTCCATTCCATTTTAGTGCCTGGAAGCCTCCGGGGAAAGCATCCCGACTGGATTCATACATGACTCGACCGCGAACATCCAAGATACTCAATTCCACCTCATAATCAGCACCTTCCGGCAGGCTAAATGGAATGATCACCGGCCCTTCAGTAGGGTTTGGATAGGCCTGTCCAAGATGAATTCGGTCAGGTTTCAACAGGTTTTTCAATTCATCTTCTGTTCCAAAATACACCCTAAAGGCCCGTTTTTCAGCATCAGAGAAGGAACGATAGGATTGAACCTGGCTCATGTCAACCGCTATCTGCTCAGCCACATCGAACAGGTAGAGGGTCCGGTCAGCGCCTGCGATCTGCTCAGCACTCCACTCCAGGACCAGTTCACGATCTCCCAGGTTACTCGCCACCTCAAAACTCCACACATGGGATTCCATGGTAGGAACCATACTCTGGCTCAGGTAACCTTCAGGATGTGTTTCCTCACGGAATAGCACCTCAAGGTACTGGTTGATACGGGGAGGCACACTGGCATCCCAGGTATCGTATCCTTCAATTGCGGCAGGGTGCATCCCCAGAGCTGCGATGCTGTGATGCATTCCGCCCTGGCTGACGAAAAGTGGCATCCTCCAAACGGCATCGTTAAGTGAACCGATGGCCAGATCCTTCAACGGACTTATCCGGTTTACCGATGAGTTTTTCCGGACTGGCACCCGCAGGCTTACCGGAGCACTTGCATAGATAAAGCCTCCCCGGAAACCCGCAATTAGGTTGGCTGCCTCATAGCCGTTGTTGAAACTCAGGAAATCTTCGACAGAATCCAGGCGACCAGGATTGGCCCGCTCGATATCAGACCAGGTGAGGGCATATGGATAAGGATTGCCGACCTGATTCCATCCGGCCTCGAGGTTCCATTCATATGGGTTGGCATCATTGGCCGCTACTACCCGGCCCGGACCGGTGTTAAAGCTTCGGGCCTTTCGGGTAATGATCCAGGTACCTTCTCCCGGCGTAAACCAGTCAGCACCTTCATTAAACTCCACATGGGCCTTATCCTTATACTGGAAGATCCGGTACTGACGTGGATTGTACCTTCCAAAATCCGGGATTATGACGCTGCTAATCAGAGAATCTTCCAATTGCAGTGGAACGGTGACAATGTTATAGGCTTCAGCGGTCCTTCCATTTCGCAGGTCCTGAACATCCAGCCCCTGATCATAGAAGCGATAGGTATAATGGGTATCGGTACGCGCATCAAAGCCGTACAGCCCGACTACTTCATAGTAGTATTCAATGCCCATTTCATCCACCCGGTCCAGGTTGATGGTAAAGTTGTACCTGGCGTTGCTCCCCTCTACCACAGAGGTTTTCCAGGTAGAGTCCGCAATAAATTTGTGATGAACAATCACTTCTTCCACCATGGTGTCGGTCTCCAGGGTGATGTAGCTATTCACCCCATCAGTACCATCATCGTAGGTCTGTGGGAAGAGCGAATCAATGATAGTTGGAACCGGATTGGCATAACCGAAAGAGCCTGTTGCTGCAAAGGGTGAGCCCTGATACGCCGCGTCGATGCTTTGAACAGACCATGAATATTGCCCGTCAGGCAGGTTTTTGATGCGGAAGATGCGGTTGAATGTCACATTGCCCAGATCCACTACCCGGCGGAATCCATTGTCGGGATCAGCCTCGGTGGCAACACTCAGTTCCTCTGCCCCTTCACGCTGAAGATACACGTTGAAAGTCAGGTCTTCATCTTCGTCAGGACTTACCCATTCCAGGGTCACCTCATTCCCGAAGATACGCTGACGCAAATCCGTAGGAGGCAATGGAGCGACAAAAGTGGAGGTATCGATGTTGCGGAACATCCCAAACACGCGGCCCGAACCGACATCGTAGTTTATTGCATCGGGGCTGAAAATGTCCAGTTTGCCATCGCCATCAAAATCTGCCCAGACCAGACTTCGCATCTCCGCGGAATCAAGGTCACTGCTCGAATTCAGGTCATACTCAAAATTGGTTCCATCGAGGTTCCGGTAAATACGAACCGATGCCTCGTCACTGCCAGCCTCAGTAGCACCTGCTACCAACAGATCGGTTTTCCCATTCCCATCGTAATCTCCCAATACCAGCGAACCATTATAGGTGTCCAGTAGGTCGATGTTTACATTTCGCTGGAAAAACTCAAACCCGGCCGGATCATAGGTATACACTTCAATTGAAGGAGAACCATTGCTGATTCCGGTGATGACCATGTCAGGGTACTCGTCGTTGTTTATCAGTCCCCATGCTCCGCTGGCCTGGCTGACCTGGGTGATGCCCGTGGCAACAGGCCCGAAGGTCCCATTTCCACGATTTCGGTAGACGATGGAAACAGGGTTATTGGCATTATCCGTACCCAACAGCAGGAGGTCCGGCTTGCCAGGTCGGGTAGCCTGGAACTGGTCATTGGGGACATCGTCTCCGTCAAAATCAGCCCAGGCAAGCGATGCGTCTTTCACGTCGGTGAGGCTGGCAGAGGCTATTGGGTCAAGGACAAATGTTTCGCCCTGGTTATTGCGGTAAATCTGGGTGAGCGGCTCTCCGGTATCAAGCTGACCCGCAATCACCACGTCCGGATAACCATCTGTATCATAATCGCCCCAGGCAACCGCGGCTTTGTCTACAGGTTCCAGTACCCCCGAATGGATGTTGTCGATCACCAGGGTCCCATCCCCCTGATTGATGAGCAATGCTGCATCCAACACGACATCCTGACGACGACCAACTACAACCAGATCAGGCAGGTTGTCGAGGTTAAAGTCTCCCCAGGCCAGGCCAGCTTCGGCCACTTGTGGCAGGGTGCTGCGGGTATCCTGGACAAAGGTTCCATTGTCATTTCGATAGAGTTCAGTGACAGGAATCCCCCCCCGGCGACCTGCAATTACCAGGTCAAGGTCCCCATCTCCATCGTAGTCGGCTACGTCGGTCGTTGCACCGCTGATGGCAGTGGTCACTCCGTTAAAGAAGTCATCATTGGCCCACTCAAAGGCAGGAGGGGTAAAATCAAGGCGATAAGTGCTAAACTCAGAACCTTCAAAGTCTGGGGTGACGCTTTGTACCGCTATGTTATAGGTCTTCCCTTCTTCCAATCCGACTACCAGCCAGCTTCGCACGGAGCCAGTTACCCCCAGGTCAACTACCTGTCGGGTGCCTATGCTGTCCAGTGCATGTGGGAAGAGGAAGTAGTCCGCATTGCCTTCTTCCTGAATACTCAGCTGATAGGAAAGTCCGTCCAGTAAGTCAGCAGGGTATCCGGTTGGTGCCTGCCAGAGTACCCTTACGGCTGAGCCTACAATCTGGACATCCATGGTCCCCGGTTTGGGGGCTTCTACATTGGAAGTCGGCTCATCATTTCGGAAGACCTTGAAAGTCGCATTTCCATCCTGAATACCAGCAAGCGTAAGGTCCAGCTTCCCGTCGTGGTTATAGTCGCCCCAGGTAGCTCCGGTTCCTGCCTCAAAGTCCAGCAGAAAGTTTGTTGCACGGTTATCATTTACGAAGTCTCCCAGCGAACTCTGCGCCAGCATATACGTCTGCGGATTGCTGGACGCATCGTTTCCGGTAAGGAAGAGGTCACCAAGACCGTCGTCGTTGTAGTCTCCCCAGGCAATCGATCCTCCACCGACATTGGGTAATGGGGTAGTGGGTTGATAGAGGTCCCAAAGCTGTCCAGAGGTATTTTCGGTGTGTTGCAGGATATAGGCGAATGGAGGCCCGGCGGTCAGTAGCCCGCTCATCGCGATATCGGGATAGCCATTATTATCAAAATCGGCTATGTCCAGGGTGACATCTGTCAACAGGTCAAGTGGAGAAGGCAGGAAATTGCTAAGTTCTTCCAGGTCACCGCGAGTATCGTTTTGGTAAGCGCGGTATTCCGGGCTATTGCTATCGTTGTCTCCCGCGAGGAACACATCAAGGTACCCATCACGATCAAGGTCTAGCCAGCGAATCTGACCGGGAGCCAGACTGGCAATCGTGACAGATGAAGCCTGGAAAAGCGGACTGGAACCTGTGTTAAGCCAAATGCCTGCGATTCGATTTCCACTTCCGTCCAAACCGGAAAGTAATAGGTCTTCGCGTCCATCGTGGTCAAAATCGCCCCAGTCGGCTGAAGCCATTTGTAGGTCAGGAAGACCTGAGGTAACCGCCTGCAGAGAGTCTCCATCGCTCACATACAGGGCAGTAGAAGCACCTCCACTGGCACTTCCAATAGCCAACAGGTCAACCAACCCATCATGGTTGACATCACGCCAACTCAGGAAGGCATCCTGAAGACCTGTGAGATTTCCGGAAAGAGCACTTCGGTAACGGAACCGCTGACCGGATATATTTTCATAGATCCGCAACTCTCGTCCTCCCCCACCGGGAGTTCCGGCTACGGCCAGGTCAAGGTCTCCGTCGCGGTCGTAGTCGCCATAGGCAGGAGCACCACTCTGGAATGTAGCTGCTTCTCCCTGCTCAAACACGATGGCATTGACATCGGTAAAGTGAGGCGGGATGAACAGGAAGGAGTCCGTTTCACTGCTAAAACTTCCCCCTTCGTAATCAGGATCAATAACCTGAACCTGCCAGTAATACCAGGCCGAGTCCAACCCAAGTAATCGGTAGGAAGGTCGTGGCCCTGCATTTCCAAAATTAACGATATATCGACCGCCATCATCTGCTGACGCGGGTGAGACTACGTCCCAGTCACCATTGGCAGAACCCAGGCGAATGTTGTAGGTATAGCGGTCAGGGTTTGATGGGGCCGTCCAACTCAGGACTACCGAATCGGCTACCACGTCGTGGCTAAGACCACTCACGGTGGGAGGGATCTGATTTGGGGCCTGATTCTGGTTGCGGTAAATGTGGAATACATAATCTCCTTCGGCGTCAATTCCTGTCTGCGCCAGATCAATTTTCCCATCGCTATCCAGATCCCCCCAGGCAAGGGCTCCTGCCCCGGCATTTGTCAGGGCATCTGTAGATACCTGATCAAGCACGAGGCTGCTGCCGCCACTGTTGAGATACAGGAAGGTTGCGGGATCTCCATTCTGAAGGTTTCCATTAAGTGCCAGGTCAGTGAGGCCATCGTCATTGAAGTCGGCCCATGCTGCCTGACCGTCAGCGACATCAGCCAAATTTGCCTCGGGGCGTATCATGAAGTTACCAGTCCCCTCATCGTAGCGAAGCAGATTGGTAACCGGAACCCCTGCACTGTTACGACCGCTTACCAGCAGGTCCAGGAATCCATCTCCTGTGGCATCTCCAAATGCCACTGAACCGCTCCGAACCTGGGGCAGGTTGCCCATAAGGGCGGTAAAGCCCCCCCTGAAGCCATTGTTCCGATATACAGCGGTCATGGGCGAGGTTCCATCGGTTCCACAGATGGCAAAGTCCATGTCCCCATCCCGGTCAAAGTCGCCCACCGAAAGTGAGGACTCACTCAGTCCCGTAAGGCTCACGCGGGGGTCTTCGGAGTAAAATCCGTTTCCATCGTTTAGGAGCACCTGGGTCTGCCGAATACCGCCATTGATTCCTGTGATGATCACATCCAGATCTCCATCATTGTCGATATCGGCCAGTTCAACTGCTCCATCACTAAGTTGTGGCAGGGTTGCTGTCCGGCTATTGTTGAGGGAAAGGGTCCCCCCGCTGTTGAGAAATACCTGGGTCAATGCCTGACCTGAAAGGGGGCTTTCCCCCATGAGAATGAGATCCAGGTCTTCGTCTGCGTCGAGGTCGCCCCAGGCCATGTCACTCTTGGTCAAATCATCAAGGATTTGTCCACCTACCAGTTCTCCATTTACCTGACGGTAAAGCCGGGTATCACCGGTACTCGAACTATTTGCACCACTTACGAGAAGATCCAGGTCTCCGTCCCGGTCATAATCGGCCCATGCCAATGCCCCATCGCTATAGCCAACTGGCTCTGAGGTGAAGAATCGTCGGTTATAGTTGATAAAGTCTGGTCGCTGGTAGGTAATTCCCACTCCGTTTTGCCAGCCAGATGCTTCAAAATCCCGGTCTATGGTCTGTACTCCCCATGAGATGCTGGTGCTGGGTAGCCCAATCAGTCGGTATTCAGTGTCTGTCCCGGCATTACCCCGGAAAGCAATTCGCCGGAGTCCATCGGTCAGATCTGCCAGTCCTGGGACCAGGTTGGCCTGATTGGCAGCGGAGCCAACAAACAGGTTGAAGGTTTGGCCCAGACTTCCCGAAGGTCGATCCCAGGAGAAAATAATGGTATCGGCTTCTACTTCCACCTGTAGATTGGCAGGCGTGCCTGGTGCCTGATTCAAGGTGCTGTCCACGTTTCGGTATAGTCGAAGGTGCTGCTGTCCACCGGCTTCTCCCATGAGAGCCAGGTCCAGTTTTCCGTCCTGGTTATAATCTCCCCAGGCGAGGCTGCTGTTGGACACGGGCTTGAGAGCCAGCTCCGCGATGTTTTGTTCTGTGAAGGAGCCTCCTTCAAACTTATAGATTCTGGCGGTAGGGCCAGAAGTACTTTCGCCGACGTAAACCAGCTCAGATACCCCATCATCATCGTAATCACCCCAGCGGATATCACCATTCTCAACGGGAGGTAGACTGATTACGCTGGTGAAACTACCCGAGCCGTTTTCATTGCGAAGGATACGGGTCTGTAGTTGAGATTGATTGCGTCCGGTTAGGGCCAGGTCTGGGAAGCCATCATTGTTATAATCTGCCCAGTCTGCGCGGCAGTTGCTCAAGTCGATCAGTCCGCTTCCTCCGGGTCGTGGGACGAGGGTAAAATTGCCTTCGCCTTCGTTTTGATATAATCGGAGAATGGGGCTGCCACTGTTTTCTCCCATTACAAGTAGATCCAGCAGTTGATCCTGGTTAAAGTCAACCCATGAAAGGTGGCCATTTTGTACGGCCTCCAGACCCGCAACTATGGGCGTGAAAGTTCCTGTGCCGTCATTGGCATAAATCTCTGTGATGGTGGCACTGCCATCAAATCCACTCACAGCCAGGTCAGCATCCCCGTCGTTATCAAAGTCTCCGAATGCAAGTGCCCCTTCCGTAAGGTCGGGTAATCCCGTTCCAGATTGAACCGAGTAGTTCCCATTGGAATTGGTGTATATTCGGGTACGACCATTTCCACCGGAATTTTCGCCCGTAATGGCTATATCCGGGTACTGGTTTCCATCGATATCTGCGACTGCTACGCGGGCATTTTCCAGATCCATGAAGCTTAATGGCTGGAATGAGAAGGAGCCTCCTGCCTGACGATAGATTCCTGTTAAAGGATTGGTCCCATCAGATCCTATCACCAATAAGTCGAGGTCATCATCCAGGTCATAGTCCAGCCAGGCCATGTCGCCTTCGCTCAATCCTGTCGGGAATCCTCCACTGAAAACGGATTCGGTAGAATCGAGGAAGCTTGGCGGAGCGTAGAAGAAGCTACCAACGGAACTAAAGCTGGACCCTTCGTAGTCGCCATCAATCGACTGTACCTGCCACTGATAGCTACCTGCAGGCAGGTTGTAAAAGCGGAACTGTGTGGTGTCGTGGACATGGCCACGACCAACCAGTTTTCGTTCTCCGGAAACGGTGAATGACATGGGGCTACGCTGAAGGCCGCCCCCTATGGGCGTAAAGTCCAACAATACGTTGTACGATAGTCGTTCTGGATTGGCTACTGCTGGTGCATCCCAGTTAAGGATAACTTCATACCCGCTGATGGTTTCATCGAGGTTACTCGGTGGCAGTGGGGTATTGGCAGGATTAGCATTAATATTTTCAAAAAGGGAAAGGGTATTCTGGGTTGAACCCGTTCCGGCTTTCCCAATCATGACGAGGTCCAGTTTCCCATCTCCGTTGTAATCGCCCCAGGCTGCATCACTGTTATCTCCCAGCGCGATCAAAGGCGTAGCCTGTACCAATTCATCTTCAAACTGGTCCAGTCCGGAGTCATATCGATAAAGGTGAACGCTGAGTTCATCGCCGTTATTCCCATTCTGGCCCACGACGATCAGGTCCTGATAGCCATCGTTGTCATAGTCACCCCACTCAATACTACCTCCCTGGGCTCCGATGATGGGAGCTCCGGTATTGACCAAAGCAGTGTTGGTGGTAAAATTCCCGGTGTTGCGGTACACACGACCGATTGTCTGGGAGCCGCTAAACCCTACCAGTGCCAGGTCCAGCCATCCGTCGGCATTGTAGTCGCCCATTGCCAGAGAAGAGTTTTCCAGACCCGTCAGGCCAGAAATCGGGTAGTCGGTAAATTCTCCGGTTTTGTCATTGAGGTAAATCCGGCTACGGGAGACCCCATTGGCATCCTCGCCGGTGATGGCAATATCCTGCCACCCGTCATTATTCAAATCACCGAATTCAATGTCGCCTTTTGCCAGGCTGATTACCCCGAGGGCACCGTCCTCGATGAAGCCACCCTGACGGTCATTGCGGTGAAAAGCTACAGCAGGTTTGTTGGTCCCCTGGGCTTCTCCCATGATGACGAGGTCCTGCCATCCATCGTTGTTATAGTCGCCCCAGGCTACAGCGCCATCGCGTAACCCTACCCCGCTATTGAGGTCAATGACCAGGCTGGGCTGACTTGAAAATCCTCCGGAGAAGTTGATGTGAACTCGAGCAAAACGTCCGGATGCATTTTCTCCAATAATGGCCAGGTCCAGGAGGTTGTCATTGTTCATGTCCCCCCAGGCGAGATCTCCATTGCTAACCGAGGTTAGGAACTGGCTATTGGCCGCATCTCCGGCATAGGCTCCGGCTCCTGCGTCGTATTGATACAGGGCCACGGTATCCTTGCCCACCCCTGTTATACCCATCACCACAAAATCCAGGTCCCCATCATTGTCATAGTCTCCAAACTCTACGCTGGATTCCCGGAGTTTCAGCAGGGTGGTTCCCACGATATCGGTCTGGGTTACATTGACGAAGCTAGGATCTTCAAACGTGAAGGTTTCCAGGGTAGCAAACTCTGAGCCTTCCCAGTCCTGGTCAATGGCTTGTACGGTCCATTGATATTGGCCGGGAGTGAGGTCAGATAGCGTGAGCGATAGCTCCTGGCAGCGGTTGCCTGGGCCTACAATCCAGTGGAATCCATTATTGCCACCCGTGGCTATCTCCGCTTCCGGGCTTAGCAGGAGCGTGCTACTTCCCACTTCCTTCAGGTACACATTGTAGTACAGCCCATCCTGCAGGACAGAGGGCACATTAGAAGGTGCATCCCAGCTTAGGTTTACATCAAATCCGACGATCTCGGTGCTAAGATTTCCGGGTGCATTGGGGGTCAGGTTGGGGTTACCGTCGATGTTGCGATACAATTTGAACTGCCGTGTGCCGCCATTGAGGCCGACCATCATGAAGTCCAGTTTGTTGTCGTTGTCCACATCGGCCCACCTTGCCTGACTCCCGGAATTCAGATCCAGCAGGACATTGGTGGAGGCATTGTCAATTTCAAAATCGATTCCAGCAAGGGGGCTGGACAGGTTTCGGTAGAGGAGTGATGTAGGGTTCCCGGCATTGTTTGCTCCGGTGAGCAACAGGTCAGCCCAACCGTCGTCGTCGTAGTCTCCCACTGATACACTGCCATCGGCCACACCTGTTATCGGAGCAGATGGAACTACTTCAGAGAATCCTGCGCCACCTGCCAGCAGACTGCGGTAGATCGTAGTCAATGGCTGACTGGAGCTTTGCAAATATCCGCTAATCACCACGTCCTGCCACTGATCGTTGTTGAGGTCAACTACGGCAAGGCTACTGGCCGTAGCTCCTTTTAGCTGATAGGTTGAGACAAAGTTTCCATTGCCGTCATTCAGATAAATACGGGTAATGGGATTATTACCCGGGACTCCCATCCCTCCATTGGGAGTTCCTGAAAAGATGACATCCAGATGCCCGTCGCGATTAAAATCTGCAAAAAGGACATCCCCATCCCGCACTCCAGTAGAGGCAGGAAAGGAGGAACTCGTTACGTCCACAAATGTCTTGCTTCCCGATGGGATAAACTGATTGGAGTAGAGTTTCAAACTTGGACTTCCACTCAGATTACCTACGACTATCAGGTCCTGGTCTCCGTCTCCATCGTAGTCCCCCCAGTCCAGGCTGGCAAGGAAGAAATTGCTTTGTGGCAAATTGATGGGAGTAGTTGAAAAGTGCTGTCCTGCTCCATCCAGGTTTTCGTATACACGGGCGATGTTTCCAGCGGAGGTAGCCCCCACAATCGCCAGGTCAAGGTCGTTGTCATTGTCAAAGTCCGCAAACTCCACATCTCCAAACTGAACAGCCGGGAGCGAGGGCGTACTAATTTGTTCAAACCCAAATCCAGCGCCGCTACTGGCTACTATCTGATTTTCAAACAGATAGGAATTCACCCCTGAGGCTGAATTTCCTGTAGCCAGAAAGTCCAGGTCTCCGTCCTCATCTATGTCCCCCCACGTCAGGGCTGCATTTTCAAACCCGGCGGGAATTCCGCCAGAGTTGGGAGCGAACCCACTAATGGTCGCATCGGTGAACTTGGCAGTGCCTGCGGATGTCGCTGTTACGGTAAAACTTTGAGTACTTCCATTGAAGCCTGATCCTTCGTAATTGGCACCTATGGATTGCACTGTCCAATAATACGTGTCTGGAGGAAGGTTCTGAATGAGACGCACCTGATTGGTTGATCCTCCAGGTCCTGGTACACGACGTTTGCCATTACTTAGGTTGGCAAGAGGAGAAATAATATCTGTTCCTCCAGGAGAAGTTCCCACTGCGACCTGATAGGTCAGTCCTGGCTGTAAAGCTGAGGGGAATGCACCCGGTACTTCCCAGGTTAGCTCCACTACTCCCCCTATGATATTGGACTGTAGGTTTTGTGGAATGGGTGAAGCCAGTGCCGTATTGCTACTGGTGTTGTTGTAAAGATTGGAAATGGGAGATGGCAGGGCGAGAAAATCATCATAGCCGGTAATAAAAAGGTCCAGTCTCCCATCATTGTCATAATCTCCCCAGGCTACCGATGCCCCCAGATTGGCCGCATCCAGGTCATTGGAAAAGGAGGCGTCCTTGTTGAAGTCACCTGTCTGGTCATTGGCATGGAGTTCTACGGTGCGCAACAGGCTACTGCCATTGCGGTTTCCGACCAGGACCAGGTCATACCATCCATCATTGTTATAGTCACCCCAGGCAATTTCACCTTCGCTGATGTCCCTCAGTCCGGCATTGATGGCGGTAAAGCCCTGCAGGCTATCGTTTCGATATACCTCTGCAATGGCGCTACTGGTATTCTGATCAATTCCCCAAATAGCCACATCCAGGTCACCATCGTGGTCATAGTCGGCCCAGGTACCTCCTCCCAGGCTTACGTCTGGCAGGTTGGGATCGACCAGCAGGAAGCTATTTCCCAGATTCTGTAGAATACGAGTAGTGCCCTGACTGCTTGCGTTGGTTCCTGTGAACAGCAGATCGTGATCACCATCGGCGTCATAGTCTCCCCAATCAAGGTAAGCATCTGCAACCCCTACCAGAGTAGTATCCACCAGGAGACCAGTCCCGGCGTCATTTCGGAGCAGACGTACAATCCGGCTTCCTCCATTCTGGCCAGCAATCGCAATATCCGGATCACCATCTGAGTCGTAGTCTGACACGGCTACAGCCCCGGCGGTGACCCCACTAGCGGACAGATTCGTCGTAAAATTATTGGCAAAAGAAAATCCGCTTCCAGGCTGATAGAGGTAAACCCTGGCACGGCCAATCCCCCCAACGGCTCCAACAATCACAAGGTCAGGGTATCCATCTCCATTAAAATCCCCTACATCAAAACTGGCTTCATCAGTATCGGGGAGGTTGGTAATGGTGGTAAATATTCCGGAGTTGTTCTGAAAATATACCCGCGTATTAGTTCCCCCCAGGGCATTGGTTCCCGATAACACCAGATCGAGGCGGCCATTCAGGTCAAAATCTGCCCATAAAACATCCCCATTGTATACTTCCGTAATTCCTGGAATCCGCAGGGTGGTTACGTCCGAAAATGGCTGAGCCTGAGAGACTTTTAGCCCAACCCCCATTGACATCATGAGCCAAAGGGCTACCCAGGTGAAGCGTATCAGGTGTGTTGACGTAGGTCTTGTAAACATGAGAGTGGAAAATCTGGGTATGTTTTCAGATATATTCTTTAGCAAAACGGCGACGATCTCGGTTCGGATGGGTACCATAGAAAATTTCTCGGCGAGGTTAGCTAGGAAAAGGAAGGTTGGGGAGAGTTATACTAAGGAGGATAAAAAGCACTAATCACGTTCGTCAGCCAAAAACGGTTTGGGTAACCACCGCAATGCATAGGCAACTATGGCTCCCGCTACAACGGTAGCCCCGGCTCCTATCTGAGCCCCGAGTGGGATCCGGCGGGTAACGATAAAAGGCTGACTAAATTCATCTACTGGAGACCGTTCCAGTCCGACCAGGCGAACCCTGTAACCATCACCCAACGCAAGGTTGCTGGGCACCTGCCAGATATATTCGCCGGCACCCCGCAGGCGAGCGACGGTTTGGAGGCGGGTTTCATAAGAGTACAGTTCCAGCCGGATTGTGTCCTCGGTAGCAAAATCGCCATACCAGCTAAAGGTAATCCCCTTGCCTCTACGCACCATCTGTAACTCTTCAGGAGATAAGAATCGGAAATGCGGAACTGCTTTTACCTGAAATCTTACAGGGCCACGAAAACGCTGCCACTCCCGATAGGAATACCAGATAATTTCCCTGTTACCTGGAGTAACCCCTTCTCCATAGGCTCCGCTCAGTTCCTTTAACTCTACGGTATCCTCTGAAGTAATAGCCAACACGGAAATTCGATAACTGGCGTCCGGTAAAGTATCGGTAAGCGTAAATGAAATTTTCACGCTGTCCTGCAGGTTTACAGCTTTTACTGCACTGACCCGTTGAGCCAGTAGCGAACCGGAAGTTAATCCTATTACCAGAATTATTACACTGATTATCAACCTATTCATTCCAGAAAGTATGGGGGTGGGCATATGATCCAAGAGGTGTATTTTTTATGCAAATGGGTTTTAGCAAAAATCATCCCACTTTTCACATTAGGTACTGAAGAGAGGTCACGAGTTAAACGACTTCGGTCTGCTAATATTTAACTTGTCTTCCTCTCATTACAACCGATCAGTAGAAAAGCTCAAGTCATTCAAGCTTGGCAAAATTTGATCTATTGCGCAAGCCCTTTTCATCATTCTCATTTCTCCAGACATAGACAAATAAATGGGCACATCAGTTGACCTCATCGAGCCCCGGTTCCCCAAAAAACCTTTGGCTTGTCTGCGGGTTATGGATCTCCTGTTGAAGACCACAGGTTTGATTACCTTTGTGCAGCAAAATTGATCTGATGGAAAAAAGAAGCGTAAACATGCATGTAGAAGGGGTGCCAAACCCCGATGCGATCAAGTTCGTCCTCGAAAATGGCATCCTGGTGGACAAGCCCTATGAATATAGTGACTGGCGATCTACGGAATCGTCACCTTTGGCACGAAAGCTACTGATGCTCAGCTATGTCGATCGCATCATGCTCAACCGCAACTACATTACCGTAGTTAAGGACCAGGAGAAAGTAGCCCTTTGGGACCAGGTTCTCCCGGAACTTCGCATGATCATCCAGGGGCACCTGGAAGACGATGAGCCCATCATTTTCCTGGGAAGTGAGAGCATCACCCACCAACAATCAGATGATGCGCTGGCCATGCTGATCAAGGACATCCTGGAAAAGCAAATCCGCCCCGCCGCACAGGAGGATGGAGGTGATATCGTATTCGAAAGCTATTCAAACGGTACGCTGAACCTCAGCATGCATGGAGCCTGTCACGGCTGCCCGTTTGTCCTGGATACCCTCAAGACTGGCATTGAAAAGCTGATGAACCACTATGTCCCCGAGGTCAAGCAGGTCATCTCCACCAATAACAAGGTTACCCAATGAACCAAGTCATCTACCATGACCTGGGGCTAATTGATTATGAGGAAGCCTGGGCGATGCAGGAATCCATCCTGCGGGTGGCAGTTGGACTCAAACTGGCGGCTGGCCCCAAAGCCAAACCCCACAAGGTCGATACACAGCATCACCTTTTGTTTTGTGAGCATCCCCATGTTTACACCCTGGGTAAAAGTGGTAAACCCGAAAACCTACTCATTGATGAGCAGGAGCGCAAGGAGCGTGATGTCCAGTATTTTCACACCAATCGCGGTGGTGACATCACCTATCACGGCCCTGGACAGGTGGTGGGCTATCCGATCTTTGATCTGGAGAAGTTCCGCACCGACATCGGCTGGTATCTGCGCACGATGGAGGAAGCAATGATCAACCTATTGGCTGATTATGGGCTGGAAGGTGGCCGAATTGAGGGGGCTACGGGAGTCTGGCTGGGCGTAGGAACCGACGACCCCCGAAAAATTTGTGCCATGGGAGTCCGGTGTAGCCGCTGGGTGAGCATGCACGGTTTTGCCTTCAATGTCAACACCGACCTGAGCTATTTCAACCACATCGTCCCCTGCGGTATCGATGATAAGGGCGTTACCAGTCTGCAAGCTGAGCTAGGCCGCGAGATCCCCATGGATGAGGTGAAAGCCAGGCTCAGACAGCACTTTGCGGCACTGTTTGAATTTGAGTATCAGGAATAGATCGCTGTGCACAAAGGGGAGAGACCGCGATGCTGTGAGACCGTTTCACTGCGAGACCGCTTCGCTGTGAGAAGTCAGAGGCGAAACAGGAAAATCTGACTTCTCGCTTCTGACCTCTTTTTTCTCCCGCTCGCGATAGCAGGGGAAAGTGGGCTGGGATGGCTAAGGGCCAATGATTATTTTTGCGAGAGAATAGACTGCTACGCTGTCAGACCACTGCGCTGCGAGACTTGTCCTGTCGAGGATCCCGATCAAGGATGCCGCACAGCAGTAGAATCGGGGAGCGTAGCCGAAGTAAGTCTGACAGGCCACAGGCCGATCTGACTTCTCGCTTCTGACTTCTTTCTTATGCTAAAACTCAAAATGAAAACCGACCCCCTGTGGGTCAAGCACATCGCCGAGCAAAACATCTCCGAAATCCTCACCGACCATGCCTGGTGTGAGCAAAAGGCCGCTTCGTCTGCTATATCGCTCATCGTTCAGTACCCTGAGCACGAAGAACTGGTCAAGGAAATGACCGAGCTGGTACAGGAAGAGTGGGGACACTTTCGCATGGTGCTGCGGGAAATCGACAAGCGAGGCTTTGAACTGGGCCGCGAACGCAAGGACAGCTACGTCAACGAGTTGATGAAATTCATCAAGGTGAAAGGGAGAGGCCGTGAAGCGGCCCTGGCCGATAAGCTACTTTTCGCAGCGATGATTGAGGCCCGTAGCTGCGAACGCTTCAAGGTGCTTTCTGAAAACATCAGCGATGAAGCCCTGGCCACTTTTTACCACAAGCTGATGATCTCCGAGGCGCGGCATTATACCCTGTTCATCAAACTCGCCAAGGACCTTTGCCCCAATCAGGACGTAGATGCCCGCTGGGAAGAATTTCTGGAGTACGAGGGCGATGTGATTTCACGTTATGGCAAATCTGAACACATCCACGGGTGAGCGCAAAAGTTTTCGCAATCGGGTACGCTGCTGGAGGTCTCAGGCAGCCTTTATTTCTCTGATTCACCATCATGGCTCCACACATCAAGATGGGATAGGGGAAAATTTTTACCCATTCTCACATACAACCAATTGTGATCTGGAATAGACTAAGCCACAGTTATTTTGTATGTTGATGTCTGAAACTACTCCCCACCGTAGAAAATGCCTATGTCATAAGCTGGACTCAAACTGGACTACTTCTGGTTTTCCTTGTTCCAAACCTGACGGGTGCTGAAGTTTCCGAAGCCTGGATTAAGGCAACGGATTTTACCACCTGGTCGTTTTAACATTATAAGGCCATGCGAGTCACTGACCATCAAGAAGACGAAATCATCGAAGGATGCCTGAATGGTGCCCGTAAGTATCAGCGGATGCTGTATGAGCGCTATTATGGCAATATGCTAGCGGTATGTATGCGCTACACCAGCGATCGTGAAGAGGCCCGGGATGTGCTTCATGAGGGCTTTATCAAGGTCTTCAACAACCTGCACAAGTACTCTCGCGGTACTAACCTTGGCGCCTGGATACGGCGGATCATGGTCAACACAGCTATCGACCACTATCGAAAAATGGCCAAACGCCCAAGCCTGGTAGAGATCAATCAGGCTGTTCATGAAGCCGACCTCCATGACGTCGTATCTGACCTGAGTGCCCAGGAAATCCTTCAGATGGTACAAAAATTGTCTCCCGCTTACCGAATGGTTTTTAACCTCTACGTGGTCGAGGGATATTCGCATAAGGAGGTGGCCAAATCCCTCAATATCAGTGAGGGAACCTCAAAATCCAACCTTGCCAAAGCCCGTGTAAAACTGCAACAGATGGTGCACAAGTCTCGCATCGTCAAACGGATTGAAGGGGAAAACTATGCTTGATGCGCATTTTGATCAACTGATTAGAGCCAGGCTGGCCCAGCTTGAGCTTCCCTTCCGGCCCGAAGATTGGGTTGAGATGGAAGCCAGGCTCGATCAGATTTTTGATCAGCACATCAAAACCAAATTGCTCACCCACTCCGAAGCCCTGACCCCGGAAGCCTGGAGCCTTATGGCAGAAAAGCTAAATGAGGCATTTGATCGGCAAATACGGGATCGGCTCCTACAGATCGATCAGGCAACAGGGATTCCGTCGGAATGGCCTTTGATGCAGGCTCTCCTTGATGGAAACTCTTTCGAATACCAACTTCTGAGAAAACTTCTCAGCCTTCGACTTGACCACGAAGTACCCCAATGGGAAACCATGCTTCAGCGACTCGAAGACGATCAGTTTATCTCCTATCTCAGGCAACAGCTGGAGGCGTTGCGCATCCAGGGAGTACAGCCTTCCTGGACAGTACTGGAAGATCACATTGATCAGGAGTTTGACCGTCAGGTGGGACAAAAACTCGGCAATACTTTTTCTGAAGAAGTTCCAAGTGAAGCTGACTGGGATGCGCTGGAGTTGGAACTTACGGGGAATGCGTTTGACCAAAGTGTCCGAAATGCCCTTGAATCTCTACCAGCAACCTCCTTTGATGAAAACCGTGAGGGGGATTGGCTGGCCCTTACCAATGAGCTCGACTCCCCATTCGATGTAGCCATGCAGGAGTTGCTTCATCAGGCATCCATTCCAGCAAAGTCTGAATGGGCCCGAATGCAGGCATTGCTGGCTGAAGGTACCGCCTCTACTGCAATCGCCTCAAATTCCGTTTTCTGGAGAAGAGGGTTAACAGTCGCAGCATCAGTCCTGATATTTCTACTGGCCGGAATATGGTGGCAAACCGGAGACCGTACCCGGATTTCCCAAATGTTTAAACCTAAGCCGGGTAGTGGCCCAATAAGGCCCATAGATCAGTTCGCCTCCAATGAACCAACCACCGAGTCCTCAGACGCCAACCTTTTAGCTTCTGAACAAAACAACCATACCCAAGCTCATTCCCATACCACAGCACCAGAGCTTGCCCCACTGCAGCAGCTGAATTCTGCACAAACAGTTAGCCTTGTCAGTCAAATTAATGGGGGCGTATCCGACGAAGCCCCGCGCCCTACCCTACCTCAGATAGATAAACCCAAGGCTGGTTCTGAAGAAAGCGATCAGGCTGGCAGGAGCATTATTCCACTTCGTCCTCGTTACATCGCTTTGGCGAGTTCCCAGTTTGGGGCTCAAAGTGCGATGGAGGCACTCCTGCCTCCCGATGACTATCCTGCCGATATCCGCATCGGATTGGTGGGAGGTATAACCCACACCAAAGCCGAGTTATCCGGACCTCAGGCAGATCCGGGATACCAGGTTGCATTACGTCTGGAACTGGGCGTGAGCAATAACTGGCAGGTGATAACAGGAATCGGATATGGGGAGCGTCACTTTTCTCACGAATACCTGGTATCATTTCAGGAGAAGTTGCTGCGCAATCGCCTGGAAGCTTCCATGCGGGTAGTCGAGCTTCCTCTTATGATGAGGTACCGGTTCCCTTCAAACGGCGACCTTTCCCTCTATGCACAGGGAGGAATCGTAGCGGTGCTTAGCCTAAGCGAAAATTACCAGCATTACGACCCGTCCGCTCCGGTGAATGCCAATCGTCTGGCCATCCCTTCACAGCTTGAACCACAGCAGAGGGCCTGGAACCTTATCAGTTACCCTGGAAATATCGCTGTTGGACTCGGCCTTGAATACCAGGCCAGCGACAGGCTTTCCTTCCAGGTTGAGCCATACTTTATCCAAAGCCTTCAACGTACCAAAGGCTCTGGCTCTCTTGGCCTCGAAAAGAAACTCTACACGACTGGCATAAACGCCGGAATCATCTTCGATTTGGGTAAGGAGTAGGTTGAAGCTTCTGCCCTACTTACGCTTCCAGTAGTTTCAGGATATGCTGCAATTCCCCTTCAGCATTCCTCCACCAGTTTCTGGCCCATACCCGGTACAGTTTCCAGCCCAGGTTTTGAAGCAGTACGGGACGGTAAACTTCCCGCTCCTTGCTGGTCTCTCCACTAAAATAGTTTCCTCCTTCGACTTCGATTCCCAGAAGGTATTCACCATTCTCACTCATCACTGCTACATCCAACCTGAAGTTCGTCGATCCAAGATTACGAGCCACCCGATACCCTTTGCTTTCCAGTGTACTGGCAACCTCGTCTGCCAGTTGATTGCCTTTGTCATGCCATTCGCTGGCCTCCGTTTCTCCACTCAGCAGCATTGCGGCCGCAGATTCTCCTCGGTGACTCGCAGCATATACATATGCCAGGTAATCCCGAAAATACCTTGGACCGGGATGCACTGACTCATCAACCCGCAAGTCATGCGGTAGAAAACTACACAGCACATAGATTTTTTGCCTCGCGCGGGTGATGGCCACATTGAGCCGATTTTCGCCTCCCTCCTGATTCAGGAGCCCAAATCGAGCAGCCAGTTTGCCATTGGCGTCACGTGCATAGGCAACTGAAAACAGGATGACATCCCGTTCATCCCCCTGGACGTTTTCTATATTTTTGATGAACAGTCCCTGCCATTCTTCCTCTTCCTGCCGATTCATGGCTGCCTGGAGCAAGTCGTAGCGTTTGTCACCGCTTTGGGCCAGGCTTTCCAGTCGCTGATCCAGCAGGTCCCCAATTAACTGCTGCTGCTTGTAGTTAAAGGTCACGATTCCCATGGTGGGAGGGTCGGGTTGTGCGACAAGGTCCATGACCAGATCAAGGGTTCGCTCCGCCTCTGCCAGGTTCTGGTTGTCTTTCCAGTGCCCGTCCACTGAAATCCATTCCAGCGCCGGAAGGTACCGGGAGTCAAACTTTGCCCGGGGCATGACCTGAAGTTTTCCTCCATAAAACCGATGGTTGCTAAAGGCAATGAGGCTATGGTGGCGGGAACGGTAATGCCACGCAAGATGGATTTCCGGCAGGGTCACCTTGGCCAGATCAAGGATACTGGTCACTTCCAGCGCCTTTTCATTTTCGGCCAATTCCTCCTCGGCATCTTCATAGCGGACCTGATAGAGCTCAAATGGCTTGAGCTGCTGATCATCTCCCGCAATGATGCACTGTTTGCCACGCAGGGCAATGGGCAGTGCCCTTTCCACGAGACACTGGGAGGCCTCATCAAATATTACCAGATCGAAGAAGTCTTTTTGCATCGGGAAGATGGCCGAGGCGGATTCTGGAGAAGCCATCCAACAGGGAACCAATTCTGAAAGCCCGGTCTTCCAGGTTTTGCTAACCAGCTTTCTCACGGACCAAAGGCGACGCTTTTTACTTACCTGATGAAGAATCTCCCGATAGGTAATGGGATTTCTCAACCGGTTGTACTGGATAATCCCCACGATCCTTTCCTTGATCTGATGACCAATGAGTTGGGTGAGGTTTTCCCGGCGCTGCGCCACCTTATCCCGGTATTCCTGCTGTTTCCGAGGCCAGCCTCTACTGCTCACCTCAAGTAGCTCCGGGTGGTGCCGCTCAGTCTGCTCCAGCCAGTAATACAACACGCTCTGCTCCACTTTCTCCAGAAATGGATCTACCTCCTTAACTGTTGGCAGAATCCCTGCCAGAGCGTCTCTCATCATTTTCTCTGCAGGACTTAAGCCCGCCATCACCTGATCGAGATCTCTTAGGTCATAGAAATCACGGCTTAGGCTGTCACGCATGTTTGCAAACTGTTCCTCAAGTGCCTGCAGGTCTTTCTTGAACCATTCACTCCACTGCTCCACCACCTCCTGCTGCATCCAGGCACGCCAGTCTTCCAACAACCCGGCCCAGCGGTCGGTAAACTTTTCCAGTTCAGCCAGCGAGGCAAGGCTTTGCTGCCATCCTACTGAGTCCAGTTTCCCATGATCGAACCGGGGCTTTACCTTACGGTAGAAGGAGATATTTCGAATCCTATCATACACCTCAGCATGGGCATGCTTGTGTTTCCACCATTCCCATTTGCTCTGTTGACTCCCAAGCAGTGGAAAGCTTTCAAAGAAAGGCTCTTCGTGAAACTTCGCATATATCTTATTGACTTCCCTGAAGGCCTTTACCTCTTTTCGCAACTGGCGAAAGGTATCCTCATCCAGTTCCAGGTCTCTGGCTTTGAGCACTTTATTCCAAAACCATTTGGCCCGGAGGAAATCCAGGTTGAGCCACCTCAGGGGTTTTCGCTGGTAGGTATGGTACGCCTTGTCGTGCTTAACCAGGGCGGCATGAAACTGCCAGTATCCATCGTCCAGGTAAGTTCGCTGGTCCATTGCCTTCAAGGCCTTTTCCAGCGCAACAAGCACTTCCAGGGCCTTTTCTCCCGTCATTCCCGCCTGGTTGAGGGACTCCATATCTTCTCGGGCCTGATGATTTTGCAGCCACTTATCCGCCTCACGGAATTCAGCCATGCGATCGCGATTCAGGCCAGGGTCGAGAAGCCGGGTATTAAATTTCTTGCTGAGGCTGTGGTAAAGCTGACCAAGTTGATCTGCTTGCTGGCTCCAGGCGTCCAGTAACGCTTCCAGCCGCTGCAGTTCACTCTGCCCCGATATCCGAAACCCCAATCGCCCCTGCCAGGGATGGGTTGTTGCCAGCAAATCCCGATAGTCCAGTATTGATCTCAATTGGACCAATGCAGATGCCAGGCTTTCCGCGTCCAGTTTTTTAGCCGTTTCCTCCAGCGGCAGGGGGTCCAATCCAGGGGTTAACCGGAGGTAAAGCTCATGGGCTGAAAGCCCAAATGACTGGGACTGGGTTTGGGCCTGAAACAATGCCTCAAAGTCTCTATGCCAACTGTCCAGTCGCCGGGACACCTGTTTAAACTCATGGTCCTGCTGGGTGTAGTTCAGGTCCTTTAGCTCTGCCTTAAATGCATCAAGGTCATCAATCTGTCGCTTAATCTGTGCGTAAATTGATCTACGGTCATGCCGATAATCATGTACCAGCACGGAAAAACGGCCCAAATTAAGCCCCTGTAAGCGGTGATGGACCACGTCAAGGGCTGCCCTTTTTTGTGATACCACCAATACCCGTTTGCCATGCGCCATGGCATCAGCGATCAGGTTCACGATCACCTGGGACTTTCCCGTACCCGGCGGGCCGTGCAAAACCAGCGATTGTCCCCCTTTTACGGCCAGCAAAGCTTCCTCCTGGGTTTGATCCAGTTCGGTGGTGAAGAAACGTTCCTCCTCCTTCACATAGCTGTGTTCAGTCGGCTTCGGCGGCAGTTCCTCCTTTCCCAGCCATCTGGCTACGTCAAATTCATCAACATGATCAGAAATTCGCTTATAATCCTCTAGTAGCGCGGAATCCGACTGGGGAAAAATTCCTAAAACCGCCTGAGACCGAAATGTCAGTACCCCGGGATGGAAATTCACCAGGTCGGCTTTGCTCATGTCCCGGAAAGCCTCAAGTTTTTGGTCAAAAAGCCTCGGATTGAAATTGACTTCCAGTTCGTAGGTCTTAATCCGTTCATAAAGGTCATTTAACCATTGCTGCCAATCGCGGTTGGGATCGATCTCTTCTTCCCAAAATGCTGCATCTATTCTAAGTTGTTGAAACTGTTCATAGGCAAGGAAAAAAGTCTGGTTAAACAGGACTGGCTCATCGCTCAGATAGCGGAGTTTCCACCGTGGCTTCCCCCTTAGATTACGTTCCAGCCTCACTGGAAACAACGCTACCGGACACCTTACAGCGGTCCCATCCAAAAACTTTCCGTCGACAAAGGGATACCCCAAAAAGAGGTCATAAGTACCTGTTTCTTCAAACAGAAGGTTGGCTGTCCGGTATATTTGATTCAGTTGGCGGTCTGCCACATTGAGTGGAGCAAAGCGTGGATCGAGCCGATTGATAAGGGCTTGATCCTTACCAGAGATAATGCGCTCCAGGATATCCTCCGCCGTCCGATCTTCCAGCCCACCTAACTGGGTGAGGTCCATATCACGCCTTTTGCTAAGGCGCAAGAGTCTAAGAGCTCTGTTTCCCTGGCTCAGGTTGGTCAGTCTCAGTTGGAAGCTGTGCAGGATATCTCGCATGGTATCATTCAGGAGTCCAAAATATACACCTGAGGCATGAAAAAGCCCGGCGATGCCGGGCTCAATCTATATCATAAGAGGGAAAAACACCTAACCACGGGTGATTTCCATTATTTCGAATTTCATTTTTCCACCGGGAGCGTCGATTTCTGCGATATCGCCGACGGCTTTACCCAAAACTGCCTTTCCAACAGGAGATTTGATTGAGATACGGCCTTTTTTCAGATCGGCTTCCTCTTCAGATACCAGGGTATATGAAAACTCCTTTTTCAGTTTCAGGTTTTTCAGTCGAACTGTTGAGAGGATATAGGCTTTGGAGGTATCGATATCAGAATCATCCAACACACGGGCAGTAGCAACAGTATTTTCCAGTTTGGCGATTTTCATCTCAAGTAGTCCCTGTGCATCCTTAGCAGCATCATACTCTGCATTCTCACTAAGGTCCCCCAACTCTCGGGCTTTTTGGATGGCAGCGGCAATTTCGGTACGGCCCTTTGTCTTCAGTTCGTTTAACTCATTCCTGAGCTTGTCGTACCCTTCCTTTGTTAAATAAGTTATATCACTCATAGCTGCTAGATTTTGGTTACAAAAAAAATTAACTGGGTCAACCCAGGGGCTAACCCAATTAAAATGTTGATGAATAATGGTCGGTATAACCGATACATCCCCCACATCATAGCTTAGCAGTAGGCTATTTGTGAGGGAATTGAATTGATTTCCGTTTGAAAAATACGGCATTGGACTAGTCCAATGCCGTATTGTAAATATACTATTTGTTAGCTAAAGAACCCTGCTTTTTGCAAATTTTCTTTGCAAACTACATTATATGTCTATACGAGCTCCCAGGACAAAAGTTCCACCAAAGGGGTTGGTTGTGCGGTAGCTCATGTCGAGGGAAAACTTGGAGAAGTCAGGATTTCCACTTGCGTCATACTTGCCGCTCTTGATGGGAACACGGAAGCTAGCGCCCAATGCAGTCCCTGTATAGGCATTATAGCGGCCATCAACTCCAGGGTTCGCCCCAAAAATGCCTTGCTCATAAAGGAAGGCTCCCCGGAATGCCACATACTGCTTGTAACGGAATTCCAGTCCCATTCCTCCCTGATTGTAGTAATAGGAATTGCTAATAAAACCAACCACAGCTGAAAGAACCAGGTCGTCGCTTCCTAGGAAAAAGTCAAAGGAACCACCCATGGTAAGGGTAGCTGGAATCTCAAACTCCTGAGTCGGAAGGTCAACGGAGGTGGTATAGTCATTTCTGGTCTGGAACAACACCCGGCTGGTGAGTCCATCGCCACTAAAAGTCATGGTAGGACCTACGTGACGCAATGCAATACCCAACTTCAGACGGTCCAGTTTTCCTGCACGGTACTGTATACCAGCATCGAAGTTCACGCCAGTAGCTGCGACATCCGGAGTTGACTGGCTAACGAGTCTGCCGGAAAAGCCTACATGGATGCGATCCGTAAACTTACGGGCATAGGTAAGGCCGATATTTAGCAATGAAGGGCTGAATGTTCCCAGTTCTCCGTTGGGTTGGGATTCAGTAGTCCTGGTGAGGTCACCCGGGTTAAGGGCTACTACCAACACGCCTAGCGTACCATTATCAACTCCCAGGCTTTGGCTGATCCCAAAAGAATTAATCTGTATGCCCGATCCATAGAGCCAGCGGGAGTGAGCAAACAACAATTCGGTTCCGGTAGTACGGGCAACTCCAGCAGGATTGATCTGAGATCCTTCGATCCCATCTACCCCGGCAATGTCAAGCCCGTTGAAGCCAGAGCTGCGCGGCATGACATTATTCAGCAATTCCATAGCCCCTGCCTGACCAGTACGCTCGGACTGCCCAAATGCAGTGCCCGATACCAGGGTAAACAGAACTATGAGTAAAGTAAATCTCTTTATCATCAGCTTAGGTATTGTTGATTCTGAGGATGAAGGTTGTAAAAGCAGGAATTTCAGAATTAACCCGAAATTCCTGCCTGTCAACCAGTTATTAGAAGTTATCCAGGTCAAGCTCTCTCATCACGGCCATCAGTTTCACGACTTTCTCTCCCAGGTTCTGACCCCCGACGTTCGCATCGATGTGGATAATATACAGTCCACTGGCAACGGTCACACCACTCTGGTTCTGAAGATTCCAGTCCTGGAAAGGCTCCTGAGAATCCTTGTCATAGGTCCTCACCAGGTTACCATTAATGGTAAAGATGCTAATACGACAGCGCTGCGGGAGGTTCGTGATCCGAACGCGATTGTCGAGCTGACTTGATTCATAGCTTGCGTAGGCATAGTAGGGGTTGGGTACAACCAATACATCATCCAATGCCGATTCTGCCACCTCGATCTGCTCGGTTTGTACCGCCAGGCCTTCGGTATGAAAGCTAAACTCGGGGACCGCATCTGCCGACTCACGAGCACGTGGGCGGAATGGACGATCAAGACGCAGCGAGACACGGGCTTCTGTAGGGATATCACCTGGATTAGCAATGTCATATCCAACGTTCAGGTAAGGAACTCCTACCCAAGCCACATGCTTATAGACATCCTTCAGGTGATGCTGTGTCTCTGAGAAGAAAAGAGCATCTGAGAAGTTGTTGATTCCAACATAGTTCGCGTTGGAAAGGGTGTCCCTGATAGACTCGCAGCCATCATAGGTCAAATCGGTTACATACAGGAAGTGACGGCCACCAACACGTTCCAGATTGGTCCCTAACTCGCTGGTTGGGTTCCAGATCATGTCGTTACCTCGATTGGTACGGTCCCATTCACTTTCGCCAAAGAAAATATTCAGGCGACGGCCGGAGTTAACATCGATGGCATAGCCAGGGAACCAGCCCATGCCATAGTCTCCTCCATTCTCAGGTGCAACCTCTGTTTCGGGCTGTCCATCCTGGTCAACACTGGTTTTGTACTTCGCTGATAAAGGCCAGGCTCCAGTGCCAAGGGCATTGTTGGGGCTGGTCTCAACAATCACACAGCGAGACCACTTGGTCTGGTCATTGGTGAAGACAATGTCTACGTCAGGCAGCTCGGAGAAATCAAGCAACTCCTCTGCACTTACCCGTCGGTTAGTGGTATTGTTTCCAATTGCCACCCCGGGAGAGACTACATTAGAGGCAGAATTATCAAATCCTCTTGCCAGAATAAAGGGTCCCCACCGACCTCCAAGGATGTTGGAGTAGTGGTCAAACTTATCGTAGATTTCGTATTGACGGAACGTCCTATTTTCATCGTTCACCAGCCAGTTCCATACTCCTCCAAAGAAGGCATCGTTATCGGGCAGTGACGTAAGCCAGGGCTCACTGCTATCTTCAAAAGCCAAACTGGCACCTATGATTCCCATGTCCTCTTCATCCAGGGTATCACCTGCGGCCTCTACTCCCCTGACAGAGATGGATATCCCTCTATCCGGGATGACCTTTTCGTATCCAATCAGTGGAGCAGGTCTTGGGGCCGAACCATCATTGCGAACCCGGTAAGTAGACTGGTAGATAGGTTCTCCAAGGCTAAAGTCTGGGGTAGTTCCCTCATAAAGCTCCCATGCCGATACTTCATATTCGAAAAGAGTAAAGGAGGTATCTGCTGTGGTAACGGTTCCCAGGTTGGTAGTGGAAAGGGTATCATCCTCTACCAGTTTCAGGCGATAGAACCGCTCCTGCAGGGATTTGGGATCTACTACTTTCACCTGAATTGGGCCTGCTCCCGGCTCGTATGTAATGGCATCTACAACGGTGTTTTCCAGAATCTTAGATTCCGTTTCTTCCGTTAGCTCCAGGAAATGGCCCCCATTGCCGGTGCCGACCAGTTGAGTTACGGGGATTTCATCTCCATACTCGCTGGAAACAACTGTACCAAGTTTTTCAAAGTTGATAGGATGGGGTACGGCAGAAACCACCTGATAGAAGCTGTTACCAGGAACAAACTTTCGACCGTCAGAAGTGGTCTCGTTATAGGCATAAGCAATTACGCCGTAGTAGTAAGTAGAATAGTTTTTAAGACGGGTATCTGTCCCGGTAGCAAAATTATCCTTGGTTACTTCTACAGACTTGAAGATTCCTTCATCAGCCCCGTCGACCATTACCTCGTCAACGATCAAACGATCAGTAGATCCTTCAACGCCCTGAGTAGTCCGGTTGACTATCGTGCTCACACCGTCCACAATATCACACTGAGCGACAATCCGAGCTCGGTCACCGTCATTCAGTTCATCTGCACCGACTGTTCCGTCCACCAGCTGATAAACGATGTATCCCTGGAAGTTGAAAATGGAGTCCTCTACTCCCTGGGCCTTTAGGACAGGGTCAGCCTGCTGATAGGATTCATTGTAGTTATTGCGGACATCCTTGAGTTCTTCCGGATAATCCCAGGTAAGGATGAATCGGCTATCGTACTCCGTAACCGTCAGTTCCGGTGCGTCAGGGCCCTCCAGGAGGGTAAAATCATTGTCAAACAGAGCCTGGGCCACATCGTCTGCGGCATACAGTTCACAAACAGATCCAAACTGATCCTGGTAGTTGCCACGTGCCCAAACTACCCCTGTAATGATTTCATTAACAGCCCCTGGCTGCAGGGTAAATGGGCCAGCACTCTGCAGGAATCGACGGTCTGCAGGGGCATTGTCGGCATTGGATTCTGTCCAACCTGTACCTGAACAGGGATCGCCAGGGAACATATAATTCGTGGGATCTCCTGCTGAAGAGGCTCCGTAGCCATTACCTGTACCTGCACCATCCTGGTAGTTTTCAACAATGGGAGAACCATCCTTCCAAAGTCCGGTCAGATATCCATAATAATGCTGGGCAACCTCAGGGTTCCCGATCAGGGTAAAGTCGTTGTTGTAATACACAAACTTGGACATGATGATGGTTTCCCCATCTTCATCCAGCAGACCATCCTTGTCGTTGTCAATTCCATCATTTGAGTCCGCAAGCGGTCCCTGGAAAAAGTCAACTCCTACTGCCGGAGGATTCAGTCCATATCCGGTGGGGCCGTCATCATCGGGGTCACCATTGTAGCAAAAGCCAAGACCACGAGTGGTATCACACCCTACATAGTCGTCACTGAATTTACCCAGGTCAGCGTCCACCCATTGTCCTATATAGGTCTCGGTCAACAGCTGACTGGAACGGTTGATGACCGTCTGCTGATAGAAAGTCATGTTGTTCACCGCATTGGAGGTAGTAAAGGCAAACGCCAGCATATGAATCTCTACTCCGATGGGCTGACCACCGGTCTCAGTGTGGGTGTTTCCCCGGTCATTGATGACCCACCAGACAGCCTGATCCCCCCTGATTTGAGGGTAGTCGCCACTGTTGGGATCATATAGCAGGTCTCCATCATTATCGACAAATGGAGCAGCATACAGGACAGAACCATCGGCCCGATATGCTTCCAGCGGATTGCCATCAGCATCTACATCAAAGCCTGGGTTTTCTGCGTTTCCGCGTGCTGGCCAGTTGTATACATTGGGATAGCTCTCAGGATTGTCGATGACGTTGTTATCAGAATAGTCCGCCAGGAAGGCATCGATTTCCGCACGGGAAATCTTGAACATTTCATCCCACTGCTCACAGGTAGCCTGCTCGGTAGAAGCCTCTCCGCCAGAGAGTCCTCCAGTCAATGGTCCGGGCCAAAAGTCGTTTCCGCTCTGACGATAGGTTTGAGCTGCAACCCTGAGCTGACCGGCTTCGTCAAGTCCCCCAATCCACAGGGAGCCAGCAAACAGCGAATTACGATTACTTCCCTTAGGTATCTCATAGCGGGGCTCGCCCACCAGATCCCACCACATATCGCCACCATTATGTAGCAATGCCCGCACATTGTTGATGTCCAGCTGAGTAGAAGCCCCGGAAGGTACACAGTCGCTGGCAATACGATAACCGCTTACCACACGCTGGGTCACTCCTACGGGCTCACGTGCCTGGAGCCAAGGCAAGGTCGCCAATAGCATCAACACAGAGAGCAGTATTCTCAGGTTTTTCATAGCAAAGTATTCGATGGAGTAGATCTTGGTTTAGTATTGGATCAAAATTCAAACATAATACCCAGGCGGGTACGACGTGGGAGAGAGAATCCTCCAGGTCCGTTGAGTGCAATGGTGTAGAGGTCTACAAAAGACTGAGGATTAATTGTCCCCAGAATCGCCTGCTGACCAATGTCGCTACTCAGATAGCCATCATCCGTGGGCAATCCGGTATATCCGTAAACTCCCAGGATGTTTTGAGTATTCAACAGGTTCTGCACATTCAGATACACCTGCATGTTGTACCCGCGGCTACGAGAGCCGTCATCCTTGATTTTTCCGCCCAGGCCAAATCGCTTGTCCATTCGAAAGTCAAGGCGATACTGCCAGGGAAGTCGGGCCCCACGTGGCGATCCCTGAATCTGGGTTACCACAGGAATACCTCCCTGCACAGTAGGTACAGGCGTGGCGGTCTGGGTATAGGGCCATCCGGAACCAAGGTAGAAGGTCAGGTTGGCACCCAGGTTCTTGAAAGGATAAATTGTGTTATCTCCAAGATTGAGTGAAGGTCCTGGAGACTGGACAAATCGGTAATCTATGTTTCCTGAGAAACGGTGACGCTGGTCATTCGGGTTAGGCAACAGGGTGCGCAGGATACCAGCTCCCTCCAGGTAGTTGACAATACCTCTCGCATCACTGATGCTACCACCTGTTGCATCAGAGAACTGCAACTGATAGGAAGCCCGGAATGAGAGGTTATTGGTCCGGACAAGGTCAAGGGCAAAAAGGAAACCTTTTACTGTACCAAAGTCCAGGTTGTCATAGGTATCGTAGGAGAAAGGATATGCATTTACAAATCGACGGAATCGAATCATATTCCGCATTTCCCGATAAAAGGCCGAGATCGTCAGACCCAGTCGCTGACCGAGTCGCTGTTTGAATCCAGCCTCATAGTCGATGGTAATCTCAGGACGAAGGTTGGGGTTGGCTACTTCTGAAGTTGGTCGGTTGGCCAGGAAGACATAGTCAGAAATCTGAGCCGCCAGCAGAGAGCTACTACCTGCGCCTAGCTGACCAGGACGCTGTGAAAGCACATCGTAGTGGGCAAAGAATTGTGCCTGATCATTGATCGGGAAGGAGAATGACAGTCGTGGCATCACAACAGTCTGAGGAGTATAATCCTCAAAAGACGCCATGCTGATGGTATCCTCAACCAGTGCAGGTGAAGGACGACCACCCGAGAGCTGTGCGATACGAGCGGAGGACGCAGGGGCACCAGAAGCGTCATACCAGATCTCTCCATCACGATATCCGACGATTTCAGTAAAATTCAACGGATCGTCCACATATGGTACGTAGTCTTCGCCAATACCGGCAGGCAGACTGAAGGCCTCTACTCCACCAATTCCTGAAGAAAGCTCTCCGGCAGAATAGGTCGGGAATAGCGAATAGTTATCCTTGAGTACAGACTGGTTGGCATCAAATCGGTCAACACGAACCCCGATGTTAAAGACGATGTCTTCGAATTCAAACCGATCCTGAAGGAAGGCAGAAATGTATGTCGGGCGGAATGCATTGATAGGTCTTTGGGCAGAATTGGTGAAGAAGTCCCCCTCAGGTACCGGGTCCACCCGGTTACCCAGGTAGTCAAAACCGTAATAACTTACGACCCCGGTGAGTCCATTTGAAAGCAGTTCGTCGGCTGTAAACATATCCAGAGAGTAATTCTCTGGTCCATAGGCGTCGATGTTCACCCAATCTGTACCATCAACTGCAAGGCCCAGCTTCTCACGTAGCTTTTGGTCAAAGCTAAACTGGTCAGCCTCAGAATATTGCAGCGGGACAATAACGGTGTCATTCCACTCACCAGCGCTGTTAAGCTGGAGAATATAGTTGGCAGGATCGTCCTCGCGGGTTTGCAGGTGGAAGTTGGTGTACTGACGCATCAGTGGCCAAAGGCCTGCTGCTCCGATACTCCAGAGCCGCTCACTACGTTGCTCAAATTCAAATCCGGCCTTCAGGTTGTGGCCTCTGATCTCTGCCGTCGCCTGACCTGTCAGTCGGAACTGCTCAAAGGCAAATTGAAGGTAGCTTCGAGTAGTAGATCCGACCCCAGAGTAAATGGAGTAGATGCTACGTGGCCCTCCCCCGTTCAGGATGCCCTGACGGAAGGACAGGTCATTCAGGCTCTGAAGCTGGAAAATTGTTGGATCCGTGACATTTGGGTTGAAGAACAGGTTGGGCACCCCGTTATCCTCCACATAATTCAGGATGGATGTATTGTAGTTGGAAAGCAGTGGATTACGGGAATCAGATGGATCGAACACAAGGTTTCCAAATGTTGGCACCCCTACTGAACGCCAGTGTGGGGAAGAGGAAATCTCATCTGTTGGATCGTTGATGTACTGGAATACAGGCTCTACATCGTAGTAAAAGCGTCCGATATACCCGTAATCGAAGAAGTTGTCTTCATGTCTCGCATTAAAATTGCGGCCATCATACCCACTGAAGTCGGCCTGAATCGTGTAAAACAGGTTCCGGATAGCCGAGTTCTCGGTTCCTGGGAAGCTCTGCTGGAAACGGCCCCAAAGGCGATAGGTACGGCGTTCGGTGCGATCATCATTTTGTGGGGAAAAAAGGCTGGTACTGGTTCCCCAGCTGGTGCCTTCGCTGTAATTGATGTTACCCCCGACTTTCACCAGGATGTTATCTACAGGTTGAAAGTCCAGGCGGAAGAGTGCCCTGCCTGACAGTCCATTATTGAAAGGCTTGGTATTGAGTTCTACCACATCGTCACGGGTGATGTAGTTGGCCTTTCCCAGGAAGGTAAAGCCGTTTTCAGAGATCGTCATGGGATCAGCCTGAAGGCTGTCAAGCAGCCCATCACGAAGTCCATACACCCCTGTAATGGCGGGGCTGGAATCATCGACATATGACACCTCACCATTGACGAAAAAGCTCAGTACGGAAGTTTTGAAGGTACGGTCACTTCCAGGAACGCTTCGTTCACGGGTGATGAGTGGCCCTGTAAGGGTAAGTGCCCCGATGTTATATCCATAGGGGTCCAGGAACTGGCTGGTCACCAATTCCCCTACACCAGAGAATTTCGGAGCGGGATTGGCAGTGGTAATGTTGATTACCCCACCGGTAAAGTCTCCAAATTCGGCGGGGGTACCACCAGTAATTACCTGCAGCTGGGCGATGGACTGCTGAGGCAGAGAGGAACTACCCCGGACCTTTACCCCATCCACGTAGTAAACAGTAGCTGAAGTACGGGCACCCCTTACTGAAAGGGCTCCTCCTTCATCTCCCTGATACACACCTGCGGATATGGCCGCTAGTGAATTCACACTACGGGTACCGGCATTTACGATCTCATCGCTGGTCATGGTGGTTCCCACGATCGGTGAGGTCTCAAATGGGCTTTCCTCAAAAATCTCAACGACATCCAGAGTAGTTGCCTCAAAGGCTATGGTAATATTTCTGGTTTGGTTGGCAATGACCGAAACCTCGTCCAGCACCTTTTTCTGGCTGAGGTACTGCGCCTCGACGCGGTAGGTACCGGGTGCGACAGGCTGGATACTAAAGGTGCCGTCTGCAGCGGTCTGGGTACCGTAGCGGTACTCATCCCCATCAAAGACCAGCACTCGAACAAACTCCAGCGGTTGGCTTTCTTCGCCCAACACCTTGCCGGACAACTTGCCATCCTGAGCAAAAGCCGAAGAGACTAATGCTGCTAGTATGGTGAACAGTAAACTGAAACGAGGTAGCATATTGATCAATAGGCTGAATTTATTTCTAACAACAGAGCAAACTTGTAGAAAAAGTAAAGTAGCCATGTAGCCCTAACTTTTCCAAATACATCAACTCAAATAGTATCAGTATTCGAAAGGAAAGCCATTAGGCACATGTCCCTTTAAAGGGCATTCTAAAGGTATGAATTGTATTGGTAAATGAACTCCCCAAAAAAGTCGGACTGTTACACATTTTTTTAGGTAGCAATCCAAAAATTCTCCAATTTCCTGCCCTGACCAGCCATTAGCACCTCGAAATACCTGCTCCAATTCACATGAAACTTGTCTACGAAATCCTCCAAAAGCTTCGCTCTCAGGAGATAAGGCAGTTAAAAGACCGATTTAAGCATGGTTCATTTGAACATGAGAAAGTCGGAACACTTTTCGACTTGGTTACACAGTATGACCAACGAGATGAGTCATTCTATTCCCAGGAGTTGTATGGAAAAGAGCCTGATAACACCTTCAGGGTCACCAAATCAAGGCTCAAGCGGATGATGGAAAATGTCCTGCTCAGTGACAAAAGCCTGACGACTTACCGATCAAAGGCTATCGTGACCCGCCTTCAATTACGCAAGAAACTCCTTCAGGCTGAGATCCTGCTGGGCCGTGGCGCCTATCAAGCCGGAAAAAACCTGCTTCAGAATATTATCTCCACCGCTAAAAAGTCGGATTTACTGGAAGAGGCCTATCAGGCAGAACGCCTGCTATATCGCAACCTCAATATCCGGATGGGAGTAAAGGACTACCAAAAGTTGACCGAAAGGCTACTTTCCTCCAATCAGCTGCTGATGACCATCGAGGAGGCGCGCATACTTTATTATTCCGTGGCCAATCTGCTACAGAACCAGACCCTGAAGGAAGAAGAGAAAGAAAATGTTCGCCAGACCATCGACCGTCTCGCTGACCTGGCCGGACAAACCCGGCACCCACAAGTCCAGCACCTTTACTATCTCTCTGAGGTTTATTACCAGCAAATCGATGAAGCCGATGAACAGGCGCTGGATTTTTGCCTACAGTACCTTAAGCTTATTCAGCAAAACGAACATCTATATACTCCTCAGCGTGAGGCAGTTGCGTACGGGCAATTGGCACAGGTACACCTACGCCTCCTCCGGCTCGAAGAAGCGGCCAGTTATGCCGGCAAGATCCTCAAGATGTTTTCCAAAGTGGAAATCAACTACCTGCGCAGCCTGGAACTCTGTTTCGTGATCAGCTTTTTTGACGAAAACTGGCCACTGGCTACGGAGTACCTGCAAGAGGCCCTTTCTCACCCGGAGTTTGAGACCGCCCCTCACCTGGCAGCCAGGTGGCACTATTATGAGGCCTGCCTGCTTTTTCGCCAGAAAAAATACCAACCTGCCTACCTAAAGCTAAACGATACCACCGCACTTCTCGCCGATAAACAGGGGATGAACCTGTATATCCGGATCCTGGAGATCATGCTGCTCTTTGAACTGGGGCACATGGATTTACTGGAGACCAAGATTGTGAACCTCAACCAGTTTGTGAAGCGGGCTCAATTACAAAAACAGATTCGCCCAAAATCATTGATGTCAATCCTGGGACAATGGCATCGTCATCATTTTGACTTCACCCGGATTGACCTGAATAAAGATTCGGTGGACCCCGATCTACAAAAGGGAACCACCGAAGAATTGATTAAGCTGGAAGACTGGATGGCAGGACACGGGGCCAGCTGAGCCTGGGAAAGCTGATATTCCTTTGACGAAAATGACGGAACTCAATAGAGTGCCATTGATTATCCACCCCTTGAAGCCGATATCACCAAACCCTCAACTACCCGTCATGCTGGTGCCTGTGGGATGAAGTAATTGACCATTCGCAATTCGCATAAAATACTGACCAGCAACACTTTCAACTCCGAACTATCGACTCCGAACTTCGAACTTGTACCACTAGTTATTACGCTTGGGTTTGGTGAAATGGGTATCTTCAAAAATCACCACAACATGTCGGCGCAAAGCCGTCATATCGCGTACCATCATGGTTCCCAATTCACCCGTGTTTTGTATGCGATAGGTATTAGAGCCCCCTTCTTCGTTGACTCCTACCTGTACGCTTTGCGTATGAGCCTGCATTTGTTCGGCTGCCACAGCAGCCTGAGGATCACCGCTCAGCCAACTCCAAAAAATAAAAATCCATTTCATGCCTTAGCGCGTTTATTATGAGGGAAGTACAGAATTTACCAGGATACGAAACCAAAATAGGGATTGGGTTTGGATTCCTACACCTACAAATTCAAACGTCCGTTACACAGTATGAGTGGCCTGAATAAATTTTGTAAAAATGTTTATTCCCCCCCATTCTGCAACTTTAACAGGTAATTATACTTAATTGGTTGAAGCCAGATTGAGATGACGAAGAGAATATCTCCCCGTCTCAATGAAAGTCGTGGCCTGAAACGGCTGGCTTATTCTGTCAAAATTCCATCACAATACCACCAAACATTTTGATACACATGACCCGCTTAAAGTTATTTGCCCTCTTCCTCATTACCACCCTGATAGTGGTAGCCTGTGCCAAGGTCCCTATTACAGGCCGCCGGCAGGCAAAACTGATCCCCACCTCACAGATCAATGCCCTCAGTTTTCAGCAGTACGATGCCTTCCTGCAGGAAAACCCTCCAATCAGTAGCAGTCAGGACCTAAAGATGGTCCGCGAAGTAGGTCAACGTCTGGAAAAAGCGGTTGAAGCCTATTACAAAGCCAATGGGCTACAGGACGAGTTGACACAGTTTGAATGGGAATATAACGTAGTGGACGATCCCCTTGTGAATGCCTTTTGTATGCCTGGAGGCAAGGTGGTCGTTTATACCGGCATTTTACCAGTTGCCCAGGGAAAAGACGGGCTGGCAGTCGTGATGGGTCACGAGATCGCCCATGCCCTGGCCCACCATGGTAATGAGCGCATGTCTCAGGCTCTGGGACTTCAGGGGGCTCTTACCCTGATCGATGCCGCACTGGCAGTCAATACCTCTCAGGCGGAAACCCAGGAGCAGGCTCAGCAACGGGCACAGGCCCGTCAGTATGTCATGGCCGCCGCAGGGGTAGGGGCACAGGTAGGCATCCTCCTGCCCTTTAGCCGCAAACACGAATCCGAAGCCGACCGCATAGGGCTCATTCTCATGGCCATAGCTGGCTATGATGTGGATGCTGCTGCTCCTTTCTGGGATCGTATGCAGGCCCAGGGCGGGGAGTCCCCACCAGAATTCCTGTCTACTCACCCCAGCCCCGAGACTCGTGCACAGAAACTCCGCGAGTGGTCAACCGAAGCCAGGGAGTACGCCCGGCAGTATTCGATTAACTAGCTCTGGAAGGGTGTATAGGGTGTATAGGGTGTATAGGGTGTATAGGGTGTATAGGGTGTATA
>CAYFIR010000010.1:0-109712 GCA_964343195.1 uncultured Bacteroidia bacterium | reverse complement strand
ACTACGAACTACGAACTACGAACTACGAACTACGAACTATTCACCACGTTGAGCGTAGCGAAATCCCGCGAAGCGGGAAACTACGAACTACGAATTCCTAATAGTAGTACACCCTGTTAGGAGCCTTCTCATACAGCGGGAAGGTCCACGCGGCAAAAAATCCCCAGAGAAAATCCTGTCTGAGTGCATCTGAGGGAACTCCCGTGGCAAAATGATAGGCCCGTTGATAGCGGGTAAAATTTTGTGAAAACTCCAGCCCTACCATAAAGTTGATGTCGCCCCGGTTGTTGAACATGCGATAGCCTATGCTTTCGTTTAGTCCCCATCCACTGGCGAGGTGGTCATAGCCCTTTTCGTAGTCGCCTGTCAGGCCTGCTACAGTCCCATCTGATGACCTGAAATCAAAACGGTAGCGGATGTACTGGCCTCCTATGCTAAGGACGAGTCCCGAGTTGTCATTTGGCCGCGGACCAATAGGGAAAATTTTCCCTAGTCGGAACGGGGCAATGATGCCTGTTCCCAACACTTTGGGTTCCGAAACCACCCCTTCATCAGTTGTAAGGAATCCACTACTTAAGAGGGGATCCAGTATGCTGTCAGTCTCTACAAACTGGGTGAAAAGGGCGTAAGTACCTACGCTGATGAAGAAATTATTGCGGTACTTTATCCCTACATCCAGCCCAAAGCTGGAAGTGAAATTCCAGCGATCATTCATAGGACCGGTGGGCATGGCACCCTGAAACCGCATATCCAGCGTAACGAGTTGAATGCTGGAGTCGGCGATGCTTGACTGCCCCAGACTTTGAACATGGGTTCCGATAATCAGGGCGGTGAAAAACATCCAGCCCAATAAAAAGCCGAGCTGCCGCGAAGGTTGGATGATGGAATATTCTGGTTTTTGCTTTTTGATTTGATTCCTCTCCATATAATATTGTCTTCTCAAGGTGTCAATTTTACCATACATAACCCAAAAGTACCAATTGGAGTACATAGCCGTTCTTTAATTAGTGTATTCTATACCTTTGTCCCTGGATATAACGAAGACAACACGTCCAAGGGATTGCTGACACCTACTACTTTTTATCCTGGTTCTCTCTGTTTATCCCCCCTGAGCAAACTGCTTATGGAAATAAGAATGGTTGATACTATCACACAGTATCAGCGAGTACAAAATGAAATTGACGATGCAGTCCTTTCGGTGGTCCGTTCCGGACAGTACATCAATGGGCCTGTGGTCAAAGAATTTGCTCAGCAGTTGTCTGAGTACCTGGACGTACCCCACGTGATTCCCTGTGCCAATGGGACAGATGCCCTCCAAATAGCGCTGATGGCCCTGGGGCTGAAGCCCGGAGATGAGGTCATTACCCCGGCTTTTACCTATATCGCTACGGTAGAGGTAATCGCCTTGCTCAGGCTGAAGCCGGTCTTTGTCGATGTCGATCCTGTTTCCTTTAACATCAGGCCTCAGGCTGTGCTGGAGGCAATAACGGATCGGACCAGGGCGATTATCCCTGTACACCTGTTCGGGCAGGCTGCCGATATAGAGTGTATCATCCCTGAAGCCAAAAAGAGGGGGATAGCGATCGTAGAGGATACCGCACAGGCAATAGGAGCTTATTATCACTTTGCTGATGGTAGCCGACGCAGAGTGGGCACCATCGGAGATATAGGAACTACTTCCTTCTATCCCAGTAAGAACCTGGGCGCCTATGGCGACGGAGGAGCGATCTTTACAAAAGATTCGGATCTGGGAGAGCGGATACAGATGATCTGTAACCATGGCTCAAGGGTTCGCTACTACCACGACAGCATCGGTGTGAACAGCCGACTGGATGCGATTCAGGCTGCTATTTTGGGTATCAAACTAAAGCATCTGGATAGCTACAGCGATGCACGCCGGGCAGCTGCCAAACGGTATGACACCCTGTTAGAGAATGTTGAGGGGATTGAAACTCCAGATTGGCACGATGATGGCTCCCATGTTTTTCACCAGTATACACTCAAGCTAACAGGTGGGGGAGCGCGTCGTGATGCCGTCCGGTCATATCTGGCCGAAAAAGGAGTACCGAGCATGGTGTATTACCCCGTTCCCTGTCATTTGCAGCCAGCATACCAGGAGTATGGCTATCAGGCTGGCAGCATTCCCATATCGGAGGGCCTGTGTGATCAGGTATTGAGCCTGCCCATGCACTCCGAGTTAACCGAGTCTCAACAAGAATTCATTGTGAACGCTTTTACGGAAGCGCTCTCATACTCTATTTCTACCATTTAATATTTATCAGTAACCCACATGAAAGTCGCAGTCGTAGGAACAGGATACGTAGGCCTTGTATCTGGAACTTGTTTTTCAGAAGCAGGTAACGAGGTAATGTGTGTCGATAACAATCCCGAAAAACTGGCCATGCTTCGTGCAGGTGAAGTGCCCATTTATGAGCCTGGATTGGAGACTCTCTTCGAGCGCAATACCAAGGAAGGCCGCCTTTCCTTTACTGACTCCCTTGCTGATGCTGTTGATTTTGCCGAGGTCATCTTCCTGGCATTGCCTACTCCTCCTATGGAGGATGGTTCTGCTGACCTCAAGTACGTGCTTGGTGTAGCCAATGAGATTGGCACCATCATCAAGGACTACAAAGTTGTCGTTAACAAATCTACTGTTCCCGTAGGTACCGCTGCCAAGGTACGTGAGGCCATTGCTGCACAAACCGATGTGGAGTTTGACGTCGTTTCCAATCCTGAGTTCCTGCGTGAAGGCTTTGCCGTACAGGACTTTATGAAGCCCGAGCGTATCGTAGTCGGTACCCGGTCACCACGAGCTACTGAGGTGATGAACCGCCTCTACAAGCCATTCGTGATGTCAGGTAACCCCGTGATCTTCATGGATGAGCCCAGCGCTGAGGTAACCAAGTACGCTGCCAACTCATTCCTGGCCGCCAAGATTTCTTTCATGAACGAGATCGCCAACCTGTGCGAGCGTGTGGGGGCGGATGTGGACCACGTACGCCGTGGTATGGGTACTGATACCCGTATCGGTAAGCGATTCCTCTTCCCAGGTGTGGGATACGGTGGTTCATGCTTCCCCAAAGACGTTTCTGCCCTTTACAAGACCTCTCAGGAGTATGAGTATGGATTCTCCATCCTTGACTCCGTAATGAAAGTGAATGAGCGCCAGAAAGGGGTAATGGTAGATCGTGTCATTGAGCACTATGGTACCAATGACCTGACTGGAAAGACTTTCGCTATCTGGGGACTGGCTTTCAAGCCAAATACCGATGATATCCGCGAAGCGCCTGCTCTTGTCATCATCAAGCGCCTGCAGGAAATGGGTGCCAAGGTGAAAGCCTATGATCCCGAGGCCATGGGCTCTGTAAAGAAGTTCACGGATCTGGACATCGAGTACGGTGAGAGCATGTACAACACTATTCCTGGTGCTGATGCCCTGCTGATCATTACGGAGTGGAACGAGTTCCGCACCCCTGATTACGACCGCATCAAAAGCAGCCTCAAAGAGCCACTGGTATTTGACGGACGTAACATCTACGACCTGGAGACCATGGACAAGGAAGGCTTTACCTACTACTCCATCGGCCGTCGCGCTATCAAACAAGCAGATAAAGTAACCACCAATGAGTAACCCAAAAGTCCTGATTACTGGGGGCGCCGGATTCCTGGGCTCCCACCTTTGCGACCGCATGCTGGCTGAAGGCTATGACGTTGTAGCCATGGACAACCTGATCACAGGTAACCTGGCCAACATTGCCCACCTTTTCGGCAAGGATGGCTTCACCTTTGTCAAGCACGACGTCACCAACTACACCTTCGTAGAAGGACGTCTGGATTATATCCTGCACTTTGCCTCTCCGGCCAGTCCGATTGACTACCTGAAAATTCCTATCCAGACGTTGAAGGTAGGCGCAATGGGTACTCATAAGATCCTGGGACTAGCTAAGGAAAAGGGCGCTCGCGTCCTGATTGCCTCTACTTCCGAGGTGTATGGTGATCCCCTGATCCACCCGCAGACCGAAGATTACTGGGGCAATGTGAACCCCGTAGGATTCCGTGGATGCTACGATGAAGCCAAGCGCTTCATGGAAGCCATGACCATGGCCTACCATCGCTACCATGGTGTTGAAACCCGTATTGTGCGTATTTTCAATACCTATGGCCCACGTATGCGACTGGATGATGGCCGTGCCCTACCTGCCTTCATGGGACAGGCATTGCGCGGAGAAGACATCACCGTGTTTGGGGATGGCAGTCAGACCCGTAGCTTCTGCTACGTCGATGACCTGATCGAGGGAATCTATCGCCTGTTACTAAGCGATGAAGAAATGCCTGTTAACGTAGGTAATCCTTCTGAGATTTCTATCCTGGATTTTGCGAGAGAAGTTGTCGAACTTACCGGCTCGAAAAGTAAGATCATTTTCAAGGACCTGCCTCAGGACGATCCAAAGGTACGTCAACCTGATATCACCCGCGCCAAGGAAATCCTCGGATGGGAACCTCAGGTACTGCGTTCCGAAGGCCTGAAGCGGACCTTGGCCTACTTCAAAGAGCAACTGGATGGGGTTCCACAAGTCTGAGACCAATTTATCTGACCTTTATATTATCAAGCCCGATGTCTTTGGCGACGAGCGGGGGTTCTTTCAGGAGTTGTATAACTCCAGAACCTTCGAGGCCATAGGCCTCGGGCATCTTTCTTTTGTGCAGGACAACCTGTCCTTCTCGAAGAAAGGAACTCTGCGGGGGCTGCATTTTCAGGCGCCACCCTATGCCCAGGGAAAACTGGTCACCGTATTGCAGGGGCGGGTGCTTGATGTCGCAGTGGATATTCGGGCAGAGTCTCCCACCTATGGAGAAGTATTTGCCTACGAACTCGATGACCAAAAGCGGGAAATGATGTACGTTCCCGAAGGGTTTGCCCATGGGTTCCAGGTGCTGTCAGACGAATGTCTGTTTCTCTACAAGTGTACCAATGTTTACAACCGCGAAAGTGAGGGAGGCATTCTTTGGAATGATCCCAGCCTGTCGGTACCCTGGGGTAAGGTAGACCCCATCATCTCCGAAAAAGACCACCTGCACCCCCGCTGGGAAGATTTTAGGACCCCTTTTGTGGAGGAGAAGGTTGTCTGAAATTCAAAATATTTCATTGATTTTTACGAAATATGATCTTTATCGTCAGAAGATCGTATCTTTACGGTGACTGGAGAGCTGAAGCCTGATTCCAGGCTTCGAGTCATTGGTATTACATTTTATCTGGTAGCAGAGCGCTTTTCCTACTGCGACCATGTCCAATGACGATCATATTGCTTCCAGAAATCCATTTACATGACATTTGACCAAATCGGGCTTTCAAAGCCCATTCTAAGGGCATTGGCTGAAGCCGGATATGTCCAACCTACTCCTGTTCAGGCCCGCGCTATACCCGTAGCGATAGAAGGTCAGGACGTTCTGGCCTGTGCACAGACCGGAACCGGTAAGACCGCCGCCTTTCTCTTGCCTATGATTCAGTACCTGAGTGAGCAACCCCAGGGAAAAAATAAACGCAAAGCCGTCAAGGGGCTGGTTTTGACCCCGACTCGCGAATTGGCCATCCAGGTGCAGGCCAATCTGAAGCAGTATGCGAGCTATCTCCCACATCTAAAGCATACCGTGATATTTGGTGGGGTTTCTCAAGGACCACAGGTGTCGGACCTTCGCAAGGGAATCGACATACTGGTAGCAACGCCGGGACGCCTGCTGGACCTGATGAATCAGGGCCTGCTGGACCTGAGCCACCTTGAATTCTTCGTCCTGGATGAAGCTGACCGTATGCTGGATATGGGATTTATCCACGATGTGAAGCGTGTTCTGGCCGTAATTCCCGAAGACAGGCAGTCCCTGTTCTTCTCCGCGACCATGCCTCCTGCCATTGTGGAACTCGCCAACCGCATCCTTTTCGAACCCATCACTGTGGAGGTGGCCCCTCCGGCCACTACGGTTGAAAAAATCGATCAGCGGATCTACTACGTTACCACCCAAAATAAGAAGAGCCTGCTGAAGCATTTGTTAAAAGATGAGGGAATTGAGACTGCTTTGGTCTTTACCCGCACCAAGCACGGAGCTAACAGAGTCGCTGAATCTCTGTCCAATGCAGGTATTACGGCCGAGGCCATTCATGGTAACAAGTCCCAGACTGCGCGACAGAGAGCCCTGCAAAACTTTAAGAAGCGCAGTACCAGAGTACTGGTGGCTACAGATATTGCTTCCCGAGGTATCGATGTGGATTCGCTTTCTCACGTCATCAACTACGATCTCCCCAATGAACCCGAGACCTATGTGCACCGCATTGGTCGAACTGGTCGCGCTGGAGCAGAGGGAGTAGCTTTATCTTTTTGTGATGGCGGTGAGCGCCCCTATCTAAAGTCCATCCGTACGCTGACAAGGGTTAACATTCCTGTGGTTGAAGGACACCCGTTTGAGGACCTGGAGGGTGAGATGATCGCAGCCCCGCAGGGTAGCAGAAATGTAAGAGGCGGAGGCGGCCCTGGAAATAGCCGACGTTCAAACGGACGTAATAGACGAAACGGGAGAAAATCGGGTAAACGATAATAAATACTCTGCGATTGAAAGTCCCATAAAACGCGATTATCTATTAATTTGTGGGTTCAAAACCACAAACTACATGAGATTCGCACATTGCCTCAGAATTCTGGGACTGCTCTCGCTGTTATTACCTCTCCATTTATTAGCCCAGCGAGGACGAACAGACTCCATCTTCACCCAGGTAGAACTCCGGATCGATACCGCGAGTTTCTCCCTGGATGAAGACCTTATCACCATCAATGGCCGTGATTACCTGCGGTTTGAGTACACTGAGGAGGCTGTAGTGGCCGAACTACTGCTCTTTCCCTACAGTCCCTACTCGGTAAAGAGTCTGAAGCTGTTGTCTTCGCCCGATTTTGAAACCTATGACTCCCTCATTCAGGTTGGGCGAAGTTACTTCCGGAGCCGCATCAGGCTCAACCGGCTCAGTAATGCTACCTCTCTCCAGATACCGGTGCAAATGGTCCGGTTCAATGGTGACACCACCAACACGGTTATTTCTTTATTTCATACTGCAGATACGGAAGTAACCGTACCTCCGGGAAATAATACCCTATATATCGGTGAGGAGGTCATTCTGCCGCTAGAGACCACTCTCCCCCGCAATGTACGCCCGCAGCCTACCTGGAGGCGGCTGCCTTCTGCCGCCTATCGGATTACGGTGCAGGATCAGCGACCTCAACTCCACCTCATTCCGTTACAGTATGGTACGCAGCGACTGGAGTTGCCTGTAGAAACGCTCCGGCCCAGGGTCGATCCGACTACCGGACGACTGGAGTATCAGACGACCATTACGCCCTTCACCATTCAGGTAAAGAAAGGAGCGGTGCAGTTTCTGTCTCTTAACCGGGATCAGGTGTATCTGCCCCGTGATCAGCGTTATGTAGAGGTGGATGTCCGGTTTCCCCGGCAGTTTTCTCTATCTCTGGGCAAACCCTACCGCCTGGAACGATCTGCAGAGGGCGTTCGTCCGTTGGTTGGGGGACTGATGGTGCGAGAAATGCAGTCTGGAGACCAGATGTTGGCTACACTTCGGTTGTATGATTACCACCGCAGAAGCGAAGGCCCTCTGTACCTCAAGTCTCAGGAGGATGTGATTTTTCTGACTAATCTGGATATTCTCCCTCCTCCTGCGGCTCATCAGGTCGAGATTCGTAGGGGAGGCGGAGAATGGACAACTGAGCTGACGCTGAAGCCAGGGGATGAGTTTGACCTGAGAATTAAAGGCGAAAGCCTGGGGCAGGCTCGGTTTTCCCTCAAGGGCCTGGAGGAAGTGGGAGACCCTGTCATCAAGGATGAGGAGCAAATCCTGACCTGGTCGGGGCTGAAAATTCCCTTTGATGTGACCTCGAAGGAACTGGTGCTCATGCAAAATGAAGAGCAGACTCCATTTCGCATTCCGATCAGGGAATATCAGCGCCCACGTACCCTGGATTTTGTGATGGTGCGTCTGGGGCAGGACTCGGCCACGCTCAATACTGTTCCCAGTACCGTTTACATTCCCCCACAGGAAAACGACTTCTTCATTAGCTTCCGTCGGGATAGTATCGACAAGGGAGAAGCCCTGTATGGCCTGCAGTATCTGAACATCATTTTTGAAGTGTGGGACAAGGAAAATCGCCGCCTCCAGGAACGTAAGGTCCATCCCGTGGTGATCTGCCCCGGAAAGTCTTCCTCGCGTCACAGTGCATATGATCGTAGTAGCTGCTTTGATGGTGTGATTTCCATCAATGACTTATTGGATGAACCGCTCTACGACCTGCCGGGATGGGCACAGGTCAGGATAACCATTGAACATCAACAGGATAAGTATGAAGAGCAGGGGCGAAAAGCTCCTTTCACCCTCGTGATGAAGAAAAAAATCGAGTTGGGGCTGGAGTTCTCCACCCCGACAGGAGTCTTGATGAATCGTTTTGGTTCCGGACAGAATGAAACCCTCAACACCCTGAATTTTACCGCATTGATGCAGTTCGGCCTATATCAGGATCGGGCGATCAATCGGCTTTACCCCATTCAACTGGGGGTCGGAGTTATGGCCGTGGACGTATTTCCGTTTAACGGAGATGCAGACCGTGACATCGTTCTGGGGAGCTTCCTGACTTTCTATCCCATCAACAGCAAGCAGCGCTGGAATGTGCCACTATATCTGGGCGGAGGATACATGCTGGGCGGAAAAACCGGATTTTTCTTCCTGGGGCCGGGGCTGAGTATCAGGTTGTAGAAGAATGGGGATCAGGTCTATGAAGGGAAGGGGTTCAAAAGAAGGTTTATATGGGGAATAAGGTGTATATGGGCAATATCGGCACCTTGGTTATTCGTATAAACTTGATCCACCCTATACAATAGCACCTACTCCTCCTTCTTACCCGCATACAGGTCATAGCCGAGGAACCTGACTGGAAGCTGACCATTATATAGGTTGAACTTCTGGCCAGGTTTCAGGCCGACCTTTTTTAATGCCGACATATTGGAACTGATGATCCAGGCCTTGAATCCTGGATACTCCTGTTTAAACCGATCGCCAATGGCGCGGTAAAATTCATCCAGATCGCTCCCCATTCGCTCGCCATAAGGAGGGTTCATGATCAGGTGCCCAGGAGTTGAAGGAGCAGAAGCCTCCAGAAAGTCAGCTTTTTCAAATTGAATCGCCGTCTCTACATGAGCGTCTGTAGCATTGCGCCGTGCTGCACCGAGGGTAGGGCCGTGTAGCTCGCGGGCATAGATCGGGGTATCGATGGATCGGCGGGCCGCCCTTGCCTCACGCAGCAGATTTTGCCAGATTTCCCGGTCAAAATCTTGCCACTGCATGAACCCAAATCTGCGTCGTAGCAGTCCGGGGGCGATGTTTCCTGCCATCAGGGCTGCCTCGATGGGGATGGTTCCAGAGCCACACATGGGGTCTATAAGAGGGGTATCAGGCTCCCAGCCGGAGAGGTAAAGGAGTCCACAGGCTAGGACCTCGTTCAGCGGAGCGCGTTTTCCTTCCTGGCGATAACCGCGCCGATGCAGGGCTTCTCCAGAACTGTCTAGCATCACGCGAACATGCTGGTCATTCAGATAAATATGAATGCGCAGGTCGGGATTCTTGGTGTCAATGCTGGGCCGCTTTCCCGTCCGACGGCGAAACTGATCGACAATGGCATCCTTGGTTTTCAGGGCGACAAAATGCGAGTGGGTAAACACCTGCGAATTAACGACGCTGTCAATTGCAAATGTCTGATTGATACGCAGGTATTGAGACCAGTTAACCCGCTGGACTCCTCTATAGAGGTCCTGCTCATTTCTCGCATAAAACTCCTCAATGGGTACGAGGATCCGGATGGCTGTGCGGAGCCAGAGATTGCTTTTATAGATGGCCTCCAGGTCACCGTCGAAGAGTACGCCCCGTTTGACAGGATTGACGCCATCCATGCCGAGATCGGAGAGTTCCTGAGCCAGTACCGGCTCCAGTCCGTGAAAAGTTTTTGCGAGGAAGGTATTTTTTTTCATTTCCCGTGTGGAATCAGGCTGCAAGGTTTGTCTTTATGGGTGAAAAAGCAATTTCGTTCTTTGATGTAGGAGGTCTTACACGGACTGGTTTATCACAATTGAAGTCCAGAATCGGGGAGAAGATATGAAGAAGCTATGGGTTGATTTATAGTACTTTCAAGGCTGTGAGTCCAATGCAAAGGTTTTCGTAACCCAATTCAAGGGAAATTTGCAATTCTGGGAATTTTATACCTCACATACAAATGTCCCCCCCTGCTTTGCGTTTAGCAATCTAATCCATATTTTTGGTTGCAAAGTTCTGAAAACTGTACATCAAACTTAACGGCTTTCACTAATGTCTGATACGAACAAACCAAGTACATCAACATTTAACCAGGAGGCTCAGATCAAACCTGCCAGCCCCTTCAAATCAATTTTTCCTCTTGTCGCAATCATCGTGTGTGCGGTAATTGCTCACCTCGTATTCTATCAAGGCTTTGGAGCTCCAGAGAACTTTGAGGAAGGACCTCAGCGTTTTCAGGAGTACCAGGAGTGGGTAGAAGGTGGTGAGTCTGGTGAAGAGCCAGAGCACTGGACCGAAGGCGAGCCTGCTAACACTTTTGGCCTGATCTTCAAAGGTGGTTTCGTAATTCCTATCGGTATCACCGTACTGCTGGTACTGTTGGTATTCCTGGTAGAGCGTGGTATCACCGTATCTCGCGCTAGCGGACGTGGTAACACTGACGTTTTCGTAAAGAAAATTCGCCTGCTGCTCGCTAAAGGCAACATCGACGAGGCTGCCAACCTCTGCGACAAGCAGCGCGGTTCTGTCGGAAACGTAATCAAGGCTGGTCTCCGCAAGTACAAGGAGATGGAGCTGGTCGCCGACATGGAAAAAGAGCAAAAGAAAACTGCTATCCAGGCTGAACTGGAAGAAGCTACCATGCTGGAGCTGCCTATGCTGGAGCGTAACCTGCCTATCCTGGCAACCTCTGCCTCTCTGGGGGTATTGATCGGTCTGTTCGGTACCGTACTCGGTATGATCCGCGCATTCTCCGCTCTGGGTGCTGGTGGTGCTCCTAACGCTGCCGAACTTTCTGTCGGTATCTCTGAGGCACTTATCAACACTGCCCTGGGGATTGGTAACTCTGGTGTCGCGATCATCCTGTACAACTTCTTCACTACGCAGATTGACAAGATGACCTACGCCATGGACGAGGCTGGTTACAGCATCGTGCAGACCTTCGACGTACGCAACTAGTTCTCAGTTAGCTAGTTCAAAGTTTTAAGATGAAAGCCTAAGTGGGGTCTTTGGATAGCCTGACTATCCAAACCCCGACTTTTAACTTGAAACTTTCGACATTCAACTTTTAACTACAAAACTCAACAGCAATGGCTGTAAAAAAACCAAAACGCGGTGCCCCATCGGTCGATATGACTGCGATGGTGGACGTGGCGTTCCTGCTGTTGACTTTCTTTATCCTTACGACAACCAGCTTCCGCGAAGAAGAAAAGGTTGAAGTGGATATGCCGTCGTCGGTTTCCAACCTGGAGGTGCCCGAAAAAGGCCTCTGTATCATTTCACTCAGTGGAGATGGAGAGGTTTATATGGGATACACCGATATCGGAACGCGTGAAGAGGTACTGCGCCAATTCATGCAGGATAAAGAAGTCAGCATCTCAGAAGAAGGGTTTATGTATTTCTCCAATCTCAAGGATTTTGGAGTACCCATTGATTCTGTAGAAACCTGGCTGAATAGTGAGGCAGAAGTACTGAAGGCTTTTCCTCACAACGGGATTCCAACTCCTACCGAAGCCGAAGCAGACTCCACCGGAGACCCTGTCGAGCTTCGTGACTGGATTCGTTGGTCTCGTCTGGCTGATCAGAAGATGCGTTTTGCCATCAAAGGTGATGTGGATACCCCATATGAGCGCTTGAAGGCAGTTACCGACGCACTTCAGTATTGGAAAGTTAACCAGTTTAGCATGATCACCGACCTCGAAGAAGGTGGTGGTGCTGAAGGAGAAGAAGGCGAAGCGGAAGAGTAAGACCTCCATTCGTACTTATGTTTCACTACTAACACCCATTTGAAATGGCAGAAGTAGAACAGAGTTCCGACGGCGGCGGCAAAAAAGGCGGCCCGAAGACGAAAAAGAAATCGACGAAAGTGGACATGACCGCGATGGTGGATGTAGCCTTCCTGCTGCTTACCTTCTTCGTACTCACGGCCACGATGTCAAACAGCGCGATGATCTCTCTTACTCTTCCTCCCAAGGCGGATGAGTCAGTCGATGACGACGATATCTATAAGAAGATCGACGAGAAGAAGATCATGACTCTGGTACTCGACGAAGATGACGTCATCAAGTACTATATTGGAGTAGCCAACGAGGAAACAGAGCTCCTGGAAACCGACTACGCTGAAGACGGTCTCCGAGAGGCAATCCTGGATCACATTAATAAAGGGCGTACCGAGTATGGTATTCCTCTTTGTGCTGATGTCGATAACGCGGGCATCAATGAAAACAGGTGTTGGGACCCAATATTCGTGATCAAGCCACGAGACAAGAGTCGTTACAAGAACCTGGTGGACATGCTCGATGAGCTAGCCATTACTGAGGCTACCAAGTATGCCATCGACAAGTTTACCCCTGCGGATAGCACTTTCCTCGAAGACCACGTCAATCCTGGCGAAGAAGAAGAATAGGCTATCTTTTGACCGGAAGGTCAAGTCTTTTTGAAGTTTAGAAACAAAATTAGATATCATTTCATTATGGCCCAGACCGTAAAAGCCGACATGGATGAAATGGTATTTGAGGGTCGCGAACAGAGCTATGGGGCGTACCTCCTTCGTAAGAAGTATCCCCGTCACCTCACCATCGGTACCGTAGTTGCCTCTTTGGTAGCTATTGCCGTAACCTTCGCACCCCTCATTGCCAAGAAACTCAACCTTGTCGAGGAAGAACAAGCAGTCAAGCAGGTGGCCGTGACTATCAAAATGGAGGATCTGCCTCCACCTCCTCCAGTAGAGGAAGATAGGCCACCACCCCCTCCACCACCAGATCTGCCCCCACCACAGGTGCGGACCGTGGCCTTTCAGATTCCTGAGCCTACTCCTGAAGAGGAGTTGGATCCCCAGGAAGATCAGACCATCGCTGACGTGAAAGAGCTGGAAGATGCTCCGAACATTGGCTTTGAAGACAAGGAAGGTGCAGACGAAGGGTTCTTTGATGGAGAAATCGACGCCGAAGGTGATGTACCTGAGGTAATCGTCGAGCAGACTCCTGACATCAACGAATTCGTATTCGCTGAAGAAGAGCCTACTCCGGTCAACATGGCGGATATTCAGAAACTGATCGGTTATCCCCAGATCGCCCGTGATGCGGGTATCGAAGGAACCGTGGTTGTACGTGTACTGGTGGACAAGTCTGGTAACTATGACCGTCACCGTGTCATCAACCAGGTACACCCCATTCTGACCAAAGCTGTAGAGGAGCACATCGACAAGCTGCGTTTCTCTCCTGCGATTCAGGGTGGTAAGCCTATTCCCTTCTGGGTAAACATCCCCTTCAACTTCAAGCTCTTGAAGTAGTATCCGGGATTAAGCGATACAAGCCAGGAAGTAACTTCGGTTGCTTCCTGGCTTATTCTTTTTTACGAGTTGATAATGGGTTAAAATTCCTTATATTACGATTAGTCGGACGACCCTGCTTGAAACCCAACTATTCCGAAGGCAGATTTCGGGATCACTGGAGAATAGGTGGATTCGACGTTTAATTTTAACTACTACTCAGCCAGCATGGAACGCATCAGGAGCGTCTATACCTCTATGTCCAGAGGGGAAAAGAGACTATTGACCCGTTATTTTGAGGCATTTTCACCCAAAAGCTCGGAAAACAAATCTGTTCAGTTTCTCAAGTACCTGGATGACTGCCCTACCATTAGTCATGCGGATATGGCGGAATTGCTTTATGGCAATCCCAAAGCCAAGGCGTTGAGCATGCAGAAACCCAAAATATGGGAGCGGATGATGGAGATCCTCCATCTCAGTGTGAACTCAGACCACCGGGCCATTGCCCGTGAAGACCCGGCCAGCCAGATCCAGTTGGAAATTCTAAAGGAACTCTCTTATGCCCTGACCCTGCGAATGCGGGGGCGCAATGACCTCGCCAGGACGCTGCTGGAAGAGTGCCAGCAGAAGGCAGAATCCTTTGGGTATCCCGGACTGCAACTGCAGGCCCAGACCATGCTGAGGAGCATGGCACAAACCCGGGAAGAAGTGACCGAGCACTACAATCCCCTGATGGATCTGACCCTCGAGAGCTACATCTCGGATCTGATCAGTCAGGCTGCGATGGATGAATATGCGGTCATGAGCCACCTTGATCGCATGCCTGACGAAGATGAGATCAGTGAGTGGCTGGTAGGTATCTGTGCGCGGTTAGAGAAAAGAGTCGAGGAGCATTATAGCCGACGGGCCCACATGCATCTCCTGATTCTAAAGGAAAATTTATGCCGGTTGCAGGGACGCTTTGCGGAAGGGGAAGAATTGGTACAGGAGCTAAAGGACCTGATGGAGGCTCATCCGGAGTTGGGGAGCAAATACCGCATGGGATTGCCCTATCTACACCTGGCAGATATTGAGTTGCGGAGCTACCGTTTCCCGGAAGCCAAGAAAACAGCCGGGGAGGCAATTACTTTCTTTCGTCCCGGAAAAAGAATCTATTATCGGTCGATTCTGTTGACCTCGCTTTCGCAGATTTATCTGGGTGAATGGGATGAAGCGTGGAACCTGCTAAACAGCCTGGGGGAATTTCCTCCGAGTAGCGAAGTGGAAGTAATGCGACCCATAACGGGTTTTCTGAAGACCTGCCTGCTGTATCTGAGAGGGGAGCCAGCAAAAGCCCGCCACGAACTCCAGCAGGAAAATCCGCTTCAGCATGACAAGCGCGGCTGGAATGTTGGGTTGAGGATGTTCGAGATCATGGTATTAATCGATCTGGAGCAGTGTGATGCAGCTAGTTCGCGCATTGAAAGCTTCCGAAAATACCTCAGTCGTTACGAGATCATCAACGCCAGAAGTGTCGCAATTTTTCAGTATTTCTATCACCTTGAGAAGGTGGCCTTCGACTTTTCTGCTGTTCTGGATAAGGGCAAGGCTGCCCTGGAAGAGCTAAAAGATGCCCCTGCCTGGAATCCGGTAGGGTATGAGATCATCCGCTTTGAAAGCTGGCTGAGAGCTCACGAGGAGGGACGTGGAGTTGGAGAAGTGCTGGTCGAGGACTGTGAAAGCCTGCGGAAACGCTAGTGCTTTCGGAATGAAGTAATGAACCAATTTATAATTGGGCAAATTGGTGACCAGTAGCACTTTAAACTACGAACGCTTGACTCCAAACTTCGAACTTATTCCACTAGGTCTGGGAGTCCAGTCCAAGGCGTTGACGGAGTTCTGCTACCTGGGCCTGGGTAGAGTCATCCCGTGGGATGAGTGCAAGTAGTCGCTCGGAGGTTTTCAGGGCCCTGACCAGATCTCCGATGGTCATGTAGATAGCTGCCAGCCCGGATAGCGCCCCAAAGTGCCTGGGCTCTCGCTTAAGCGTCTCCTCAATGTCATTGATAGCTGCTTTTAGATTTCCCCGCAAAAAGTACGCAGTGGCACGCTTATTCCATCCCTCTGGAAGATCAGGCTGGGTCTCGATTATCTGCGTAAAAAAATCAATGGCGCTTTTTAGATCGTGTCGCTCGATGGCCTTATTGCCCTGGCTGAAGAGGTAGTCCAGGTTGGAGTCACCAGTATGTAGCCAGATTTGCCAGATTTGGTCCTGAAGGTTACTGATTTCTTCTTCGGTCTCTGCAGATTTCAGATGTAAAAAAAGGTCATCGAGGAATGATTCCATAGGCTCAATATCTATGCTGTAAAGGTACAGATAAAAGCTCTAACCGCTATTCCGAAGACTTTTTTACAGGGATGCGAACCTGACGTAACACACTGGCAGATGCTCCGGGTCTCAGGCTGATGCGTAAAAAAATGGTCAGTTCCTTAGCTCCTGATGCTGGAGTGACAGTCAGGAACCACGGTAGTTCATCATAGGGATGTCGATTGAGCAGCCCATCACGGGCTGTAAAGCGGATCAGGGTAATGGGGACCCCAGGAACCACAATCTGAAGTTGGTTGGGCTGTCCCGCGATGAGGGAATCTCCTTCAGACTTCAGCATGATGCGGGTAGGGAGAAGGTGGAGTGTATCCAATGGCTGCTCCCAGCTTCCAATCAGCTCATGGGCCAGTGGGCCATTCTCTTCAAATCTCTGATTGAGGATGATGGAGTCGGATCGCAGGAAGGTATACAGGTACAAGGCCCCGGAGGGGTAATATACACTGGACCACCCTGAAAGATGATCATCGGCCCAGGATCGCAGGGCCTTGACTGTACTATCCGGAAAAAATTCTTTTTCGATTCCCTCCCGTATTCCCTGTACATAGGGGGTGATGCCAGCGAGTTCTCCACTTTCATAATATTGGCGGAGCTCTCCCTGTATCTCGCCATCGGCATAGGGGACCTCAGCCGCTACAGCTCCTCCAGGGTAATACCGATAACCTGTACCCTCGTATTCTCCATGGCTGTTGAGTGGGATAATCTCCATCAGGAGACCATCATCTCCATATACCCGTTCTATTTGGGCAGTTACGAGTTGGGCGTATAGCAGTAGTCCAGCGACGAAAAATGTTCGACTCATATGCCTTTTGGATTATCCGAAGATAAGCAAAAGGGAGGCAAATCTGCTGAATTTTCTACGTTGATGGGGTTTCTACCTGCTCAGACTTGATTTTGCTTAACTCCTGGGCAATGATCTGCATGAGCTGATCGTACACCGCATGAAACTCATTCATCAGATGAAAGAGTTCAGTCCGATCCGGATTTTCTATCGCAGTCCGCTCGATTTGTTTTGTAAGGCTTACAAGGTCCTGATTTCCAAGGTAGGAAATGGAGGACTTGAATTTGTGGGCGGCAGCTCCCAGCGTCTCAAAATCTCCTACCTCGTAGCTGTTATACATCAGGTTCAGCGTTGGAGGAGACTGTTGCTTGATTAATTCCAGAATCTCTTTGATAAAAGAAGCATCACCATGCGTCATGGCGATCAGGTTGGAAAGATCAATCTTCAATGGGGAATGATCCATAGTTGAGCTAACTAAATACTGAACTAATAATTAACCCAAATTTAGAGGTTGTTACGAAATTTCGAAACTCAAATATACTTGATTGTTTACATCATTCTGTCCTTAAAATATCCGAATATTTTCAGAAACTATGCTTTGGTCTGTCTATTGTAATATAGGAGTGATAGTGGGCTTTGTTTTGTTTGAAGGGTGAAATAATTTGCTTTCAAAATTACTGCTGTATGGAGAGAAGTTATCTGACCAAAATATTTGTGCTGGAAGATGATCCTGTCTTCGGGAGAATTGTTCAAAAAGCACTGGAGGAAGCAAGTGATACCTATGAGGTCCAGTTATTCACCCATGGGGCAGAATTGCTGTCTCATCTTCATGAGCAACCAGATGTAGTAAGTATTGACTATGGCTTGCCTGATATGACCGGCCTGGACGTACTTACCCGAGTTCATGAGTATAACTCGGACATCGGAAAGATATTCCTGTCAGGGCAGGAAACCCTTGAAGTTGTTATCGAAGCCTTTAACAACGGTGCCGACAACTATATCATCAAGAATGCGAATGCCCTGGTTCAACTGAAGAACACGATTCGTAGCCTTTCTGGAAAAGCGAACCTGCGGAAAGAAGTCGAGGAACTACGTACCCATGTTATCGATCGCAATAAGTACAGCAGCATTGTGGGAGAAAGCCCTGAGATCGCCAAGGTGATGGGCATGATTCAGAAGGTCGAAAACAGCAATATCCTGGTGATGATAACGGGTGAAAGTGGTACCGGCAAAGAGGTCGTAGCCAATGCTCTTCATTACAATTCTCCCCGGAAGCGAAAGCCCTTTGTTGCGGTTAACATGGCTGCGATTCCGGCTGATCTGATTGAAAGTGAACTGTTTGGGCACGAAAAAGGGGCCTTTACCGGAGCTACCGGACGGCGCATTGGGAAATTTGAAGAAGCCAATGGAGGGACCATCTTCCTCGATGAGATCGGAGAAATGGACATCAACCTGCAAACGAAACTGCTACGTGTCCTGCAGGAAAACAAAATCTCCCGCCTGGGGAGCAATAAAGAAATCAGCCTGAATGTGCGGGTGGTTGCTGCCACCAACAAGAACCTGAATCTGAGGGTACGGGACGGCCTGTTCCGGGAGGACCTCTATTACCGGCTTCAGGGATTTTTGATTCATCTGCCGCCGCTGCGCGACCGTGGCAATGATGTGGTCATTCTGGCTCGACACTTTCTGCAGCAATTCTGTAAATCCAACAAAATTCCCGAGAAAGTCCTTTCCCGCTCCGCAGCAGAAGCCTTGCTACGGCATAACTGGCCCGGCAATGTCCGTGAATTACGCTCGATGATCGAGCGAGCAGTACTGATCAGCGACAGCGGTGAGATCCACAATGAAGATTTGATTTTTGCTGATGCCGTTTGGGTATAGCCATATCCCATGAACACACAAAAAGAGGCTGCTCCGTTTGGGGCAGCCTCTCCTGTTTATGGGGCATGGCTCGATGTTGGAAGGTAAGGTGCGCTTGTGAAAGGCAGAGACTTTGCTATCGGCAGTCCACACTCAACCATTTACTTCCAACGTAGAACCTTGAACTATCCTAGTTGTCTCCTCCTTCGATGGTAGCTGGAGTTAGCTCGGCTCCTTCCTGGAGTTCAGCAGGGATTTCGATGCCCAGACGCTTGAGGATCTTCAGGGTCAGGTTGTCTGACTCAGGAGCATGCAGGATGATGGATACACCAGAACCATCAACAGCATTAAAGATATAGTCATATCCTTCTTCTGATGAGATGGCATCGATCTGCTCCTGGATGCGAGAAATAATCGGCTCCATTTTTTGCTGACGGCGCTGCATGAGTTTGTTTTGAGACTCCTGCTGCTTTGCCTGAAGGGTTTCTTCCAGGCCGATGATTTCCTGCTGCTTTGCTTCAATCTCAGCAGTCTGCTCAGCAGTAGGCTGTACGCTTCCATTCTGGAAAGGAGCTACCATTTCCTGGTACTCACTATAGAGTGTCTGGAGGTAGGTCTGACGGCTTTGCAGGTCCTGAACGAGTTTCTCTTCGTAAGTCTGCAGGTCCTGCTGCATGGCCTGGGTTTCTGGCATCAGGGCCAGTACGGCGTCAATGTTGGCATAGCCTATTTTGATATCCTGGGCGGTAAGGTTACCGATCATGCTCAGTGCTATCAGGCATACCAGAAATAAAATTCTAGGTTTCATAATTTCTTGATTCAAAGCTAATTGATGACAAGCGAATGCAGTGCAAAAATAACAATTTATCGCGTTCCCGACTCTTAAGGTTTAGTTAATGGAGTAGGGGAATAGCCAGAAAACAGGTGAGAGCTTATTCTTCAGAAGAATTATTTTCCTCTTCTTCGGACAGATTGTCCTCTCCGATAGGGGCTCTCATGTGGCGTAGCAAAGCCAAAGTGATGTTGGACCCTTCTGTGCTCCTGAGCAGGGTAGAGTTCCCGGCGGCACGAGCATTGAACACATAGGTAAAGCCCTGCTCTTCACAGAGGGCAGCCAGGTGACGGTCAAATTTTGCTCGGATTTCGTCGAGGAACAGCTCCTCTCGAAAGGCGGATGCCTGTTGAGCTGCCAGGGTCTGTGCCTCTAGCCGTGATTCCATGGAGTCAAGCTGAGCAATGTAGGGCTGTAGGAGATCCTGGCTCAGACCGCTTTGCTGCTGCTGACGGAGTTGCTGCCCCAGCAAACGGATAGAATCGCTAAGGGGCTGAAGCTCTTCGACTTTGCGGCGCTCAAAAATCTGTAGCTCCCGCTGCATGGTCTGGGTCTCGGGCATATATTCCAGAACAAGGTCCAGATCGAGTATCCCCACACCGCCCTGGGCAGCTAGTTGCCCCCAGCCAAGCAGGAGAAATAAACAGTAGGACAGGCTCTTTTTCATAAGGCTTCGAGTAGGTAGGTCTAAAACGAGAGGCCAAAGATAAAAAAAGCCTGTCCAGAATCCTGAATTGTCTGAATTATTCGTCAGCAATGCCCAACTCAACCAGGACATCCTGGGTGAGGTCATAGATGGCATCGGTGTATAACCAGGTGACTTCACCTGCCTTGTCAAATATGAAATTGTAGCGCTTGCGTGTTGCAACGGTCTCTACAGCGCGAAAAACCCGATCCTGAATAGGCTGAAGCTTGGCTTCCTGAAGGGTGAAAAGTTCGCCGTCGTACCCAAATTTTTTCTCTCTAAATTCCTTGGCTTCACGCTCTGCGGCAAAAATCGCTTCCTGGCGTTCCTGACGCACATCTTCTGGAAGCAGGACTTCCTGGCGCTGGTATTCTGTGTACATCTCTTCGATGGCCTGGTATTTCTGCTCAAGATCCTGCTGCCACTGCTGGGAGATTTCTTCGATTTCAGACTGTGCTTCCTGATATTCCGGGATCTGGTTGAGAATTTCTTCGGTATTGACATAGCCAAATCGCTGAGCAAAAAGGCTACTAAATCCGATAAGGGCCATGATGGTAAAAAGACTGATTCGTTTCATGTGGGATAATTCGTGTGTGATTGAAATATGCTTGGGGAGCGAAAACAGGTAAAGGTAGAAACTGGTTCATCTCAATGCTACCCCAATATGCTTCTCTAGGCTCCATTAGCTGGAGTTCTCCTGTAATGATACGCAGAATTCATGGCTCAATCCGTGAACATGAAAAGAGATTGGACACCTCTGATAGCTTTTGAGGCACATCTTCCCCTCAAAATCTTTTACCTTTGTCCCAAAATCATACTTCCATGAGCGATTCCTACGCCCGCCGGGGTGTTTCCGCTGGCAAAGCTGATGTACATTTTGCCATCCGTAACCTGGACAAAGGCCTTTATCCCCAGGCATTTTGCAAAATACTTCCCGACCTGCTGACTGGGGACGAGGAATACTGTACCATCATGCACGCCGACGGTGCAGGAACCAAAAGCTCATTAGCCTACCTGTACTGGAAGGAGACCGGCGACCTTTCCGTATGGCGTGGCATCGCCCAGGATGGCATCGTGATGAACCTCGACGACATGCTGTGCGCCGGAGCAGTAGGCCCCTTCATGTTTTCCAATACCATCGGGAGAAATGCCTTTCACGTCGGGCGCGAAGTCCTGGCTGAGGTGCTCAACGGCATGGAGGATGTGTTTGAGATGCTGCGCGAATTTGGCATCCACGCGGTCAATACCGGCGGCGAAACCGCAGACGTAGGGGACCTGGTTCAGACCATGGTCTATGACGCCACGGCCATCGCCCGACTGCCCCGCAAAGAGGTCATCACCAATGAAGAAATTCAGGCGGGAGATGTAATTGTCGGCCTGGCCAGCTACGGAAAAGCGACCTACGAAAAAGAATACAACAGCGGCATCGGTTCCAATGGCCTTACCAATGGGCGCCACGATACGCTTCACAAAATCTACGCTGAGAAATATCCTGAGTCCTATGATCAGGTCAATGTGCCTGCTGATCTGGTGTACTCAGGTCCGCACCAACTCACCGATCCGGTAGAGGGCACCCCGCTGGACGTGGGGAAGTTGCTCCTCAGCCCGACGCGCACCTTTCTGCCTGTGATGAAGCCCATCCTCGAACAGCACCGCGACAAGATTCACGGCCTCATCCACTGCACCGGTGGCGGTCAGACCAAGGTGATGAAGTTTGTTAACAACCTGCACGTCATCAAGGACAACCTGCTGCCCACACCTCCGGTATTCAAGCTGATCCAGGCGGCTTCCGGTGCCGAATGGAAGGAAATGTACCAGGTTTTCAACATGGGGCACCGCCTGGAGGTGTACACCGACGAAGCCACCGCTGAGATCGTGATCGAGCAGGCAAAGAAATTCAACATCGACGCCCAGGTCATTGGCCGCTGCGAAGCTGCCGAGGAAAACAGGCTAACCATCGAAGGAGAGGAAAGCCTGGTTTACAGTGGGCATTGATCAGTGATAAAGGGGGCAAATAATGGGCGATGAAGAGGTCATCGATCCTTACGGTCACTTTTGGGATTTTCTCAAGAAGATCTCGCCAATTAATAGCAGCGGCACCCAACTCAGCCATGCGAGGAGGGCATAGCCAGCTTCACTGTAATCCTGGATGAGGGAATTTTGAACGAATAAGCCAATGCGGAGGACTACTGCTGAAAGGGTGAGCAGGTAGCTGCGGATCATCCATTGTCGGTGGGAGTTCCATCGTTTGGAGCGGGCATGAGACCAGCCCTGTGCGGTAAAAACCAGCCATAGCAGCCCCAGCAGTAAGAAGCTGGCCTTTCCCCACCAGCCTCCGGCTGAGTAGGGCGCCAGGATGAGTCCGCCCGGTGCGGCCAGGAAAATCACTGCGAATGCATAGACCCGCCCGAGCCAGCGGTGGTGCGTTCCCTGCTTCCATTCGTAGCGAAAGAATGCCTGGCTCGTCCCAAGAAAAAGCGCCAGTGGAGTGCCCAGCATGTGCAGGTACAGCCCATATTGGAAGATGCCGTCAAAAACTTCCGCCTTATCCCGCAAAAAGCCCCGACTGAAGTCTGGCTCCAGGTAGCGCAGCGAGCCAACGGCGATGCCCAGGCCGATGGCTATGATAGGGAAGAGTAGGAGAATCTTTCCCAGATTCCGGAGAATGGTTTTGGCCTTCATGGAGATTACCCCGCTACATGGAACTGAGCGGGAGAAGGCTGGGTATATTTCTCTTCGTTTTCGCGCAGCTTCTCGCTCACTTCCAGGATGAATTGTACGTTGCGCTTCTCGATCTCGGTGAGTTGATCGTCTACATTGTCGTAGCGGGGCGTGTACCAATCCTGGGAGCCAAAATATTGCTGCCACTTCTCGGACTTGAACCGATAGCCATACTCCGCGAAAATTTCGTTGCGCATCAGATCCAGGTCTTCCAGCCGCAGGTGCTGGAAACGGGTGTAATTGGTGTAGTCTTCTTCGCTCAGTTTTTCTCGCTCAGCAGTGCTTAGTGGGAGATAAAAGCACCCTTCAAAGTGGCGAGGCTCCAGGAGAACGACATGGGTGAAATCGTACTTGCGTGGTCTGTCCAGTGGCTCAGTTTTTCCCTGATCGTTAATTTGGTAGTAGCGAAAATTCGTGGCGAAGGTATATTCTCCCGGAGCATCTTCCCAATGGGTTGTGGTTTCTTCCACTTCGATCAACTGAGGATCTAAAAACCGGACGGTAAAATCTCCGCACGGGTGGTTGCCCGCCCAATCTTCTCCCAGGATGAGGGTATCCCGAATCTGATTTTGTTGATCTACTATCGTCAGGTATCGCTTGTCAACCTGATAGTCACGCCCGGAAATACCTGCTTCGAAAAAATTAGTGATGAAGGCTGTCAGTTTATCTCCAAACGTTTTGCTTGATTCAACATGTGCCCGGACATGGGTAACGGCATCGTCTGCCATGATTTCACCGGGAGTGGGATTTAGTGGTTCAATGGTCTGTGGCAGGAATCCCAACTGGTGCAGGTAGCTGGGAACCAGTATCCTGGCCATAGTTGGAATGTGGTATTCAGAGCTGCCCTTGTCGAAAAGTTTTTTGGCTTTGATTTGTCCAAGGTTGAAATTCCATTGCCGTGGATTCTCCCCATACAAAGGCCGCTCAGACGCCTCCGCAGGACGGGTACTCCCATCGGGCAATATGGCGGTAAACTGAGTGCCGCTTTGGCCATAGGCAGCGATGCGGTTGCTATTGCCAGGAAAGATGCGGTCGTAAGTTGGTTCGATTAACTTTTGCTGGCGATACTGGAAAAAACCGAATTTTCCGCCTTTCTCTACCTCAACCCAGCCTACCGTGGTGCCATCAGGATTGTAAATCTGATCGTATTGCAGCGACAGCAGTTCATTGAACTCGGCATCAAGCATACCCCACCTGCCATTGCGGTTCACAAAATAGTAGGTTTGACCATCGAAGCTAGCGTAGAGGCTCCCACGGCTGTAAAGTTGATCCAGCGAGTCGAGTACGTTATTGATTTGTAGCGGTGGTTCCAATTCCATGGACGGCTCTTCTTCACGTATGGAATGGACTGGAGAGGCAGGCCGAGGAGTATTGGCAAGCAGAGAGTCGCCTTTTTCTGCTAGCGATGAAGAACTGGAGCTATTTTCCGTAGGGCCACATGCAATCAGAATGGTGGCTATCAGAAATAAGGGGGATAGGCATTTCATGGTGGGTTTTGTTTTGTTGCTTCGAATATCGGAAGTGATTTGGGCTTGGGCAAGCCCAGCTTTTCCTTTAAACTCCCAACTCCCTCCTACTCCCCCAACCACACATCAAACAGCCCGATGAGCCACTCCTGCTCGCTGAGGCGTCGGTCGGCTTCCTGGTAATTGGGATAAAATTTTTCCACCCATGCCCAGTACTGTGGGCTGTGGTTCATCTCGCGGAGGTGCATCAGCTCGTGGATGATGAGGTACTCGATCAGCTCAGGCTCAATCATGATAAGGTACCAGTTGAGGTTGATGTTGGACTTGCTGCTGCAACTGCCCCATCGGCTGGTGACGTCCTTGACCCGTACCTGATTGATCTGGGAGCCGGTCCGCTGGGCGATGTCGTGGACCATGGGGGTGAGGATGCCTTTGGCGAGGGTGCGCATGGCATGGTAGAGCATGGGAAGTCTGGGGGCTTCCATATCCTGAGGGGTTAGATGCAACTGGAGCCCATTTTCGTCTATGGCAATCCGGGACTTGTTCGCTAAATGAGCCTGCCAGGGAACCAGTTGTCCCTGGTAAAGGATTTCGCCATTTTCAATACGCTGTTGCAAGGCTTCCCTACGTTCCCAGAGGTGTTTGCGGGAGTGAAAATGTTGCAATATCCAGTCCTGCTGGTGATCTATGGCTTTTTGTTCGGCATATCCAAACCTTCCGGAAGGAGTACGAATCTCTAGCAGGGGGGCACGCACCGAGAACCTGAGACTGATCCTGCGACCATGCGTCTTGACGACACGATAGGGGATCTGTTGACCATTGATGTTGAGCTTGTGAGCTACGGGCATGAAAATCAGACTGGCAATTAATCAACTTTGTTTATCTTTGGACTTGGGGCAGTAATGAAATTGCTACTCCTTGCCCAAAATAGATTCATAAAAATCGTGCGGAATCATGAGATTCGAAAAAAGTGTTGAAGATCGCTACTCAGTGATAAAACCCATGGAAGAGAAGGTGGATTCACGCATCTCTCCGCAGCTAAAGAGCGAGTTTATCCAGTTGAATGCACAAGGTACCAAAAACATCGTGCTCAACCTGGATGAAGTGGAATACGTGGATAGCTCTGGACTGAGTGCCATCCTGACGGCCAATCGCCTGTGTGGTGCTGCTGGAGGAGTGTTGGTAATTACCAACCTCAATCCCCACGTCGAGAAACTGGTGAAAATCTCTCATCTGGAGTCTGTCCTGAATGTGCTTCCTACGGAGGAAGAAGGCCGTGAGGCTGTTTACATGATGGAGCTTGAGAACGAGATCCAGGAAGAAGAAGAGAATAAGAGCCAGTCATAGGCAGGCTCTTGCGATAAAGCCGGTCTTCGGACCGGTTTTTGTGTTTTTGCCTCATCCGAATTTCCGCCCGACAAGGGCCTGGGAATCTTTATTCAAGTGTATTTATTGTGTTTCAGGTTAGAGTGTTGGGTACGAGTGCAGCAATACCAACCACCAGTCGACATCCTTCGGCTCAGGTGGTTACGGTCAATGACCGGCATCATCTGGTGGATTGCGGTGAAGGAACCCAAATGCGCCTCCTGGAGCACCGAGTGAAATTTTCCCGGCTCGATGCCATCTTCATTTCACACCTACATGGCGATCATGTGCTGGGTATTCCGGGCCTGCTGACTTCACTTGGGCTGTACGAACGGAATTTTCCGCTCAAGCTATTTGCCCCAAGAGGCCTGAAGGACATCCTGGATACTACTTTTGACCAAACTTCCAGTTACCTCAACTATGAGCTGGAATTTATTCCCACGGAGGATTTTGAACCAGGAGAGGTGATCTATGACAACCCGGAGAAGGGATTTCATGTAGAGCTTTTGCCGTTGGATCACCGAATCTTTTGTAGGGGGTTTCGCTTTGTGGAAAGCGATCCGCGGCGGAAGTTTGACTTTTACAAGGCGAAGTCTCTTGGGATTCCCAATACCTATTTCAAGCTGCTGAAGCAGGGGAATACCATCACGCTGGATGATGGTAGGTCCATTACTCCAGAGCAGGTGACCTCGGACCCTGAAACCCCACTTTCATTTGCCTACTGCTCGGATACCTGCTATTCCGAACCTCTCATCCCCTACATCAAGGATACGCTCCTGCTCTACCATGAATCAACCTTTCTTCACAATATGCTCGACCGAGCAACTGCAACGCACCATTCCACGGCCCTTCAGGCAGGACAGGTAGCACAAAAAGCCGGTGTGGGGCGGTTATTGCTGGGGCATTTTTCTGCCCGGTACAAGGATCTGTTTCCTCTGCTGTCAGAAGCCCGGTCGGCCTTTCCGCAGACTCAACTGGCCCGCGATGGATACGTATATGACCTTAAGCGCATACAGCAGGAAATAAAGTCCGGTGTCAATGAGGAGACACCTGCTGATGTGGATATCAAGGCGTAGGTTTTGCAATCACCCTAGAAGATGAATACCCTGAGAAAACCATGGTTCTGGCTGCTCATAGGCGTAGCGGCCCTTTATATTGGCTATACCCGTGTTTATCAGCCGATATTTTCCCCCAATACCCGTACTGCTGATGGAAAACCAGCTGAATTCTTTATTCACACTGGCTGGGACTATCGCCTTGTGGGGCAGGAACTACTCAAACAAAAGCTGATCACAGATGTGGAGGCTTTTCACTTTGTCGCCGAGCAGATGAACTTCCCACGTCACGTCTACCCTGGTCGATACCTGATTGAGGACGGTATGAGCACCCGGGAGTTGGTAACCTTGTTGCGTTCTGGCAAACAGACCCCCATGGACTTCACTTTTGTGAAGTTCCGATCGACAGATCAACTCGCTGAGTATGTAGGGGAAAACCTGGAGATGAGCAGCACAGAGCTGAAGCAGGTGCTGAACAACGAAGAGTTTCTAAAGAAGTTCAATGGCCTGACCCCTGATATTGCCTTGACGATTTTTATCCCGAATACCTACGAACTGTATTGGAACATCGGCCCGGAGGAGTTTGTGCAGCGAATGTATCGGGAGTACAAGGCCTTTTGGAACGAAAGCCGCAATGCCGCACGAAGTAAATGGAACCTGAGCCGACTGGAAGTCATGACGCTGGCTTCCATTGTGGAGGAAGAGACCAACAAGAATGATGAAAAACCTCGCGTTGCAGGAGTATACCTGAATAGGGTGCGAAAAAACTGGCCTCTGGAGGCGGACCCAACCGTGAAATTTGCCGTTGGGGATTTTACCCTACGCCGCATTCTGAATTCCCACTTACAGACCGACTCCCCATATAACACCTACCTGTACGCTGGTATTCCTCCTGGACCCATTTGTACGCCCTCCATTTCGAGTATCGATGCGGTCCTGAATGCCGAAAGACATGATTTTATGTTTTTCTGTGCCCGGGTGGATGGTTCTGGCTATCACCAGTTCTCGGAGACGCTGGCACAGCACAATGCCTATGCTCGGGAGTATCACAACATGCTTAATCAACGTGGAATCCGATAATCAGGCGTTTTGCCTTTTTTTCAGATGCCCGTGACCGGATGTCGGTCATGGGCATTTTTATTTTATAGATCTGATGGCACGCTATTTGATCTATATCTGTCAATGTAAGAAACCCCTGTTGAGGAGCACATTAGGCTGCTCTGTTTATTTCTTACACTTATTTTGTGTATTTCTTCCCCATTTTGGGCCAATATGTGGTTCGGATTGGGGTATTATTGTTTGTTTTGGTCTGATTGTCAGGAGTTTGTGTTTGTGTCAATTTTGTGGGAATGTTACCTTTTATATTTCTGGATAGAATTGGCCGTTCGCGCAATGATATTGACCATTCGTGCAGGTAATGTGGCAGATAAAACACGAAATGGGTTGGTTCACCCGAACTCTTACTATCATTGAAACATGAAAGGGCGATAATCCTGGATTACAAGAGCAAGGGCTAGGGTTGATTCTTCCGGAAGCGGAATGGAATCCCCTAGTTTTTTTTTGGAGCAATTCCTGTTTAGCTTAAGGCAACCTCATTCAACTATCCTCTAGGGCGGCTTTTCATGCAAATAGATCGTATTAACCGGGCCTGGCTTGTTACCCTCGTATTGTTCTACCTCGGGCTTGCAGCCCAGGCATGGCTTTTTCTCCAGGATGTATCAGAAATTACGGACTACAAGGTAGTCGATGACCTTCCAGCTGAGTTTGAAGGCAACGACTGGGTAGTCTGGAAGGATACAGAAGGGGGAGTCATCGCAGATAAGGTACATCCACTGCCAGGCTATCGTCCGACAGATCAGGCTCGCGTAAAGGCTGGTGATAGGCTGCTTTCTCTTGATTATCAGGAGGTTATTCGTGCTGGGGTGATCGACACCATTACCAGGGCAGCCCTGCCAGGATACGTTTTTGCGGCCAACCTGGAGCGCCCGGATCCCTATACACAAGCCAAGGAGGAGATAAATGGAGCCTTTATTACCAATGGCTTTCGGCTGTCTTTCTCCTTTAATGATTTTGGGTGGTACTGGAACCTCAGTGGCTGGATTGTAGGGCTTGGAGCCTTCCTGGGACTCGTTGTGCTGGCTATTCTTTTACCGTTGGTGCGTAGAACTAATTTTAGGGAGAACCTTTCTGTTCTGCTGGTAGTAGTGTCTGCCTTTCTGTTTTTTATGCTTCAACTGGGACATCATTTGTTCCTCATCATTGAAAGCAACCTGGATGAATCTGCTTTGTGGGCAGAGCAGCTTTTTATCATCAGTTTCTCCCTCCTCCTGTTTCTTTACACGATCACGTACTTTGCCTTCAAGTCAGAAAGTCCATATCGATGGATGGTTCTGCCTTCTGTCCTATTAGCAGGACTATATGTGTACAGTTTTTATGACATAATCTTTGTGGGCCTGCAACTCAAGCATTTCCACATTTTAATTGAAAACTATACTGCCCAGTTTTTTCTTTGGCATCTGTCAGGGACCTTGATGCTTTATCTGACTCGGAAATGGTCTGAGCAGGAACTCAAGCACCGAATGGCCCTCGGACTGGTCGCATTAATTGGTCTGGCAGGCTGGACCTATTTCCTCGACGCAGACAACCATCTGGAAGTCGTCCATCGTGAGCATGTCTGGTTCATGCTGTATCTGCTTTTTTTCTTCCCGGTCCTGAACGCGAGTTATCTCCGGTCCCAGTTTGGTAAAATTAGCCTGGTAGTAACGCAGACGTTTCAGTATCTGGTCACCATTATTTTTGGGATCGTGATATACCTGGCAATTATTCAATTGTTTGATTACCTGCAGCCAGATGTGACCTATCGCCGGTTTTTGGAGTTCATGACCTTTCTGTTCGTAGGGTTACTCGCACGGTTTATTTACCTGGCCAATGAAAGCAGGATCAATCGCTACTTTGTTACCTCGCAGCGTGAACGCCTGACGACTTTCTTTAGCTTTATTAAGCGTATCTCACAGTATCTGAATCCAGATGAGCTGAATCGTGACCTGACCCATGAGGTAAAAACATACTTTCAGGCAGAGCCTGTTCAATTGTGGTGGGCAGCGAGGGAGCATGAGCAGCAAACTCCGATTGAGGGAATTGCCCATCCGCAGCAGATTTATGAGAAGCTTAGGGAAGGGAATACGGTCTGGTCACGAAATAAGGAAATTTCTTCTATCACCCTGCCTGATGAACTGGAGGCCGAAGTGCAGGATTCCGATTTTGCGCTTATTTCTCCGATTACCATCAAGGTGGATGAGGACCGCTATGGCCTGCTACTACTGGGACGAAAGAAACGAGGGGTGTACAACCTGAGTGACCTTGACCTGATTTCCCAGTTGGTCCAACAGACCCAGCTCACCATCAACGTGATGCGCCGTGTAGAGAGGGAAAAGGAACTGGTCGAACAGACTTACGAGGCGAACCTGACCGCATTGCGCTCGCAGATCAATCCTCACTTCCTTTTTAATACCCTCAACTCCATCACGGAGCTGGTGCACGAATCCGCTGATCTCGCAGAGCAGGCGGTGGAGAAGCTGGCGTTTATTCTGAGGTTCACCACCAAAAAATCCAGCGAGCAGTTCCTGCCGCTACAGGAAGAGATGAGCCTGATCCGCACCTACCTGGAACTGGAGCAGATTCGCTTCGGAAATCGCCTCGAAACCGAGATTGAGATCGACCCCAAGGCTCAGAGCGTTTTGGTGCCCAGCTTCATCATACAGACTCTGGTGGAAAACTGTATCAAGCACGGGATCTCCAAGATCATGCAGTCTGGATTTGTGAGTGTGAAGGCCTGGGTAAAAGACAACTTCCTGACCTGCGAAGTGTACGATAACGGCCCTGGCATAGACCTGAGCCGTATTTACAAGAGCACCGGACTTAGCAACTCCATTTCCCGGCTGGAGACCCTGTACGACATGAAGAACCTGCTTCAGTTTGAGAATACTGGTGACGGTACGCGGGTGACCATGCGAATTCCCCTGCCAGACTCGCCAGAGCTGTCGGCTGATGCTCGTGCGCGAACCCAGCTGCGCTCCAGGGAGAATAAGTCCTGATACCAATCTTTTTCTGAATATGCCGGGAACGTCGCTTCCCAGTTTGGCAACCTGTTTCCTGAATATAGAAAAAGGAGGTAGGGAGATCTTTTTGTATGGGTTTGATAGTCAGTGGGTTGAGTTTGCTTGCGCGAATGGGCACATGAGTTGAATCAGGTAAAGTCCGATGAGAACGGTCTATGTCCTACTCCCAGGGTGCTTCGCAAATATTATTCAACCCACACCACACATTGGAACCCATGACAGATCAGACCCATATCGGATATGTTTGCTTTAACGATAGCTCCATCTACCATAATCGGATGTATGGCTCGCTGGAGTTACTGGACAGCAAAAAGGGGCGCAAACTGCTGGCTAATCAGCTACAGGTGCCCGGTCTTGAGCTCTCCATGCAGGATGAACTTCTGGCCTTTTCCATTGTCGAGTTCCAGGGCAGCGTCTTCAGACTGGTGACCTTGTATCAGCACAGTAAGGAATCGCCTTATGAAGCAGTCACTCTGGCACTCCAGGACCACTGGGCTGATCCACAGCAGATATTGCGCGAGCTACGCTGCCTCGCGGAAATGCAGCACCTGGGGGCAGAAGCATCCCCTTTCTCTCCATATCTCGAAACCTACCGCGCTCCGATGGGGCAGCCGCTAGAGTCCAGTGATCTCTTCATTCCGCTGACACTTGGGCATCGTGAAGAGCAGGAAACCCTGTTACAGGGCTGGATCAGTGAGCTGTCCCACGACTTTCGGACGGTCTGGGCCTCCGCCTCTGCTGAAGTCAGAGCGACTTTCAAGCGAAACAAAACCTCCATTCGTTTACGCAATCCCTACTGGCGCTGGGAGACCCAGCCGGGTCAGGGCAATGGAACCGATAACATTGGTTGTATTGTGTTTGAGCAGGAAGAAGCGCCCACCCAGCCAGTGGCCATCGAATATCCCGCTGCACAGTGGGCGCTGCCAACACAGGGAGCCAGCCTCACCAGTTCGTATTGGGAGGTCATGAAGAGTGCAGGCATTCGCGAGTGGATGTCCGTTGCGCTGCTGGGATTAGCTGTGGGGCTATTAGCCTGGATGATCCAATAGTGATTAAGACACCAGTTGCTCCTTGCTGGCTTCCAACAGTTCCAGCAGCTTTTTCTCAGTGTCTTCCGGGGTAGCCTGTAGCCTGCCACCTGCCGCGTAAAAGTGGCCTCCGCCATTGAACTGCTCGGCGAGAGCCGCTGAAGAAACGGTTCCCCGACTACGGAAGCTCAGCTTGGTCAGGTCATCCTGTTGAGTCATCAGGACTGCGAGGTTGATATCCCTGATGCTGAGGGCATAGTTGACCAGTCCTTCGGTATCGCCGACCCGCACATTGTACTTCCGAAATACCTCGCGAGGCACCTTGAAGTAGGCAGTCTTCAGCTCTGGAAGAATGGTCAGGCACTCAGAGAGACAGTGCCCCAGGAACTGTAGGCGGGTAACGGTGCCCTGATTGAAAATCGAATCGTAAATTTCATTTACATCGACTCCAATCTCCATCAGGTGTGCGACCATGCGGTGTACAGCGGGAGAAGTGTTGGAAAAGCGGAATGATCCTGTATCCGTCAGAACCCCCATGTAGATGGCCTGAGCAATAGGGAGATCTATATGCTCATGATCCCCTAGTTCGCCGATCAGGCGATAAACCAGCTCTGCAGTAGAAGATGCCTGAGGATCCCAGTACGCCAGATCATAAAATGGCTGTGGGTCCAAATGGTGGTCAATCATGACCCTCTTCCCCATGGCATCCTTGACTGGCTTTTCCAGGTCATTGATCCGGGATAGTCCGTTGAAATCCAGGCAAAAAATGATGTCTGCTCCTTCAAAAATCCAGCCTGCGCGGTCTGGGTCTTCGGGGCCTACCAGCACTTTGTCGTTGTCAGGAAGCCATTTCAGAAAGTCGGCATAGACCGTAGGAGTAACCACATCAACTTTATGGCCTTTTTTTCTAAGGTAGTGATAAAGGGCCATGGAGGAACCGATGGCGTCCCCATCTGGCTTGGCGTGAGTGGTAATGGCAATTCGACGAGTAGTCTGGAGCAGCTCCCTGATGGAGTCTATATCGTGCATGTATGAGATATTCTGATTTAAGAGAGCACAAAACTACAAATTGAAAGCTTGGGGAAAAATTGCATTCGGAGACTTACGGTCATAAGTTTGCACGCGATAAAGGAATCATTTTTGTGATGCCTACCTTCAGCAATAAAACCCTCAAAAAGAACTAAATAATGAGCGGAACTCTGACCCTGACCATTATCAAGCCCGACGCCGTAGCTAGTGGACATACTGGCAAGATTATCGACCAGATCATTGGAGCTGGCTTTAAGGTGAAAGCCATGAAAATGATCCACATGAACGAGCGCGAAGCTGGTGGATTCTACGCTGTACACCGCGAGCGTCCATTCTTCAACGACCTGGTTTCTTTCATGACCAGCGGGCCTTGTGTTCCTATGGTATTGGAAAAAGCCGACGGTGATGCCGTTACCTCTTTCCGTGAGCTGATCGGAAAAACCAACCCTGCCGATGCTGCTGAAGGAACCATCCGCAAGCAGTTTGCAGAGTCTATCGAGCGCAATGCAGTCCACGGTTCCGACTCTGACGAAAATGCACTGATCGAGGCCAGCTACTTCTTCTCCCAGCTGGAAATGTTCTAGATCGAAGAAATCAACCGAATTGTGGTGGCTGGGGTTATAACCATAACTCCAGCCACTTTTTTTGTGGGTGGAGATTCTGTTCACTAAGGAACGCGAGGAAAATAACTTCCCGATTTTACGAAGAGATCTTGTTCGCAGGCAAGGAAGAAAAACCGAGTTTGGCGAGCCAAATGAGGCTTTTTCTGACGCAGTATGCGGGCAAGAGATCAAGTCAAAAGCGGAACTAATTTTTTGAGCGTTCCTAAATCCATCCAATTACCCATGAATAATCTTCGAAAACAGGTTCTTCACGCAGCGCGTGATCATTTTCAATCCCTTGCACGTGATCTGGAAGCAAGGCAGCAGGCCCATCGCAATCAGATCAGGCGAAACAACGAACCTACTGACCTCGATGAGCGTGCACAGTCTGATCAGGCTAGCGAAGAGATGCGTCGCGAGAACGAGCAACTCATCCACGCCCGAGAGTCCCTGGCAGAATTGGCCGGGATGGAAGCCGATACTCCTCATCAACAGGCAGAAATGGGGGCCATCGTCCACACCAATTCCAATCGCTTCCTGCTGGGAGTCGCGGTGCCTCACTTTGAGGTCGAGGGAAAATCCTATGTCGGGATTTCTCGCAATTCTCCAGCTTATGAAAAACTGCATGGCAAGCATGTCGGAGAGCAGTTTGTGCTAAAAGGCAACACCTACAAGGTGAAAGAAATCCATTAAGCTTTCTTTCCGCGAATTCTCCGTAAATTTCGCACATGGCGACAACAGACTGGCAGGGACTCATCTTCCTGATAATAGGTTGGACTGCCTACTTTGGCATTCACAGCATACTGGCGAGCAGTCAGGTAAAGGAATGGGTCTCCACAAATATGCCCATCCTGAAGCCCTGGTATCGGCTGGGGTTTAACGCCGTCGCGTTGGGAGGATTCATGCTGCTCCTGGGCTATCAGCAGACGATCCCTACAGCCGCTTTGTGGGATGGATCTGGCTGGAGTCAGGTAGTAGGGGCGGCCACGATCGCAGTGGCGGCATTACTCGCCTGGAGGGCCATGCGGTATTATGATTTGGGTTCATTCGTTGGTTGGCGGCAGCAGGAATCGAGAACCATTGACCCGCCAGAGGCCCTGGCGACTGAGGGGCTAAATGCGCATGTAAGACATCCGCTTTACACCGCGACCGTGTTGTTGCTAATTGGGTGGATTTTTTGGTCTCCTTCTTTGGTCACGCTCATTGTGGTGGCCCTGGCTGGCATCTACCTGCGCATTGGCATCTACTTCGAAGAAATAAAGTTAGTAAACACCTACGGTGCCGCCTATGAGCGGTATCAGCAGGAAGTTCCCATGCTGTTTCCCCGACTGAGCCGTGATGGGAAAAAAGGAATGCGGAATAGGTGATGGCTTTGAAAAGGCAGTATGCGAATCCTGCTGTAGACTTCCCCCATCAGCTTTCACCTTCTTCTGTCGCCTTGCCTATTTCGTCGATTTTGTCGGCAGGGTCGGGCTCAGTGTCTTTGTTGCGGCGGCGTATGACCATGCCCAGCCCGAGCAGGAGCAATCCGGACCAGATAGCTTCCATGCCATAAGGAAGTTCCGGCATCCAACTGAGAAAGTCCGCAAAGCCATAGAGGATGCACAGGTGGCCCATGAGCCTTACCTTTTCGTCTGCAGAACTCATTTCCCAGCCACCACCGATCAGATTCAGGATGAGACCGACTACCACCAATGCTCCTCCGACAATCAGGCATTCATTGCCATAGGGCCAGTGCAGGATGCGAAATAGCAGCCCTACACAAACCAGAATAAATCCTGCCGCACGTACAAATGGGGTAATGGCTTTTATGAACTTCGTCATAGGAAAGATGTGAAATTCGGGAGCAATGAGGCAGGTCTTTGCAACCAGCCATTCATAGCTTAACTCCGCTGATTTTACCCTGCAAGGTAGGTAATGCGTGACAGCTCGTCCGTTGGGAACAGGTCCTGGGCTACTCCCTGCAACTCTTCTGCAGTTACGGCCTCGATCTGGCTCAAAAGCTTTTCAAATGGGAGAATCTCTCCAAAATCCAGCAGGTCCTTGGCCATGCCCAGCATTTGGTTGAGCAGGTTTTCATATCCCAGGATCATCTGCCCCATCAACTGCTTCTTGGCCTGGCTCAGGCGCATGCTGCCGATGGGCTTGTTTTGCAGGAGTTTCAGCTCCTTTTCAACCAGGCGCCGTACCCGCAGGAGGTTGTTTTTCTCACAGGCATAGTACACCCCCCATATTCCCGAGTCCAGGAACGGAGAGTAAAAGGAGCTAATGGTATAAGTCAATCCGTATTTTTCCCGGATATTCAGGTTGAGTCGGGTGTTCATGGCAGGGCCCCCCAGCAGGTTGTTGAGAACCAGAAAGGGAACATAATGCTGGTCCTGCACGGCGTAAGCCCTGCCTCCGATGATTTCATGGGCCTGATCCTGATCCAGTTGCTGCTTCATCTCTATGATGCGCGACTGCCCGGGAGCGGTACGCTCTGCATGGCCATTGGGCAGTTCCAGTGGACTGAGATACTTGTCGATCACACGTCTCACCTCCTTTTCCGATACATTTCCTACAATGGAATAAACGACCTCCCCGGTAACAAGGGATCGCTGAAGGTGGCTGCGGACCTGCTCCTGGGTGAACTGGGTGATGCTGTCCTTGGTGCCTAGTATGGGGTGTCCCAGGCTATGCTCTGGGAAGATCATTTCGTCGAAGTCTTCAAAGATCGCCTCATCCGGTGTGTTGCGATACATGTCGATCTCCTCCGCGATTACCTGCTTCTCTTTGTCAATTTCCTTGGGGGGAAACGTCGAGTGAAAGGTGATGTCGGTCAGCAGTTCGGTCGCCCGCTCAAAATATTCTGCCATCAGAGAAGCGTAGAGGCAGGTTTTTTCCTTGGTGGTGTAGGCATTTACATCTCCGCCAACCGACTCGAGGTAGTTGAGGATGTGAAACGTCTTGCGCCGCGCAGTTCCCTTGAAGATCATGTGTTCTATGAAATGGGCCATCCCGATCTGACCACGAAGGTCGTCACGGCTTCCGGCGTTGATGACATAGCCACAATGAACGGTGCGGGTGTAAGGAATATGTTGATAAATGACCCTCAGGCCATTGGGTAGTTCAATTAAGGTTGGTACCATCGTCAAAAAAATTGTCCACAATCGTGCGGGATAAGCCCTACCTTCGTTGTCGAAATATACGGAGCATACGAGTATCCCCCTTTTTTGGGTTGGAATCGGCTCCACATATTTCCCAACTTCAATACTAATAAAGATCGCTCGTCTATGAAAAATGTTTTTCGCTGGACCTTAATCTGCCTGGTGGGGGCATTGGTGATACTCAGCAGTTGTGAAGACCGCTGCGAAGGGGTTGTCTCAGAACGCATCGGACAGGAATATTTTTCAGTCATCTATCAGGATGCCAGTGGGGCCAACAGCCTTGAGGGAAGATTCAACCTAAACAATGTAGAAGTTTTCATAGACAGCAGCGGAGGAGAGGGGGAACCTCAGTTTTACCGACTTCAGGAAGACCTGGCTGACGGAGTCTTCGGCCCATTTTACTATATGGACGATTACCTGGACCCGGCTACACGCAAGCCCTATGTATCTCTTTTTGCGAATCGCCCCATACGATTTGACTATTATTTTAGGAAAGACACCTTCGGGATCGATACCCTACAGCTAAGCTATTTTGTAGAAGCAGATGACTGTGGCAACCGATGGACCTACATCTACTATGCCCTGAATGGCGACACCCTGTCGCAATACACTGGCCAAAAAGAAGCGGAAATAGTGATCGTTGAGTAATATCAAAGCTGAAAATGTCCCTTGAATCGCTCCATCAGGGCGATATTTTGGGGTTCGTTTGTTTTATTCGGGTAAATTTATTAGTATCTTGCGCAAGTAGTTAGCACCTTATTAACACTCTGATTACCACTATGAAAAGAGCACTTTTGCTTGCCTTTGTCAGTGCATTAGTCACTGTCGGGTTAGCTCAAAGTTCGGACTTGTGCCAATCCTATGAGCGAGATTTGGAACTCTATTTTCAGGTGTACCAGCCTGGAGAACGGCCTTCACTGGATTGGTTGGATCAGGCTTGGATCGAATGTAGAAATCCTGGGCTGAACTTTCGCCTGCTATACCACTACTTTAAAGCCATGCAGAGCCTCTATGAGCAGGATGGCGTAACCGAAGTAGGGTATCGCGTAGCGTCTTTTCACCAGGAGCAGATCCAGCGAAATATTGGCTATCTGGATGAAAATACCTACCGCAGTGCATTTCCACAGCAGTTTCGTTCACGTTCCGAAGCCCTGAATAAAACCCTGGCAGCCCAGGCTCAGGTACTGGATGCAAGTGCCCGCATGGCTGCTAAAAGCGCTCGGGAAGAAGAAAAGATTGAATTTGTCTGGGTGAAGAGCACCCCCGAGTTTGATCCTCGTTCGACTCAAACCGGGCCTGCAACCCGTGGGCAGCAGGATCCTGCTACTGCCCAGTTCAATAAGCGTTATCAGGTGGATGGAAGCTATCAGGAAGAGAATCCCTGGCAACAGGCTGCTACTGAAGAATCCAATCGTCGCCTTTACTCAGGTAATACAGATGAACCGTTTGGGGTAGTTGGCAACATAGATCAGATTGATTTCTACGAATATCTCAGCTATCGCTCAGGTGACCGATCTGCGACTGCCTCTGCCAATAACGCTGCCATGAGGACCCGTTCCCAATCGCAGGGAACCCTTGGAACCTCAATGGCATCTGTCACCCGGGGATTGGGTGCGCCAGCTGGAGCTACTGCCAGTACAACTGCCAGCCGGAGGGTAGCTTCGTCTCAGACACTTTCTCAGGGTGAGACACTCGTTTATAGATCTCCTTCCACTGGTACTACCCGTTCACTATCAAGCAATGCGCCCGGTTCCTGGGTTGCCAGTCTCGGAGGTAATTATGCAGCAGCAGTAAGCCTTGTAGATCCATTGGTCGTTAGGCTGGATCCATCTTTTACCGGGGTAACCATTGCCCGCCTTAATTTTGGAGATGTTATTGCCCTGGACAAAGCCAGCGGAACCGTAGTTGCCGCAGGGATGCCCTTCGTCCATGTTCGCACCCAGAGTGGAGAAGATGGCTGGGTCGAAAGAATGGCCCTGATCGAAGGGGGACGCCTGGCAGTATGCACTCAGAATGCGCAGGGATATAGTCGTGCCAGCACTGATGGCCGTCCGACTGGCTTACAGGCTGGGCAGTTGGTGTTACTCGCTGCAACTGAAGGGAACTGGGTAAAGGTGTTTACCCTCAATGGGGCAAGTGAAGTATGGCTTCCTTCAGTGAGTCCGTTGAGCATCAAGCCAATTGACATTGCACTCGGAGAAGGATTGCTGGAAGCTGATAAGATGCCTACAGATGAGCAAAAAAGGTCCGTCCTGAATAGCTTACGGTCGCTTAACGGTTATCAGGGAGCAGCCCTGCGTGGGTTGGTTGAATCCCGGATTCGCTAACTTTAGTCATAACAACATATGTAGCTCAGCATCGTGGAATTGACGGTGCTGAGCTTTTTTGTGTCGAAGAAGTAGAACTTCATGGTGGAGAAGCCGTTGATATATTCCGGGAGTTTCGATAGTTTCAATTTTTGCTGAATTTCATAACTAATCTCTATCTTTAGGCATGCAATTAGACGAAGGCAAGGAAAAATTTATTCAGGCATGGGGGGCTTTGGGTACCAACTGGGGGATTACCCGGACCATGGCTCAAATCCATGCATTGTTGTTGATTGCACCTGAATCCATGTCAGCAGATGAAATCATGGAGGCATTGAATATTTCCCGGGGGAATGCCAATATGAACCTGAGGGGTCTCATTGACTGGGGATTGGTGTCAAAGGAGCATAGGTCTGGAGAGCGAAGGGATTACTTCTACGCAGAAAAAGATATCTGGGAAGTGGCGCAGCAGGTCATCTCCGAGCGCCGCAAACGTGAACTCAAGCCCGTTGCCAAAATACTCGGAGAGATTCGGGAAGTGGAGGGCGATCCTAATGATCCTGAGATCAAGGTCTTTAAGGAGTCTATGGAAAACCTGTACACCGTAGTCAATCAGGCTGATCGCTTCCTGGAGGTACTGATCAACTCCGACCGAAAGTGGTTTTTCAACATTCTGACCAAAGTATTCAGAAGAAAACCGTCAGATGAATAATTTTTTCGCGTTTGACTTGCACAATTAAAAACTCCCCTCTACCTTTGCACAACCAAAACAAAAAGGTACTCCGGTCCTGAAGTTTTGATGGCTCTTAGCTCAGTTGGTTCAGAGCACTTCGCTCACGCGGAAGGGTATCTGGTTAGAGCTAAAGTTGATCTTTTGAAATAATCCGGGCTCTTAGCTCAGTTGGTTCAGAGCATTCCGCTCACGCGGAAGGGTCTCTAGTTCGAGCTTAAGTTGATCTTTTAAAATAATCCGGGCTCTTAGCTCAGTTGGTTCAGAGTATTCCGCTCACACGGAAGGGTTTCTGGTTCGAGTTAAGGTTAATCTTTTGAAATAATCCGGGCTCTTAGCTCAGTTGGTTCAGAGCACCTGCCTTACAAGCAGGGGGTCACTGGTTCGAGTCCAGTAGGGCCCACCCTGATAATCAAGCACTTACAAGTTTATTCTTGTGAGTGCTTTTTTTATGTACATACAAATGGGCATACATGGCCTCATCCTACTGGGTTTATATACTTTACAGCGGGAGTCGGGATCGGTACTATGTTGGTAGCACGGGGGATCTCGAAGATCGTTTACGCAGACACAACGAGGGTCGTAGCCAATACACCCGAAGTGGAGCTCCCTGGGAGCTCGTCCACAGCGAGGGCTTTGCTACTCGCTCGGAGGCGTATCAACGGGAGCGGTTTATTAAAAAGAAAAAGAGTCGAGCCTATATCGAATCTCTCATTGTCTCTTAGCTCAGTTGGTTTGAGAGCATCCCGCTACACGGGAGGGTCACTGGTTCGAGTCCAGTAGGGCCCACCCTGATAATCAAGCACTTACAAGTTTATTCTTGTGAGTGCTTTTTTTATGTACATACAAATGGGCATACATGGCCTCATCCTACTGGGTTTATATACTTTACAGCGGGAGTCGGGATCGGTACTATGTTGGGAGTTCCGGAAATATGAAGGATCGCTTGCTGTGGCATAATGAAGGGCGCAGTAAATACTCCCAAGGCGGAGCCCCCTGTCCAGGAAGATCCATATCGTGTACCTCCGGTACCGGCCTACCCTGAGAAGTCCGTGTCTGGGAACCGAGCTGGTGAGTGATCGCGAAATGGAGGATGTGGGGGTGGATAGGAATCCGCAAGAATAACTTCTACCGGGTGTGGAGACCCGGCGGAACTAAAAAACAGCTTGTTGGCGAGGGGTTTAAACCCCTCGTCAACAAGTCTAATTGCGATTCTCCCCACAATCCGGGAAATTGAAGCAGGACTAACCCTACTGCTAGTAAATGAACGCATCCACCCTGCTACACCCAGGAGCCACCCGTTGGTATGCTCTGGGCCTGCTGCTACTCCTGTTTTCCTGCCGAACAACTGGAGATTCTGCGGAACATTCCGCTCAGGAATCAGAGCGCATCAACCCTTCAATCGGCTATCAACCCAACATCCTCTGGCTTGTCGCCGAGGACCAAAGCCCCAACATCCCCGCTTTTGGGGATAGCACTGTCGTCACTCCCACACTGAACCGCCTCGCAGCGGAAGGAGTCTGCTACGACAATTTCTTCTCAGCCCATCCGGTATGTGCCCCCGCGCGCAGCTCCATCATCACCGGCATGTATGCCAATCACATCGGGGCCAGCCACATGCGCACCGGTCCCTGGCTGATGGATCCGGTGCCACCCGCTTTTGTGGAGCGAATGGCCCAGTTTTTCCCGGAAGGGATAGTGCCCTATGAGGCGGTACCTCCTGCCGAGGTGCGGATGTTCACGGAGTACCTGCGTGCGGCGGGCTACTACTGCACCAACAGGGCCAAGCTCGACTACCAGTTCACCAAGACGCCCACCGCCTGGGATGAAAGCAGTCCGGAGGCCCACTGGCGCAACCGGGAACCGGGCCAACCATTTTTTGCCGTTTTCAACTTCGAAGTAACCCATGAATCGCAAATCTGGAGCAAGGCCGAGGACTCGCTTTGGGTCGATGAAGGCCTGGAGGTGCCCGTACCGCCCTATTTGCCCGATACGGAGGTTGCGATAAAGGACATCCGCCGCATGTACTCCAATATCCTCGAGATGGATGCGCAGGTAGGGGAGGTCCTGGCCCAACTGGAAGCCGATGGGCTGCTGGATAGCACCATTGTGGTTTGGTACACTGATCACGGTGGGCCGCTTCCGCGGCAAAAGCGCCTGCTGTATGACGCCGGTCTAAAGGTTCCCATGATCATCCGCTTTCCGGGTGGGAAGTATGCCGGGATGCGCGACGACCGCATGGTCAGCTTCATCGACCTGGCACCGACGACCCTTTCGTTGGCGGGGCTAAAGCCAAAGGACTACATGGATGGTTCGGCTTTTCTGGGCGAATATATCCGGGAAGCAGAGCCTCAGTACGTCTTTGGCGCGGCGGATCGCTTTGATGCGCAGTACGACCGCAACCGCTCCGTGCGTGACGAACGCTACAAATACATCCGCTACTACATGCCCGAGAAGCCGATGTTTCTCGAAGTCGCCTACCGCAATCAGATGCCCATCATGCAGGAACTGCTCCGGCTGCGCGAAGAAGGCGAACTGACCGAAGCCCAGGCACTGTGGTTTCGCACTGAGAAGCCCCAGGAAGAGCTGTTTGACCTATGGAACGATCCGCACGAAATCCACAACCTGGCCGATGACCCCGCCTATGCCGATAAACTGGCCGAAATGAGGGAAGCCTGCGAAGAATGGGTAGCCTCAATTGACGACACAGGTATGCAGGATGAGGAAGAACTGCTGGAGGAAATATGGCCGGGAAAAGTGCAGCCCAATACCGCTGATCCCATGATTGCGATTGAGGGGGGACAGGTGTCTATCTCCTGCGAAACGGAAGGTGCCTCAATTGGCTATAAGATTGTTGGGCCGGAGGAAGACCCTGAGGCTATTGGCTGGAAAGTTTACACCGAGCCATTTGGGGTCCCCCCCAGTGCAAGGCTATTGGTGATCGCACATCGACTTGGATATGGGCGCAGCAAAGTGGTCAGTCCATGACACCGGACTGGTCATGGGTTCCGACGTAGATCTTCTTCGTCCACGGCATTTTTCCGAATAAACCCAATGATCAGATCGCGGTATAGGCTCTCATCGGAGTGAGAAATATTACGCCACAATTCGCCATGGTTGAGGCGTTGGACGTGGAAAACGTCAAAGTGTTCGAATCCGTTTTCTACTAGCTTCTCTTCGAATATGCGGGTATAGTCATAGCTGTTTTGCTCCGAGATCAAAAGCATGGGCACTTGCAGGTGATCGAGATAGCTGATGGGCGAAGCATCCAGCCAGTTAGTTTTGTTATCGCCAAACACTGCCTCGACGTGTAGCACCGACATCTGGGGTTGTCCTGCATCGATGAAAACCTGGTGATAGTGGGGGATGTCATATGTTCCCGCTATGGGAATCACTCCACGAATGTCCGATAACTCCAGCCCATGAGCTTGGAGGTAGCTTTCATCGACGCTCAGCAGAGCTGACAGCTGTGCCCCGGAAGAATAGCCCCCGATAAAGATTTGCTCGGGGTCGTAGCCATACTCCATCGCGTGTTCATGCAGCCACTTAAATGCCAGCGCTACATCCTCAACGTGTGCAGGATGCTTTATGCCACGGTTGAGGCTGGAATCCCTCCACAGCGCGGGACTTAAGCGGTGCCCAACTGAAGCCACAGCTATTCCTTCCATGGCCAGCCTTTCTGCAAAGTCCATTTCTACATGCCGATTGACATAGGCCCAGGCACCACCCCCAATCCAGATGAGCAGTGGACATCCCTTTGCATCTGCCGGCAATATCAGATTCAACCGCTGCAGACTGTCGCTCCAGGGATCAGCAGATTCGGTATAGGCAAGATCGTCATATCGTTGTAGGCCAGACTGCTGGGCCTCGCAGGCGCTGACCAGCATGATGAGTACAATTGACAGCAGGAATTTGGGCATGAGCGGAAAGTTTGGATAGAAGATAGGGGTACCTGAACGGAAAATATTGCGATTTTGGAGTAAGCGTTCATCATTCGCTTTGGGAGCAGGGGCTCATGGCTATGACGTAGGTAAGTGAGACCCACTTACGCGAACCTGGGCCATCAACGATGTGCGCAGATGGGAATGGTTCCCGTTTCCGATCCCAGTTCCTGGGATTGTCGAAAAACCTCGTGTCGATTCCGAAACGATCTTCATCCACCCTCTTTTCGGTCGGTACCCCCCTGAGTAACCAGCTAAATCGGCTATCACTCAGGGGCGTAATTTTTTTTTCAAAATTTGTTATGCAAGCATACTAAATTTCATTAGATTTAAACTATAATAGTATGCATGCATAACACTTTTCTCCTGATTCCCGTCTATAAATAGAGGGGAAGCGGCACCCCCGAAAAGTCAAGCATCGCCGAACTCGCAACAAAATTTATCATGGATACCGTAGTCAACCAATCACAGCAAGCAATCAAAGGGGGCGAATTTCTCATTCGCGAAACCCAGGCACATGAAATCTTTATCCCGGAGGAATTTGGGGAAGAGCAGCGCATGATGGCCCAGGCCTGTAACGACTTTGTCGAGCAGGAAATCGACCCCAATATTGGACGCATGGACAGCCTGGAAGAGGGGTTCATGGAAAACCTCATGAGCAAAGCGGGAGAACTGGGGCTTCTGGGCATCACTGTGCCGGAGGAGTATGGCGGACTCGGCATGAGTTTTAATACCTCCATGCTGATTGCTGACATCATCGGGCCCAGCGGTTCTTTCGCGACGGCATTTGGGGCACACACCGGCATTGGTACGCTTCCCATTCAGTATTATGGCAATGAAGAGCAGAAAGCAAAATACCTGCCCAAGCTCGGTACAGGGGAGTGGAAAGGTTGCTACTGCCTCACAGAACCCGATGCCGGTTCTGATGCCAACAGCGGCAAAACCAAAGCTGTCCTGAACGAAGCGGGAACTCACTATCTCATCACTGGCCAGAAAATGTGGATCTCCAACGCAGGATTTGCCAAGGTCATGATTGTGTTTGCCCGCATCGAAGACGATAAAAACCTCACGGCCTTCATCGTGGAAAGCGACTGGGATGGCATATCTCTGGGGGATGAAGAGAAGAAGATGGGCATCAAGGGTTCTTCTACCCGTCAGGTATTCTTCGAAAATACCCCTGTACCGGTAGAAAATCTGCTGGGCGATCGAAATGGTGGATTCAAAATTGCCGTGAACATCCTGAATATTGGCCGCATCAAGCTGGCAGCTTCTGGCTACGGGGGCGCACGTTCCACCCTGGACCTGGCCATTCGCTACTCCACTGAGCGTAAACAGTTCGGCCAGCCCATCTCAAACTTCGGTGCCATCAAGCAGAAGCTTGCTTCCATGGCCATTCGCACATACGCATCCGAGTCAGCCTCTTACCGAGCTGGTCAGAATATCGAGGATCAGATCAATGGACTTTTGGCCGAAGGGCTGGATAAGCAATCCGCCGTACTTAAAGGAGTCGAGCAGTTTGCTATCGAATGTGCCATCCTGAAAGTTCACGCCTCAGAAGTGCTGGATTATGTGGTGGACGAAGGGGTCCAGGTTTATGGCGGAATGGGATTCTCGGCTGATGCTCCCATGGAGCGTGCCTATCGCGACTCTCGCATTGCCCGTATCTACGAGGGTACCAATGAAATTAACCGCATGCTGCTGGTCGGTATGATCATGAAACGTGCCCTGAAAGGCCAACTTGACCTGCTGGGACCAGCCAAAGAGGTCGCCAATGAACTCATGGGACTACCTGACTTTGGTGACGGGGAAGATGGCTTCCTGGAGCAGGAGAAGAAAACCCTCAGAAACCTGAAGAAGGCTATCCTGATGGTAGCTGGCAAGGCCGCCCAGGACCTGGGGGCGCGACTGAACGAAGAGCAGGAAGTTCTCATGGCCCTGGCTGACATGGTCATCGAGGTCTATGTAGCCGAGTCGACCCTACTGCGCACCGAGAAACTTGCACAAACCAGAGGCGAAGCAAATGTCTCGTCTCAGATCGCAGCAGCACAGGTGTACCTCAGTGAAGCTGCCGACAAGGTCTGGTTGGCAGGTAAAGAAGCCATTGCAGCTTTCGCAGAAGACGATGACCTGACCATGCTGATGATGGGCCTCAAGCGGTTTACCAAATCTCCCACCATCAACACCACTAAGCTGCGCCGTCAGGTCGCGGACGAACTGATCAACCAGGAGAAGTACTTCTTCTTCAACGTATAAAAAAGCAGTGCTGAAAACGACGGCCTCTCCTGGAAACGGGGGAGGCTTTTTTCGTGCTGGTATTACCGAGTCTCAAGGCATTCTCAAGAAAGGGGAAAAGAAATAGTCTACCCTTTTCAGAGGCGAATTGGTTGCTGCCTGGTTGCGATAAAGGGTAAACGGCTACAGCGTTGAGAACCGTGGAGCGGTTAAACCCTGGTAGGTTAGGGGCCCAAATGCCTGTCGACCCGGTAAGGGTCGGACCTTGCGATGGCCTTTTACAGAATTCCCTCCGTCGTGGATGCCAAAATACTTCTTGCTATCTTGCCGCTCAGTCTGACGACCGTTTGGTTTTCATAGAAAGTAGCGATGAAAAGTTTATTTATTACTGGCGGAGATGGCTTCCTGGGTGTCAACCTGCTGGAAATTCTGACTCAGCGAGGGTATGACATCACTGTTATGGTTCAGCCAGGACGAAACGCCGCCCACCTGGAGCGGTTTTCCATCAAAACAGTAGAAGGAGATCTCACCAGCTATGACAGCCTGTATGAAGCGATGAAGGGGGCAGATGTGGTGATGCACCTGGCTGCTGTGGCTACTGTCTGGCCCTCCAGACATCCAATTTACTGGAAGGTCAACGTCGAGGGAACCCGAAATATGATCAAAGCGGCTCAGGCGCATAAAGTAGAGCGGTTTATTCACGTAGGCAGCGCCAGGAGCGTATTTGAGCCTGGTACTCCCGAGCGCCCCGGAACGGAACTGGACCGTACGCCAGCCATTGACACCGGCTTTGAATATGCCGACTCCAAACGGGACGGTCAACTATTGGTCGAGAAAGCCGCCAGGGAAGAAAACTTCCCCGCCATCATCCTTGCCCCGACGTTCATGATCGGTCCCCAGGATGCCAAACCTTCGACTGGGCAGTTGCTCATGGCCGTCTGGTCAGGCAAACTTCCCATCGCAGCCCCTGGCGGTAAAAACTATATTGACATCCGGGATGCTGCCACCGCCATGGCCAATGCCATCGACAAAGGTCGGCTGGGAGAGGTTTACCTGCTGGGAAATGAGAACCTGGACTACAAGGAGGCGACCCAGCTCATGGCTGCTCAGGTAGGCGTAAAAGCCCCCGGCTTTGTCGCTCCCAAATGGTTGCTGTTACTAGCGGGAGCCTTTGGCAGTTTTTCCAGTCGCTTCACGGGCAAACCTCCTTTTCTGACCATCGAACTGGCCCGAATTTCCTGTGAACACCAGATCTATGATGCCAGTAAGGCCGTTCGCGAACTGGAAATGCCGCAGACGCCCATAGCAGAGGCCTTTCAGGACTCCATTGGCTGGTTCAGAGATAACGGAACGTTTGAGCGTCTATATCCAAAATACAAGTACCCTCTTGCCGGAAAGGTGATTTGGGTAACGGGAGCAGGCCAGGGACTGGGCAAGACCATCGCCCTGCGGCTGGCTGATGCAGGAGCCAGGATCGTGCTGAACGATCAGGATGAAACTTCCCTTCAGCAAACTGCCGATCAGTTTCGGCGCATGAGCCTTGAGGCCATGGCCATCCCCGGAGTGCCCGGCGACAACCCATTGGCCGAGGTCGTGCTTCAAAAGATCGGAGAACGATTTGGCAAACTGGATGCCCTGGTAAATTGCCAGGGTGAAACCCTCCAGTCAGAATTATACGACCTGGAAGTGGTCAATCAGGCTCTTGGCAAAAACCACGGCTATGGCCTGAATGTGCAGAAAGTGGGGGCTTCTCGTCCAGCCTCTCAGTTGAAGGGGAATTGGGGAAGCCTGTACTACGACCTTCCCCTACCGGATAAAGGACAGGATTCGCCTTCTCTGGATTTGAAGATGGCTACCCGCCCAAAAGCTGAACCAGGAATTGCAAATGTTGCCCTCAAAATGATTCTCAAGCAGGATCGTCAGCGGTTTTATTCCGGCAAGGGCTCACTGGCGACCTTTATTTCGGCCATGAGTCCTACGCTCATGCAGATTTGGTACAAGGGACGAATGGGACAGGGGACCTTCAGCGCCACTACAAAGCCCCAGGATAACCGGGTAGCATAGCCTGACATCTTCTCCAAGGGGAGCGTGTCAGCTCTCTCAATAGTTCCAGGTTGAGACATCCTGGCAAGCAGTAGAGGTACGCCCTTTACCGCAAGGGGGAGTTTTAGCAAAAATTTCGGCCAAATTTTCCTCTCCGAATAGCGGCCCTACAGCCAGAGGCATGAGCCCGCTGGGGTTCAGATGCTTTAGTATGCGAATTCTGCCTCCTTATTGGGCAACAAATGAGTTGGTCACTTTCGCAAGTTTTCGCAAACTTAGTAGCTGTAGGGCTTTGGTGCTGCAATTCAGGCTCGGGACGAATTTGATGTCAAGCGCCTGGTAGAGTGAATATGCCGGGTCTGAACCGACAGAATATCCGCCAAAGTCTCTTTCCCGATTCTACTCGCAAAACTACCTGAATCCATGTTTAGACCTGCTTCTACCGCTCGGGGGCTGCTGCTAATCAGCGCATTATTGATCAGCCTCACTACCTTCGCTAAAACCTCTCTGGAGGAGCTACAGGTCGATTACCAAACCACACCACTTGGAATCGACATCTCAACCCCTCACTTTAGCTGGCGCATGGCCAGTGATGTCAGCACCAGGGGGCTGTTCCAGGAAGCCTATCAAATCATGGTTCGGGACGAATCTGACCAGGTCGTCTGGGCCACCGATAAGGTCGAGTCCGGCCTTTCCCTGAGCATTCCCTATGCCGGCAAATCCCTTGAAGCCACCACTCGCTACACCTGGACCGTTACCGTCTGGACCAATACCGGCGAAAAGGCCAGCGCTTCTTCCTGGTTCGAGACCGGGCTGATGAACCCCGATCCCAATCTTTCCGCCTGGGATGGAGCCACCTGGATCGGCGGAGGCGACGAAGACATGGTGCTCCATTCGCATTACCTCTCCGTTTTCAAGGTGGAATACACCCTGCAACTGGACTCATCCAGCACCAAAGCGGCTTTTGTTCTTGGGGCCAATGACGAGCGCAACATGGACAAAAACCTCAACCTGGAGGGAATGGAAGTTGGCGAGGATGAAAGCTACATGGCGGTGGAAGTGGATGTTTCGCCAATACGGCAAGGCCAAAATGCCACACTCAACATTTTCCGCGTCGGCTATGCGCAGGAGGACAGAATGGATCACCCGTTACATTCCTTCGAAATTCCCGGAAACCTCATCGATTCGGTCAATATGCACGCCCCTCATACAGTATTTATTGAGGTCGTGTTTGGGATGATGGAGGTTTATATCGACGGACACGACGATGCGTTCAAGATCACCGAAAATCCCGCAGGAGGCTTTGGCAGTCGGGGAGTTGCGGTCAATCCCTACGGCTATGGAGCGGATTTTATCGCCTTCCCATTGCTGGCAGACATTGGATTTAAGCTGGAACCCGGGCAAAAGGCGACTTTTTCCGACCTGAAAGTCCGCCATTATCGGCAGCCATCCAATGTGCTTTTTGCCAAAGAAACCGCAGAAATGGAGGGCGGAAGTGAAGGGCTTTTGGAAACATTCGACCCTAGCCAAAACGCCGCGCCCATGCTGCGCACCGAGTTCGCCGCTGAAAACAAGTCCATCCGAAAGGCTCGCATCTATGCCACAGCCCGAGGAATTTATGAGCTACACCTGAACGGCGAGCGCGTCGGCCAGGACTTTTTCAATCCCGGCCTGACCCAGTACAACAAGACCCACATGTACCAGACCTTCGACGTGACCGATATGATCGAGTCTGGGGGCGAAAATGTCCTGGGAGCCTGGATGAGCGAAGGCTGGTGGAGCGGCAACATCACGTTCCGGGGTGAAAACTGGAACTTCTTCGGAGATCGGCAGTCGTTGTTGGCCAAACTGGTCATCACTTATGAGGATGGCTCCGAGACCACTGTTGTGACCCACCCCGATTCATGGCAGCTCTACACCGATGGGCCCATACGCTACGGCAGCTTTTTTCAGGGCGAAGTCTATGACGCCAACAAAGAAGCCGCCATCGACGGCTGGGCCACCGTTGATTACGACGCAACCGACTGGAAATCAGTCGTGGAGGTGCCGCTGGCAGGCACCGCGCTGACAGGCACCTTCCGCAATTTTATGGGAGCTCCGGTCAGCCTGGATTACAGTGCACAGCAGATCGTCGGGCAGGTAGGCGAACATGTCACCCACATCGAAACCCTCACCGCGCAGAGCGTGGAAGAAGTGCGGCCCGGGGTCTTTGTCTATGACATGGGTCAAAACATGGTTGGGGTGCCCCGACTGAGCATATTGGGAGGTGAAAAAGGCCAGCAAATCCGCATGCGCTTCGCTGAGGTGCGCTACCCCGATCTGGAGGAATATGCAGGCAACGAAGGGATGGTCATGCTGGAAAACATCCGGGCGGCATTGGCACAGGACCTATACATCCTGAAAGGCGGGGATGAAGCCATCCAGCCGAGGTTTACCTTTCACGGCTACCGATTCATTGAAATCACGGGCATCGACGAGGCTCTGCCACTCGACGCCGTGCAGGGCATCGTGATCAGCTCTGTATCCGAAATTTCGTCCCGCTACGAAACCTCCAATCCCCTGATCAACCGCCTCTGGAAAAACATCCTCTGGTCGCTTCGCGCCAATTTCCTCTCCATCCCCACTGACACTCCCGCCCGCAACGAGCGCATGGGCTGGAACGGCGACCTGAATGTCTTCTCCCGTGCCGCGACCTGGATGGCCGATGCCAATCAGTTCCTCAAGCGGCACATGATCGCCATGCGCGACATGCAGGCTGACAATGGCCGCTTCTCTGATGTCGCCCCGATTGGCAACGGCTTCGGTGGCACCCTCTGGGGCAGCGCCGGAATCGTCGTTCCCTGGGAGGCCTATCAGCAATACGGAGATACTACTTTGCTGGCCGATCATTATGAAGCGATGAAAGACTACGTCAATTTCCTCCGGGATAAGGAGAACGAAGCCGGAGTCCTGATCGAAGGGCCACTGGGCGACTGGCTCAGCCCTGAAAATTCGAAGAACGACAACACCATGCTCTGGGCGGCCTACCAGACCTACGACCTGTACATCATGGCTCAGGTCGCGACGATATTAGGCAAATCCGAAGAAGCCGCTGGCTTCCAGCAGCGCTACGAAGCCCGCAGGGCATTCCTCAACGAAACCTACGTCGATCCGGAAACGCACCAAACGGTTCATTCTGGCGTGGCCGCTCCTGGCTTTGGGCCACCCCCTGCCAATCCTCCCAAGGCTGGCGACATCATGGATACCCAGGCTTCCTATGCCATTCCGCTGGGTTTTGACCTTTTTGACGAAGAAACCCAGGCGGTGGCCATCGACCATCTGGCTACGACGATCACCCGTCCCAATGTCGATGACCTGGGCATCACCCGCCCGCCCTATTCCCTGATGACGGGCTTCATCGGTACGGCCTCTATGGGCGATGCGCTCTCCAAAAACGGACGCGATGACCTCGCCTATTTGCTGCTTCAGTCCGAGAACTATCCTTCATGGCTCTATCCGGTGAAAAATGGGGCTACGACCATTTGGGAGCGTCTGAATTCCTACACCGTCGAGGACGGCTTTGGTGGCAACAACAGCATGAACTCCTTCAATCACTACTCCTTCGGAGCCATTGCTTCCTGGATGTACAACTACTCGCTGGGCATACAGCGCGACCTGGAACATCCTGGTTTTAAGCACTTTGTGCTGCGGCCTACCCCCGATCCGACGGGTGGGATGAGTTTTGCCAAAGGCTACTACGACTCCATGTATGGCCGCATCGTCAGCGAGTGGTATGAGGAGGAAGGTGGCACCCGCTATGTGATCACTGTTCCGCCGAATACGAGCGCGACGCTGTATCTCCCTGGCGAAAGCTTCGCAGATGTGAGAGAAAGCGGTAAGAAGCTCCGCCGGGCTGAGGGAATCGAGATGGGCGATGCGGCAGACGGACGCCTGATGATGGAGCTAGAGTCGGGATCGTATGAGTTTTGGGTTAGGAAATAAACCACGAAGAATCCCAAGAAGGTCGCAAAGGGCACTAAGATCTCTTTTGTGTCTTGGAGGTTAAAAATTTGAGGTTAAAAACATGAAACAGTTACTATTCGCAATCATCATTCTCCCAGGTATCCTACTAGCCCAAGAACCAATGGCAGAAGTTACCGGAGGAAAAATCCAGGGAACGCAAACCGAAGACGGGATACAGGTCTTCAAAGGCATACCCTTTGCTGCGCCGCCCGTCGGCGAACTCCGCTGGAGGGCACCCCAACCAGTCGAGGGCTGGGAAGGGGTAAGAGCGTGTACGGACTTTGGACCGAGTCCCATGCAGGGACCGCCGAGGGCCTTTATGTACTGGTCGGAAGAATTTCTGATTCCTTCGGAGCCCATCAGCGAGGACTGCCTCTACCTCAACGTCTGGTCCGGGGCCAATGAATCCGACGAAAAGCGCCCCGTGCTGGTCTATATCTACGGCGGAGGGTTTCGCAGTGGAGGGACCGGTTGCCCAATCTATGACGGAGAGGCCATGGCCCAAAAAGGTGTGGTATTCGTCAGCCTCAACTACCGCGTCGGGGTGTTTGGCTTTCTGGCCCATCCGGAACTGAGCGAGGAAGCCGACTATGGAACCTCCGGCAACTATGCCTTGCTTGACATGGTCGCCGGGTTGAAGTGGGTGCAGGAAAACATTGCTGCCTTCGGTGGTGATCCCGACAACGTCACCATCGCCGGGCAGTCGGCGGGGGCATTTGCGGTGAGCTACCTGACGGCCACCCCACTGGCGAAGGGACTCTTTCACCGGGCCATAGCCCAGAGTGGCGGAAGCTTTGTCAATGCTTCACTGAGACCTGGGACGAGTCTGGAAGAGGCTGAACAGCGGGGAGAAGAATTCGCAATAAAATCTCTGGGTTGCGAAAGCCTGGAAGCATTGCGCGCAAAACCGGCTCTGGAAATTCTTCAGGCGCAGGGAGCTCCAGCCTCCCCGCTAATCGATGGCTATGTATTGCCTCACTCCAATGCCCAGATCTACCAGAACGGAGACCAAAGCGATGTGCCCCTGCTGATCGGCTGGAATGCCGACGACAACGTGATGTTTGGGACGCAATCAGTGGAGGAATTTCGGGGCAGCATGGAAGAGCAATTTGGCGAGAAGGCTGATCAGATGTTGCAATATTACCCCCTTGATACCGAGGAACAGGCGTTGAATTCGCAGTATGCATTCGGGCGCGATGCCGCGTTTGGCGTGCAGGTCTATGCCTGGGCCCATACCCAGGATCAGCACAGCGAGGCTCCGGTTTTTGTCTACAACTTCAACCGCCGACTGCCTGCCCATTCGCCCGAAACGGACTTTGGAGCCTTTCACTCTGGTGAAATCGTCTATGCCTATGACAATCTGCACACCCTGGATCGGCCCTGGGAGCCGATCGACCATGAGATCGCCGACATGATGTCGGATTACTGGGTGAACTTTGCCACAAGCGGCGACCCCAATGGAGGCGAGCTCCCCGAATGGAAGCCTTTTCGGAAGAGAGGAGAACAAGTGCTCGTCATCGATACCGAGACGCGGACGCAGAGGTTACCGACTGCTGTACAGCTTCGGATACTGATGGAGCATTTGGGGCAATGAGGCCAATGGTCCACACTCGGGGGGCTCGCTCAGATCACAAAGTCCACCCCTTTTTCCAGCATTTCCTGGTAGCGGTCCTGGTTAAATCGGTAGAGAAATGCCCCCTTCTTGGAGGATGACTTGTCCTTTTCGTCCAGCTTTTCCAGCACATTGAGCGAGAGGATCTTCTTGCGAAAGTTTCGGCGGTCAAGCTCCTGCTGGTAAATCCCCTCGTAGAGCGTCTGCAACTGGGGGATGGTAAACTTCTCGGGGAGAAGCTCAAATCCGATGGGCTGGTGCCTCGCCCTGTTTTTGAGTTGATCCAGGGCTTCTTTCACCATCTGGTTGTGATCCAGGATGAGAGAAGGCACTTCGCTTATGTCAAACCATTTGGCATGGTAATCTTCTACCACCTGTTTTTCATGCTCGTGAAGCTGGATCAAGGCAGCGTAGGCGACGGAAATCACCCGTCCGCCCGGATCCCGGTCAGCTTGGCCATAACATCCGAGTTCTTCCATGTATACGCCATTGAGGCCGGTAGATTCGCAGAGGATTCGCTGGGCCGCATAGTCCACATCTTCTTCCGGGCGCACAAAAGCTCCCACAAGTGACCACTCGTTTTCAAAGGGGGCTACTTTTCGCTTGAATAGCAGGAGCTTCAGGGATTGATTGTCAAAACCAAAAATGATGCAGTCCACCGCGACCAGGATGGGAGATGCATGGCGGTAAAAATCATGTGGCGCGGGTCTTTCCATTAGGGGATTAAGTCCTTTTTCTTTCCTGAAATTAGTCGTAAATTAGAAATAGGTAAATTAAGCGTATTTTTTACGCTTAATAGAATGCGTTCTTATTTCGCACCTATCCACTAAGATTGACTACTACTAACTAGCTGATTCCAAGGTCAATTCGGGTGAAACCAAGTGCTAACTCACGATGCCGCTGACAGCCATGAGCAGCGGTAAATGTTTTCTATTGTTCACAATTTTGACAAATAATCACTGACCTGGGCTCACATTACTGATAATGAAGGGAGCATTACATGAACAGGGGAAACTTTAGCCTCTGTCTGTTCTCTTTTAGGAACGCGGACGAAATAGATCAACCAAGAATGTAAAGTTATTTTGGCCGCGTTCCTTAGGTAACGGCTTCCGGTCAGTGATGGAACCATAATTCTACTCGCATGAATTGCTGCTTGAGAATGGATAGACCGGCATGGTTGATCCTGTTGCTGACGTTGGTTCAGCCGACTTTTGCTCAGCAACCCTCCAAGGGCCCATACACAGAAGTTGATCGGGAAGGAGTGATCCGCTGGAGCGACACGGGAGAAGAGCTGTATGGCTTTGGGGCCAATTACACCGTGCCATTTGCCCATGCCTTCCGATCTGCGAAAAAGCTGGGGCTCGACCCACTGGAACAAATTGACCGGGATGTCTATCACCTGTCTCGCCTTGGATTCGATCTCTATCGTGTCCACGTCTGGGATACCGAGATCAGCGATACCCTCGGCAACCTGATCTACAACGAGCACTTTCATGCCTTTGACTACCTGCTTTCAGAGCTGGCCAAGCGCGGCTTTAACTATGTCCTGACCCCGATCGCCTTTTGGGGAAATGGCTGGCCTGAACCCGATGAAGATACACCGGGATTTTCTGCAAAGTATGGCAAGGGGGACTGTCTCACCAATCCAGCTGCGATCGCAGCTCAGGAAAACTACCTGGAGCAGTTCATGAGTCATGTGAATCCCTATACCGGCCTCGCCTACCGCGATGATCCACATTTGGTCGCGGTGGAAATCAGCAATGAACCCCACCACCGGGAGGAGTCCGCTGCGGTAACTACCTACATCAAAAAGATGGTCAAAGCGGTAAAGCGTTCCGGCTATCGCGGTCCGGTGTTTTACAACATCAGCCACAGTGTGCACCTGGTGGATGCCTATTTTGCGGCAGGCATCGACGGAGGAACCTTCCAGTGGTATCCGACCGGACTGGGCTATCAACGCCCCATGCCCGGTAACATCCTGCCAGCGGTGGATGACTATGACATCCCATTCGATGATCGCATCAAAGCCCACGAAGGAGCCAAACTGGTCTATGAATTTGATGCGGCAGATGTGCATCGCTCTTATGTATATCCCGCCATGGCCCGCTCATTTCGCGAAGCGGGGATACAGATCGCGACACATTTTTCCTACGACCCGCTTTTTCTGGCTTATGCTAATACCGAGTACAACACCCACTACATGAACCTGGCTTATGTGCCGCAGAAAGCCATCGCCCTGATGATTGCGGGTGAGGTATTTCGGCAGTGGCCCATGTACCAGGATGCGGGAATTTACCCGGAGAACAAACGCTTTGGCCCATTTCTCATAGATGAGCAGGAAGATCTGGCTCTGCTCAATGATGGGAGCAAGTACTTTTATTCCAACAGCCATACACATTCGCCCAGAAATCCTGAGATGCTCTCTCAGGTAGCGGGCTGTGGGACTTCGCCAATCGTGGACTACCCTGGCAGCGGTGCCTATTTCCTCGACAGGATCAAAGACGGGGTTTGGCGACTCGAAGTAATGCCCGATCCTCTCGTCATTCGTAACCCATATGGCCGAAACAGCCTGGATAAAACCGTCGCTGTGGTGCAGTGGAACGAGCACCCAATGCGTATCACTCTACCGGATCTGGGGCAGCAATTCTCCCTGAATCCGCTAAACGAGGGGAATGAGCACAGGGGAGAGGCTACAAATAGAGAAGTACCAGTTCTTCCAGGGGCTTATTTACTGATTCGGGATGGAGCAACTTATAAGCCGGCGCCCGAAGAACGGGTTCGGAACCTGAGTCTTTACGACTTTGTAGCTCCACCTGATGGAATGGACAAGGACTACTACATACACACACCCGTTGAATCAGCGGTAGCTGGTCATGACTTAAGGGTATCTGCTCAGGTTGCTGCTCCGGAAGGAGTGGAGTCTGTTCAGTTAATGTTGAGTCAGGGCTATGGCCGTCCAATGATGATAGAGCTGGACTATTCCCGTGGATTCCAGTATGAAGGGGTAATTGCAGGTGAGCAGCTTTCGGCTGGCTTTGTCAACTATTACCTCGTGGTCCAAACTGAGAACAAAACCATCACCTATCCCGCTGGTAAGGAAGGAATGCCTTATCAGTGGAACTTCTATGACCGGGAGCCTTATTCGGTTCGCGTAGTAGATGCATCGGCCCCCATCACCCTGTTTGAAGCCGAGAACCACGCGGATTACCTGATGTCCACCCGATGGAGTAGAAATCAGGGGCTACAGCCGTATGAGGGGTTGAACAGTTCGGTTTATGAGGTTCAGGTAGAGCAGCTGTTTCGCGAAGACTCAGAAAACCTGAACGGGGAGGTGATCCAGGACTTTAGCATTCGGTATCCTTTTGCAGATCGCCTGGAAGGAGTTCGGTCTCATCTGGAATCAAAATCTACGTTGACGCTGCTGGCAGGCAGTGGAACGGAAGATTCACAACCCGTGCAGGTGGCACTTGCCATGGACGATGGGAGTGCTTTTGGGGGAATGCTCACCCTCGCACCCGGGATGAAGACCTATGAAATGGACGTGGAGGAGCTAAAACCAGTAGCCACGGTGATTTTGCCTCGCCCTTACCCGACCTTCCTGCCTTATTATTTTGAGCAAGATGCAGCCACTACGCTGGACCTGTCAAGGGTAGAATCTTTACAGATTTCACTTGGCCCCGGCATCCCTGCAAATGAGATTGATCATTTGTACGGGATTAAAATCGTTCGAATTTCACTTGAATAATAGCCTGCGGTGACGGTGTTATCGCTCAGCTATAAGTTCTTAACAACTACTATGTTACTAAACCAACTTTATCATTTATGTTCAGAGTCCTACTGATTTTCTATCTGGTCTCTGTTCCCGCTCTACTACTCTCGCAGACAGTAAGTGGGATTGTGACCGATGCTCAGACATCTGAGCCCATTTCTGGTGCTACCGTGATGCTAAAAGGTACCACCTCAGGGGCTTTTACAGATGACGAAGGGCGTTACAGTGTCACGGCCTCGAATGGAGATACCCTCCGGTTCTCCTTTTTTGGGTATACTCCCTATGAGGTTGTGGTAAGTTCTTCCAGCCTGAATGTCAGCCTGGAGGAAAGCGAATTCTCCCTGGATGAAGTAGTGGTAACCGGTTACGGTACCAGTACCATCCGGGACCTGACCGGATCCGTATCTGCGGTGACCAGCAAGGATTTTAACCAGGGAAACATGGTTACACCTGAAAACCTGCTGAACGGTCGTGCCGCTGGGGTATCCATTACTACTGGAGGTGCTCCGGGTTCCGGGTCCGCTATCCGGATCCGGGGTGGATCTTCACTTGGTGCGTCCAATGATCCGCTGATTGTGATCAATGGCCTGCCTATTTCCAACAGTGCTGTGGGGGGCTCTCGCTCCATCCTGAGTACCATCAACCCCAATGACATCGAGTCATTTACCATTCTGAAGGATGCTTCGGCAACTGCGATTTATGGTTCTCGTGCCTCCAACGGGGTGATCCTGATCACCACCAAAAACGGCGGTGACAACCTGCGCGTGGAGCTCAACTCCCAGGGAGGCTTCAGTACCCTGGTTAACAAGGTGGACGTATTCTCCGCTGATGAATTCCGGGAGTTGGTCAATGAGCAGCGCCCCGATCTGGTAGAGAAACTGGGAGATGCGAATACCGACTGGCAGGATGAAATTTACCAGGATGTATTCTTCCAGAACCATAACCTGTCGATTCAGGGAGCACCGGTAAAAAATGTCCCTGTACGGGTCTCTTTGGGCATTACTGACCAGCCTGGTTTGCGTTTGACTTCAGAATTCAAGCGTCGTGCGGCATCGGTCAATGTAAACCCAAGCCTGCTGGACGATCATCTGAAAATCTCTCTTAATGCAAATGCTACTCAGGAGCTTAACCGATTTGCTTCAGGTGAGGAAGGAAACGCCATTACCTGGGACCCAACGCAGCCCGTTTATGACCCTGAATCTCCATTTGGAGGATACTTCCAGTATTGGGAAGACAACGGTGATGGCGTGCTGAATAGCAACGACCTGGTGGCAAACTCGCCCAGTAATCCGGTTGCAAACCTTCTTCAGAGAGAAGATCGCAGTAACGTGATGCGCTACTATGGTAACCTGAACATGGAGTATAACCTGCACTTCTTTGATGCATTGACTGCCTACGTAAACCTGGGTATGGACGATGCTTCAGCAGAAGGATTTGTAGAGGTGTCCGAAGACAGCCGGGTGACCCAGCCGAACGGAGAGTTCCTTGGTTCTCGTTCGGAGTACACCAATGATACCCGCAACATGCTGTTTGATACCTATCTGGGGTACAAAGAAGAATTTGACATGGTGCGTGTGGATGCGACCGCGGGTTATTCCTACCAGCGCTTTGAAAGTACCAGTTACTCCACCAGAGAATTGAAAAATGACCTTCCAAGCTCTGAGCCTGTCACCAACACGGCGACTGATCTCGTGCTGATCGGTCTGTTTGGTCGTGCAAATCTGTTCTTCGCAGATAAATATCTCTTCACCTTCTCCTATCGTCGGGATGCTACTTCCCGCTTTAGCCAGCAGAATCGTTGGGGTAACTTCCCTGCGGCGGCTTTTGCATGGCGGATTGACGAAGACCTGCTACCGGAAGTAGATGTCGTGAGCAACCTGAAGCTGCGACTGGGATGGGGGATCACCGGACAGCAGGACATTGGCTCTGCCGCAGCTGACCTGTATCTGGCACGCTACATTCAGGGCCAGCCTACTTCTCAGTATGCTTTTGGCAACACGACGCTCCCCATTGGTCTGCCACAGTTCCGTAATGAGGAGTTGAAGTGGGAGGAAACCACTACCTATAACGCTGGCCTGGACTTTGGATTCTTCAGCAATCGACTCAATGGTACCATTGAGGTATTCCTGAAGGAATCGCGCGACCTGCTGGCTTATGCGGCCATCTCGGATGGCTCCAACTTCAGCAATGCCGGGTATCAGAATATTGGGAGCTTCTCCTCTCAGGGACTGGAGTTCATGATCAATTATGACATTTTTGACCCTTATACCAGTGATTTTAACTGGAACATCTCTTTCAATACCACGGTGATTCGCACGCGGATCGACGAACTGGCATTGGATCAGGATGTACGGGTAGGCGGCATCGGAGGTGGTACAGGTGGTACCATCCAGTTGCATAGTGTAGGGTATGCACCATACAAGTTCTACGTGTACAAGCAGGTCTATGATGAAAGTGGCAACCCAATTGAGGGAGCTTATGTTGACCTCAATGGTGACAACATCATCAATGACGATGACCGCTACCTGCACCGCAACAATCAGCCTGAGGCCCAGTTTGGATTCCAGACTCAGCTGTCTTACAAAAACTTTGACCTCAACTTTAACCTGAGGGCAAATGTGGGGCAATACATTTACAACAATGTAAACTCCTCAAGGGCGCAGTATGATCTGATTCAGAACATTCAGGTACTGTCAAATCTGCCTACCTCCGTTCTGGAAACGAACTTCAACACGACGCCAACGGTTATCCTGTCAGATCACTACATCGAGGATGGCTCATTTATGCGTCTGGACAATGTCAACCTGGGTTACTCTCTCTCAAATCTCTTTGGCAACAGAGTAAATGCGCGGGTAAGCCTGGGGGCACAGAACGTATTTGTCATCACCAACTATAGCGGTCTCGATCCTGAGATCTTTAGTGGAATTGACAATACCATCTATCCACGAGCAAGAACCATCCTGCTCGGTTTGAACATCTCTTATCAATAGAAAACCCTGAATATCCTATGATACGCAAGCATATTGTATATCTATTTATCGCGTTGGGGGTTTTGAGCAGCGGTTGCTTCAACGACCTCAATGTGACCCCATCAGATCCTGATGCGTTCCTGGCTGAAGATTTTTACTCAACCTCTGAGTCATATCGTCAGGGACTGGCAGGTGTGTATGCAAACCTGAGCCTCACCGGGCTGGATGGCCCCGGCTCTTCCAACATCTCCGGTATAGATGCGGGTACGAGTCAGTATGGCCGCGGCCTGTGGAACCTGCAGGTGCTGGCAACCGATGAGGCCATCTGGACCTGGGAGAATGACCCCGGACTAGCTGAAATTCAGCGTTCCACCTGGGCTGCGAGCAATGTCCTGCTGCGCGGCATGTATGGCCGCACCATGGCTGAGGTTGCCTTTGCCAATGAATACCTGCGCCAGACTACCGATGAGAAGCTGACCGAGCGAGGGGTAGATGCAGGCCTGAAGGCCGACATCGCCGTATATCGCGCTGAGGCCCGCTTCCTGCGTGCTCTCGCCTATTACCACATGATGGACCTATTTGGTAAGGCAGCGATGATCACTGACGAAGACCCCATAGGTGCCTTCCAGGCTCCTCAGGCTGAGCGTCAGGAGCTGTTTACTTTTATAGAATCAGAACTGCTGGACATTGAAGATGAGTTGCTGGCACCCCGTCAGAATGAGTATGCACGCGCTGACCGCGCTGCTGCCTGGATGGTACTGGCCAAGATCTATCTGAACGCGGAAGTCTTCATCGGAGAAGATCGCTACTCGGACTGTATTGAGTACTGTGAGAAGATTCTGGATTCGGGCTATCAATTGGCCCCCAACTATCTGGAGCTTTTCATGGCTGATAACAATGACAATGACGCCACTGTGGAGGTTATCTTCCCGGTACTGTCTGATGGCATTGTTACCCAGAACTATGGCCCTACGACTCTGATGATCAACAGTCAGGTCGGTTCACCTGAGGCTAATGGTGCAGACTTTGGGGTGAATTCTGGCGGATGGGGTGGTGCCCTTCGCGTGCCCAGCGAGTTTTCGGACGTATTCCTGAATGGAAACTACGATCAGGATGCCCGAAATACCCTGATTACTGAGGACCGTACCCAAAGCATCACCAGCATCTCTGACCAGAGCACAGGCTACATCATCGCGAAGTGGTCAAACCTGACCTCTACCGGAGAAAATGGCTCTGACCTCGGGCTTGTGGACACGGACTTCCCGATGTTCCGTCTGGCAGATGTGTACCTGATGTATGCTGAAGCAAATCTGCGCGGAGGTGGAGGAACCAAGGCTCGCGCCATCGAACTCTTCAATGAGCTTCGCACCCGGGCAGGTAACCCCAATACGGTTAGTGACATAGACCTTGACCTGATCCTGGATGAGCGCCTGGTGGAACTTTACTGGGAATCTCATCGTCGCCAGGACCTGGTACGCTACGATCGTTTTGCGGGAGGTAGCTACAACTGGCAGTGGAAAGGAAATGCAGTTAATGGCATCGCCATTGGCGATTATCGCAACCTGTTCCCGCTTCCAAGTGAGAGCCTTGCCGCTAATCCAAACCTTGAGCAAAACCCTGGGTACTAGGGGAGAATTTATGAATTCGTGATTCGTAATCGACTCAAGACACTTTTCTTTTTGCTATTACTACCAAGATTCAAGCATAAAAAAACAATGAAAAAGTTTCTCATATCGCTCCTCGCCCTGAGCACTCTGATTGCCTTCCAGGGTTGTGAGGAACCCAACGAATTGATTTTCGTGGCTTCTCCTGATGGAGATGGAGTGGTCATTACCACTACATTTTCTGACGTCTACCTGCTGTCACTGGAAACAGCTGACAACGTTGCTGAGCGCATCGTATGGAACGAAGTTGACCTTGGTGTTGAAACCAATGTGACATATGAATTTTACGGTGCTCTGGAGTCTGACTTTTCGGACTCTGTACTGGTAGGTTCCACCAGCTCCAATAACATCGCTCTTTCCGTAGATCAGCTACTGGATTTTGCCCGTGACCTGGGGCTTGACTCTGATCCTGCTACTACCGATGCCGATGGAAACCCCAACAATACCGGAACTGTGTACTTCCGTGTCAAGGCTTTCCCAGGTGCAGGTACTGGAAACAGCATGATCATGTTTTCTGACCTCTTCTCGATGGACATCGAGTGGATTGAAATTCAGCCAGTTGGTGGCGGATGTGATCCTATCTGGGTAGTAGGTGCTGGTGCTGCCGATGCAGGCTGGGACTGGGCTACTCCGGTGGAGTTTACATGCGAAGACAATGTGTACAGCGCCAAGATCAAACTGGTCAACGACGCATTCCGCTTCTTCCTTTCCGAAGGCGACTGGGCTTCTGGTCAAAACTATCCCTACTACGCTGGGGAAGGATATACCATCGATCCCCTGTTCGAAGACGCGCAGGATGGTGACAACAACTTCCAGTTTGTCGGTGATCCAGGTGTCTATTTGCTAACCGTAGATGACGTCAACAAGACCATCACGCTGGAGGAAACTCCGCTGTGGCTGGTTGGTGCGGCCACTCCTGGTGGCTGGGACTGGGCTGCTCCCACCAAAGCTCCTGAGGTCGAGGTCGGTGTATGGCAGACAAGCTTCGACATCGCCAACGAGACCTTCCGTTTCTTCACCGTACGGGATGACTGGGGCTCTGGCCTGAACTATCCCTACTACCTTGGAGAAGGGTACACCATCGATGCAGACTTCGAAGATGCCCTTGATGGGGACAACAACTTCCGTTACATAGGCGCTCCTGGTAATGTGACTGTGACCCTAAATACCAACGATCAGACGATCGTAGTCGAATAGTGTAATTCTAGTTAGTATTTTGGGGAGGGCATTGCCGGGAATTCCGGTGATACCCTCCTTTTTCTTTTTCCAAACCCGATACAAATGCCTACTATCAAGATCATGTCTTTCCTCCTGATGCTGACTATTAGCCTCAGTTGCCAGTTAACCCCCGAAAACCCGCCTAATCCCGAACCAGAACCGGAACCGCAGGACAGCACTGACACATTTATTCGGGGAGGAGACCTCTCCTATGTGAATGAAATGCTGGATTGCGGAGCTGTCTATTTTAATGCAGAGGGTACCCAGCAGGATCCATATGAGATTTTTGCAGAAGCAGGAATGGACCTCGTGCGGGTCCGCCTCTGGCACAATCCCGATTGGACCGACTACTCTGATGAAGCCGATGTTGCCCTCGCCATCGAGCGGGCAAACGCGCAGGGAATGAAAACCCTGCTGGACTTTCACTACTCTGATACCTGGGCCGATCCCGGGCACCAGGATGTGCCCGCCGCCTGGCTGGGAGTTGTAGACAATCTTGGTGCTTTGGGCGATTCTGTGTACAACTATACCTATCGTGTGCTGAAAAACCTGCACCGCGATGGACTCCTGCCAGAATATGTGCAGGTCGGAAACGAGACCAACTCTGAAATCCTGCGCGATCCCAATCGCAATTATGGCAGCCTCAACTGGACCCGACAGGCCCATCTGCTTAATAGAGGGCTGGCCGCTGTACGAGATGCCGCAAGCGACTTCGACCAGGAAATAGGCGTCATGCTACATGTGGCCCAGCCAGAGAATGCCCTTTGGTGGTTTGATCGGGCCACACAAAACGGAATCACCAACTACGACTGGATCGCCATTTCCTATTATCCACGCTGGTCCGACTATTCCCTTCAGGCATTGCCGGATGCGATCGAGACCCTCAGAACGACTTACAACAAGCAGGTCATCGTGGTCGAAACAGCCTATCCCTTTACCCTCGACAACGCTGATAACGCCAGCAACAACCTTAATTCCGAGGCACTGGTGACAGGCTACCCAGCTACCGAAGAAGGGCAGTTGGCTTTTCTAAAGGCATTAGAGGCAAGCATCAAAGAAGGGGGAGGAGAAGGGCTTGTGTATTGGGAGCCCGGCTGGATCTCTACCACCTGCCGCACCCTTTGGGGGCAGGGATCACACTGGGACAATGCTACCCTGTTCAATCATTCCCGCAAGGCAAATCTGGGCATGCAGTTTTATTCCGGAGAATAATTTATTGGCTAAATTCACTCGAATCATTGACCCCGCACTCACCCCAATATCTGGATAAATATGAACAGACTACTTTCCCTAATTCTTCTCCTGTGTCTGGGGATTGCCCCACAGGTGCAGGCCCAAAACCGCCAGACAGTTACCCTGACCCACGACTGGCTTTTTGCCAAAGGGGACCAGCCCGACGCTGCTGACACTGATGCTGACGTGAGCGATTGGCAGGAGGTCTCGGTGCCGCACGACTGGGCCATCAGTGGCCCCTATGAACTGGAGGGCAACGGCAGTACAGGCAAACTTCCCTGGAAAGGGCAGGGCTGGTACCGCCGCATGCTGGATATTCCCGCCGCCTATGAAACCAAATCCATTTACCTGATTTTCGATGGCGTCATGGCCTTTCCAGAGGTATTTGTCAATGGAGAGAAAGTCGGAGAATGGGATTATGGCTACAACTCCTTCTACCTCGATATTACTGACTTCGTCAATCCTGGGGGCGAAAACCTCCTCACGGTCCATGCTGATACCCGTAACCACGACAGCCGTTGGTACCCAGGCGCAGGACTGTACCGGAAGGTCCAGATGGTCGCTGTAGAACCTGTTCACGTAGGGGTTTGGGGTACCTGGATTGCCACTCCCATTGTCATGCCCCAGTATGCAGACGTTCGCATAAGTACCGATGTGTATAACGCCACGGAATCAGATGAGGAAGTTTGGGTAATGCATGAAGTACTCAGCCCCAATGGAAACGTTGTGGCAGAGGGCAAGGCTGGCGGCAAACTGAAAGGAGGTGCCCATAAAGTCTTCGAGGCGAATCTTACTCTTAACAATCCTGAGCGATGGGATATCGATAACCCTGCGCTATATACCGTTCGGTCCTCCATTTACAAAGGGGATGTCATGACCGATCAGGTGGAAAATACCTTTGGGGTGCGGACCATTCGATTTGATCCGGACCTGGGCTTTTACCTCAATGACCGCCGGGTTCAGCTAAAAGGGGTCAATATGCACCATGACCAGGGAGCGCTGGGGGCGGCATTGTATCCCCGTGCCCTGGAGCGGCAGCTAGAGATCATGCAGAGCCTGGGAGTCAATGCCATTCGCAACAGCCATAATGTCGCTGCTCCGGAATTGCTGGAAATGTGTGATCGAATGGGGCTCCTGGTACTGGATGAAATTTTTGACAAATACGACGGAAAGGCTGACATCACGGAGGATACTGACTTTGAGGAATTTGCGCATCGCAACGTCAGGAACTTCGTGCAGCGGGACCGCAATCACCCGAGTATCTTTCTCTGGAGCGTCGGCAACGAAATTCCGGATGCTCAGACGAACTACAACCGTGGGCACTATCGACTTCGCACCATGGTCAACTACGTCAACAAGTACGATCCGTATCGACCTACGACTTTGGTCAATCACATGTGGACTACTGCCACCGAACGACATTTTGACTACTATGATGTTCACAGCTGGAACTACAGCCGCCGTTATCGGCTGGCCCGTCAGATGGAACCCAATAAATCCGTGATCATCACGGAATCCGCTTCTACGGTTAGTACAAGAGGGTTCTACGAGTTCCCATTGCCTTCAGATCCGACCAATTTTACGAAGTCTCTTCAGGTAAGCTCCTATGACCTCAATGCCCCTTGGTGGGCCGAGGTTCCCGATGACGATTTCATGTGGCAACTGGATGAGCCCTACATCGCAGGAGAATTTGTCTGGACGGGTTTTGACTACCTGGGCGAGCCCACCCCCTATGACAATGGTACCGTTAAGGAAATGGGCATGACGGATCGGGAGGCATCCCGGAGTTCATACTTTGGCATCGTGGACCTGATGGGGATTCCCAAGGACCGCTACTACCTCTACAAGAGCTATTGGGATGAAGGCGATACGACCATTCACATTGTACCGCACTGGAACTGGGAAGAGCGGGCTGGCGACACTGTACCCGTATTTGTCTATACCAGTGGAGACTGCGCTGAACTGTTCGTAAATGGAGAGTCTCAGGGAATGCTGTGCAAGGAGCCCAAGTCGGACCAATCCACCAGGCGATTCCGCCTGATGTGGAATGAGGTGGTTTATGAACCAGGCGAACTGAAAGTTGTGGCTTACAGGGAAGGGGTGGAAATAGGCACCCAGACAGTAGAAACTACTGGAACTGCTACAGGCCTACAATTGAGTGCTGATAGAACCACAATAAAAGCGGGAGGGCTTGATCTTTCCTACATCCTGGTGGAAGCAGTTGATTCAGAGGGCCGTCCCGTGCCCTTCGCTGATCAGAATCTGGAAATCTCGGTGAAAGGTGCAGGTACGCTGGCCGGGGTTGGCAATGGCAATCCGCAGTCATTCCACGATTTTCAGGGGAATGAAGTACCGCTGTTTTATGGAAAAGCCATGGTCATCGTCAAATCAGGCCTTGAAGGAGGCGAAGTTGAGATAACCGTCCGAGCCAAAGGCCTTGGAAAGAAAACCCTGGAGGTTCAGGTCGTGGACTGATATATCAGCAGGAAAAGCCTAATGCGCCGGATGTATTTTTCGGCCAGCCTGAATACAAAAAGCCCTCCCGATTGGGAGGGCTTATTTCAATAAGTTGATGAGAATTTCAGGAATTACTGAAGAGATATGACCTTTTCAGAAGCGCGAAACTGATCACTAACGGTCAGGGTAACAGCGTCTGAAGGAACTTTGGTCAGATTGTAAACCTGGTTGTTGTGCTCCTCAACAGTCGCAGAGCGGGAATACAGCAGGTTGTTGTTGTCGTCGTAGATGTTTACTTCTACTACCTCCTCTGGTGAAGCATCCAGGACAAGCTGGTAGCGGTCAGAGTTGGGGTCTTTAAGTAACTGGAATGTCCACTCATTGGTAGGGAGTACAGGATACTCGACTGATTCGCTAAAGGAACCATCGGGAGTGGTGATCTCAAACTGGTAGTTGCCACTTGCTACTTCTTCCATGCGGTAAAAGCGTGCTAGCTGGCTTGCGTCTTCCAGTGTTTCACGGAAAATAACGGTACCTGACTCATCGCGAAGCTTAACCTGTACATCACTGATGTTGGCAGCCTGGTAAGTCATTACGTAGCCCTGGCGTTCGAAGTCGGGAGAAATCTTGAACTGTACATCTGTCCGTTGACCATAAACAGAAGCCATTGCGAGTAGCCCGATGATGGTAGTGGTGATGATGTTCTTCATTGATTTCGTCATTAGGTGTAAATGTGGTTTTTAATTACACCCAAATGTACGGGGTTGTTTGATAATTGTTGTATGATTTACACTAAATAAATTTAAATCATTTTCGAAATTGTTATAGAAAGCCCCTAGTCGAGTAAAATATTTCGATTAGGGGCTATAATTAATATTAATTTAATGTACTAGCGTGAGTTGGAGTTCGCTAGTAAGGCAGTTGCACGGTAAGGGATACTCCCAAATCTATAACCCGACTCGTGATAATGAGCCAGCAGATCAGGGAGCAGCTGCTGCAGACGGGGCCAGGCCTTTTGGCTATCATGAAGCAGGACGATAGAGCCGGGAGTCGCATTGTCAACGACGTGCTGGAAACAGTCATCTGCGGTCAGGCTGGAATCAAAATCCCCCGCGATCACATCCATCATGACGATCTGATGTGTGCGCTTTATATACTTGGCTTTGGTGTGGGTAAGGCGGCCATATGGAGGTCTAAACAACCGGGTGGATGCACCGGTATATTCCATGATGGTACGCTGACAGGTGAGAAACTCCCTTAGATAGCCCTTTAGGCTGGAAGACCAGCCGTTTACGTGGTTGTGAGTATGGTTGCCAATGCTGTGGCCTTCGTCGATCAACTGATGCACGAGCAATGGATATTGCTGCACATTATTTCCCACGAGGAAGAAAGTTGCTTTTGCATTGTACTCAGCTAACTGTTCTGCCACCCATTGGGTGATTTCCGGAGTAGGGCCATCGTCAAATGTCAGATAAAGCACGGGGTCCTGAGTCTCATAGCGCCATAAATAGTCGCCGTAGTACCGTTGTACCAGACTGGGAATATGCTTAAGGTACATATGCTATATGGTGGGCTAGACCCATTAATTATGCTGAAAAACTTTTTGGGCGAGGGTGCTCGCCTCCTGAAACGCAAACTGGTCCAGATTGGTGGCCAGACTGCGTGCTTGACAAAAAGAAACCAGTGTCTCAGAGGCAATATTCCCTGTCAACTCATCTTTTGCAAAGGGACATCCTCCAAAACCTTGCATGGCTACATCAAACCGGCGGCAGCCTGCGTCATAGGCTGCGGCAATTTTCTCCAGGGCATTTTCGGGATTTGCGTGCAGGTGAGCCCCAATTTCCACTTCGGGAAATCTAGGGAGAATGCTGCTGAACATAGCGTGTATGGTCTCCTGGCCAGCTGTGCCTACAGTATCTGCCAGCGCAATGGTTTGGATGCCCATTTGCACCATTTTGGAAAGCCACTCTTCGGCCAGTGCTGGCTCCCAATGATCGCCATAGGGATTTCCAAAAGCCATGGAAAGGTAGACCACCAGTTTTTTACCATTAGCCTGACAAAGGTTATGGATGTCACTTACCAATGCCATGGATTCAATCATGGACCTGTTGGTATTTCGCTGCTGAAAGGTCTCGGACAAAGAAAATGGGTAGCCCAGATAGTCAATCGCTGAAAAGCGTAGTGCATCCTGGGCTCCGCGCTCATTGGCGACGATGGCTAGCAAGCGTGTATTGGAGCCCTCCCAGTCCAGGGATTCGAGCACTGCTTCCGTATCGGCCATCTGAGGGACCGCCTTGGGGGACACGAAACTCCCAAAATCCAGGGTGTCAAATCCAACCTTCAGCAACTGGTTGAGGTATTCTACTTTCGTCGTCGTCGGGATATGAGTATCAAATCCCTGCATGGCATCGCGTGGGCACTCGACGATTTTGAGCATACACTTGTGGGGTTATGAATCAGAGACGACTGGTATCTATGAGAAAGCGGTCCCGGCGGGCACTGTTTAGGGCATTGCACACCCTGCGAACCATGCTGTTGCTCTCCTGAACATTGTTCAGAAGGTCGGTCTCCAGTTTGGTGATGCTCTCGGACAGGCTTCGATAGCGGGCCTGGAAGTCTACAAATGCAGCCCGGGCCTCCTCTCCTTCAATTTTGCCCTGCATCAACTCATTCTGCCACTTGTTAAATTCCGAAACGGCCTCGACAAATGAGGTGCGCTGGGCCTGGAATTCTTCTTCAATGCGATCCCGCTCACTGATAATATTTCGGTACTGGCTCCGGGCACTTCCCAGGTCATAGCGCTGATTCCGGTCCGGATCATTGAGGTTGGGGCCGGCAAAGTCCAGGAAGTCAGAATACCGAAGATGGGTATTGCGCAAGAGCTCCTCCATGTCGGTTACCTTTTCGCTGAGATCCATCCATTCTGGTTCAAAGCGTTTGACCGAATTCAGCAGAGAAAGATCGGTTGAGCCACATCCTGTAATAGTGAGAACCAGGATGAGCCCAAGGGACCATGTCATTTTAGGAGAAAACATACCAATGGGTAACTTTTGATCAAGAAAAGGGGTCTTCGCTTCGCAAAGGTAAGCACTAGGCCTCTCAAGTATCTAAACTAATGTAAACGTTTTTGGGTTCAGTGAAAAAGCGCAAAGCCTCCATCCCCCCTTCACGTCCTACGCCAGATTGCTTCATTCCCCCAAATGGTGTACGCAAATCTCTTACCATCCAGCTATTCACCCAAATAATGCCATTTTCCAGTCCGGCGGCGACCCGGTGTGCCTTTGGTAGACTCTGAGTCCAGACACTGGCCGCCAGGCCGTAAGGGGTGCCATTGGCAATGGCCAGGGCTTCGGCCTCCCCTTCAAATGGGATCACCGTGGCAATTGGGCCAAAAATTTCTTCCTGATTTACCCGACACTGTGGCGCGAGTCCTGCGATAAGGGTAGGCTTGATAAAAAAGCCCCTTTCGCAGCGTCCGCTTACCCTCAGTGCTTCACCTCCAGCCAGGATGGTGCCTCCTTCCTCGCGGGCCAGGTCCAGGTAGCTCAGGTCTTTTTTCCACTGGGCTTCAGAAACAATGGCGCCTACCTGGGTGCGTTCTTCCAGTGGGTCACCTACCTGCAGATTGGAAACCCCATCGGCAAGATCTGCAACAAACCGTTCATAAATGCTTCGTTCTACGAGGATACGGGATCCACAAAGGCAGATTTGCCCCTGGTTGGTGAAGGCTGCCCGTAGGGTCCCGGCCAGTGCCCTGTCGTAATCCGCATCTCCGAATACGATGGTGGCATTTTTTCCTCCCATTTCCAGTGAGACTTTCTTGAATTGTGGGGCGGTAAGGGTCGCGATTCGTTGCCCCACTCTGGTACTGCCAGTGAAGGAAATGAGCGATACCTCAGGATGGGTAACGATGGCTTCTCCTACCTTTGGGCCTTCTCCGTGAAGGATGTTGAGGACCCCCGGGGGTAATCCCACTGACTGACAGACTTCACTGAGCAGATAGGCCGTCTGAGGTGTTACTTCTGATGGTTTGGCGATGGCAGTGTTGCCAGCAGCGAGGGCGGGAGCAATTTTCCAGGTGAGAAGGTAGAGAGGGAGATTCCAGGGCGAGATCAGGCCGGCTACTCCCACGGGGCGTCTTAGGGTGTAGTTGAACCCCTGTTGTCCCATGTCATAGGTCTCACTATGAAATTGGGTGATGGCATGAGCAAAGAAGCGGAAGTTCTTTGCTGCTCTGGGAATATCGATGGCTCGTGCTAGCTGCAAGGGTTTGCCATTGTCCTCACTTTCGGCTCGGGCAAATTCCTCCAGACGAGACTCTATGGCCTGTGCGATGCGGGACAGGAAGTTTGCTCGCTCCTCTGGTGAGGTGTCTGACCAGGCTGGGAAAGCAGCTTTTGCGGCTTCAACGGCTTGTGCCACGTCCTGAGCATCGCTGGCAGGGACAGAGGCAAGGGCTTCGCTGGTGGCGGGGTTCTGATTGGGTAAATAGGCCTGAGAGTGGGGAGAAGCCAGTTGCCCGTTAATGTAGTTGGCGAGGGGTTGCATCAATTGTTGAGATAGGGAACCATCATCATGAAAGGGGGAATCTGTACCTGAATCTGTTCGCCATCGATTTTTCGCTCCATGATATAGTGGCCTGACATTTTGCCGATGGGGGTCTGGAAATGCGATCCGCTGATGTAGGAATATCGTTTTCCCGGAGCGATGACAGGTTGCTTGCCTATCACCCCGTCTCCTTCCACTATCCGGCTTTTTCCCACTCCATCCACGATGTCCCATCGTCGGGTTAGCAGTTGTACCTCAAAGGCTGATTCATTGACGATTTCTACGCGGTAGGCAAACACAAAATAGTGGTGTTTGGGCGATGATTCATCCTTGGCGTATGCGGTACCTACGTTGACACGGATGCCTTCAGTAACCTGGGAATAGACTTTTGGGGCCATAGACTGTAGGGTTGGTTTTCCTCCATTATGAAAATAAACAAAGTGATCGAGATTCAAAAACCCGTGGCTTTCGGCATTTGTTGAAAATCCGGGTCTTCGGCCTAAATCTAAGAGGCTGTTTAGGTTTTGGGGTTTCGAGGTCAAACGCAGGATTTTTGGTGGATAGCAAGGAAATTTTGGGAGGAATACCGAGGTATTTCGAGCGAAATTGACGCAGCGAGGCGCCAAAAAGACAAGTTTGAACCGCAAAGGAAAAATCCAAACAGCCTCTAAAGTGAGGATGTATTCCTATTTGCAAATGGGGAACCAGTTTCTCTCCTCAATATTGCTGGCTAGCCAGCATGACCAATGTACAGGCTGCGACAGGCTCTATCCCATTTTCCTGCAACTGATGAGCCAGTTCCGGGTTTTCAGTCCCAGGATTGAATATGACGCGGCGAGGGTTGAGCTCAAGCAGCCATTCCAGTAATCCATCCTGGTTCCTGGGCCCCACGTAGAGGGTAACGGTGTCAAGTTCTGGATCCTGTATGGCTTCCTGGTCTGTCTGTATTTCCACTCCAGCCACCTTTCCCTTGCGCAGTCCATAGGCTAGTACGGGGAAATGACGCTCTCTGAGCATGGAGATGGCCCGGTAGGAGTAGCGATAGGGTTTGGTGGATGCGCCGATGACCAGAGTTTTTTTCATATGAGAATTTTGGGATCTATGGTGGGCTGATGTTCCTACGCCTTGGTGGCAAGAAGGACCTTCTCTGTGCGAGACAGGCCATGCTGTCGTGCCTCCGCTGGTTTTTGGGTGAAGGTGAGTATCTCTACTTTAAAACCAGCTTCTTCCAATCTTGTTTGGAGTCCTTCAGCTGAGTAGATGCGTACATGGTCCTTCTGCCCAAAATGCTTCAGCCGATCTTCTGGAGAGGTTATGCTGAAATCTTCATAGATTTCCCCTTCCTGAAACGGAGTTTGCAAATAGACTTTTCCGCCGGGCTTCACTATCCGGAATAGCTCTGCCATCGCCTTGCGGTCTTCTGTGATGTGCTCCAGGACGTGGTAACAGATGATTCGGTCAAAGTGGTCACTTTCCAACCCTGTATCGGTCAGGTCGAGGCTAAGCTGAGCTTCGAACTCCCCCTCAAAATCGCTGCTGAGGTATTCGACCTCCTCATGCTTGCGCAGCTTGCGGTAGAGTGGACGGGCCGGGGAGAAGTGCAGCAGCCGCATGCCGGGGTGAGTCAGAATGTCATCTTCCAGTAATGTCCAGAGCCTGCGGGTCCGTCCGAGGCTCCCGCATCTTGGGCAAAGTCGATCTCCAGTCGGAAGTGCGATGAACTGGCTGAGTCCCTTTTCACACACCGGACATTGGTAGCGTTTGCCTCTATACCCAAGATATAGCCACCAACGAAGGGTGGGCTCCATTTTGATGAGCCAGCTTCTGGGTATCAGACCTGTGACGAATTGCTTTAGACCTTCATACATGGCGACAAAAATAAAGGAGAGGGCCGGATGTCCGGCCCTCTCGCTGCTATTATTTCTATTTCAGGTTCCTGGGATTAATCGTCAGAACCTTCTGGAGTCTCGGCTTCCTCTAGCTTGTCTTCGTCAGCAGAGGGTTCCTCATCCGTATTCGCAGGTAGCGCAGCCGTTTTCCTGGACTCTACTGTGATTTTTTCTTCCTCTTCGAGGTAGTCCACATAGAGGGTATCGCCTACCTCAGTGCGTCCTTCGAGGATTTCATCGGCGATGGGATCTTCCAGGTACTTTTGTAGGGCTCGCTGAAGCGGACGTGCCCCAAACTGCTTGTCAAAGCCTTTCTCTGCGATGTAATCCTTGGCGACATCAGACAACTCAATGTGATAGCCTTTCTCCTCGATACGGGCAAAGACTCCACGGAGCTGAATGTCGATGATCTCCATGATGTGCTCTTTTTCCAGTTCGTTGAACGTGATTACCTCATCGATCCGGTTCAGGAACTCGGGGCGGAAGACCTTTTTCATGGCCCCTTCGATGGTGCTGCGCATCATCTCCTGTGTCTGCTCTTCGCGGGACTGGGTAGAGAACCCTACGCCGGTACCAAAGCTCTTGAGCTCCCGTACCCCAACATTGGAGGTCATGATGATGACGGTGTTCTTGAAGTCGATTTTGCGACCCAGACCGTCGGTTAGCAGGCCATCATCCAGCACCTGCAGCATGATGTTGAAAATATCTGGGTGAGCTTTTTCGATCTCGTCAAGGAGTACAACTGAGTACGGACGACGGCGAACCCGTTCGGTAAGCTGTCCACCTTCCTCATATCCCACATAGCCCGGAGGAGCTCCGATCAGTCGGGAAACGGTGAATTTCTCCATGTACTCGGACATGTCGAGACGAATCAGGGCTTCCTCACTGTCAAACATGTAGCGCGCGAGCGACTTGGCCAATTCTGTTTTACCTACACCAGTCTGTCCAAGGAAGATAAATGATCCGATGGGTTTGTGGGGATCCTTCAGGCCCAGGCGGGAACGCTTGATGGCTTTTACCAATTTGTCGATGGCTGCATCCTGCCCGATGATGACATCCTTGAGCTGCTTGCCCATGGTCTTGAGCTTCTCGATCTCAGCAGCAGCGATTTTGGTTACAGGAACTCCTGTCATCATGGAAACCACGGAGGCTACGTCCTCTTCAGAGACGGTATAGCGTTTGTTTTTGGTTTCTTCTTCCCACTCTACTTTGGCCTGTTCCAGTTCTTCGAGGAGTCGTTTCTCCTGATCGCGCAGTTGAGCTGCTTCTTCGTATTTCTGGCTCTTGACCACCTTATTCTTCAGTTCCTTGACTTCCTCAATCTTGGCCTCAAGGTCCAGGATGCTCTGAGGAACATGGATGTTGGTGATGTGGACGCGGCTACCAGCTTCGTCCAGTACGTCAATGGCTTTATCTGGGAAGTAGCGGTCCGAGATGTACCGGTCACTCAGTGATACACAGGCATTGATGGCATCTTCTGTGTAGTTCACATTGTGGTGATCCTCATACTTGGACTTGATGTTGTTGAGGATGATAACGGTTTCTGAGGGAGAAGTAGGCTCCACCATTACCTTTTGGAATCGACGCTCCAGAGCCCCATCTTTTTCGATGTATTGGCGATATTCGTCGAGTGTGGTAGCTCCAATGCACTGGATTTCTCCACGTGCAAGGGCTGGCTTGAATATGTTGGAGGCATCAAGTGAACCGGATGCGCCTCCTGCTCCCACGATGGTATGCAGCTCATCAATAAAGAGGATGACGTCTGGCGATTTTTCCAGCTCAGCCATCACGGCTTTCATGCGTTCCTCAAACTGACCTCTGTATTTGGTGCCGGCTACCAGGGAGGCAATGTCCAGGGTGACCACACGCTTGTTATACAGGACTCGGCTGACTTTACGCTGTATGATGCGAAGGGCCAGACCTTCAGCGATGGCGGTTTTTCCTACGCCGGGCTCCCCGATAAGGACAGGGTTGTTTTTCTTCCGGCGGCTGAGGATCTGCGCTACACGCTCAATTTCTTTTTCGCGACCCACAATCGGGTCCAGTTTGTTGTCTTCAGCTGCCTTGGTAAGGTCGCGGCCAAAGTTGTCTAGAACAGGGGTTTTGGATTTTGATGACTTGCGGGACCGATCTCCAGGTGTACTCATTTCGGATGATTCAGGTGGTTCACTCGACACAGATGCTCTCGGACTGCCATCGTCTTTCTGATCGAGTTCAGAACGAACGATATCATAGGTCACGCTAAAGCGTGCCAGTATCTGGGCCGCTACATTGTTTTCTTCCCGCAGAATGGAAAGCAGCAGATGCTCAGTGCCGATAACAGGGCTCTTGAGCAGTTTTGCCTCCAGGCGGGTTATTTTTAAGACTTTTTCAGCCTGCCGGGTAAGCGGCAGGTTGGTAAGGTTAATGGTGTTGACGGTGCCCCTCACAGCGCTCTCGATGGCGCGCTTGAGTTGAGACAGGTCAAGTCCAAGGTTAACGAGTATTTTAATGGCCAGTCCTTCTCCTTCCCGGATTAGACCCAACAGGAGATGTTCCGGGCCGATGTACTCGTGCCCAAGCCGGATGGCTTCTTCTCGGCTATAGGAGATTACGTCTTTGACGCGATCGGAAAAATTGGATTCTCCATTCATAAATAATGCTCCTCTCGTAAGGTAAGCTGCCAGCCCTTTATATGCTTAGCCAGGAAGAAGCGCTTTTGAGGTTGGTAACCAGGTAAGTTCCCCTCTTTGAAAACTTAGCCGATTATTCCTTTTGCTTCCTTTCCTCCCAACCCAGGTAGTCCAGGCGACAACAGATGGGTTTCATTCTTAGACCCTTGGTATGCTGGATTCATGCCAAAACCCACAACCGTGACATCTTGGCACACTTCCCTAAAACGGTCTAGCCCCTAGAGAGTTACAGATGCCGGGATTTAGGACACAAACTGCACGTAGATCGCTGCCCCGATTGCAACCAGTACCAGATTCAGCAGGGATAGGGGCAAAAGTTGCTTCCATCCTATATCCATCAGCTGGTTATACTTGAAGCGTGGCAGTGTCCATCGGATCCACATAAAGATAAAAGAAATCGTGAACATTTTCAGGGCAAACCAGCCGATGCCCCAAATTACCTGTAAGGCGGGAGCCCACTCTGCTACGCCAAGTGCCCCTTCAAATGGACCAAGGTATCCACCAAGGAATACGGTGGTGATGATGGCGGGAGGAACCACGAGGTGAAGGAACTCCACTACCATGAAGGAGCCAAACTTCAGAGAGCTGTATTCGGTGTGGAAACCACCCACAAGCTCCTGCTCTGCCTCTAGCAGGTCAAATGGAGTACGGCCAGTCTCGGCCAGCACACAGATGAAGAAAATTACGAATCCCAGCGGGTTGACCAGGAAGTTCCAGGCCCCTCGCTGGGCCTCTACGATGGACGTAATGCTGAGGATATCTTCCGTACCGCCAAGACGGACGCTGGTCAGGATGATCACACTAACGACAGCCAGTCCCATGGGAAGCTCGTAGCTAATCATTTGGGCAGAGGCACGCAGCCCGCCGAGAAGGGAGTATTTACTGTTGGATGCCCAGCCTGCCAGGGTAATTCCGTAAACGGTAACTGAAGTGACAGCCAGGAGAAATAGCATGCCGACATTTACGTCAGCAATTACGACAAAGTCATCGCCTACCTTGGCAAACGGGATCACCGCCAGCACCAGCGCGGTTGTAGCAACTGAAATAACCGGAGCAAGAAAGTGCAGCAGTTTGTCCGCTGTCTTGGGAGTAATGTCCTCCTTGAGGATCAGTTTGAGTACGTCAGCCAGTGGTTGCAGTAGTCCAAACGGTCCAACCCGGTTGGGGCCTACACGGTTCTGGAAGGCAGCAGCCACTCGGCGTTCAGCATAAGACCCATATGCTGCAAAGGTGATGAAGATCAGCAGGATGGGGATGATGAGGAGAAGATGTCCCGTTAGCTCCATAAATTTTGTCTAATAGGTTACGACCCAAAACTACAAATTTATCAGCACCGAACCAGCGATTGTTCCATTCTATTCGGGCTTTACCATATACCAGCCGGCTGTGGTTACAAAATCCCGCAACCAGGGTACCCAGTCCACCCATTTTCCCTGTTCCCGAGGCTTGACTCCGAACTTGAATTCATAGATCGGATTGAATAAATACAGCCTTCTGGCGGCGATTTTGAGGTGGTTTTGGCGAATTATTCGCTCAAATCTTTTGATGGAGATACCGGTGTCTTTGATTTCCATCAACTCCTGTATGGTATGGGCAGGTTCGCCAGCCGCTTTGAGGATGCTCCTGTAGAGGCCTCTGGGAAGCAGGTGGTAGTATGGCAGATAGCCGAGTACTTTGCTGCTGCAGATTTGCTGGTGGCCACCAAAGGGCATTCGCCAGGGGGGAAACCCAAAAAATATGTAGCCCTCAGGTTTGAGAAGCTGCTTGATGTAGGGAATAAATTTTTCCTGTTCGGGAATGTGTTCAATGGTGTCCTTGAGCAGGATCAGGTCAAACTGCCCTTTGTGCTCTGCCAGGAAGGCTTCCTCGTAAACATTCTGAGCAAGAAATCGTGCCTGGCCGGCCTCGATTTCCGGGGTCATGCGCTCGATCGCTTTTTCGATGCGGCTGGCGCTGAGGTCCACCCCAAGACATTGTGCACCTTGTTCGGCAAATGGGCGGAGGACTCCACCCTCCCCGCAACCAATCTCCATTACTTTTAACCCAGGCTTTAATGGGAGCTGGGATTCAATAAATGGTAACAGGTAGCGACGGGCGTTATCTACCTGTTGCTGAAATCTGATGTCGTAGGATCGATGTTGAGGTAATGCCATAGCGGCGCAAATATAGAAAAAGGAACAGTTATCATGAGACATTGAACAATGTTCATTGGACAATGACTATTGGCCAGCATACTCCTAGAGAAATTTGACAGGATTTTCAGGATTACAGAAAAGACAGGATTAGAAAGCCCTGATAATCAATCTTGTTAATCCTGTTATCCTGTCAAAAAACATAGGCCGGAAATGAAAATGTCTAGTAGTATGATTGGCCAGTGTTGATTCAATGACCGATGAACTCTGATCAATGAAGTAATCAGTTTTGTTCCAGTTTCTGGATTTCATCGCGTAGGCGTGCGGCAGCTTCGTAGTCTTCACCTGCCAGGGCTTCTTCGAGCTTTTTTTGAAGGCTGCTAAGTTTCTCCTTTTTGGAAGCACCGCTTGAAGGGGGAGGGGGGGTAGGGGCGTCTTCTAGAGCTTCGGGTTTCTCGATTTCGGCGAGAGAGAAGTCCGTGTCCTGGTCGCTGCTGTACTTGCTTTCAGCTTCTTCTTCCTCATCGATCAGGATTCCTGCTTCAGAGAGGACACTTTCATAAGTGTAGATGGGCACTTTGAACCGAACACCGATGGCTACTGCGTCACTGGGGCGGCTGTCAATCTCGTGGATCTCGCCGTCAACTTCCAGAACAAGACGCGCATAAAAAATCCCCTCGTGAAGGTCATTGATGACGATTTCGAGGAGGTTGATATCAAAATGGCGGGCGAGGTTGTAAATAAGGTCATGTGTCATCGGGCGGTTGGTCTTGATATTCTCAAGTTCCAGTGCGATAGCCTGTGCTTCAGCTCCGCCAATGATGATGGGCAGTCGTCGGTTGCCCTCAGTTTCTCCCAAAACCAGTGCATAGTGCCCTATTTGGGAATGACTGGAGGAAAGCCCGATGATATCTAATTTTATCTTATCTGTATTCACCTCAATACTATTTTCTCTAGCCCTTCAAAGGTAAGAGAAATTACACATGGAAAAAATGGTAAGGTACCGCCCGGCCATTCACAAATACCGGGCGGCTTATGTTTATCCTGCCACTTTGGCAGCCTTGATCTCTTCCAGAAGGCGGGGAACCACTTCAAACAGGTCACCCACTATCCCATAATCAGCGATTTTGAAGAATGGGGCTTCGGCATCCTTGTTGATTACCACGATGTTCTTGGAGGAACTGACTCCTGCCAGGTGCTGAATGGCACCGGATATACCAATGGCGATGTAGAGGGTAGGAGCAATCTGAATTCCAGTCTGCCCTACGTGTTCGTGGTGTGGACGCCAGTCCATGTCAGCCACGGGTTTGGAGCAGGCGGTAGCCGCACCGATCAGGTTGGCGAGCTCATCAATCATGCCCCAGTTTTCAGGGCCTTTCATGCCCCGGCCAGCGGAAACCACACTCTCCGCCTCTGTCAGGGAGATGCCATCAGCGGCCTTTACGATCTCACGGGCTATAGCACCGAGATCATCCCCGGCAGGACTGAAGTCCAGTGCCTCAACGCTTGTCGAGGTAGGATTTTCATCCACCTTGTAGCCATTGTGCTTTACGGTGATGACCAGTTTGTCTTTCGTAGCCTTTATTTCCTGGACTCCCTTGCCAGAATAGGACATACGCTGGGCCTCGAAGTGGTTGGTTGGATCAACCAGAGAAATAAGGCTTGACATAGCCGATGCATCCAGCTTGACTGCTACCCGAGGGGCAATGGCTCGACCGTTATATGTTTCGGGCAGGACTACTACCCTGGCGTCGGCTGTCTCAGCTGCAGCAGAAACAGCGGCTGCATAGGCCGAGTTTACGAATGAGTTGAGCTTTTCATCCGCTACCTTATATACCTTGCTGACACCGTAAAGGCCCAGCTTTTCCAGTTCTGCATCTTCTACCTGGCCTACAGAAACGGCATAAAGTTCGACCCCCATCTTCTGAGCGAGGTCGTAAGCGTAGGTAGCCGCTTCAAATACGGCTTTTTTGAAGCCGCCTTCTGAGTTTTCTGCGAAAAGTAGTACAGACATGTATGTTTTATGCTTGAGTGTAAATGGGATAAATAATTAAGATACTGGATGCTTAAAAGTTGTCACAGGAAGGTTGAAAACCATCCAGCTGCCAACTTTTCATCCCGGGCCGTCATTAGATGAGGCCTTTTTGTACCAGGGATCCTACCAGAGACTTGGCGTCCTCAGGATCGAAGTACTGGCAGTCTCCTTTCGCAGGGGGATAGTCCAGTTTGACCGTGTCGGTATCGGATTCCTCTGAAGTTGCCTGTACGACTGAGAGAGGCTTCTTTCGTGCAGCCATGATGCCACGCATGTTGGGAATACGCCACTCGGAAATTCCTTTTTGGCAGCTTACTACCAACGGGAATTTGGCATCAACTACCTCATATCCGCCCTCGACCTCGCGGTTAAGCTCGATATTTTGTTCATCCTTCATGTCCATTTTGGTGGCAAAGGATACAAAATCATAGTCGAGAAGCTCTGCGACCATTCCTGGCACAAGTCCCCCATTGAAATCGATGGATTCCTTGCCGGTGAACACCACATCAAACTCGCGGTCTCTGGCATAATCGGCTATTTGTCGGGCGACAAAACCAGAGTCTGTAGCCGGAGCGTCGATGCGCACAGCGTCATCAGCTCCGATGGCCAGCGCCTTACGCAGGGTCGGCTCTACTTCACTGCCGCCCACACAGCAGACGGTAATGTTGACCTGCTTTCCCTCCTCGCGAAATCCGATGGCGCGCGAAAGGCCATATTCGCAGTAAGGGTTAATAACATAGGTTACACCTGTTTTATTTAGTTCGCTCCCGTCGGCTTCAAACTGGATTTTGGTCGTCGTATCGGGAACATGGCTGATACATACCAATATTTTCATCATATTGTTTGGAAATGTTTTATTTATAAAGCTACAAAGTATCACTCACATAGAAAAAGATGACGGACCGACTACAGCAGCTTTTTTCCTTTCTTGAAAAGGCTCCTGAAGAATCCTTTACCCGCTATTCTATAGCTTACGAATATTTGCGGCAGGGTGATTTGATAGAAGCCGAAAAGCACTTTCTTACCCTGAAAAATAACGATCCTGACTACGTAGGTCTCTACTATCATCTGGGGAAGCTATATGCCATGCAAGAAAACCACGAGCAGGCCGTCTCCATTTATGATGAAGGGTTGGAAGTCGCGGCAAGAGTTGAAGACTCCCACGCTCATGGTGAACTGATGCGGGCACGGCAGCAGGCCCAGGACGAGTTGGAAGACTGGTAAGGTTAGAGCTTAGGGGTTGGTGCATGAAGTTCGGTATTGGGTTTGGGATGGGGATTCCCTGTTCTCCGGATCCTTCCGAGGAGCTTCCCAAAGCATCCTGGCTCTCAATGCGGTGACATTCTAAACCTGCCCCCCTGGTGCTACGTCTTTTACAGTAAAGTGGGATGGGAAAGGAGGCTCCAACAAACCCCTTCAATCAAGGCATTTATCAAGTAAATACCCCTTTTCCCTATTGTATATCCCCTTGACTAACAGCCTTTTTAGTTGCGAATAGCGAATTTTAAACTCCCCCTTCAATCCACTACCCAGCAAGCAACATGATCAACTTCGGAATAGATTTAGGAACCACGAATAGCGCCATTGCTCAGTTTGACCAGGGAAAGGTCAGGATCTTTAAAAACCCGGTAACTCAAAAGACCACCCTGCCATCTGTGGTGGCCTGGAGAAATGAACGACTACTGGTGGGTGACAAAGCGCGGGAGTTACTGAAACAGGATGCAATGGACGTAGCAGCCAGTTTTAAGCGCAAGATGGGAACCGATGAGGCCTATCTGATGGGAGGGGAGCAGTACACGCCGACTGAACTGTCGGCCATGGTGCTACGTGAACTCAAGGGATTTATTTCCGGAGGAAATGCTCCCGAGGCCGTAGTGGTCACGATCCCGGCATCTTTTGATACGATACAAAGCAATGCAACCAAGCAGGCTGGACAGTTGGCCGGATTTCGTGAGGTGCAGCTGTTACAGGAACCGATTGCGGCCAGTCTGGCCTATGCCAATCAGGATGATCGCAGCGACTTCTCCGATGGCCAATGGCTGGTCTATGACCTGGGGGGCGGTACTTTTGATGTGGCCCTGGTACGAATTCAGGATGGAGAAATGCGCGTTATAGACCATGAAGGAGATAACTTTCTCGGAGGAACTGACCTGGACCAGGCCATTGTGGAGGAAATTGTGGTTCCATACCTGGAGTCGCTTGGAGAATTTCAGAACCTGGAGCGGCAACTGAAATCCGCTTCTGGTAAGTATCACGCTCTCTATGCCAAGCTATTGTTACTGGCCGAGGATGCGAAAATACAGCTGACTCATCAGGCCCAGTCAGAACTGGAGTTTGACGTTGAAGATGATCGTGGTGAGCTGGTAGAAGCTTTTCTCACGATTGAGCGCAGCCAGTTTGAAAATCTGGTTGAGCCCATACTGGCACGCACGACACGTATGATGGCGCGCATGCTGCAACGCAATCAGCTGCAACCCGAGGAGCTAAAGTTTGTGCTTATGGTCGGAGGCTCCACCTTTATTCCTTACATCAGGCAGCAGGTCGCAGAGCGTTTGGGGGTTGCAGTCAACACCGAAGTTGATCCTACGACGGCAGTCGCCGTCGGTGCGGCCTATTATGCCGGGAGCCGTAGTTATCAGCCTCCAAAAGATTCCACAGAGGAGGCTTCAGATGCTGAGGCCTCCGGGCTTTCGGTCAGGATGGCGTACCAAAAAGCAACACAGGAAGATGAAGAGTATTTCACCGCAGTAGTTGAAGAAGCGCCAGAGGGCGCTCAATACCGGATTGTGCGTGGAGATGGAGGGTATGACAGTGGCTGGCAGGCGCTGGATGGGCAGATAAAGATGTTCCTTCCTCTGGTACCCGAAGCCTACAATGAATTTGAGCTGAAGGTGATGGGAGCTGATGGCAATCCCCTCGAATTGGAATCTTCTCAAATCTTTATCACCCAGGGGCGTTTCAGCGTGGTGGGGCAACCCCTTCCGCTGGATATTTGCCTGGAAATCGACGACGTGGAAAACCAGACCACAACACTTGAGCCGGTTTTTGAAAAAAATGATGTGCTACCCCTCAAAAAGACGGTAGTCAAGCAAATGACCCGGACCATTGCGAGGGGATCAGCAGAGCGGCTGACCATCAATGTCGTGGAGGGACCTCGAACCGCCATGCCTGCCGCCAATCAGCCGATCGGATTTATCAGCATTTCCGGAGAAGACCTGACGCGGGACCTGGTTAGAGGGTCGGATGTCGAAATCACACTGGAGATGAGTGAATCCCGGGATCTGACCATCAATGCCTACCTGATGATGACCGATCAGGAGTTTGAAAATGTCTTTGAGCCTTCGGTCAGAAAGGTAAACGCATCGCGGTTAAAGGATGAGTTCCAGGCCCTGGCAGAAAAAATCCGCCGGGAGATACTTGAGGCTGAAGGCCAGGGCAATTATGAGCAGGCTCAGCGACTGGTAGACATGGAGTTCGAAATCCTGGAACTGGCGGATCAGGCGAAGCAGATGTCAGATGATGACGCTACTGATGCCCGCTTTCAACTGGAGGATCGCAAGCGCCAAATGGCACGCACAGTGGATGAGCTTACCCGGGACAAGCTGATCATCGCCATCAAGTCCGAGTATTTTGACAGCAAGCGGGGAATGGAGTTTACCCTGGAGCAATATGAGCCAAAAGACTCGGACCGAAAAGCCTATGCAGACCTTCTGGGGCAGGAAAAAAGTATTTTGGCGACAAACAGCACGCTCAAAATAAGGGATATGATCGATCAGGTCAATCGACTCAACTGGCGCATCCGCTGGAACAGTAGCCGCTACATCCGTGAGTTTTTCCTGGCTCTTGCCTATGGGCGATTTGGTGAATTTACCGACCCTGAGCGCGCCCGACAGCTAATCGCCCAGGGGCAGCAGGCTGTTGATGCCGGACAGGACGATCAACTGCGCGTCATCGTCAATCAACTGACAGAGTTGCTGCCACCCGTTCAGCGAGAGCAGATCAAGTACGGAGGTACTGGGATCGGATGATTTTTGATTGGGGCTAAGTAAAAATGGAAATAGGCATGAAAGGAGAGCCCCTTCATGCCTATTGTATTGTTGTAAGGTTTTGCTGCCTGTAGCAGGCCTATTTATTCTTCGACGATGACAAAAACATCTTCGTTACTGCGCTTCATGTAGTACTGCTCACGTCCAAAGCGCTCCAGTGTCTCCCGGTCAGTTCTGATTTGTTCAGCTTCGTATTCCAGCTCATCAATGGCTTTTTGATAATGGTCCCGGTCTGCCCGTAGCTCCTGGATTTGATCTTCAACCGCATGTTGAGATCTGAGGTTATAGCGGTCTCCCCACAGGAGGTACATCAATGCCCCTGTAAGCACCAGCACATACTTGGTTCCAGCTGCTCGCCAGAATCGATGCAAGGTTTGCTTGAAAAGATGTGTCAATGGCTTCATCGGCTTTGGTAATTTTACGCTAGAACTTTTTGGGGGGAGGAGATCAGCTTTCCAGTCAGGGATTGGAACCTCTGATACAACCTTTCCCATTGGGCCTAAATATAAGACTCTGATGCTCAATGAGCAAGCATTTTTGCTAATCCAGTTATCATTTTTAGACAGGGGGAGGATAGTTGTTTCTTTATTGTAAAAATCTCTGTCGGTTGGCAGAGTGTTTGTGATCTGATATTTTTGTTTGTTCAACTTGTTGTTGGGTGAATATTATCATTTTTTTGAATAAACGTTTAATCAATTTGTCGGCTTAATCATGCGTACCATACTTCTTTCCACACTGATGTTGGTTACCGTTGGGCTTACTGCCCAGGTATCTGATTCTCTGGCAAAGTCCTGGCCAGAACCCTTCTTTGCTGAAGTCCCTGACACGCTGTTGTTTAGAAATCAGGCGAGCTACGTAGGCGAGCTCAAAGAAGGTCAGCCTCACGGATGGGGGATTTTACAGACTCCAACTGGGGACACCCTATACATTGGCCACTTCAAAGAAGGCCGCAAGGATGGACTTGGGCGTTTTTTCTTCTCTGGAGGAAATGTCTATTTCGGTGAGTGGCAGGACAACCGGATGCATGGCCTGGGTGCGATGGCTTTCTACACAGGTGATCGATATGAAGGAAACTGGTTTTCCGACCGGTTTCATGGTGAGGGAAAATACTTCTTCGAATCGGGCGGCTACTACGCCGGAAACTTTTTTGAAGGCCAGCGTCACGGACAGGGAACCCTGCGAACCGATGATCTGGTGTACGCTGGAAACTGGTCCAATGGACAGAAAGATGGATTAGGCCGTGAGGAAGTAATTTATGCCGACCATACGGAGGTCTATGAAGGGCCATTTTACCAGGGTGATTATCATGGTCAGGGGCGTTGGGTTTATGAAGTTGGTGGAACGGTCACCACCGAGTATGAAGGCGAGTTCGAAAATGGCCAGCGAAAAGGTCGTGGCACATACCGGGTAGGTGCCCGCACGTTTCAGGGAATCTGGGTAGCCAATGCCGCCACAGGAACCGGGGTTTGCTCCACAGAAGAAGGGGTTTACCAAGGGAGTTTCCGACAGGGACTATTTAGTGGACGGGGTACCATGGAGTATGCAAATGGAGACCGCTACGAAGGAGAGTGGATCCGTGGGGAGCGTGAAGGAGATGGCCGCATGCAGTGGGCCAATGGACAGATCTATCAGGGACAGTGGCTTCAGGGCCTTCCGCATGGTACTGGTTCCATGACCCTCGCCAATGGCCGCATCAACGAGGGCAACTTTGTTGAAGGCGAGTTTGTACGACAGTAGCAGCAGGTTTGCATAAAGCAGGGCTCATTGATCTGGGGGATATTCCGATCAATGAGCCCTGTTCTATGGACCATGGTTCCTGATTCAATACTTCATCTGTGAAGCAGAGTCTTCTTCCACTTCAAATTCTACATTAACGGAATCGGCCCAATTTTCAATAGCCTCTTCCAACCGGTCCAGGGTGCCTCTTTCCTCCAGTTTCTCCAGAAACTCCTCTCCCAGCTCTTTTAGTTCGGGGAGAATGGCCTTGATTTCAGGTAGCACCTCTTCCTGGAAGATGCGTCCCGACTCTTCCAGAAATTCTGCATTTTCCTCCAATAGCTGAATGTACTCCTCCTCGTGAGCTGCCCAGTGTTCAGCGGCCCGGTCTCCGGACTGGATCAGGTGGTAGGCCACCACGTCCCCCCAGATTTGCACTTTTTCCTCCGTTGAAAGCTCCTCTTTAAACTTTGGGTAGTATTCCTCGAGCGATTTGTTCAGCTCCTCATTTCGCTGCTTCCAGTCTTCATCGGAAAAATCCTCATGGTTACGCTCCACCTCCGCCATGAAATCCTGATGCTGGGCCAGGTATTGTCCTTTGGTGATCGGGGCACAGGAACTTAGAATACCAAGCGCAAGGGCTATAAGCAGCAATCGAAACGAGTGGTTCATAGATGATGGATTTAGTGATAGAGTCGGAGGAAAGGAAACGGATGAGTCGGCAAATTAGATGGACGCCTAATCCCTACCTGCCCGTTTTCTTGGGAATCTGGATTTTCATTTCTCCGATTTGGGGTTTGTAAAAAAGACGGGAAAACAGGTGTTGGGTTGTAAAAATGAAATTCTTCATGCTTTTGAATTTCAATTCTACACAACAGGTGGGCAAAAAGACATATATTTGCCGCTGGTTTTGGAGACTATCTGAGCTTTTCATTTTGGGTAAAACCAGAACCACTACAGCTTGTTGATCCCCGATTTACAGGTTTTATTACTCATCAACCGCAACTTAATTGCGCTATGCCATTTTCTCACGTTGTCAGCTCATTAGCTGAATCTGCTACCCTTGCCATCGCTAAAAAAGTGCGACAGCTCAAGGCCGAGGGAAGAGATGTATTGGGCCTTACCCTGGGTGAGCCCGATATGGATACCCCCGCCCACATCGTCGAAGCCGCTAAAAAATCCCTGGATGCTGGATTTACTCACTATGCACCTGTTTCCGGGTATCCAGAGCTTCGAAAGGCAATTTGTGACAAGCTGAAACGTGACAATGATCTGGACTATACTCCTGATCAGATTGTGGTATCAACTGGTGCCAAGCAGTCCCTGTACAACGTAGTGCTTTCCATCATGAACCCCGGAGACCATGCTGTGCTGCCTGCTCCTTACTGGGTTTCCTATGAAGCCATGTTGCACCTGGCACAGGCCGACATTACCAGGGTAATGACCAACATCGAAGGCAACTATAAGATGACCCCAGCTCAATTGGAAGAGGCCATAAAGCCCAATACCAAGCTGCTGTTTCTTACCACTCCTTCCAATCCTACCGGGAGCATGTATTCTCGTGAGGAACTGACTGCACTGGTAGCCGTACTGGAAAAGCATCCCAATATCTACATCATCTCCGATGAGATCTACGAGTACATCACCTTCGGAATGGAGCATGTAAGCCTCGGGACATTTGCCAGCATCAAGGACCGTGTGATCACCGTCAATGGCTTCTCCAAGGGCTTTGCCATGACAGGCTGGCGCCTGGGATACATTGCGGCTCCCAAGGACGTCGCAGCCATCTGCGAAAAAATGCAGGGACAATGTACCTCTGGTGCAAATTCATTTGCCCAAATGGGAGCCATCGCAGGACTGGTAGATGACCTGGGCCCTACCTACGCGATGCGTGACATCTTCCGTGAGCGCCGCGATATGTTGTATGATGCCCTGCGCGAGATCGAAGGACTGGAAGTAAATCTGCCTGATGGTGCTTTCTACTTCTACCCAGACTTCAAAGCCTTCCTGGGTCGCAAGACTCCAAAGGGCGAGGTCATCAGCGACATCAACGAACTGTGTCTTTACCTGGTGGATGAAGTGGGGCTGGCACTGGTTCCCGGTGCCGCCTTTGGAACCGATAGCCATGCCCGTATCTCTTACGCATATGCTCAGAAAGATCTGGAAGACGCAGTTACACGCCTGAAGAAGGGACTCGGAATGTTGAGCTAGGCGAATTGTAGAATTCGAAATTCGTAAAAGTAGCCCGATCGGGTAATACTCATAATATGCGCTCGGAAGGACCTGATCCAACCGAGCGCTTTTTTTACGAGTGCTCATTTTTATTGACCATTGTCAAATGATCAATGAATCCAGCGCCAGTACCCCCAAAAGGCCTACCGTCGAAACGATCGTTTCCATTACCGACCAGGAGAGCAGCGTGTCGCGGATGCTGAGGTTAAAATACTCCTTGAAAAGCCAGAACCCCGTGTCATTGACGTGGGAAAACATGAGTGAGCCTGCACCAGTCGCCAGGACCATCAGTTCCGGGCTGGCACCGCTGGTCTGTACCAGCGGCAGAATGATGCCCGCCGTCGTCAGCCCCGCCACGGTAGCAGACCCCACGCAGACACGGATGAGAGCGGCCATGCCCCAGGCCAGGACCAGCGGGGAAATCGGAAGTGTAATCAGTGCGTCTGCGAGATAGCTGCTCACGCCACTGCTGCTGAGCACCTGTTTGAGTGCTCCGGCACCAGCAATGACCAGCAGGATGGGTGCGATGTTTTTGATTGACTGGTTGAGTTCTCCGGTCAGGTCTTTCATGGACTTTCCTCGACCCATCCCCAGGGTGAAGATGGCCACGAGTACCGCGATCAACATCGCCATGACGGGATGTCCGATGAAGTCGAGGACATGGGTGAGTGCATTTTCTCCTGAATAAGAAAGTGATACGATGGTGCTCGCACCAATGAGAATCACGGGGAGTAGTGCACTAAACAGGCTGAGTCCCACCCCTGGGAGGTGATCCGGTTCTTTTGTCGCCGTAGCAAAGAGGTCACTACGGGGCTCGGGATTCATATGCCTGAGAAAACGGGAGTAAACCGGACCTGCCAGGATAATCGCAGGAATGGCTACGATCAGGCCAAAAAGCAGGGTGAGGCCCAGGTCTGCATCAAAGTTTTGTACCAGGGCCGTCGGGGCAGGGTGGGGGGGCAGGTAGCCATGCGTAACCGATAGGGCTGATAGCATGGGTAGCCCGATGTAGATCAGCGGGAGTTTGGTTTGCTGCGCTATAACAAATACCAGTGGCACCAGCACAATGAATCCCACGGTGTAAAACATGGGTATGCCCACGATGAACCCGGTGAGCATGAGTGCCCATTGCAGGTATTTTTCGCCGAAAAGCTGGGTGAGGAAGCGGGTGATAACCAGTGCCGCGCCGCTATTGGCGACCAGTGTGCCGAGCATGGAGCCAAAGCCCAGGATCAGTAGCAGGTAGCCTAATGTTCCGCCGATGCCGTTTTGAATGGCTTCTATGGTGGCTAGCCAGTCCATGCCTTCAGCGACTCCTATGCCGAGGGCTACGAGTACAAAGGACAAAAAAGGGTGGAGGCGCAGCCCTGCAATCAGCAGCAACAGCACCCCCACTCCGAGGATTACGATTAAAATGGGCACGAGTAGTAGGGTTAATTCGAAATTGGAAATTCGTACTTCGTAATTACCAGCGGGAGTAGACAATTACGGAGAAGTGTTCCTTACAGATGAAGGTACAAAATCTCAGGGTGTATGCCTTGTACTCCTTAGCCATTTACGAATTGCGAATAACGAATCGCGAATTCTTCTACACCTTCTCCCGGTTCAACTCCAGGATCTGCTCGCGGTCCGGGCCTACGGATAGATAGGTAACCGGAACGCCGAGGTATTCCTCCATCATGTGGAGGTAATCCTTTAGTGCCTGGGGCATTTCTTCCTGGCTGCGAATCTTACAGATGTCCTGTTTCCAGCCGGGTTGACCTTCGTAAAGAGGCCTGGCATGCTCCAGGTCAAATGGAACTTCATGCACTTCCCCTTCTGCGGTCTCATAGGCGGTACACACCTGGATTTCGTCCAGGATGGACAGTACGTCAGCCTTGGTGATGATGAGATCGGTTACCCCATTGATGCGAACGGCGAAGCGCAGCAGGGGCAGGTCCAGCCATCCGGTACGACGTGGACGCCCGGTAGTGGCCCCAAATTCTGAGCCTTCCTTGCGGATCTTCTCGCCCATGTCGTCGTGCAGTTCGGTCGGGAAAGGCCCGCTGCCTACTCGGGTACAATAGGCCTTGGCGATTCCATATACCCTGCCTACCTGCGTCGGAGGTACTCCCAGGCCGCTACAGGCTCCAGAAGTCGTGGTGTTGGAACTGGTAACGAAGGGGTAGCTACCAAACTCGATGTCGAGCAGGGTTCCCTGTGCTCCTTCGGCCAGTACTTTCTTTCCTTCAGCCAATGCATCATTGATCAGGGCTTCTGCATTGATCAGCTTCAGGGTGCGCATGAACTCGACTGCGTCAAGGAACTGCTGCTCCTGCTCTTCTATTTCGTATTCAAAGCCCTCATACAGGGCGTCGAGCATGTGACAGTGCTTCTTGCGCAATGTTTTGTAGCGCTCGGAAAAGTCTTCCATCAGGAGGTCGCCCACCCGCAAACCGTTACGTCCGGTTTTATCCATATAGGTGGGACCAATGCCCCGAAGGGTGGACCCAATTTTTTTATCTCCCTTTGACTGCTCGGAGGCTGCGTCAAGGAGCTTGTGAGAGGGTAGGATGAGGTGTGCACGCTGTGAAATCAGCAGGCGCTCCTTCACATCTATTCCTGCATCGATCAGGCCTTCGATTTCCTTGCGAAGGGTAACCGGGTCCAGCACTACGCCATTTCCGATGATGCATTGTGTACCAGGGTGGAAGATTCCAGATGGAATCAGGTGTAGAACTTTACGTTCACCGTTGAATACGATGGTATGTCCTGCATTGGGACCGCCCTGAAATCGGGCAACGATATCGTAATGGGGAGTAAAGACATCGACAACTTTGCCTTTGCCTTCGTCACCCCACTGAAGTCCTAGTAGTACGTCTATGGGCATGGATTATATTCTGATTTGGCGGAAAGGAAGAAAAAGCTATGCTTTGGCTTCAAAGGCATCAAGGGCCTCTTCCAGGCTAGGGAAAATTTGAAATATGGTATTGAGCTTGGTGATCAGCAGCAGGTTGCCGATGTAGTCGGATGGATTGGAGAGGTAAACCTCTCCACCCGCCTTTCTGGCTTTGGTCAGGAGGGTGATGAGCACGCCCAGACCTGCACTGTTGATATGCTGGAGGTCACCCAGGTCAATTACGTAGTGGGTGATTTTATCATCCAGGTTTTCGCTGAAAGACTCAGTGATGGAAATACCGTCCTTTTCACCGATCAGATTGCCCTTGAGGGTATAAACCCCTGTAGAGCCATGTTTATCAAAAGAGAATTCCATGTACTATGAATGTTTTTTGCCTTCGCAGTTTTCATCTCGGCAATTCCCGTACAAAGTAAATGAGTGGTGGCTTACATCAAAGCCCAAAAGGTCGCCGATGGTCTTTTCAATTTCGCCCAGACGGGGATCACAAAACTCAAGGACTTTCCCACAGGAAGAGCAGATCATGTGGTCATGCTGCTTGGAGCCATAGGATTTTTCATACAGTGCCTGTGCAGTCCCAAACTGATGTCTTCTGACCAGATCGCATTCTACCAGCAGGTCAAGGGTGTTGTACACCGTGGCCCGGCTGACGCGATAGTTTTTGTTCTTCATCTGGATGTAAAGGGACTCTACATCAAAGTGGTCAGAACGGCTATAGATCTCTTCCAGGATGGCAAATCGTTCAGGAGTTTTTCGCTGCCCTTTCTGATCGAGATGGGAAGCAAAAATGTCCTTGACCTGCTCAACTCGTTGTTGCTGTATAGGGGGCGGTACGGATGACATGATGGTACCCGATTTAGATTTTTAAAAAACAAAGGTAGCAAAAACCCCTTGGAATGTGGAGTAATGCGTGGACAAGTAGTAGCGGTGCAATGCAAAGCCCCACCGTATGGGCGGGGCTGACTTACAAAAACTGAATCCGTCAGGTGTTATTTCCTGCGACGGTAGTTACGCTTTTGGGAACGGTTTTTTCCTACGTCTTCGGCTAGGGTGCGACGAATGCCCCACCAGGCAAAGTACACTCCACTGCCTAATACCAGAATCAGTAAAATAGCTCCAGCAGTATTCATAGTAGTCCAGATTTTGAGTAATTGCTTGTTTCGCCACAGATTCCTACTCCACTTAACCTATTCTTAATCTAAGCATTAAATGGCTCTAATCCAATAGTGTCAGTTCGTGTCACCTTGAAAATCCCCGGTCCGATCCATGGCGAAAATTTGGTATGTTTGGTTCAGAAACACCCGTTCAGGCACCAGCACTTCCCTCACCACCTTAATCACCTGGGTTATGAACATCAACAGATTCCGCACAGAAATCAAATGGGGACTTATTTTCTCTATCGTCATGATGCTTTGGATGGTTTTTGAGCGAACCATGGGCTGGCACGATGAGAAAATCGAACTGCATCCGACCTATACCAATCTCTTCGCCATCGTCGCAGTAATCGTGTATGTACTGGCGTTAAGGGACAAAAAGGCCAAAGACTTCGGAGGAGAAATGACCTGGATTCAGGGGTTCGTATTTGGATTGTTGGTCTCCCTTGTGGTGGCTATCCTGACTCCTCTTTCACAATGGATCACCCATACGCTGATCTCTCCCGATTACTTTGAGAATGCCATTAATTATGGCGTAGAGCATGGCTTAACGACCGCTGAAGAAGCAGAGGCTCACTTTAACCTGCAAAGCTACATCATGGTGAGTACCATTTTTGCACTGATTACCGGAGCAGTTACCTCAGCTGTTGTCTCATTTTTTATGACGGTTGTTCCGCGCTGGTTCAGGAAATAAGGCTGGATGCCGGAAAATTTCAGATGATCACCGGCTTTCAGAAGTGGGATGCTGATTTTTACCCAAATACTTCAGCGAATACCTTCATCGTCTGAGGGTAACGAAATCCATGGATGTGCTCTCCATAGTAGGTGAAAATCATACGGATAAGTTCCCGTTTTTGCTGACCGTCAAAAGTGATCTGCTGACATGAATAGGGCTCGGGTAAGGGGAGGAGTTCGCTGTACATAAAGCGCCGCAATAGCCCTGCTGCAGCATTGCCCTGACCCTTTGCCTCCTCGATCAGGCCTTCCTTCACATCAAAATTGACTCTGGCTCCTTCATCACTGGCGTCGTAGGGAAAAAATCCCAGGAACCGGGTGAGGTGAACGAGAAAATAGAGGAACAACTGGATCAGTCGCTGCGGAGACTGATCCAGTTGGATGATCACTGCACGTAAAAAATCGTAAAGCCCTGGTTGGGATTCCTCCTCCTTTACTACATCATAAAAAATCTCCATCATGGCCAGTCCCAGCGAAAGTTTGATCGGAGCCGACTGGACCTCATGCAGCAGGTGGGCGACTTTGCTCTCGGATATCTTGTGCAGGTCCCGATTGGGCCGCTCCTGAAAGACGATCTCCACGATGGACAAAGGCTGGAAATAGCTGTGTTTGCGCCGCGACCGTGTCGAACGATATCCCGTGATGATAAAGCTCATCACCCCATACTCCCGCGTGTAGAGGGTGGTGATCAGGTTGGCTTCCTGATGCTTCATGCTGCGCAGGACGATGCCTTCAGTTTTTTTTATCATTCAGTGTTCAGGGAACATGGTTCATTGATCAGTTGGAAATTGCGAATCAGGGCTGTACAAAACTCTACGAATTCGTTCTCTGTCGTAGAGTTTTGTACGCTCCTGATTAAGAATCACGAATTCCCAAATTACGAATTTGAATACGTGACCGGCGACGCCAGCTTTGCAGGTCGTAAGCGATAGGCCAGTTCCAGCGCCTCACTTTCTTCATCGTAGGCTTTTTTTAACTCCAAAACCTGCTCCTGATCCGTTATAACAGTGTTTTTGCGGCCCAGGGGAGAGAGACCATTTGCAGGGAATACGATGGTCTCTTCGATAGAGAGTTGACTGCGCAGGGCTTCGACCAATTCAATGGAATCGATGATTACCGGACCATCAGGTCCTTTTGCCACAGGGCCCAGAATGAGCAGATTGATGGGGGCAACCAGTTTCGGGATCATTTCCACGTTGACCTGCATGCCTTCCTCAGAGACTTTCACCAGATCCCGCTGCTCGATGGTAAAAGCATTGTTGTACACCAGAGTTTCGCTCAATAGAGTCGAGATGCGCTTGGTCACAAAACGGGTGTCGCGTACGGTCCCTCCAAAAGGTGCATGTACCAGTAGCACATCCTCAGACAGTTCGTATTTGAAATTGTGGACCAGATCCTGAATAAACAGGCGATCGCGCAGGTTGGATTCGGTGAGGTAGAGTAACTTCAAATCAGTTTTTCATTTTTCATTGAACATTGTTCATGGGACAGTGAAGAAAGGAGAAATCAGTGACCAGAGCGACCCACGGAGGGCCAAAGAAGCGATCACGAATTCCGAATTTCCAATTATCTCACAAACACCTCAATCTCCTCACGGATGATGTCGCCAGATTCCAGTTCCGGAAATGCCAGCCGATACGTCGCCGGATCATTGGAGTCATTGGTGACAAAACCACTGTTATACTCGGCCTGTACCCGGAAGTAGATGCTGTTGGGCTGGTGGATATAGGTAGTGCCGCTGGCGTAGCTGGTTCCGTCAAGAGGGCGATTGGCGAAGATGGCTTCCCCCAAACTGTTTGTAACGGCAATATCTTCTGCATCCAGCGTATTCCCCTGGTTGGGGTCACCGTCAGGGTTAGTAGTCAGATAGTCCTCGTATGGAGTCCGGAAAGGAAATAGCAGAACCTGAGCATTGGGGATTGGAGTACCCGACTCGTCCATTACCACAAAAATTAAATCTGCTCTGGGAGTAATATTTCCTTCGCCCTCGGGCACACAACCCGGTATTAGGAGGACCATTAGGAGCATAATTATTGCCAGACGGAAAAGGGTGTTTTTATTCATCATAATGTATAGCGAACTTTGCGCCCGAATTTAACCACCAATATGTCTCAAAACCTGCGAAACATCGCAATTATTGCCCACGTTGACCACGGCAAAACCACTCTGATGGATAAAATGCTTGTGGCAGGCAAATTGTTCAAAGCACACCAGACCGTTGGTGAGCTGATCATGGACAACAACGACCTCGAAAGAGAGCGTGGTATTACCATTCTCTCCAAGAATGTCTCTGTCCGCTACAAAGATACCAAAATCAACCTCATTGATACCCCTGGTCACAGCGACTTTGGTGGCGAGGTAGAGCGGGTATTGAATATGGCGGATGGTGTGTTGCTGCTGGTAGATGCCTTCGAAGGGCCTATGCCTCAGACCCGATTTGTGCTACAAAAAGCACTTCAGCTCGGCCTGAAGCCCATCGTAGTCATCAACAAGGTCGACAAGCCCAATTGTCGCCCAGATGAAGTCCATGAGTCAGTTTATGACCTGATGTTTGAACTGGACGCGACAGAGGAGCAACTGGAGTTTCCGACCGTATTTGGTTCTGCGAAAATGGGTTGGATGGGGCCTTCCTGGGAAGAGCCTACCGATAACATCATCCACCTGCTGGATACGATTCTGGAAGTCATTCCTCCACCACAGATAGAAGATGGCCCTGCTCAGATGCAGGTAACCTCACTCGACTTCTCTTCCTACGTAGGCCGAATCGCCATTGGCCGACTGTTCCGTGGCGAGCTAAAGGAAAACATGCCCGTTACCCTGATCAAGCGCGAAGGGGAGCAAAAGCAGGCCCGAATCAAGGAGTTGCAGGTGTTTGAAGGACTGGGACGTCAGAAAGTGGAGAAAGTCGAAGCAGGAGAGATCGTAGCCCTGATTGGTCTGGAAGACTTTGAAATCGGAGACACCATCACCGACCCGGAACATCCGGAGGCCATGCCGCCGATTTCCATCGACGAGCCGACCATGAGCATGCTCTTTACGATCAACAATTCCCCCTTCTTTGGTCGTGAGGGCAAATACGTCACCTCGCGCCACCTCAAGGACCGTCTGGAGGCCGAGTTGGAGCGAAATCTTGCCCTCCGGGTCGAGGAAACCAATAGCGCTGATTCCTTCAACGTCTACGGCCGTGGAGTGCTACACCTCTCTGTCTTGCTGGAAACCATGCGTCGCGAAGGCTACGAAGTACAGGTAGGACAGCCACAGGTAATCATCAAGGAAATCGATGGAAAGAAGCACGAACCCATCGAGGAACTGACCATTGATCTCCCCGAGAACATGAGCGGCCGAGCCATTGACCTGGTTACCCAGCGCAAAGGCGAGATGCAGAGCATGGAGATTCGCGGCGATCGCGCCATTCTGAAGTTTACCATGCCGTCTCGTGGTATCATCGGCCTGCGAAATGAGATTCTGACCGCAACCCAGGGCGAAGCCATCATGGCCCACCGCTTCCTTCAGTTTGAGCCCTATAAAGGCGAGATCCAGAAGCGGAACAACGGCTCTTTGATCTCCAGCGAGCCCGGACAGGCATTTGCCTATGCACTGGACCGTCTGCAGGATCGGGGAATTTTCTTCATCGACCCACAGCAGGAGGTATATGAAGGACAGATTGTTGGGGAGAACAACAAGTCTGATGACCTGGTGATCAACGTTACCAAGTCCAAGAAACTGAGCAACGTCCGCGCGGCCGGTTCTGACGACAAGGTTAAACTCGCTCCACCTACCAAGTTTTCATTGGAAGAGGCCCTGGAATACATCAAGGAAGACGAGTACGTCGAATTGACCCCTGAGTCCATTCGCCTGCGCAAGATTTACCTCAAGGAGCACGAGCGCAAGCGCGGAGGGAAGATTTAGTGGAGCGGGATGGTGTATGAGGCGGTGGCGTTCCTGGAAGCCCATTAATAGATATAGGAGAGAGGTAGGGCTTAGGCAGCGATTTGCCTCCATAAGTAGGAGATCAAAAATAACTATAAAAGAGAGGTATGGAGGAAATGAAGGTATGAAGGCCTTATGTAGTGATTTCCCTTCATATCCCCATATACTCCATACCTATATAACTCTGCCCAACTGCTTATTTCCTTATACCGCATACCACTCAACGCGAGACATGACCTGTAAAGGGCCATGTCTCGCTTTCTTTTGGGGCTGGTGCTTGCGCACTTCACATTCATCTGCTAGCTTCAACTTGTTCACTGTCTTAATCCAAACCTTTCAGAAAATGAGGATTCTACTACTGGCGCTTTTCAGCTTTTTTAGCTGGACCTCTTGTGTTCACGCGCAATTGCAACTCCCACGTATCATCGACGACCACATGGTCCTGCAGCGAGATCAGGCTGTTCCCATTTGGGGGTGGGCCCGACCCAAAGCCCGGGTCGAAGTAACTTTTGACGGAAAAACCCTGACCACCAAAGCCGATAAGGGGGGGTACTGGCGCGTACAACTGGAACCTCATGCTGCAGGAGGCAGTTACGAACTGAAAGTGGTATCCCGAGGGGAGGAGCTTACCGTCTCGGATGTCGTTTTTGGGGAAGTCTGGCTCTGTGGAGGACAGTCCAATATGGAGTGGTCTCCCAATGCCAATGGACTCAGTCGTGGAGATATTTCGGAAATGGTTAATGAGGATATCCGCGTTTTCGATGTGCCCCATAACCTCCAGTTGACTACACAGGATCGACTAAAAGGGGGAGAATGGGAGCTGAGTAGCTACAGCTCGATCAAGGATTTTTCCATCGTAGGCTATTATTTCGGGCGAAAAATTCAGGAAGAATTAGGGGTTCCCGTAGGACTGATTAGCAGCAACTGGGGCGGCACCGAAGTGGAAGCCTGGATCAGCCCGGAGCGGATCGCAGAGTTTGAGGAATTTTCGGAGGAAGTGGCCTCCTATGCCAGCACCTCCTTTGATGAACTGGAAGAAAAACGAAAGGCTGAGTACCGCCTGATGCTGGAGGACTTTGGGCCCGTAGAAAAAGGGCTGGTAGCAGGAAATGCGCGATGGGCAGCAGCGGATTTGGACCTGACTCACTGGCGTAGCACCCAGCTTCCCGGTATTTGGGAGGCCAATGAAGAAGCGCTCGCGACCTTTGATGGAGTACTCTGGTACCGCCGCACCTTTGAACTGACGGAAGCCCAGGCCCAAAAATCCGCCCAACTGAGCCTGGGCCCCATCGACGATACTGACAACACCTACCTCAACGGACAGCAAGTCGGTGAAACCTACAATGTTTACACCCAGGACCGACTTTACGACGTACCTGGGGGCGTTTTGAAGGCCGGGACTAATGTCATTGCTATCCGCATAGAAGACTATGCAGGTGGGGGAGGGGTCTATGGCCAACCCGGAGACCTGTTTCTGGACCTGGGAGATGAGAAAGTTTCGCTTGCTGGAGAATGGCATTACCGCCCCAGCGCTGCAAGTCTGGACATCACCATTTCATCCGTTGGCCCCAATGAAGTCGTTTCTTCCCTGTACAATGGCATGATCCATCCGCTATTGCCCTATGGCATACGAGGAGCGATCTGGTATCAGGGCGAAAGCAACACGGGGCGTTCCTACCAGTATCGCAAATTATTTCCTGCTCTGATCGAAGACTGGCGTGAGCAGTGGGGACAGGATCTGGCCTTTTACTGGGTCAATCTGGCCAATTACATGGCTCCTGATGATCAGCCCACCGAAAGTGGCTGGGCAGAGCTACGTGAGGCCCAAAGCATGACCCTTTCGCTGCCGCATACGGGCGAGGCCATGGCCATCGACATTGGAGAGGCGGGCAACATTCACCCCAAAAACAAGCTGGATGTAGGATTGCGCCTCGCCAGAATTGCACTGGCGAAAGATTATGGCCGGGACATTGTATTCAGCGGGCCGACCTATCGTGAGATGGAAATCCAGGACGGGCAGGTATTCCTGACTTTTGACCATGTGGCCGATGGGTTGGCGACAGATGATCGGTATGGCTATCTAAAGGGCTTTGCCATCGCAGGAGCTGATCGCAAGTGGCACTGGGCCCGGGCCGAAATCGTAGGAAATCAGGTAAGGGTGTATCACCCATCTGTCCAGGAACCTGTAGCAGTGCGCTATGCCTGGGGAAATAATCCCGAAGACGCCAATCTATACAATGCTGCTGGGCTTCCAGCGACACCTTTTCGGACAGATAGCTGGCCTGGCGTTACCTCAGGATTGAAGTAGCATCTAAAAGTTCCGGAATGTGAGAATTCGGTGTGTGGGGTAGGGGAAATGTTTTTTCTCCCTAAGGAACGCTCACAAAATTAGTTCCGCTTTTGACTTGATCTCTTGCCCGCATTCTGCGTCAGAAAAAGCCTCATTTGGCTCGCCAAACTCGGTTTTTCTTCCTTGCCTGCGAACAAGATCTCATCGTAAAATCGGGAAGTTATTTTTCTCGCGTTCCTAAAGACGATTCGTTTGGCTGTCGCCTGGGAAAAGTTTTCCTGGGAAGTCCCTGCTCCACATGCCGTACTCCTACTTTGTGATTCCTTAAAGTGTAAGAAAGTAGGGGAAATCGTAGTTCAATGGTTTCATTGATTGATGAACCTGCAGAAGCATTTCTCGAAATGGGGCAATAAAAAAGCCCTCTGCCTATGGGCAAAGGGCTATGAGTGGTTTTTGCGGAGGCGGAGGGATTCGAACCCCCGGTACCTTGCGGCACTTCGGTTTTCAAGACCGACGCATTCGACCACTCTGCCACACCTCCGGTGCAAACTTAATACGGTTTTCCATTTTGACCAATACTTTTGTGATTCATCCGTTAAAAAATCTGGTGTTGTTTGCCGATTCTCCTTACCAAAAGGCAACTTTTATTTTTTTCGACAGACTTTAATGCAGAAGGGAGCCCCTATCCCCCTGCACATGTCAACCTCAACCCAATGAAGAAACTTCTAGCATTTTCTGTTTACTTCGGGCTGCTCACCTTACCACTTCTGGGGCAGTTTCAGAAAGTCCAGTGGGCTCAGACCAATCCGGGCGGTGGGGACTGCTTCTCCGTAACCCCGAATCAGGCCAACATTCGCGGCGCAGTCTGGAATACCACTCCCGTAGACCTGTCTCAGCCTCAGGACTGGCTCATGGAGGTCAACCTTGGCACAAAAGACGCCAATGGCGCTGACGGTATGGCCTTTGTTATCCAGCCCTACGGCTCCAATGTCATCGGAAATGGAGGGGGAACCCTCGGTTTCAATGGATTGGCCGCTTCTGTAGGGGTCGAGCTGGATACCTGGTCCAACAATGCCACTTCCTTTTTTGACTACTCTGACCCGCTGGCGGATCACATGGCCATTCAGCGAAACGGAAACCTCAATCATGCCACCCCCAACAATCTTGCGGGCCCGGTAAATATGATCGCTGGTGTCGATAACCTGGAAGATGGACAGTGGCACGACCTGCGCATTACCTGGGATCCGACCACGTTTACCCTGAATGTATACTTTGACTGTGTGCTGAGACTCACGCACAGTGAAGATTTCACCAACACCACTTTCTTTGGAAACTCAATGGTTTACTGGGGGATGACGGCGGCGACTGGAGGTTCCTACAACCAGCAGCAGGTGTGCTTTGGTGCCCCTGCCCCAACCTTTCTGACCCAGACCTATACCATCTGTGAAGGAGATACGATTCAGCCTGTACTTGGATTGGGAACTGAGTATAGCTGGGATGCCAATCCTGCCCTTAGCCAGTTGGACATTGCCAATCCGGACATGTTTCCGACGACCACCACTACTTTTGAAGTAGACTATAAAGATCCTTGTGGGTTCCCGGTGATTGAAACCATCACCGTAAACGTGATTCCCCAACCCCCTGTAAACCTGCCATTGACAGATACACTCCGCCTATGTGCTGGAGAAGATTCCCTGCTGGCACTACCCAGCCTTCCTCCTGTCCCTGGCCTTTCAATCCTTTGGCATGACAACAGTACGAACTTCAGCTACCTGATCAACCAGCCTGGTCTGATCTGGGCAGAAGTATCCGCAGGATGTACCACGGTGCGGGACAGCATGGTCGTGGTGTATGATAGCCTTCCTCAAGTGGACTTTGGCCCGGATGTGACCCTGTGCGAAGGAGATGTGTTGACGCTCGATGCAAATGACAAATGGGCCGAATCCTATGAATGGCAGGATAATAGTACCGCAAATTCTTTCACGGTTTCACAACCCGGAACCTATCACGTGTTCATAGATGGTCGCTGTGCAGATGTAACTGATACCATCACGGTAGCTTATGACAGTTTGCCCAGATTCGAACTCGGGGCAGACCTGGAGTTGTGTGAAAATGAAACCCAGGAACTGAATGCCTTCGTGGAAGGCGCCACTTACCTCTGGCAGGACAATAGTACGGACACCACCTTCGTGGTGGCTGCTCCCGGGCTTATCTGGGCAGAAACGACCAATGGCTGTGGAACATGGCGGGACTCGGTTGTCGCGGTTTATGATTCCTTCCCCCGGATTGATCTTGGGCCTGACCTCATGCTCTGCGAGGATGATTCCGTCTTCCTTAACCTGAATGCCAAGCATCAGACCGACTGGGTGTGGTTTGATGCCAGTGTAGAACCCTACTACCTGATCGTACAGCCAGATCAGATCTGGGCCGAGGTGAGCAACCGCTGTGGAGTCGCACGCGACACCATGATTGTGACCTATGACAGCCTGCCCCGCTTTGAACTTGGGCCAGATCTGGAGCTATGTGATGACGAAACCATCCTGCTGGATGCCTCTGCGGGAGCTGACAGCTATGTTTGGCAGGATAACTCCAGTGATTCTACTTTCCTGGTTGAGGCCACCGGGCAGTATTTTGCCACCGCCACGAATCAATGTGGGGTATGGACTGATACGCTGTTCGCGGCCTATGATAGCATTCCGGTCATCGAACTGGGACAGGATCAGACATTGTGCGAAGGGGAAGAGGTCGTGGTAGATGCCAATTGGCCCGGAGCCAACGTTCTCTGGACGGATGGCCTGACCGACCCCAAAAGGCTGCTCACAACTTCTGGTACCTATACAGTAACCGCCTCCAACCGCTGCGGTGTGGCCACCGATTCCATCAGGCTGGAGTTTTTGCCTCTGCCTTCTGCGGAACTTGGGCCTGCTGATACCGTGATCTGTGGCAATGGGCCGTTCACCTTTGATGTAACGCAGTCGGGAGCGACCTACCTGTGGCAGGATGGTGGAGATCAGTCGAGGATTACCGTTGCACGTGAGGGGCAGTATTACGTTACTGTTTCGCGAGAAGGGTGCTCTGATTCTGACACCATCAATGTGAGCGTAGGCGTTGTGCCAGTTGTAGAAATCGGCGATGAGCAACTCCTGTGTGATGGGGCCAGTGTTTCATTGGACGTGAGTATTCCTGATCCCGATGCCATTTATTCCTGGGAAAATGGGCTCGATGCTCCGCAAAGAACGATCAGCGAAGCCGGAACTTACGCCATCACGGTCCGGAATGAATGTGGAGAAGTCTCTGATGCATTGCAGGTACAAACTGCCAATACCCCAAAGGTGGATCTTGGAGATGACGAAGTGATCTGTGAAGGAGAAATTCGCCAGTTGGATGCCAGTTTCGATCAGGCGACCTACTTCTGGCACGATGGAAGTACGCTTCCTTCATTTACGGCAGATACGGGCGGGCTTTATTCCGTCGTAGTCAAAACCCTGTGTGGGACGGCCAGTGATGAAGTGAATTTTTCTGAAGTTCCCATGCCGGAGGTTAACCTTGGACAGGATACAACCGTCTGCGAAGAACTGGGAATCATCCTTTCGGTAACAGAGGGGCAGGGAACCATTGAGTGGCAGGACGGAAGTTCGGATTCAAGGTATGAGGTGTCTGAGCCAGGATTCTATTCGGTAGTAGTGGAAAATGTTTGTGGATTTGCTCAGGATCAGGTGCTGATCGACATGCGTCAGTGCGACTGTGAGCTATTCATCCCGACAGCTTTCACCCCAGATGGGGATGCTTATAATGATGAATTCTACCTCGTCCAGGGTTGCTCCAACCTCCAGGCATTCCAGATTCGCATCTTCAACCGCTGGGGCCGGGAAGTTTTTTCCTCCGATGATCCCGCTCAGAGCTGGGACGGAACCATAGACGGACGCCCGGCTGCAACGGGAGTTTACGCATGGGTAGTCGAATATGTCTATGCCGGTGGCGAAGGCTCACGCCGTGATGTCAAGCAGGGAACTGTGACCCTGCTCCGATAAAATAAAACAGGGAGGCCTAGGCCTCCCCTGCTAAATCAACCCAACGGGATCTTTCGATCCCGCTGGGATGTATTTATTGAACACTCCTTTAACGTATCAACATCCCTTTTCCGTATCTCGACCGGTGATTTATTACCCAAACTTTATAATATCCGGGTGGAAGCTGGGAGGGAAGGACAATCTGCGTCTCTGATTCGGAGAGCGGGAGCCGTTTTTCCATCACCAACTGGCCCGTAGAGCTATAGACCCGGATCCATGGTTCAGTCAGTTCCCACGTTGAGCCAAGTCGGATCGTAAAGGTCCCTGAATTCGGATTGGGGAAAAGTTCAAAGCCGTCTTCAGCCTGATCACCCAGGAATATTCCTGTGGTCGAGGTATCCTGATTGGACGTATCGTTTACCGTGGTATCTCCTGGGTCAATGATAACCGTCGTATCTGTCTGGGTGATCCAGATTTCCGTGGAAGAAGTATCTTCTCCACAATCATTGGCTGCGATGAGGGTAATCAGGAACCTGCCAGTATCACCATATTGGTAGATTGGATTGGGCAGGGTACTGGTACTTCCATCTCCGAAATCCCAGTTGTAGCTGCTCGCTCCACTACTGCTGTCCTGCAGCGTTAACACATCTTTTTCCAACTCATACCCAAATCCTGCGGAAGGAGCGGAGTCGGTGTAGGCTATTTCCCAGCTTTGGCTGATCACCTCACAGCCAAATGAATCGGCAACAGTGGCGTGGTATGTGCCAGGTGTGAGTCCAGTAGCTATGAAGCCATTGGGGCCATGTGACCATGAGATCAGGTATGGCTCGCGTCCTCCTTCAACATCGATGTATAGACGCCCATCCGGGTCATTGGGACAACCTGCATCTTCCTGGCTCACCAGGCTAACGGCTATGCTGTCATTTTGGGTAATTTCAAAGTTCTTACTCAGGCTACATCCCTTGTTGTCTCGCAGGGTAACTCGGTAACTGGCCGCAGCAAGTTGCTGTCGGCTTGCTCCCGTGATAGCATCATCCCACTCCCACTCATAGCCTCCGTTGCCTCCCTGTGCACTCAGGTCAATGGTGCCGGTAGAAGCCCCAAAACAATTCACATCGTGGACTTCTGATGAAATAGTCAATGCCGTGGGCTGGGTGATTTCGGTGGAGGCCACCTCAACCGTACAGCCATGGAGGTCGGTGACGGTGGCGCTGTACCAGCCCGGAGTCAGGTTGGCCGGAGTAGTTTCAGTCCCGCCATTGGACCAGAGGTAAAGGAAAGGAGGTGTCCCTCCCTGAATCTGGGTAAGAATCTGGCCATTTCCCTGGCCGTAGCAGGTAACCGGTACCACTGATGTGACCTGTGACTTCATGGGGACAGCCATGGACCAGGTCAGAGAATCTGTGGTAGAAAGCCCGAGCGAATTGGTCACGGTAACTGAAATAACGCTGTCTGAAATGGTGCTACCTGTATTGTTCTCCAGGGTAATGGTTTTGGCAGTAGAACCATCGGACCAAAGGTACGCGAGGCCTGGGTTATCGGCATCCAGAATAGCTCCGGGGCAGTAAAATCCATCATTTCCAAGATTCACCTGCGGGGCATCTCCAATGGTGATTTTGTCAAAGGCAAATCCATCAGACTGGACTGAACCATTGGAAACAAATACCATTCTGAATCTCACCTGTGACTGCCCGCGCAGCGTGGAGGGGATGGGAAGGCTCACCTGCCTCCATCCATTGGAGCCATTGCCAGTAGCCTGGCGACCACTCCATCCCAGGGCCTGTCCACCGGGTAAGCTTGCGACAAATCCGCTATTGTACCAGTCCGGATCCACGGAACCTACTACCTGCCAGGACTGTCCTCCGTCAGTGGTGCTCATGAGAGCCGCACCATCCCATGGTGATTCGGATTCCCACCATACCCACATGGAAAATGTACTTTGAGAACTCAGTTGAGAGAAGTCAAAGCAGGGGCTTTCCACATACCCATTTTCGAAAGTCTGGTAGGAGGAGGTGGCGTTCGTTACCCATGCGTGGGTACCACTCGCGGCACTCTGAATACTGGTTTTGGCTGGATTGGCCAGTTCCCAACTGGTCTTACTACCTCCGGAGGTCCAACCACCTGCCCCATTTTCAAAATCTTCCTGATAGGGGTAACTGCTGACCTGCTGATATCGCACTAGATTGGTTGACAGGCTGTCGTTGCTGTTGTCGCCATCTCCCGTAGTAGTCCCCCACACGGTAAGGTCATATTCGCCTCCCTGAGGGTAAGTCAGCAGTTGGCTGAATGTATAGGTCATGCTGGCTCCCGGAGACAGGGGACCAATGATGGTCTCTGTCGCCTGGACCACTCCGTCGAGGGCGTATCCTACCTGAATGGTGCTGGCGCTTAGCTGTCCCTGGTTCTGGATGCGGATGCTAACGGCATCTCCACTGAGACCGCAGGATTCTGCGGTTGGGGCCAGGATTTCTACTGGCGTGATGTCCTCTGGTGGAATGGGGTATGGCTCAAACTGGTAATAGCTGTTGTCAAAATATGCCGAGGTAGCCCCGGTAAGGCCAATACTGTTGCCAGCCTGGACGGCAAATCCGCTGGTTTTCTGGACTCCGACAGTAGTGGTAAGGGATGTGCTGGAGGGACTGCTATATTGATCCACCATGTAAATATTACCGGTGGTTTCTTCCAGGACGATGGCGAGATAGACAAAATTGGCGCTGGACCATTCATAGGAAGCCCAGCGTATCCATATCTGTCGGTCAGGCGCAGAACCAAATACCTTGGTTTGGACCACATCGTTGAGCGGTAGTGGCGGACTGGTTGTGAACTGATCCCAGTGACAGGCAATGGTATAATCTGGCAAACTAAAGCTGGGAAGACTGCTGTTATCTCCCAGTAGTCCCCCGGTACCACTACCAAAGGTCATCAGGCCGTTGGCACTGACGCGGTAAGTGTTAAAGTTTTGCCCGAAAAAGTTAAAAGTAAAGGGCAATGACATGGCGGGGGACCATTGGTTGCTGCTTATTCCACCTAGCATCAACACGGACCAGCCGCTATTATCAAAATCCTGTTCGGTATTGAGTCCGCCGGGATTACCCTCAGCAGAGTGGTAGCTCCCCTGGTAGGATATCTGCCCGATGGAGGTGGTGACCCCCAAAACTGCCAGGACTGCGGCTACGATGAGCTTGCTTAGGTAATGGCTCATTTTTAACGGTTATTTGAAAAATCTATTATTTGGACTTTACAATGATCCACAATTGTGAATTAATCCTCAAGCCAACTTGGGGGCATCTCTTGCATGACTTTGAGGAAGAGGGCGGGACGAAAGGTTTTGGGGCCAATTCTCTTCAATTGCCAGGGCGGCATGGTAAAAACTGCTAAAAAACCAGCTGAAAGGAACCTTCCCCCATTCTGGTGCATCCTATAGGATTAGAAGTGAAACTTCATTGATAATCAGGGGGTATGAACTTATAGCCAATTTGCTGCACCCCTGATGGTCTTCCCAGCTTCTGAAACCTAATCCACCATGCAACAAAGCTACCCTTCTACTTCTCCTTTTTGGCTTTTAACCTGTTGTCTCCTGATGTTGCAGCAGCCTGGGTTTGCCAGCTCCGAACGTCTCTCCCGTCTGGAGAACGAAGATGATCGAAAGGAATCCATCATCAGAGTGGCAGGCAGGTTGGTGGAGAAGGCTTCTCAGCGACCCATAAAAGGAGCGACCATCATGGTGCAGTGTGGAGACCGCATCCTGGCCAATCGCCGCAGCGACGAGGACGGACAGTTCAGCCTCTATATTCCTCCGGAAAAAATTTCAGAGCAGCATATTTCGATTAAAATCAGGTATGGCAACCATATCTTCGTGAAAGATCACCTCGAGCCCACCACACAGGACATGCTGATAGAGATCAACGGAGCCGTCCTGTTTGAGAGTCAACCCATAGAGGACTACAAAATGCCGATTCATATTCTGGGGCAGCCTGAGGTCGGAAGAGTGCTCATTCGCACCAGTCTGCCCTACCAGGAGCCTCCCGTGGTCATCGTTAGAGCCTGAGTCGGACTATTCTTCGTTTTGCTGGTTTTCTTCTGCCTCCGTATCTTTGAAAGCGGATCGAAGATCCGACTGGCACTTAATTCCTTCCAATTGCGCTATATTGAATATGTTTACCTGGTATTAGCCGGGATGTCACTGGTCTTTCTGGCGACGGAGTTTGATTCCCTGAGTCAGCGGACTGTCATACTCATGTGCATTTCCATGGGGATATTTGCTTTTATGTTTGCTTTCAGACGTGCCCAGCGCATTTCCATGGAAAAGCGGATGGAAGAGGAGATGGATGAAATATGGGAAGACCTCGGTCGTGAAGAAGAAGAGGATGAGGCCACCCGTCAATCAAAACAGTAACCCTTGGCAATAGCGATAATCATTGGTATGCTTTCCCTGTCCTTTTTTTTCTCGGGCATGGAAATCGCATTTATCTCAGCCAATCGCCTGAAGATCGAGCTAAAAACAGTTCAGGGCGACCTATCGGCCCGGTTGCTTTCCGGATTCAAAAAGCGCACCTCCGAGGTCCTTATCACCATTCTGATCGGAAATAACATTGCCCTGGTGGTGTTCACCATCATGATGGACCAGGTACTGGAGGCTCCTCTGGCGAACTATCTGGGACTTACACCTGATGGGTCCTTTTTCCTCTACACCCTATCCACTTCCCTCATAGGCACCCTGGTCGTGCTGGTACTCGCTGAGTACATCCCCAAGGCTATTTTTCGCGCCAATACCGATTACCTGGTCTATCCCTCCTCCTACGTATTGCAGGTATTTTTCTGGTTACTGCGAATTCCCGTGTGGGTAGTCAACTTTTTCTCCAAGCTTCTCCTGAGGGTGCTTTTTGGAGTGCCTACCGAGGAAAAAGTAGTCCCCATAGACAAACAGGATTTTGACCATTACATACAGGAGGTACTGGCAGCATCCGAAAGCATTCCCGTACCGGACCTCGATACAGAGATGCTCACCAATGCCCTGGCTCTTCGGGACACCAAAGCCCGTGAATGTATGATCCCTCGTACAGAGATCGAGGCAATCCCGATAGCGGCATCGGTAGAGGAGATGCAGGACCGCTTTATCGAAACCCGCATGTCCAAGCTCGTGGTTTATGATGAGAGCCTGGATGAAGTTAAGGGCTTCGTACACAGTTCCTCCCTATTCCAGAACCCCCAAAGCGTCAGAGAACTGATGCAGCCAGTCCTGATCGTACCGGAGAGTATGCCCGCCAATATGCTGATGGCGGAGCTGACGGAAAACCAGCGGAGTATGGCCATTGTGGTGGATGAATTTGGGGGGACCGCCGGGATGCTGACCATTGAGGATCTGGTAGAAGAAGTCTTTGGGGAAATTGAAGACGAACACGATAGCGACAAGACCGAGGAGATCGAGGAAGATATGGTCAAAGTCATCAATGAAGATGGCAGTTTGTTACTGGGAGCCCGGCACGAGATTGACGACCTGAACGAAGAACTGGGACTTTCCCTTCCGGAAGAAGATGCCTATACGACCCTGGGAGGGCTGCTTATGTACACCTCTGAAGCGATTCCACAGCCAGAGGAGCAGATTGAAATCGGAGAATACCTGATCACGGTGGTTCAGGCTAATCCTACCCACGTGATCTCGGTGAAGATCACCCGAAAACCGGACAGGTTGCTGTAAAGAGAGCGGGACCTTAACGCGAGTTTCCCTCCTCTGAACTCTCTTGCCCATACGCCTCATCGAACATAATACCCCGTCCCCAGATTTAATCCGGAAGTTCCTATTCCGGCGGTGAAGAACCATGGTTTTTTGGGGCGTTGGAACCGGTAACCCACCTGGATAAGCGGATAAACTGCGAAGCTCCAGTATGGATTGGTGGGGAATAGTGCTGCCAGACCGGCTTTCGCCTCAAAGTGGTGGTTTCTTTGGCCTGTCCAGAAAACTCCGCTGGCAGTCCACCCGACCCATGCCGGATCCCAAAAGTTCATGACATATGACAGGCCTGTATTGATACCCCAATGAGATCTGGGACGGTGCCAGCTATGTTCATACTGGACTCCAACCGTAGAAATCAGCACCACACTCGACAAATTGAGTGTCACAGCATCCTGTGGCCACTCCTGGGTCGATTGTCCCCACGAAGGCAGACCATGGAGGCTCAGCAATAAGAAGATAAGGGGCAAAAATGGCGTTCGCATACCGGAAAGATGGGAGAAACTTTGGAGGTGCTGGCCCTCAAAGGGTTTAAATTTTGGTTAAGGAATGCGACTCGTCGGGATTGCCTACCTTTTTGTAGGGCAGCAAGTAGCACTTTAAACTTTCTGATTCCTCCCTCTTTCGCACAGTCCATCTCCCTCCAAAGGGAGATACTGGCAGTGGCACTTGGACAAAGGTCTAAAGCAAGCCTGGGGCGGCGTTGGGCGGCATTTGGTGAACTGGGGCGGCTTGCAGGGCAGCCTGAAATGCCGAAGTTTTTTGGCCTACCTTTTTTTTAGGGGAGCAAGTAGCTCTATAAAATCCTGGGTTCCTCCCTCTGTCGCACAGGCCATCTCCCTCCAAAG
>CAYFIR010000009.1:0-111940 GCA_964343195.1 uncultured Bacteroidia bacterium | reverse complement strand
TTGCTAACTTTTTTTGCCCCCTCGCTTGCTTTTTGACACAGTTCATGCCGGGCCAACGCCGCCCCAGGTTTGCTTTAGATCCCTTTGTACAATATTGATTGCTGAAAGTTGTTCACGGATTAAACAACATCCACCTAAAACCCCGATGTTGGTTAATTGCTGATGGCTAATTTGCTGGTACTAGGAAGGGATTTTTCACATTTAAAAATGCATAAAGTTCAGCTAAAGAAAAGCAAAAAGGCTCCCTGCGGGTATGCAGAAAGCCTTTTTTCAATCGGTAATATGACGTACTTCTCTCTGCCAATCAGTCGTACTTACGCCCCTGATAGCTGAAAGTACCATCCTCCAGCATGTAGTAGTTCCCCCCGATCTCGACCTTGGTTCCTTCCACGATCTGAGCCAGTTCTGCGATGTCTTCCTCAATGGTATGGACTGAACCACCCGTCTGATAGGCAAGGGTCAGGTACTCTTCATGGATCGGCTTGCTATCGGTTACTCCACAGAGTACAACGCGGATAGGCTTGTTAAGCTCCTTTGCCATTTCGAGGTCGCGCACATCGCTGCGATTATCAGCGATCAAAACGACCTGTTCATAGCCTTCAAAGTGCTCGATTCCGGCCTTGAGCGCTTCCACATCGTTCTCAGGTCCATCACCACCGTTTCCGCCACGTCGCACCTTGTTCATGGTCAGGAGCAGCGAATCGATGCTTTCGGTTTCGAGGAGATATATCCCGCCTGTTTCACCAATCTTCTTTTCATAGTTGGGGGTATCGTCTCCATCGTTGAAGAATACAAAGCGACGCACAGAGGCCCGGTGCAGATTCAGGCGATGCCACAGGAGAACCGACGCTCCGTAGTCATACATACTACCCGTCCAGTCCATCACCACCAACATCTGATCCCAGTCCGAGTGACGCTGCAGAATGGTTAGTGCGGTGGAGTCTTCCAGTTCATTTTCCTGATAAATGATCTCGGCAACCTGCTTGATTCGGTAGTCAAGCTTTTCCATGGTCTCCGGAGCGACCTCCTCTTCCATGGTTAACAGTGGGCTTGGCTCATCATAATACACCACCAGGCCATGAAACATCTCTTTCGCGGCATCGCGGCTATCGCAGTCTGTCTGGATCATAAAGTGCAGCTCAACTCCTTCAGCAAACAGGGTTGAGTCCAGGTCTCGGGCAGCCTGAAGCCGCGCCAATGACAGGTCCACTGCACCGATGATCCACTTATCATATTCCTTGGGATAGCGGGTAAAAACCAGGTCAACTCGTTTGACATTCATGGTCTGCCAAACACTGTCGACACCGGGGTTTTCAATTTCGCTGCTTGCGTAGTCCATTACGATGCGACTATTGGGCAGATCCATGGTCGCCTCGTAAACTGGTACCTCTTCAATGAGGTCGAAGTTAAAATCCTGGGCCGTAGCTGGTACCATAGCCAGTACACCCAGCCATAGAGCAATAAGGGGGGTTCTCATAATGGGTTAATTTTAGGAGTATAATGCGCGAATAATCAAATGTAACAGATTCGCCGCAAAAAACTCCCCATGCAACCCCATTATTTTGCAAAAACGAAATATGTAAATAGACGTACAATTCAGAATACTGACACTAATTGTCGCTTACATTTGCGTTCTACTCCCAAGGATTGCCCTGCAAACTATATGGCTCCCGTTCTCCCGCCATCTACAGGCAGGCTCACCCCATTGATATAAGAAGCCGCAGGAGAAGCCAAAAACGCCACCGCGTGAGCGACTTCGGACGGCTCAGCCACTCTGTGAGCGGGAATTTTGCCCTTTAATTCCTCTCTCATTTCAGCTACACTGATCCCACGATCGGCAGCCCACTTGTCAATCAGCCTGCGTAGACGCACGGTATCGGTCATACCAGGTAGTACATTGTTGACAGTAATGCCAAAACGAGCTACTTCATTGGACCAGGTTTTGGCCCAGGAAGCCACAGCTCCGCGGGTCGTGTTGGAGACCCCCAATCCTGCAATGGGAATTTTCACCGAGGTGGAAATCACATTCACTATGCGGCCATATTTGGCCTCTTTCATCCCAGGGAGGCAGAGTTGCGCCAGTTTGTGATTACAAGCGAGGTGCATCCGGTAAGCATCAAAAAATGCGTCAAGGTCTGCTTCGACAATCGGACCTCCGGGAGGGCCTCCTGTATTGTTGATCAGGATGTGGAAGATTTTTCGTTTGTCCTCCAAATAGGTTTTCACAGTCTCAGCGACTGCTTCTGGCTCCGAAAAATCTGCGACCAGGTAGTCGTGTTGCTGATCCTTGTGCAGGGGCAAGGCTGAAACCGCCTTGATCAATGCCTCTTTGTTCCTGGCCAGCAAGGTTACATTTGCCCCAAGGTCAGCCAGTTCTATGGCGCTGGCCAGGCCTATTCCCTGAGAAGATCCTCCCACGAGGGCATTTTTTCCAGTAAGATCGAGATGCATAGTGATATGGTTCTGGGTTCAATAGCCCGGAGTCAACAATCCAATAAGTCTATATTTCCCCGCATTTGCTCTTTCTGATTGTAGCTCCGGCTCAGGGAAGGTAGTATTAGCATCCATATTTTTAAACCGAAACTTCAAAAAATGCTTAGATTGGGGGCGATCATAATCCCTTTCTAAAAACGACCTGTTCTACCATTATGAAAAATTCCCTCATTTCGCTTCTTCTGATTCTCCTTGCTCTGCTATGGGCGGGTTGTGGCGATGACGAAAGCCAAAGCGATGCTCCATCTTCTGATCAGGAAATGGCCGCTGCTGACGAACCTTCTTCCGCCATGCGCAGTGCAACTCCCCTGGCTGTGAGTCTCTGGAACAAAGCCGGACTCCGCGAGGAGGCTGGACGCTCCGCCAAGTACATTACCACCGTTAATTTCGGTGAATTGGTTACCTCCATGGGCGAGGAAGAAGAAATTGAATCTGAAGATCGCACCTATATCAAGGTTCGCCTGGCTGATGGCCAGGAAGGCTGGGTGAACAAATATCTGCTGGCAGTGGACGCTATGCGAGCTGTCGCAGTGGAAGACATCCAGGTGTACCGTCGTCCTGACCTCACCACCATGACCGACGATGTATTCGAAGAAGGTGAAATCTTTGCCGTACTGACTGGAGACCGTGATGACTGGGTGGAAGTTGTAGGCAAAGAGCGCAAGAAAAAAGGCTGGATTCAGACAGGCACTTCGAAATACGAAACCGACGAAATCGATGTGACTGTGGCGATCCTGCTCGACCGAGCCATGGATGAAAGCAACCCTACTGCGCGCGAAGAAGCACTTAGCCGTATTGCCGATAACCCGAGCTTCTCCATGTCCTCTCTCATGCCAAAGGTAAAAGAGGCTCTGAGTGACGTTCCTACCATTCCTGATCTGCCTGCCAATCAACTCTACATCACTGCTGACAAGCTCAACGTTCGCAGCGAACCGGATACCGAGGCTGACAACGTGGTGTTTCAGGTTAGCCAGGGCGACATCCTGACTATCCGCCGTCGTGGAGACCTCGCAACGATTCGTGGCATGGAGGACTACTGGTACGAGATTGAAAAAGACGGCCAGGTAGGCTATGTATTCGGCTACTTTACTTCCAAGAAACTGGAGGAGTAGTGCGGAATTCATCGCCCTGAGTTCTTAAAGTAAAACTGGGACGAGGCTTTTACTGCCTCGTCCCAGTTTTTTTGTCCAGAAGAAAGCTCAATCCTGAAGCTGCTCCATTACTCCCGGCCCCACCACTTCATCCACCCAGCGGCGATACATTTCTGCGGAGGGGTGCAGGTTGTCCGAGGCCACCAGTGTGGGATCGTCCAAAGCCTCCCGGGAAATATCAGTGATGTTGTAAAAGGCGATGCCCATAGAGTCGGCGGTTTCTTTGGCAAAGGCATTGTAGGCATCCAGTTCCCGAGCAATCTTGTCAGGATTGCTTCCCTGCCCAAACGGAGTCACTCCGTAATCGGGAATCGACACCACAAATACGCGCGTCACATTCCCCTGCGCCAGTGACAGCGCCTGCTCCAACAATGCCGGAAACTCCCGCACATACTGATCAAATGGATAGCCACGATACTGGTTATTTACCCCTATAAGCAGAGATACCAGATCAAAAGTGTCAGCCAGCCAGGAAGTATCGTCCATCGCAGCCTGAAGTTCATCTGTCGTCCAACCTGTTCGGGCAATGTAGCGAGGCATATCGACTCCCAGTAGTGAATCATTCAGCAAATCCATCAATTGGGTGGGCCAGCGCTTTTCTTCCGGCACTGACTGGCCAATCGTATAGGAATCTCCAAGGGCCAGATAGCTGATCACCGTATCCTGAACGGGTTCAGAAGGTTCCTCGGTTTGAAGTGTTGGCATCTCCGGTGGGGTATTCTGGCAGGAGAGAAAACCCATAACCAGTAAAAATGTCAGGAAAGAAAGACGGTTTAGCATAAGTAGGCGCTATCAGGTAAAATGGTATGAGGAATGTGGTATAAGGCAACCAGAACATCGATCCCCGTATTCAGAAGAAGAACGACCGTTGGGACCCACAATATTGATTAACCTGTCACGTCCTGAGATTGTTAGGTGTCATCAACCAGAAGCCTCTTAACGAATTTCCTCTCGCCATGGTCAAGCCCATCATCACCGAATATCAGTCCCTGCTTTTCCCTATTGCCTACAACCTGCTGGGCAACATGGACGACGCTGAGGATCTCGTCCAGGAAACCATGCTCAAGTGGCTTTCCATGGATCAGAAAGGCATTGAAAATGAGCAGGCCTACCTCGTGCGGATGCTGGTTAACAAGTGCCTGAACCACCTTCGCGACCGCAAGCGAGAGCAAACCGAGGATGTAGCAACCCAGTACGAACAGCTACTGGTTGCCCCAACTCCCAGCCGCCTGGATCTGGGGCCGACGCTTTCGCTGGGGATGCGGGCCATGCTGGCCAAGCTTTCGCCTCAGGAACGGGCAGTGTTTCTGCTCAAGGAAGTTTTTCATTATAGCCATAAGGAAATCGCAGCTATCCTCGATGTGAATGAGGCTTATTCCCGGCAGATCCTCCGCCGGGCAAAAAAACATATCCAGGATGAGCGTGAACGCTATGAGGTTGACCCTGTTCACCACGAGCACCTGGTGCAGACCTTTGTTGAGGTATGTGAAGGAGAAAACATGGCCGGGCTACTGGAAATTCTCAGAGAGGATATCCAGATTGACATCGCCCGTCCGGCGGCGATAGCAGGCACTTCCGTGGGGCGTCAAGCCGCAGGGCTTCCATTGATGGGTATCCTGCGAGGTGTTACCAGCTTTCAGCACCATTGGTGGCAGGGTATGCCTACTCTGGTGGCTTTCATTGGCATACAGCCCATCTGCATCATCCAGCTAGACAGCGATGGTGTGGCCATTACCCGGCTAAAAGTGGAGGTCCTCGACATGAAAAATATGCGTATCTTAAAGCTCTAGACAGCTTTTCGCATCCGGTGACCATCCCTCCCGAATACATTCGCAAAATCATTCACATTGACATGGATGCCTTCTATGCATCCGTGGAGCAGCGCGATAACCCTGACCTGAAAGGCAAACCCGTAGCTGTAGGGGGTTCCAGCAAACGCGGGGTCGTCGCCGCCGCCAGCTACGAGGCAAGAAAATATGGTGTGCGATCGGCCATGCCATCTGTAACCGCAGCCCGGCTCTGCCCCGATCTGATTTTCGTTCGGTCCCGCTTCGATCAATACCGGGAGGTTTCCAGGCAGATTCGGGAGATTTTCTTCGAATATACCGATCTCGTGGAGCCTCTTTCGCTGGATGAAGCCTACCTCGATGTAACGGAAAACAAAAAAGGCATCCTCACCGCCACCCAGATCGCACGGGAAATCCGGCAGCGCATTCTGGAGGAAACCCAACTGACAGCTTCGGCAGGTATCAGCATCAATAAATTTCTCGCCAAAGTCGCGACCGACATCAACAAACCCAATGGGATGACTCTCATCCCACCTGACCGGGCCGAGGCATTTCTGGAAAAGCTGGAGATCGGCAAATTCTTTGGGATCGGGGCCAAAACTGCTGAGAAGATGCAGCGACTGGGGATTTTCACCGGGGCCGACCTCAAAGCACGTAGCGAAATTGACCTGGCAAAACTGTTTGGCAAATCGGGACGGCATTACTACCGCATCGTCCGAGCGCTGGATAAACGCCCCGTCAAGCCAGATCGCATCCGCAAGTCTGTTGGGGCTGAAAACACCTTTTTCGAGGACCTCAAAACCGAGGGAGAAATGATCTCCCGATTGACTCCAATTGTCCAAAAGGTAGTGGACCGTATGCAGGCCGTCAACCTCGCCGGGCGTACGGTGACCCTCAAGATCAAGTACCACGACTTTGTCATCAATACCCGTAGCCGCAGTAGCAAAACTTTCCTCTCTACCTTCGAAGAAATCATGCCCATCGTCGAAGCCCTGCTCCACCAACCAGAATTTCCTCCCGAACCTGTACGGCTGCTGGGGGTCTCTTTGTCCAACCTAAACAATGAGGAACTGGATACCCCGCAGCAGTTAACGCTGGAATTTTAGGGAATAATTAAAAAAGCCATGATTCAAGGTTGAAGGTTCTCATCCCTCAGGCTCTTGGTGGGAAATCCCACATTTCGGTAAATGCCGTTTGAAGAGTAAATTTGTTTGCTTCCCAAATCAATACAGCCTCTGCGGTATTCCGGGAAACTCTGAACTTTGAACCTTCAACTCATATGCCCATCTACCTCGACCACGCCGCTTCCACGCCTCTTGACCCGGAGGTATTTGAATACATGCATTCCTATTTCCTCGATTTTACCGGAAATCCGTCCTCTACCCATGCCTATGGGCGGGAACAACGCAGCGCCATCGAAGATGCAAGGCGTAGATTGGCCAGCTTGCTCAACTGCAAGCCCTACGAAATATACTTCACCAGCGGTGGAACAGAGGCAGACAATACTGTCATTCAGGGCAGTGTGGCGCTCGGTATCAAACACATCATTACCACCCGGATCGAGCACCACGCCGTCACCCATCCGGTCGAGCACCTTGAACACGAAGAAAAAATCACTGCAACGTGGCTGTCCGTTGACCGTAAAGGCCACATTGACCTGGCCGAGCTGGAAAATGCCCTTAAAGCTCATCCCGGGAGCCTCGTCTGCCTCATGCATGGAAACAATGAGATCGGCACACTGTACGACCTTCATGCCATAGGAGAGCTGTGCCACGCCTACAATGCAAGGTTCCATTCGGATACTGTTCAGACCATCGGGCAGATCAGGCTGAATCTGGCAGAAATTCCGGTGGATTTCATCACAGCCTCTGCCCACAAATTTAATGGACCCAAAGGAACCGGGTTTCTCTATGTGAGAAAAGGGGTACAGCTTCCAGCTTTGATCAGCGGAGGAGGTCAGGAACGAGAACTTCGGGCAGGGACAGAAAATTTGCCCGGCATCATGGGACTGACCTTTGCCCTCGAAAAGACCTACCAAAACATTGAAACCAAGCAGCAAACTGCCCTGGGGTTCAAAAACTATCTGCGCGACCAACTTGCTCAGACATTCCCCGAGGTCGAGTTCAACGGTGACCCGGAACACTCCCTACCCAACATCCTCAATGTTAGTTTTCCGGTAGAGGAAGACCTGATGCTTCTTTTCAATCTCGATCTCGGTGGAATTGCGGCATCAGCAGGCTCTGCGTGCAACTCCGGTGCTTTGCAAGGGTCACATGTGCTTCAGCAGATCGGAGCTTCAGATGGCGCCATCCGCAATACGGTGAGGTTTTCTTTTGGAATGGGCACCACCCAATCTGACCTGGATGAGGCAGTCAGTCAGTTAAAATCAATTCTCACCCAGCACGCAAGTTGACGAATGCCGCTTATCCTCCAAATTCAACCAATTACCCCCTCATAGCAACTGTAGAGGGCAAAAAAACGGTGGTGGGCACAAGGTTTGGGGAATATATCCCAAACAAGGCTTACCATCATGACCGTACCTACTCTCCCGACATCAGGCGAGGCAGCTTGGGCACCTCAAATTCCGGCAAAAGAACTATCGCGCTCCGCTGCGATTATGGCCGCCTACATCAGAAGCTGCTTCCAGAAGAACTCCACTTCTGAAATATGCCTCAAACGCGGCACCGTTCAATCCGGGAGAAAGCTATCAGCGGTCGTCGAAGGCCTGCTCATTGAAGGGAACAAGCAGCAGTATCTCGGAGACCTCACAATGGCGCAGGCCACCGCTGTCCAGGGAGTCTGGCAGATAATCGAAGAGAATCAGCTTCTGGAAACGCTGAATGAACTTCAAAAACTGCGGACTATGCTGCCCGATGCCGCCCCTATTGCCTTGACAGTTATCCCGAAAAAAGCCACCCCAAAGGGCCATGTACCACAAAAGTTCCTGCAACTGCGGGCCGAGCTCGAAGCCATTGACGAGCTCCGTATGGTACAATGGGGAGATACCTTTCTGGCCTGCAAAAACCAGAATGGAGACGAATGGGCAGAGATAACCTTTCCTGGCCAGAATCGGAGCTGGGTTGACATTGCGATAGAACTGGTCACCGCCTACCTGGTATCTCCTGTAAACTGGATATCCGATCAGGTAACTCTCAAGCCAATTGTACAGCAACCCACTCGATCCCAGCAGTCCCCAACCCGCTCTGCAACAGCCTCCCAACCGGACGGGGCCTCGAAGGCACAGATCACGAAAATTCATAATCCTGATCAGGAAGGGCTGTTTCTCTTACACCATGCTGCCATCGCTGGAGATACCAAAGAGGCGGAAAGTCTCCTGAAAAAAGGAGCAGCTACAGAGGTCAAGGATCGTAATGGCAATACCCCGCTACATTTGGCCATCAAACATGAGCAACTGGAAATGGCTCATTTGCTGATTTCCTACCGTGCCAATCCCAACCATCGGAATTACCTGTTTAATACTCCCCTACACCTGGCCGCCGAAGTAAAATCTGCTCCTCTAATCAGTGCCCTGATTGACCTTGGAGCGGACACTGAAATCGCCAACCATCGGGGTATGACCGCACTTCATGTAGCCGTCAGAATTGGGTGTCAGCCATGCGTCAAAGCGCTGATCGCCGCCAATGCAAATATAGAAGCCGCTATGGATCAGGGGGTTAGACCTTTACATCTCGCAGGGTGGTTTGGCCATGTGGCTCTTGTTGCCTTCCTGGTTGAGCAGTCTGCGGAGCTTGACGCCACCGATGGAGACGGCAATACCGCACTCCACTTTGCAGCCTACAACAGTCAGGTAAAGACCATAAAAAACCTGATCAACATGGGGGCCAATATGCAGATAAGAAACAGAAGCGGGGCCAGCTACCTACACGGTGTAAGCCAGGGGTATCAACAGGAAATTTTCAATTTCATGGAAAAGGAGTAACATAAATATCTTACATTCCGTAAATTGGAGCATCTGTCTAATTTCTCCCGTTCTTTATCTTTATAGACGCTTTCCCTGTTTGTCATTCTGACCCTTTACTTTAAACCCCTTGTTTAATGGTAACTTTCCGCGTCTTAAAGACAAATGGGCACCCGCTGTCTAATCAGCAGGTAATCGTGCGAACTCTCGGCCAATGGGACTTTGGGATTACAAGTCGAAATGGTGAAGTATCGCTACCACTACATCACGATGTAATTGGACGCATCATTATTGGTGGGAAATCGGTTTACCTCGGACAGCTCGGCATAGGTATCATCTATGTCAATTAAGTAATATCCCATGCCCCAGACTATTGTCTGGGGTTTTGCTTTAACAGCATTCCCAAAATCAGCGCTGCAATCGCCCCAAAAAATGCCACGGTGATAAGCGTAGCTGCAATCGCAATGTGAGGAGGGGCCAGCTTTTCCATAAACTGAACATACAGGCTCACCCTATCCACACTTTCTCCCGCCTGTAACATTCGTTGACTGGACCGGTCCAATGCGCGTTGGGTAGCTTCGGTATCTATCAGCTGTGTGTATATCTGCGTCATCACGGTATTGACCAGAGCGGCCATTACTGCAGTGGTAAGCCCTACCCGAAACCCCTGTCCCAGTGTCATGAAGCCGCCATTGGACTTTCGAAAAGTCAGCATGGCTGCCAGCATGATCAACAGCATTGCAGACACGCTGACCCCTATTTCCCATTGATTGCTGAATGCATCTACCGCATACAAAACAATGGTAACTGCGCCCAGCCCAAGGCCAAGCCAGCCACCATATTTTAGCCCGATAGATCGTGCCAGTTGATATCCATTGGTTTCCTGATCCTGCATACTAGGTGAAAATTTGCCCTAAGATGAGAAATTGTCCCTAATGATGAAAACCAGGAATCAATGCTACAGGCCAAGGTTTACTTCTTCCCGGTATTTGAAACCATCAGGGTCTTCTACCTCCAGCAGATAACGCCCTGGAGTTAGAAAGTCCGGCTCAAATCTCAGCGACTCATTCACAGTAGCCTCACGGGAACCAAAGTCCTGAATAAGGGTCCTTCCATCCAGCTCATACAATCTGATGGTCGCTGTCTGATCTTCCTCTATGGGAAGCCTGACCCACAGGATTCCCGGATCCGGGAAAAACCTGGTCCGAAGCCGTGATGGAGCTGCTGAACGATAGCTTACCGAGGCCATGGTTCCGTAGGTAAACTCCTCTACATCTGAGTAGGGACCTGGTCGATCCGGATAATGAGCCCGTACCCGGAAGAGGTATCCTGAACCCGTCGTTAATCCGCCAAGTGTCACCTCTGGACTACTCACATATTTGGTGATAACTTCCCGTCTTCCGACCCGCTTAAACTGCACCTTGTACTCCGATGCATTTGGTAAGGAAGTCCACTGGAGCAGCACCTGGCCTCCCGACTGTGGCAGGGCTTCCAGTCCGGTAGGTTTGCGATGGGTGTTGGAAACCAATACGGCAGGAGTAGTGGAGCAACCGCTCGTTGAGAATATCATCGGACGGGTGTATTCGCTGGTATCTCGCCCCTTAATCGAGGCCACCTGCAACTCATAATCTGTACAGCTGGACAGCTGTGATGGGTTGACGTAAGGACGTTCAAAAGCCCTTTCGAGCCAACGGCCACTACCAGCTGGGCGCAGCCTTACGTGATATTTGTCTACTCCTGAGACAGGATTCCACCGTAATCGTGCATAGCGATCCGCTACAGTCAGGACTTCAGGAGTACCAGGAGGAGCCAGATAAACCATGGGGGGAGTAGGTACGGGGGCACTTTCTTCCAATGCAGGAGACTCCAGAATCGACCTCCTGTATCCTCCGGGAGCGAAAAGTGCACGCATCCGTGATGATTGTCCCTGTGTGAAAAGGTTCATACAGGCATCATCGGTATAATCCATAAAGTTTTGAACCATTGCCGGGCCACCACAAGCCTCTGCATAGGTCAGACACCCATGATGTGGACGGTCGGTCGGAGGCGTATCCGCTACATGGTCATCGGCGTCACAGTCTCCATCTCCCCAGATATGACGCAGGTTCAGCCAGTGCCCGACTTCGTGGGTAGCCGTCCGGCCACCATCAAAGGGAGCGGAAACGGTTCCGGTGGTCCCAAAGTGGCGATAGGAAATCACTACCCCATCAGTTTCGTCGGCTCCACCACCCGGGAACTGGGCATAGCCAAGGACCCCGCTTCCCAGAGAGCAAACCCAGATATTGAGGTAGTGCTCTGTATTCCAGGCATCCACACCACCTTTTACGCGGTATTTAACACCATTGTCCTGGGCGTAGAATGTTGACTTTGGGGTATAGGTCCGGGTGATGCCAGAAGTGGGATTGCCATTGGGATCAACCTTTGCCAACGCAAAACTGATACGGGAATCTGCCGCAACCGACTGCCAGTCTCTGGGGGTATTGAAACGGTCAGGATTCTGACGACGAAAGTCCTGATTCAGCACCCGAATCTGGGACAGAATCTGAGCCTCACTGATGTTCTGAGTAGCAGTGTGGTAGACCACGTGTACAACTACCGGAATCACAATTTCCCCGGAGACACTCATTGCCTTACGCCCCACATCGAGGTCAATGTCGTGCATGGCACGACGCATGTGAGGGTAGGACTTCAACTGATCCTCCAGATAATCCATTGATCCACAGGTCCTCTGCCCCATCAAGCCGGGCTGACCAGTGGCCATTCCAAACAGAAAAGTGAGTAACCATAGATACAACCTCCGGTCAGAAAAAGACGGGTATAGGCTATCCTTCATGACGTTAGCGTTTTGCTTAGGACTTGAGGTAAATATTATTTCAGAGGCAGAATGGTTTATGGAGATGATGTAATGCGCAAGAATTATGATACTAGAAACGGGGAGAATGAAGACTGCGTTTCAAAATGGTAAAGAAACCTCCATTCAGGCTTCAACTTTTTCTATTTTCCCCCTGTCTTTCTCTGAATTATATACAACCGAGACGAAGCTCACCCCAATCTTTACACTGGAAATGAAAAGACGGCAAAGGTTTCTACTTCGCCGTCTTTTCAACCGTGTTGCCGTCGTGATGATTCGTGGTTATAACCTATGGCCTACTGTAGCGCACCTTGCCGCCTACAATCGTCATCACCACCTCTGTATTGAGGATTTCATCATCAGGAACTGCTATCAAATCCTGGGAAAAGACGGTGAGGTCAGCCCACTTCCCGACTTCAATGCTTCCTTTCCTTTCTTCCAGAAAAGATCCATACGCAGGGCCGGTCGTATAGCTGGCCAATGCCTGTTCGCGGGTCATCTTTTGGGCGGGCTCAAATCCTCCGGGAGGGTCCCCACTCAATGTCCGACGGGTAACCGAAGCATAAAAGCAGGCAATGGGATCAATCGGCTCAACTGGCGCATCAGTTCCGTTGACGATGGTGGCACCCGATTCAAGCAATGCTTGCCACATATAGGCTCCTTCGTCGATACGCTTTTGCCCCAATCGATCGATGGCCCAGGGACGGTCACTGCTCATGTGGATGGCCTGCATGGCCGGGATGATGCCAAGTTCTGAAAAGCGTGGAATATCTTCGGGATCCAGGTGCTGCGCATGCTCGATTCGGAAGCGGGCGTCTTTGGCGGCTTCAGGATATGCCCCATAAGCAGCTTCGTAAGCATCCAGCACTTCCTGGTTTGATCGATCTCCAATGGCATGGGTACATACCTGAAATCCATGTTCCAGGCCTGCTTTGCCCACCGCCTCAATCACATTACTCGGAGTGATGGGGTTGCCGACGTGTCCAGGGCGATCGCTGTAGGGTTCCAATAGCCATGCTCCCCGGGATCCGAGTGCCCCATCGCCATAGAGCTTGATCGAGCGAATGGTCAACCAGTCCCCTATGAGCGGCCCGCGTTCGTACCAATTATCCAGCAGGGTAGTGTCACTGCCGGAAAGCATGGCATATATGCGGATGTCCATTTCCCCCTCTTCTACAGCTTTTTGATACAGCTCGATGGTACGGCTATTTATCCCGGCATCATGAAAGCCGGTGATGCCGTTTTCCAGACAGGTTTCCATCGCAGTACGGAAATCCAGGTATAACTGATCGGGATCATCATCAGGGATCAGCTTTGATACGAGCGCAGCAGCACGTTCGGTCAGAATCCCCGTGGGGTTTCCCTGTGCATCTATGATGATTTCGCCCTCTTCTCCTTCAAATTTGGCCCCAACCTTGATACCCGCCATCTCCATGGCTTTGGCGTTCACAAATGCTGCGTGGCCACTGGCGTGTCGCAAAAAAACAGGATGATCAGGCGAAATCCCGCTAAGCAGGTCATGCGTCTGATACCCCGTCACCATCACTTCAGGTTGGGGGTCCCATTTACTCTGGTGCCAGCCTCGTCCCAGAATCCACTGCCCGGGAGGTGTTTCTTCTACCGCATTCGCCACCATATCCACCAACTCCTGGTAGGTGCCGGCTTCCTTGAGGTCGAGGTTACGCTTAAACTGTCCCAACCCCATGAAATGAGCATGCCCTTCGATCAATCCTGGTGTAACTGTTTTTCCTTCCAGGTTGACCACCTTCGTCGCCGAGGAGATGTAGCTTGTGGCTGCTTCATTGGTTCCTGCAAAAACGATCCTGTCCCCACGAATCGCCACAGCCTGAACCTTGGGCTGAGCCTCATTCATGGTGTAAATGGTTCCATTGTGCAGGACCAGATCTGCAGGCTCAGGGTGCTCTGAGCAGGCTGCCCCCAGAAAAAGAAGAACAACCAGAATGAGAGAAACTTGATGGCGCATGGTAAAGGATATCAAAATATGATCAGAGAGGTCAAAAGGAGGGCGGTAATGGAATTCTTGTCAAAAGGTTCTATCTTTCTTCCAGCACCCCTATTTTTTCATTTCATGAAATTATCAAATATTTCCATAACCGCCGGGTGGTGGGGATTGTTCTTCCTGCTCCCCATCTTCGGGATAGGTCAGCAGATTTCGCTGAATGATCAATCCATCGAAGGAGCTTCCATTACCCTGCAAGGCACCTGGGAAGTAGCCAACCCAAATCTGACGGCCTACCTCCTGCTGGCCAGCACCGAAGCGACCACTCTGGAATTCACTACATCGGCACTCCAGGAACCGCATCGACAACGGGTAATCGATCCCTCACAGGTCACCCTGCCTGCATCGGTTAGCCTTTCGCCCGGTATTCCACAGGAGATCAAACTGGTCATTAGTTCCATTCCAGCCTCAGGAGCCTACCACGGGACATTGCTAGTTACTGCAACGGGTGAAACCACTCCAATCGAGGTTCCCATCCAGTTGAATTATTATGAAAAGGATCAGGTCAAACTGCTCACAACCAGTGCGACCCTATCGGTGAAAACCACTCAATCCCGCTGGATGCGCTGGTGCAATGGGATTCTTCCTCCTCGCCTGCGACAGGAAGCACTGACCGTTGCCCTGGTCAATGAAGGGGAAGTCCCAGTCACCTTTTCAGACCATTCGCTGGGTTTATTTGGGAGTGCTTCTGGAGTAGGCCTGAATGGGGATGACCTCACCTCCACCGGGGAGAAAATCCTTGATCCCGGAGAAATCACCCAGCTTTCATTCCCGGTCAATACCGAAAAAAAGCTTCCCGCAGACCAGTATAATGGAGAACTACGCCTGCATTTTGAAGGGTATCCTGATACCCTGAAAGTCCCGGTGAACCTGTTCGTGCGCATCGGGGTCTGGGGAGCTATCCTGGCCCTGATTCTGGGAATCGTGCTGGGCAGGATGATGAAGGATGTGGAGAAAGCCAGGCCCCAGATGGAACTCATGGACAAATTCATCCCCATCCAGAACAAGATCGGAGAATTGAAGCATGACGATGTCGCCATGGCCCAGCTACGCAGGGAACTGAAGGACCTTGAGCAAAACATCAATCAGGTAAAATCGAGCGAGGATGCCGCTGCGTTGCAGCCTGAACTGAGCACACTGGACCAGAAGGCAGGATTCATGCTGGATCTGGAACATCTATATCTCCGGGTGAAGGAAGATGTCGAAGCGCCTGGCCATCAGCTTCCCCCCGCTAAACTGGTCAAACTACTGGACTATTTTCATGGGGTTCGGGATCAGATTCTGGCTGGTAAAACCAAAGCAGAGATTCAGCAGGCATTTACCAACCTTGAAACCAACATCAATGAAGTGACGGCCCCGACAGGGAGTGGCACACGTAGCATCACCGCTTCACGCAATGTCCTGAGTGGTTTCATGGAGGAAATCCGGGACCGGATCGCTAAATCGGAGGAAAGCACCGAAAATTCGCCAGCATCCCTTTCAAACTGGGAACGATTCCAGAACTGGGTGCTAAAGGTGCTGAATGCTCTTTCCGGGGTGCAGGTCAGTGCAAGGGTTCGCTATGGGCTGTTTCGCCCCATAGTTAGCCTTACGCTTTTCGTAACTCTGATTCTGCTCGGCTTCCAGCAAATCTACATCGCAGGAGGTGATACTTTCGGCTCTGAAGGCATTTACGATTACCTCAAACTGTTTCTGTGGGGCACCATCTCAGATGTATTCTCACGGAGTCTGGTCGGGGGAGATTTTGATAAAGGGCAGCAGATCACGCAGTTTGTGAACAAGTAATGGGGAGGGGTGTATAAGGTGTATAAGGTGTATAAGGTGTATAAGGTGTATAAGGTGTATAAGGTGTATAAGGTTGATACGGTAACCGGAGTGCCCAGATTTTCCATATATACTAAAGGAACTATGGATTGAGAGCGTCCTTGTGTTGCCGCGATCAATATGAGTGAGTTTACTGCGTTTTTTCTCGCAACGAAGTGGTCTCACTTCTCAGGGTCGCTTCTAAATTCTCTGAGTATAACCTCATTTCTACCCTCCTTACACCTCTTTCTACTAAAGCTATGTGGCAACGACCTTCCCTTCGAGGGTCCAGTCCCCCAGGAATTTGGAGGTCCAGTTTTGAACCAACTATACGGTTTCGCCTGTAGGAATTTCAGAAGCCATGAGGTCCCAGACCCGGTAGCCGATCAGTTCATCCTGATCGATGAGGCTCCATAGATTTTGAGACCAGCTTTGGGATTTGACCACCGCCTGACGCACTCGTGATTCAATACCCTCTGCCAGCCGGTCCACCTGATCGGCAAAGTACCGCTTCAGGGAAGGCTGTATATTTTCGACGTCGATGAGTTTCACGCTGAAATTCGCGATAGATTCCTGGATTGCCTCCTGCACAAAGTCGTTCAACGCCTGATGGCCGGCTTCTGCCCCAATATCACTGACATTATTCTCCTGCATCAGAACTGCCACCACTCCCAGAATTCCAGGCATTTCGTAATCAAAAAAAGGCACAGGGATCGGCTCCAGAGAGGTTTCCCAGTGCCCAAGGTATGAGCTGATAGGTACGGCCTCTCCAACAGTGACCGTCCCCAGGTTGCCATGGCTCCCATGCGTAAAATGAAACTGGACTTCGCCCTTTAGTTCAAACTCGGGGGAAAGGCTGAGTCCGCTACCATCCAGTTTGAAGAACACCGTCCACAGATATGGTGGCTTTCGTCGTGCCCGACGAGGTGGGTGGTTACAGGTTATGGTGTCTAGCGATACGGTCAGTTTCACCCGAGCAAGGTTTTGGTGTTAGCCCATCAGGTCTTTAATGGCGACCCAGGCCATGAGGCCAGTTGAGAAGGAAAGGGCCTCTTCATCAATATCAAAGCGGGAGGTATGTAGTCCGTGTACGATTCCGCGGGCTTCATTGCGAGTTCCCAGGCGATAAAAGCAGCCAGGAACCTCGTGTGTGTACCAGGCAAAGTCTTCTGCTGCCATCCAGATGTCCATGTCCACGATGTTTTCCTCCCCGACATAGTCGGCGATGTGGCCGCGGGCTTTAGTCGTCAGGTCCACGTCGTTATAGAGAACCGGGTAGCCTACCCGCAAGTCAATGTCGACTTCCCCCCCCATCATTTTGGCAGTGTGGTGGGCGATATCCTTGATTTTTTGCTGGGCCTCTTTTCGCCACGCCTCGTTCATGGTGCGCAGGGTGCCGTGAACCTCCACCTTTTCGGGGATGATGTTGGTGGCTCCCTCTGCGATCACGCGCCCAAAGGACAGAATCGTAGGGATTCTGGGGTCGGAGCGGCTCACGACCTGCTGCATGGCGGTGAGCATCTGAGCTGTGATCATGACTGGATCGATGAACTTGTCAGGCAGAGCGGCATGACCACCTTTTCCCTTGACGGTCATATAAATCTCATCTGCAGATGCCATGTACATGCCAGGCCTGACGCCAATCTTTCCGACATCTATGAACGGCTGCACATGTTGTCCAAAAATGGCCTGCACATTGGGATTTTTCAGTGCACCATCCTTGATCACAAGGGATGCTCCGCCCGGTAGCTTTTCCTCTGCAGGTTGAAAAATCAGTTTGATGGTGCCGCTGAAATGCGCTTTTACCTGTTGCAGGATGCGTGCAGTTCCTAAAAGGGAGGAAGTGTGGACATCGTGTCCACAGGCATGCATAACCCCCTGATTTTGAGATCGATAGGCAACCTCATTCTCCTCGAGGATCGGGAGGGCATCCATATCTGCCCTTAGGGCAATTACCTTCGGATTTTCAGCGGGGAGCTCCCCCTGGATTATGCCAATCACCCCGTGCCCTCCTATTCCTGGAGTAAATGGAATCCCCAGAGCAGAAAGTTCATCCTGAACGTATTGTGCGGTTTGAGCTTCCTGAAAAGATAGCTCAGGGTAGGTGTGAATGTGTCTTCGCCTTTCTACCGTCCATTGGAAGGTATCCCCGGCAAGGTCTTGAATCCTGTGGCGTAAATCCATGGCCACAAAGTTACGAAAACCTCTGACTACCTACATCAACTTGAATGTGATGGGTAAGGTGTAATATACCCGAACCAGTTCTCCGAGATGTTCACCGGGTTCCCAGCGGGGCATACGTGCCAGTGTGTGCAGCACTTCTTCTTCGCAGCCATACCCGAGGGCCTTGATGATTTCAAAATTGGTCAGGCGACCATCAGGCTCTACGATAAACTTAACCACTACCTGCCCTTCGACATCGCGACGACGGGCTTCCTCCGGGTAGGTGACGAATTTGGCCAGAAAGCGCTGAAGCTCCATTTCCCCTCCCGGGAAACTGGGCATTTCACTAACAGCAAAATAAACATCTTCTTTATTGGTAGTCGATTCGTCCCACTCACCAAGATCTACAATTTCAACTTCCTCTGTTGACTCCACAGGCTCAGGGATCTCTTCGTTACGTGGCATCACCATGCCACCGCCTGTCATTCCCTGATCATCGTACACTACGCGGGGCGAGGAGACGGATACACTGGGGCGAATATGGATGCTGAATTGATTGTAGTCAACCGTGTCCCGCTCATACAGGACGGTTATGGAAAGGTGATAGTCCCCTGGGCGGCCATAGAGGTGACGATTGCGGGAACGGGCTACCTGCTGATACCCATCACCATAGTCTATGTGATAGGTAAACTGATCATCGTAGGGATACAGGGTAAATGTCAGGACCTGGTTAATTTCTGGTTCACCTGTGACAACTACGTGGACACGGGTGCGGGGAGTCAGGGTTTCAACAGCGGACAATACATCCTGGTTCTGATGGGGAGGCAATGAAACAGGTGCCTGCACCGTGTAGGCCCTTACGGGATTAATGGGAATGGCACGGGAATGTTTGACCAGCAGGAATTGTAGTAAAAAAAAGACAGCACCAGCCATAAGAGCGATTCCTACATAGGGTCGCCCAAGTTGAAAGGTGTTCCAGAAATTTCCATTGGCAATGGATCCCTGGTTCATATTTTTTTTCGGATTGCTCATCATAGAATTCGAAAATGGACCTTCCGGATAGAAAGCTCCCCAACGTACTTCATACCTGATACTATTCATACCCTTTTTGCGTCTTTGGACAAAGATCCCACCTGAACCGTATGGTTTTCAGCGCCCTGATGGTTTTCCCCTTACCACCCGGGTCTTGACAGAATACGCAACAAGTTTTATGCCTAAAACTATCCTTGCGAATTATTTTTTGATCAAGTCCTTTCCTGAATGTAAAATCTCCCGATCAGCCAGGGACCATAAAATATAATTTTTTGCTGTATTAAGGCCATTGTCAGCTAAACCTTCCCTATTTAATCAAAAAAAGCCCCTCCCTGGCAGGAGAGGGGCAAGTACATGATGAATAGGCAAAGAACAAGTCTTTATGTCCTACCGGATCAGGTGAACGGTTCCTCCGAGTTCTATCACATCCCCTGAGAATCCAACCCCTTTTACCCGGTAAGTATACGTGCCAGTTGGTACGGATCTTCCGTTAAAATCTGTTCCGTCCCAGCCAGCGGCCATTTGATCGCTTTCAAAGAGCTTTTCTCCCCATCGATTGAACACTACAAAGCTGTAGGTCGAGACAAATGAACCCTGAATCAGGAAAACATCGTTTACTCCGTCTCCATTTGGGGTAAAGGCATTGGGGCGATATAGCCTTGGCTGAGGAATGACGCAGGCCTCATTTGACATGCTAAAGGTCTGGTTGCCTTCCTTTTCATAGGCTGTGATGCGGTAGCAACTACTACCCTGATCCAGGACATGTTTGTCGATAAAGGCAGTTTGGCCTCCGGGAACCTGGCCTACGCTCTGATATCGGGCATTTTGCTCATCATACACCTCAATCAGGTATTTTTCCACGCCATTCTCCCAACCTTCATAAGCGGACCACTGAAGGGTTACACGCCCTCCCTCCTGCTCGACATCCAGTTGAATGTTCTTCCCGATTCGTCCTACGGGAGTAAAGTCGCCGCAGGTATCGAGGGTGAACAGGCGATAGGTGTATTGCTGACTGGCCACATCCACGTTCACATCCTGAAACTTCAGGTTGGGATCTGAATAAGGCTGAGTCAAAACAGGTACAAATTGCCCTGAGGCACCTGTCTGTCGCTCCAGCAGGACTCCTACCGGGTTCTCAATCTCAGCAAGATCCCACTCAACGGTCAGGTATGAATTATCCTCAACGGTTACCCGACGGACGTGACTGGCTTCTGCTGGAGGATTGTGATCCGGAGCGGCATATCCGACATCAGACCATGACTCCCAATCAGGCCCAATTGCCTGAACACGATAGTGGTAATCATCATAGCAATGCATATCCCAATCCACAAAAGAGGTGTCTTTACCTGAAAGGGAAGCCATCAACTCTGCATTGGCAGGATTGTAATCCTGTACCCGGTAAAGGCGGTATCGCCTTACAGTGGACCATCCGACATATGGGCTCCAGTTAAGGAAGACTGCCTCTAATCCCGCCGTAGTCTCAGGCGTAAGTGAAATGGTACAATGGGCCACCGCAGCATCCAGGTCCGTTGCGGTACCACAGTGGTTGACCACCTGGATTTTATAGCAGTAGGAACGCTCCTCCGCATTTGGTACGGCATCGACGTACCTGGCCTGGGCCCTATCGTGAATTCGGGTAACTTCTTTCCAGCTATCTCCATCCTGAGATCTCAGGATGATATAGGCACCAAAATCCTTGGTTGCTTCCGGATATTCTTCATACACAACCTCCACCTGAGTAGGACTCAGTACGCTGACGTACAATATGGAGGTCGGCTCAGGAATTTCATCTGTCAATACGGTTACCGCCGCTGGCTGGGTCATGGAATCACGACATCCAAAGACATCTTCTACCCATAGAGACAGGCCGAATGTACCCGATGCCTGGTAGTTATGTGTGGGGGATTGGTTTTGACTGGTCTGCCCATCACCAAAATCCCAATTCCAGGTTACGAGAGTTGTGTCGGACTGGCTCTGCTCAGATACCTGCAGCGTTTCACCAGGACACAGGACATCTTCTTCCAGGGAGAATGCTGCCACTGGATGATCCAGGTGGATGTAGGGTTCCTTGGCAAAAGTCGATTCACAGCCGTTGCTATCCCGAACGGTCAGGCTGACTCCAAAGATGCCATCCTGTACGTATTGATAGGCAGGGGTTTCTTCTGTTGATTCGCCTCCATCTCCAAAACTCCAATCCCACTCCACTAGTGGATATTCTGGTTCTCCTGTAGTGGTAAACACCACATCAAATGGTGCACAGCCAAAACTATCGCTGGCCATAAAGTCCACCGCTGGCAATGGGAATGCTTCCAATACCACCTGGGCTTCTCCGCTACACTGATTTTCGTCGGTAACGGTTACTGAGGCGGTGTATTGACCAGCGATTGGGTACTCAAAACTGATCTGGTCAGAGCTATTAGCAACTGGTCCGCTTCCCAAATCCCAATTCCAGGCGGTAATCGGATATGGGTGTCCGGGCGCTTCAGTAACTATCAGACCCGTGAATGAAATACAGCCTGCCTGATCAGATGGCAAGAGTACGGGTTCGGGGCTTGGAACTATGCGGATATAATCCTCTCGGGTTAAGGTATCCTTACAACCTCTTTCATCTGTCACGACGAGCGTCACATCGTATTCCCCTAGCTGATCAAAAGAAACCGTTGGGAATCTCACGCTATCGACACCTATTGATCCAAAGTCCCAGGCCCAATTCAGGACTTTCGAGGCTCCGTTGGAATACTCGTTAAAGGTGACTACTGCCGAGTCACAAAAGAGGGAGTCGGCTGAGAAATCAGCCTCCGGAGGGGTATAAACGACGACCGGATCATCCGAAACATGGTATACCCGGCAGCCACGGTTATCTACTACGACCAAAGTAGGAACGTAGGCTCCTGGAGCATGGTAGACATGCTGGGTAGAGTCACCGCTTCCGATCATCCCGTCACCAAATACCCATTCAAAGTCTACAGAGTCAGAAGAAGAGGCCCAAAAGTTAACTTCCGTACCAGGGCATCCTGCAGAGGGATCAAACACAAACTCACCCGTAGGCCCCTGTATTTCAATCATTTCTGGGAAGGCTACCGTATCGGCACAGCCGTCATCTGTGGAAATTACCAATGAGACATCATAAACCCCCGGGAGCAGGTAGCTTTTTTGAGGCAGTTTTTCGGTTGAATAAGTGCCATCTCCAAAATCCCAGAAATAATGCAAGCCATCATGTGGGAAAGTCGTATCCGCCGAGAAGGAAACTGTCAGCGGTGGACAGGGTGCAAATGTGCTGTCAGCCGTAAAGTAGGCATCGAGGTTGCGGATGTTGGCACCCTGTACAATGGTCATACTGGTATCACAACCATTCACATCCGTGACGGTCAAAGACACGTCGTAATATCCTGTATCCAGATATGCATGTGTAACAGAGGCTAACTGAGAGCTGTCTCCATCACCAAATTCCCATAGATATTCCAGTCCCTTACCTGAAGAAAGACTGACAAACGTGGTAGCATTGGCTTCGCAGTTTACAGGAGGCGTGATGACAAAATCCACGATGGGCTGGGTAATCGATAGCCAATCACTCTTCTCCACAGAATCCTGACAGCCATCGACATCTTGCACCCAAAGTTTGATATCATGGGAACCTGCCTGGCTGAATACATATTGTGGATCAGGTTGCTGACTAAATACCTGCCCATCCATACTCCACTTCCACTGATTTAGCGGACCAGTTCCCTCACTCAGATCAGAAAAATTCAGAACCGAGGGTACGCAGGCACCGGTCGCATCAACTTCCATTTTGGCATCGACCTCGAGCGCTGTGATGATTCCCAAATCCAGGGTATCACGGCAATTAATTCTATTTCTGAGATAAACTGATACCGGATAGGCTCCCGGCTCCTTATACCGGAAGGATTCCGTGGCGTTTTTAGAAGAATCTCCGGTGCCGAAGTACCATATTTGATCCTTTATAAAGGGAGTATTGTTCTCAAAGTTGATTATCAATGGCGTACACCCCCGATTGGTGTCCAGCGCTACATCGGGTTCCAGCGGATAAACCTGAATATAATCCTTGGCCTCAATTTCACATCCAGTTGAGGAGTTCCCCACAATCAGGGTTACCTCATATGTGCCTGGTGCTGTAAAAGTATGGGTGAAATTCCTGCTCGTATAGGTCTGCCCACTGTCTACTGTCCAGTTCCAGTAGGTATCCTGGATACTCAGATTTTGGATCAAAACATCACTGGGAAGTACACACACCCGCTTGTCACTGATCCCCATGATAGGAAGTGGAGCCAACGCTTCAACATAATCTGCCTTCGCCAATGTATCCGGGCAACCCCGATCAAATCCGATCAGCGTTACTCCCAGCATTCCCAGAGCACCAAACCCATGTGAAGGATTCACGCTCATGGCGGTATCTCCATCTCCAAAATACCAAAGGAATCGATCGGCTCCAGTAGACTGATTGATAAACTGAATGGGAGCCAATGCACATGCCCTATTGGTATCTACTTCAAAAGCCAGACTTGGCTTCTCCCCGGCACTGATGTAGTCAGTCTTGATCAGGGTGTCCGAGCAGCCCTGACTATTGGTCACGATCAGTTGCACATCGTAATATCCTGTATCAGCATAGACATGTTGGGGATACTGTTGAGTCGAAGTTGTCCCGTCACCAAAATCCCACTCCCAGCTAGTGATGGGAAAGGGGCTCCTCACTGTATCATTGAAGGCTACCGTAATGGGAGCACACCCGGAAGTAGGATATGCATCAAATTCGGTTTCAACTGGTTCAATCCTGATAAAGTTCTTATACCGTTTGGCAGCTACACATCCATTCGCTCCCCATACCTGAAGTCGCACATCAAATGAATCTACCTGATTATATACATGAATAGGGTTCTGCAGCGTTGATGTCTGCCCATCCCCAAAATTCCACATATAGGTAACCCCATTTGTACTTAAATTTTCAAATTCTACAGTAAACGGTGTATTACAGCTTAGTGTGGTGTCAACTACACTAAAATTGACAGTAGGCTTGGGAAACACCTCAATGGGAACAGAAAGGGCTACATCACATCCACTAGGGTCGGTTATAGAGACATCAACCATGTAGCTACCTGGCTGAGTATACTTATATCCAGGGTTCAGTAAAGTAGACGAATCTCCGTTCCCAAAGCTCCAGATTACTTCACTGGACTGTGAGGCATTTGTAAAAAAGAAAACACTATCATTTGCACATAGAGTCGAATCACTGGCATAGGCACTAAGGGTGTTGATGCCAATATTTACATAATTGTTACGAATAAGGGTATCTCTACAACCATTCCCATCGGTTACTATGTGAGTCACTGAAAAGTTTCCATACTGCTGATAGCTGTGCCCTGGCTGTGCCACATTGCCCGATTGCCCATCACCAAAAAGCCATTGGTGTTGCCCCGCAGTGGAAACCGGCGTAAAATTAACCCCCAAAGGCGGGCCACATGCCAACAAGGGATCCCCTGTGAACTGGGCATCCGGAGCCATAACGGTGATGTAGTTCAACCGCGTGAAGTCATCTCCGCAGCCGTACTGATTCTGGACGACCAGAGAAACCTGGTAGTCGCCAGGCTGTGTGTAAACATGGGTGGGGTGCTGCAGGGTCGAGGTATTGCCATCGCCAAAGTCCCAGCTCCACTGCGCCATGGTGCCGGAAAGTGGCAGAGATGCATCCGTAAACTGGATGGACTCAAAGGTACACACCACCGTATCGCTTGCATAAAACTCCGCTTTGGGATAAGCATAAACGGTGATATAATCCTCCTTCAGGATTGTATCTCGACTGCCATTTTGGGCTATCGCGATAAGCTGAACGTCGTAGGTACCAGGGGCAGCATATAGCTGTCCTGGATCTTTTAGGGTACTGCTGCCATTACCCAATTGCCATTGATAAGAGGTGGCGCCGGTTGATAGGTTCTCGAAGTTCACCACGATGGGTGAACAGCCCGCCTGAACACTGGAAGTGAAGTCTGCCACGGGCTGGGCCCAGGCTGGTGCCAACAGCCATATAAGCCCAAGGAGGAATATTGCCCTTTTCATGTACTTTTATTTTATCCAAAAGTACAATCCTCGAAATACAAAAAACGGCCTTCTGTTAGGCCTTGTGCAATCTGGTAGCACTAAATTCAACAACAAGTGCCATAGGCATCAAAAATGCCCCTGATGCGTAATTTTGTACGAAAATGTGGCATATTTTAGATGTAATGTTAGCCTGATCTCATGGAAAAAGGTGCAATAAATGCCCTTCCCCACACGTCATTTACCCCACAAAGATTACCATCAATCACATGAAAGATCGCCAAAAGGTCCGCTCCCTCTTCTTCCCCCGTGAAGCCTATGAACCAGGCTCCATCGATGTCACCGAAAAGTTTTTTGCAGAAGTCCCTGCTGAAGAAGTAGAGGCCATCAAATACGTCACTACCGATGCCACAGAAGCTGGCATTTACTTCACCGTAGTCTATCTGGCCAAAGAAGAAAAGAAGAAAGGGGTAATGGGCTTCACGAACTGAGAGATTGGGATATTATTCGCGCCTTTCTCTTCAGATGCAGAAACCGGTAGTCCCCCTTTTTTCGCCCCTCTAAAACCATGTTTGGAACGCTAATTTCTGGAGAAAACACCAGCTCCGAGAATCTGGACTTCGCCTTTTTCCTTCGTCATGGCTCGCTATGCCTCAGGAAAAGGGGCTTGCCAGCACCTCGCATCTGACATTTTCCGTAGCAAATTCTCTGTCCCTAGCATGGTCTAAGGAAATGCTGCACTAGCCCGAGCTTCTGTTTGAGTTCGGGCTAGCGTTTTTATCAAATCCAACAAATCCCAAACGATTGGCAGGGTGAAATGGTTAAGATGCTATACATCATGCCAATTAACAGTTGGCTCGTTAGGCTTTTTAAGCCGATACGAGGCGTCTTCGCGTCTCTGACGCTTGTCTTCTTCTTCAAATAGCCGCTTTCAGAAAGCATAAACGCTGATTGGCCATTTTAACTGTTAATTCGCATACATCAACAAATTAGACCCATTATGCAAACCTACGACACCCTAAGTCAGGCCATCGAAGCGCTCAAAAAGCAAGGCTACACCTATGACTTCAACCTATTATCGTCTGGCATTTCTACCCTCGACCAGCAATTTGGGCCGGAGGACTTTGAGGTAGTCGCTTATCACCGCTTTGAAGGAATGAGCAGCGAAGACGACAGTTCGGTCTTATACGTGATCGAGACGGCCAATGGAAAGAAGGGTCTGCTGGTAGACGCCTATGGCACCTACTCAGAAGCACTCTCCCGTGCCATGATCGACAAGATGCGGATCACCCACTAGTGGAATAAGTTCGGAGTTTAAAATACTCTGGACTAGCACCTTGTATCATTTTTCCATTATATGTTCAGCTAAGGAGACAATTGACAGGTATTTCTCTTGAGAATTCCCTAAGCTTGTCTGACGTTTTTTCCTTCGGGTAAACATTCAGGATTCGCGGGAGAAAACGCAACCGAGGAAATTTGCCCATAGAAGCATGCCCATGTCTTTCCCCCGCTTGAACCTGCTCTCCTGGAAATATCGTTGGTTACTGTTGGCACTACCTCTATTGACTGGTAATCACGCCCTTAGCAACCGTGTCATAGACAGCCTCCGAGCCGAACTGCACACCCAAACAGTCCCTGGCGACCGCCACCGATTGGCCATGCAACTGGCCACGGTATATGGCCGCCATTCTCTCGACAGCTCCCTTTCATATGCCCGGCAGGCGCTACAGATAGCCGAGTCCTCAGACATGCCTCTGCAAGCTGCTCAGGCCCTGGGCCTTATCGCCTATGTCGCACTTTATGAAGGCAGGATGGACAGCGCACAGGTGTATTATCAGGCTGCCAGGGACCGCTATACCGAGATCCCTGATACCCTGGGGATCGTTCAGGCCGAGATGAACCTGGCCAACGTGGATTATTACAAAGGAAACTACCAACAGGGCATTGAGCGGCTTTTAGAAGCCTTACGCCTAAGTAACCTGCAGCCCGAAGGAGAGGGAAAAAACAAGAACCTGGCCTCCATCCTCAACAACCTGGGGGCTTATTACGAAGCATGGGATGAAGACAGTCTGGCACTGGTCTATTATCGACAGGCACTCAGGCTGAAGCGCGTCATCGCGGCTTCAGATCCGGCCAATATCCGCTATGATTTACCGGTAGCCCGTACCCTCAACAACATGGGGAGTATTTTCTCTTCCATGGGGAAATATGACAGTGCCAATGTTTACTTCCAGGAATCGCTGAACATCCATAAATCGGAAGTGGATCAGGCAGGCCTGGCCAGAACCTATCAGGCCCTGGCAGAGTTGTACATCCTTCAGCACCAATACAATCAGGCCGAGCCCTATCAGCAGGAGGCATGGGCCCGAGATCAGGAGATAGGCGAAAAACCAAGCCTTACCGCAGACATGCAAAACTGGGCTACCATTCGGAAAGGGCAGGGACGCATCACTGAAGCCCGACAATGGGCGCTGAAGGCATGGGAGATGGCACGCAACGTGGGCATACCACACGATGAGGTTGGGAGCCTCCAATTACTCGCTGAGATTGCGGAGGAACAGCAGGAGTGGCAACAGGCAGTTGAGTACTGGAATCAATACCGTACGCTCAAAGACTCCCTGTTCAATGAAGAATTTAAGGAAGAAACTACCCGACTCACCCAACTGTACGAAAGTGAACGAAAGGACAATGACATCCTGCGCCTGACCCAGGAGGCCAAAATCCGGGAGTTGAGCCTTACCAGGCGAAGCCAACAGCTCCTTTTCCTGGCGATTCTTGCCGGGTTGCTGGTAGCCGTGGCCGGTTTGATCTACAACCGCTACCGCATCAAGCGTCAGAGTGAACGGCAACTTTCAGACAAAAACCAACAGTTGCACGAGCTCAACACCACCAAGGACAAGCTATTCTCCATCATCGCCCACGATCTGCGCAATCCCCTTTCTTCCTTCCAGTCCCTCTCCAACTCCCTGGAACAGCAGGTCTTTGACCTGAACCGCGAGGAAATGCAGCAGCTTTTGAAGCGAATGAAATCTTCCTCCACCCAACTCTACGACCTCCTCCAAAACCTCCTCAAGTGGGCCATGAGCCAGACAGGCAGGTTGAGCTTTGAGCCCCGGATACAACGCCTCAGCAAAGTTTTTGACCGGGTGATGATGCCGCTGACACCAGAAATCGAAGCCAAACATATCGCCATCCAATCCAACTTCGACCCGACCCTCATGGTCTGGGCCGATCGCGACATGCTGGACATCATCCTTCGAAACATCCTTTCCAATGCTGTCAAATTCACCCCGGTATCGGGCAACATCACCCTTAGCGGGAAGGAAACGGACGAAGGGGTAGCAATCAGCATAGCAGACTCCGGCGTAGGCCTTACCCAGCAGGAAGCTGACCGCCTGTTTCAACCGGGTGAAGATGTACGAAAAATCGGCACCCACCCCGCCAAAGGCACCGGACTCGGCCTGCAACTCTGCCAGGAACTGATCCTACGCCATGGCGGCAGCATCTCGGCTCACCCCGGGCCGGAAAATGGCGCTATATTCACCCTGTTTTTCCCACACGATCATGCCTGAATCCTCTCCCCTCCGAATTGCCCTGGTCGATGACCATGCCCTCGTCCGCGATGGCATCAAAGCCATGCTACGCCCCTATGATCGATATGAGATTGTCGGAGAAGCCGAATCCGGGCAGGCCTTTCTCCAGCAGGTAGAAAAATGGAACCCCGAGCTGGTGTTGCTTGACATTCGAATGAGCGGGCTTTCAGGACTGGAAGTTGCCCGCACATTGGCACAGGAATACCCCAAAATCAGGGTGATCATGCTCACCGCCAATACCGATGAGCACCACCTGCGGGAAGCCATCAAGGCAGGTGCAAAGGGATTTTTGCCCAAAAATACCCAACAACAGGAATTGATCCACGCCATCGAGACTGTCGCCAAGGGGGAATCATACTTCGGAGAGCAAATTGCCGCGACGGTCTTTCGCACCCTTACCCACCATATCCAAAATCCCAAGGAAGCAGAAAAAAACGCCCTCAGTACCCGGGAAATCGAGATCATCCGCCTATTCGCAGATGGGCTTAGCTACAAAGAAGTCGCCGAGGCGCTTCACATCTCTCCCAACACCGTGGACTCACACCGCAAGAACATCCAGAAAAAACTTGGCCTGAAAAACATCGTCGAGCTGGTGCGCTATGCCATCCGGGAGGGGATCATTGAGGCGTGATGAATTCGTGATTCGTGATTCGTGATTCGTAATTCGTAATTCGTAAAGTGGAACGAAATTGCCAACAGCGTGATCAACCAGATCACTAAAAACCCTGTCCTTTCTTCCCTGTTCAATGAACTCACGAAATTTCGTGGGTCATAATCCCCGAAATCACGGGATACCCCAATGAGGGGCCAATGAGGTACTTGCATACAGATTTTAACCAATCTGTTATGAAGCACCTAAAACTATATCTCGTAACACTGGCCCTTGTTTGCGGCTACCTACTCCCTGCTCAACACGTAGGAGTGAACACCAATAACCCACAATATCCTCTGGATGTCGCGGGTGAAGTAAACCTCAACGATACCCTGCGCATGGACGGAGAGGCCATCCTACACCGTTACCAAAATAGCCTCAGTCTGGGGTTGGGGGCTGGCAAAGCCAATACCAGTGGCAACAATAATCTCTTTATCGGTTCTTATGCCGGCAACTCCAACACATCGGCAGGTTCCAACCTTTACATCGGCTACAGTGCCGGCTATCTCAACACCACCGGGGAACAAAACCTGTTCATAGGTTATGATGCGGGACGAAACAGTACAGCGCAGTTGAGTCTTGCGATAGGCTACCGAGCTGGCCGCAGCCATTCCGGCAGCCTTAACCATTTTGTCGGATTCAGGTCTGGTGAAAAAACCACTACCGGAACCTGGAACTACTTCTCAGGCCCCATGACGGGCTACGATAACACCACCGGCTCTGCCAATCTCTTCATCGGTGGGGCAGCGGGCACAAACGCCACATCGGCAGACTCCAGCCTATTCATCGGGTACACCGCAGGCTACAGCAATACCACCTCAGACGCCAATCAGTTTGTGGGGGTAGGAGCAGGGTACAGCAACACTGCTGGCTCACAGAACCACTTTGCCGGGTATAACTCAGGGTTCCACAATACGACGGGTTCCAGCAACCTCTTTCTGGGGCCACTTTCCGGGAAAGCCAACACAAGCGGTTCTTCCAACCTCTTCATCGGAGTAGAAGCAGGACGCAAAAACGCCGCTGCCGACTCAAACCTGTTCATTGGGACAAAAGCCGGCTTTCAGAATACCAGTGGTGAGTCTAACCTCTATATCGGTCATGAAGCAGGGAACAAAAACGGAGCATCGGACAATGTGCTGATTGGACAGCGAGCTGGTGCCAAGATGATATCGGGTTCAGCCAATGTCTTCATTGGCTCCCACGCAGGAGAAAACAATCTGGGAGGACTCAACACCCTGATCGGATCAGAAGCGGGAAGGAACTTCAGCGGAGGAGGAAGTGTAGCCCTGGGGGAAAAAGCCAACCGCGATTCGGACATGATCTACAGCATCTCGATAGGGAATAGCAGTGGAATAAGCGCTTCTGGTAATCGCAACATCTACCTGGGAGAGTCTTCTGGCGCAACCAATGATGGCAATGACAATATCTTCCTGGGTGCCTACACGGGAAATACCGCCACCTCCGGAGACCGCAACATCTTCATTGGGTCTGATGTAGGATTCCAAATCAACTCCGCAGATGACAATGTTTCAATTGGCTACCGAGCCGGACGAAATATCTCCTCAGGAAGAGGCAATGTTGCAATGGGAACCAGAGCAGGCTACAGCAACCTTGGGGGAGATTATTCCACCATGATTGGGCATGAAGCGGGATACACCAACCAGGGATATGGCAACACATTTATTGGCTATCGTACAGGGTACGACAATCAGTTGGGAGCAAGAAATGTCGCCATAGGGATCAAGGCTGGCGAAAGCCTCACCTCCGCCAATGGAAATGTATTCGTGGGAAGCAGCGCTGGGAGCAGCAATCAAACAGGTATAGACAATACATATATTGGCGGTGGAGCGGGACAAGATGCGACGGGGCAGGACAATACCTTTATCGGCTATGATGCAGGACGTAACCAGGGGAGCGGCAACGAAAACACCTTTTTGGGATACCAGGCCGGGCCGGTAAGTGGTACCGGGGGAATCAACAGCACGGAGATGCGCAATATATGCATCGGAGCCTATTCCCGTGTTGGCAATACGGTCTTCAACTCCATTGCGATTGGTGCGCTGGCTTACACAACCAGCAGCAATGCCGCCATCCTCGGCGCATCTTACCACACGACTAATGGGGGGTATTCCTCCTGGTCAGTAGTGTCTGATGGGCGTTTCAAGACCGATGTAGAGGAAAACATCCCTGGTCTGGACTTTATCACCCAGCTACGCCCGGTATCCTACCACTACGATATGCACGCTCTCAACCAGCACATCTATGGTGGGTTGGGCGACTCAGTGGTGCAGGTACTCGATGAGATGGGACAGCCAAAAGCCCAAATCCGCTACACCGGATTCATCGCCCAGGAAGTGGAAGCAGCAGCCCAATCGCTCGGCTATGAATTCAGCGGCGTGCATGCCCCCCAATCTGCCAAAGACCACTACACCGTAGCCTATTCTGATTTCGTGGTTCCCACTGTCAAAGCCATACAGGAGCAGCAGGAGCAAATCGAAGAACTACAGACAGAAAATGACGCCCTGAAAGCCCAGCTTCAGCAGCTACAAAGTCAGGTAGAGTTCCTGATGAACAGCCGTCAGCCCTAGTCTTCCACCCATAAAACCAGAATAATGATGTCCTTCAAATTCATACGAAAGGGATTGGTAGCCCTGTGGCTTGGCCTTATCCTGACCTCACTCTCTGCCCAACCAGCCCTCAATGTCGTCGGAAAAATGTACATCGAATCGGGTGCACAGGTCTATGCCGATGGAGACGTAGCAATCGACGCCGGAGCCTACCTCACCAGCCCAGGCGACATCGAGGTAACCGGTGATTGGGACAACCAGGGAACCTACGCTCCACAGGGACAGGGGAGAATAACCTTCAGTGGCGGCAGCAGTTCCACCCTGAGTGGCAACATGACGGCACAAAGCACTTTCTATAGATTCTACCTTGACAAGTCTTCCGGTACTGCCATCCGCATCACTTCAGACATGCACGTCGACGACACACTTTACCTGCATGGCGGTCTGATTCAGACCCTGTCCAATGAGGTTTACCTGACCTCACAAGACACTGGATTGCTGACAGGTTATCCACTACCAGGTGCTTCTGTGGATGACCGCTACATACTGGGGAACCTGCGAAGAGCCTTAGGCACTACGCAGGCCCAGTATGACTTTCCCGTCGGAACCGCCCCCAGCCAGGCAGGCTATCAGTTGCTGCGCTTTCGTCCGCTCAACCTGATGACTACCACCAATCTCCTCGTGAACTACCAAAACACCACGGGCTATACCGCCCCCATGACCTCAGAGTGTGGGGCGACCTATGACTGTATGCTCAGTGGCATCGGACAATGGCAAATGGTCCCCAATGGAACTTCTCCAAGGTTTGATCTGACCCTGGTACCGAGAAAGTTCAGCGTAGCCTGTGGCGGCGGCAGCTATACCGTTCTCACCAGTGGCAGCCTCAATGGCACAGCCTGTACGGGGTATTCAGGAACCCTGGCGACCGTAAGCGGAACGGAGATTACCCGAAAGTTCATAGACTCTCCCGGCCCGTTTACCATCACGGGATCAGCGACCAGCTTCCCGGTAGAGTGGTTGAGCTTCGAAGCCTGGCCAGAAGGAAATGTCGCTCAATTGGAATGGATAACGGCCCATGAGGAGAGCAATGACTACTTCCAGGTAGAACGAAGCGCAGATGGGCAGAACTTTGCTCCTATCGGACAGGTGGAAAGCTTCGGAGACAGTAACTCTCCAGTGGATTACCAGTTCACGGATCATGCCCCCCTGAATGGCCGAAACTACTACCGCCTCCGTCAGGTGGATCTTGATGGACAGTTTAGTTTCAGTTCGGTGAAGGAAGTATGGTTTGACGGTCCCCAATTGGGAATTTGGCCAAACCCATTCGTCGATCGCATCACGATTCGTCAACATCCACAACCCGACATGGCTACTTCCCTGATCCTGTACAACGGTCTGGGCCAAATCGTAGCCGATAAAACACTGGAACCGATAGAGCAGCAGTCGATGGATTTGAGCCACCTTCCAGAAGGAACCTATACCTATCGACTTATTCAAAACGGCCAACAGGTTTCCATCGGCAAACTGGTTCGCATCAGCCAATAGGCGTTGAACTGATCACCTTCTCACAGATAACCCTTGCAAGGCAAACCCCGCTTTTCCTTGCTATTCAGGCAGGCACCACCGATGTGCCTGCCTTTTTGTTTTTCATTCTCAAAACAAATCACAGACGCTGCTTCTGGTGCCCAAATTCCCAAAAGAGGAATTTCCCATGACCGTAGACCAAATCAAAGCATCTTATCCAGCAATCATGACCCCGCCGGATAGATGCATAAACCCCGCAACCAATAGGCTGCGGGGCTTTTTATCTGCTGGATCATCTACACAATGCAACATGCAGATGCTTCTCATGCTCTCAAGATCTCACGGTCTCCTACTCTTCCTTCTTCTTCGCCAACTCAGCGGCCTGCCCCACCCAATTGTCGCGGCGCACACGACCGGGGAAGAACTCGATGGCTTCGTTGACCTTCTCGATCAGTTCATCGTCAAAGTTGGCGATCTGCTTGAATTTGTAGATGCCTAAGGCATTGAGCTTTTTCTCGATGAAAGGTCCGATTCCCTTAACGATCTTCAGGTCGTCCTTGTCATCAGCAGTGGCAACTCCGATTCGATCAAAATCCAGGTCTTTGGCGCGTTGACGGACACGCTCCAGGGCTTCGGCTTCTTTGGCAGCCTTGCCTTGCGGTGCGGGTTTCTCTGCTTCTGCCGCCACTTCTACTTTTGCATTGGCCAACTCCGCTTTTAGGGCATTTATCTCACTTTGAAGTTCGGCGATTCGGGTATCAGAATTACTTCGCAGCTTTACCTGGGCTGCCTGGCAGTCGTCATATGCTTTTTTCATTTTGGCCAGTTCCTCTTTTTGCGCTTCGGAGTCATCTTCTGAAAAAATGCTTCGGCTCTGACTTGCCGATGCGGCTCTCGCTTCAGCTATGCGATTTCTCATCAGCAGCCACACAATGATGCCGCCCAGAATCGCAGCAACCAGCATTAGCACTAAGGCTACAAGAATAGCGTTTCCCATTTTATGTTAGCTTTGGTAGGTTCTTGGATGAATGAAAGGGGATTATCGAATCACGGTAACGTCAAGTTCAACCCGGCGGTTCCTGGCGCGTCCTTCGGTGGTTTTGTTGTCACCAATTGGGGCCATTTCACCTTTTGAAGCGACCTCAATACGTTCTGGCGACAGGCCGAATGCCTCGAAGTAGGCCTTCACACTTTTCGCACGGTTGAGTCCCAACTGGTAGTTGAAATCTTCTTCGTCCATGTCGTCGGTGTGCCCGGTCAGTATGACCTGGGCAGTGGTATCCTGTCTCACCAGGACCATTACCCGAGTGATGATGTCTCGCTCCTCGTCGGTCAACGTGATCCCAGCCTGGTTGAAGTCGAAATAAAAGCGGTTGGCCAACTCTGGCACGGATACCACCTGTTTCTCTCCTGTTTCGCCTGTATCCTCGTCCGCGTTTTCAGATGTTTCATCTGACCCTACTGGCAATTCGACAACGGGGGCTTCCATAAAAGCAAGCACCAGCCCATTCTCCATTGTATCAAGGCTAATAGCGCTTTCAAGGCGTTTGGGCAGGCGGGTCATTTGGTCGGGCGATACCCCCTTGCCCTCAAGCAACTGGGTAAAGAAATGGGCGCGTTCCAGCCCCAGGTTTTCTGTTCCTGTACCGGATTCGTTTCGGTGATACAGGCCCAGAACCTGTAGCTGCTTTTCCGGATGCTTCTTTAAAAAGTCGGCCAGTTGATCAAGTTCATCCGTCATCTCTGAGGGAACAAACCCAATAGAACCTTTGGCCGGAAACCGAATTCCCTGTCCAACTGTAGAGAGCAAATCCGGTTCATCTTCCGCCTCTACAATTAGTTCCTCACGAGGTTCATCCCCACAATATCCCCGAACCTGGCAGACCCAATACCAGGTACCTCCTCCCAGCCAGATGATGAGCAGTACCAATGGAATTTGTATGATTTTAAGCATAGGGGTATATCAAAAATTAACAGACTTTTCCAAAAATATACACTAATCATTCCCATCAGCCAATTATCTGACAGGCAGGAAATAAAGAGGTGAAGAAATTTTATTTCCAACCCTGGCCAATGGAATTTCAAATGGTGTATTCGGAACTTTTGACGAACAAAAACAGTTGAGGTAACATGAAATTTATTGGACTCACCCTTCTAGCTACTTTCATCATGGTTTTACCCGGATCGGCGCAATCCATCTACGAATTTTCCATTCCTACTATTGAAGGAACCGAAACCTCTCTCTCCGAATACCAAGGTAAGGTTATCCTGATCGTAAATGTAGCCAGTCGCTGTGGCCTTACTCCACAGTATGAAGACCTACAGGCGTTGTATGAGGAATTTGCTGATCAGGGATTGGTGATACTGGGTTTTCCCGCCAACGACTTTATGAACCAGGAGCCTGGCACCAACGCTGAAATCGCTGCATTCTGTGAAGAAAAATACAGCGTCACTTTCCCGATGTTCAGCAAGATTTCAGTCAAAGGAAGTGAGCAGCACGCCCTGTATCAGTACCTGGAGGCCGAAACAGGTAAACGGCCCACGTGGAATTTTCACAAATACCTGGTGGACCGGAGCGGAGAAAGTATCACTTCCATTTCTCCACAAACCCGGGTCACAGAGCCTCAACTTAGGCGACAGATTGAGGAATTGCTACAGGAGGAATAGGACCAGCCTCTTAATGCCCCAGGGCAACAGCCTTACCAAAACGGGCCTTTACTTCTCGGAGCATGACTTCAGCCATGCTGTTGAGATCGTATTCGGGTTGCCAACCCCAGTCGCCGCGGGCGGCACTGTCATCTATCTGGTGTGGCCAGGAGTTAGCGATCTCCTGCCGAAAATCTGGTTCATACCCACAGGTGAAGTCAGGCAGAAACTTCTGGATGGATTTTGTTAACTCTTCTGGTGAGAAACTGAAGCCCTGGAGATTGTAGGCAGATCGTACCCTGATCGCCTCCGCCGGAGCCTCCATCAATTCGATGGTGGCTCTTATGGCATCGGGCATGAACATCATCGGCAGAATGGTGTCTTCCGCGAGGAAGGATGTGTAGGATCCTTTATTGACTGCCGCATGAAAAATTTCGACCGAATAGTCAGTTGTTCCTCCACCAGGCAGGGCTTTATAGCCAATCAGTCCCGGGTAGCGGATGCTTCTGACATCTACGCCATATTTTTTGTGGTAATAGGCACACCAGCGCTCGCCGGCGAGTTTGCTGATTCCATAAACCGTTGTCGGGTCGGTTACGGTATGTTGTGGGGTACCGTCTTTTGGGGCCAGGGGGCCAAATACCGCGATGCTGCTGGGCCAAAAAAGTCGTTCGATCAGCCCCTCACGAGCCAGTTCCAGGGCGTTAAGCAGTCCCTGCATGTTGATGTCCCATGCCATTACAGGGTTTTGCTCCCCTTTGGCAGACAGAATGGCCGCCAGGTGGTATACCTGACCGATTTTGTATTCCTCCAGTACCCTACGCAACTGCTCCCGGTCGGTCACATCAAGTTGTGCAAATGGCCCTACGGCCGAATCCGGCTTACGCAGGTCTGCGGCAACGACATTTTCGACTCCGTGACGGTTGCGAAGTTCCTCAAGAAGCTCGGTTCCGATTTGGCCCAGAGCTCCGATTACCAGGATGCGTGTATATGGATTAAATGCTTCAAACTGCATGGCAATTCCTTCTTTTCCAACTAACAAGATAACCCCCAAAGGTGTTATCCCCAACACAAAACTAGTGCCTAACCCCCTCACAATCAGCTAGTTTTAAACACTTTCAGGTAATTACCCAACTGGCTAAAAAGACACAAAAAATTACTACCGTTCGTTAGCATTTTGGCAATAAAAAATACGCATCACCCTCAGGCAATGCGTATTTTTTATGCTAAACCGACCAGGCTTTGGTCGAAATATTTTTCCACATTAGTCTCTACCTCCTCCAAAGAGACGCAGCAGGAAGAGGAAAAGGTTGATGAAGTCCAGATAGAGATTCAGGGCTCCCATCAGGGCCATTTTCTTGCTGGCTTCTGCTTCGGGGTCGACATTGGCACCTATCACAAGCAGCTTTTGAGTGTCATAGGCAGTCAGTCCGGAGAAAATTACTACTCCAATCACGGAGATGATGTAGTCCATCATGCTGGAGTTCATAAACCAGTTGACTACCATGGCGATGATCAGGCCAATTAGTGCCATGTAAAGAAAGGAGCCCATCTTGGTAAGGTCCACATTAGTAGTCCATCCTATAAGTGCCATTGCTCCAAAAGTTCCGGCGGTTATCAGGAAGACCTGAAAAATGGTTCCTAACTCATAAACTATAAAGATTCCGGATAAACTTGCCCCCACCAATACAGAGTATACGGCGAAAGTGATGCTTGCTGCCGAAAAACTCATTCTTTGAATTCTTGCCGAAAGGAAGAACACCAAAGCCAGGGGAGCAAAAATCGTCACGTAGGCCATGAACCCTCCGAAAAGGAAGTTCATCAAGGCGGGAGTATTGGCTACAAACCATGCCACCATTCCGGTAATGGCCAGCCCCAGGGTCATGGTTGCAAACACCTGCCGCATAAAAACCTGGGCTGAACCAGACTGAGCAAACCGTTGCTCACGCTGTTGGGAGCGCTGGTCCATGTCAAAGTATTCTCTCATCGTTTAGTTGTATCGCTTTTTCGTTGTGTGCAATCAATATACTAAGATTTTTCAGACTGGCTGGAAAATCTACCGAGTACATATACGAAATTGCGGAATCAGGGTTAGCTATCGCTCAAGCCACCTTTCGGGATTGAGGAAGCGGTTGGGAAGGGTATAAATCATGAACTGAAACACCGTCTCACCAGTGCGGTGGTCGGTTCTAACCAGTCCGAGAGGCTGGTCAGCAGTGATCAGTTGCCCTTCCTGGACGAATACCCGCTCAAGGTTAGAGTACACGGTCCGATATCGGCCATGCTCTACGATGACCACCCACCCTCCCAGGAGCGGAAGGTTGGTGAGGCCTGTTACCCGCCCGGCATGAACGGAAGATACTTCCTCCCCCTGCGGTGTACGAATGACGATTCCATCGTGGGTAATCGGGTTGCCAAATGGATCTTCACCACGGCCATAGTGCCCTACGATGAGGCTCCGCTCCCGTGCCACCGGCCAGGGAAGCTGCCCCTTGCGCTGAGGAAACTGCTCGGCATAATTCGCAGCGATAGCAGATGTGTTACTGGCCTCATAGACGTTTTCTGTCTCCTGAATCAGCGCCTGGAGTTGATGACGCTCCTCAGCAAGCATACTCTGATATCGGTCTATTTCGGATTTGAGCTCGCGGTATAGACGACGCTGTTCCTGTCGGTTTTCTTCCAGGGCCATCAGTTCATCCTGCCGCTGGGCTATCAGACGATCTTTTTCGATAAACTCTTCGTTAAGCCGATGAGCCTGTCGATCCAGGTCGGCCTCGGTTTGCCTCATGAGTTTCAACTGCTGCTCGCAATAGGAGGTAAACTGCCGATAATATTGCAGCCGGAAGTATGCATCAGTAAGGTTATCAGCGCTAAGGATAGAGAGCCATATGTTATCGCTGCCCAACTCCTTGTAGGCTGCCTGGAGGGCCTGACGATAGTTATCTTCGATGCGCTTTTTGTCGCCTTCCATCTCGCAACGAACCATTTCATGTCGCTCGATTTCGGCAAGTTTATCGTCCAGTTCACTCGCCAGGCGGTCAATGAGTTGTCGGCGCATACCGATCTGACGATTGAGTGTCCGCAAGGTAATGAGGCTGCGGGATTCCCGGTTACGGGTTTCGCTTAGCAGGCGATCTGCGATGGCAATGCGGTCTTCCAGTTCCGAGCGGGAAAGAGAAGTCTGAGCGGTCAGGTCATAAATACCTGCCCCCAGTAGAATTCCAGTCAGAATACAGAAATACCAGTTCCTAAACATATTCGTTCTCAAACGCCTTGGACCAACAAAAAGTTCGTCGAGTATCCCCGCTAAAAATCACATCCTTCCCGCTTGTAGTCCTCCAGGTTTCCCAGCTCAAAGCTTAGCTTGCCTGCTTCAAAATCCATTCGCCTATGACTCAGTTCGATGTTCACCGTGTCGGGCGTAAATGCATCTATCCGTATTAGCTGTGGTACCTGTGTCCCCGCCATTGGTGTAAACTCAGAGTAGGAAACGGTTGAACCCATCCGTCGAACGGTGTCATTCGCTTCGAACTGTAAGAGCTTCAGCAACAACGGGTCTATAAAATAACGAAAATCCGTGCCAGCTTCCGTGCCAATAAAGGTATGAGGTAAGGTTTTGACGTTTTCTGCAATTAAATCTGAGGGTATTGGATCAAAATCCCCCAGGATAAGCGCCTGAAGGGCGTCAAAATCGACATCCAGCCCTGTATAACTTTTTGCGAGGCTAAAATCACATACCCGGTACGTCCCTCCAAGCCTGTCCAGTACATAAATCGAATCGCGATCTACCTTGATCCGAGCCACTTCGATGAATTTACTCAGCCGGATGAGCATGGCGCTATCCTTTCTAAGGTCGATTCTGTATGAAGCTGAAACTCCGTCAAACTCTCCATTAGGAAAGTTTACCCGGATCCTGCCTGACATGGAAAGCTTCTCAAACTCAGGTCGTTGGGCCCGGGTCTCATTGAGGGTCCGTCGCCAGGCGACTGACTCTCCTTCATTCCGAACCTTCTTAAAGAGGTCACAGCCACTACTTAGCAGCAATACAGCAACAATCAACAGACGTGTCAGCAGAGTCATAAGGGTTAATCAAAGTCGTTGCCTTCAAAGTCGTTATCATCCAACTCCAGCTCTGAAGGCCTGTTTACGAATTTTTGGACGCGATTTTCGGTAAAGGTACAATTTCGAACTGCGATTCCCCCACGGTTGCCCTCCAGATAGAAGAAATAGGGCATGAAGTTCTCGTTGTAGTTTTCGCTAAAGGTACATTCATCAAATAACACATCCTCTGAGGCAGACAGGTTGATCAGGTTAAACTGTCCCGTTTCGGTGAAAGAGCAGTTTTCGAATAGCAGGTTGCGGCTGCCGTTCACCGTCATGAGGTCATAGGTACACTCATAGATTCGCGAATCTTCCATCTTGAAATCGACCACCCCATTGAGCAGGAGGCCTTCCGTTCCGCTCCCGTAGAGGTTACACTCACTGATGCTGATGCCCGTGCATCCTTCAAAAGCCAGCACTCCGCCCAGGCAATACCCTTCTTCGGTGTGGCCGAACGTCACGTTTTCAAACTTCAGATTGTTACACTGATCAAAGCGTAGGACCCAGGCGTAGCGAGGAACAGCCAATAGCCGTGCTCCATCTTCTCCCCGGATAATCACATTACTTAGGTTAGCCAGGTGTACTTCTTCGCCATCATAGGGGTCATCCCAGCTGAGATAGGAAGTAGTCATACCGGCCATTTCCGTGAGGTTATAGTCACCAGTAGCCAACAGGATACGGGCACCGGGACGCAGGGCCTGTAGGAACTCCTGGGCAGTTTCCACTCGCTCAAAACCCGCATTAGGGCCATTTTTGCCAGAACGTCGGCTTTTGCAGCTCGTTAGGGTGAGGCCGATGGCAAGGGTCAACAGGATGGGTAGGAAGATGCGCATGGTAGCAGTTGATGGGGGGTTATTAGCATGATACTTCGGCCATAAAATACAGCTTTTTCTCACTCCAGTCCATGCGAAATACAAAAGGGATGCATTTCGTCGCCTCCGCTTAGTGCCTTCCTTTTTACCTCAAAGGACACCAGGGAGGTCGCAAAGGCTTGTTCTAAGCGTAGTCGAAGTAACACAAAGAAAAAAGGACTTGTGAACTTTGAGACCTTCTTCGAGATCTTCGTGGTTAAGCGACATTTCGAATTGCACCCGAATTTAATGGGGGTGGAGCCATTGTACTTTTAGCAGTGCCTGCAAACCTCATTTCTGGCCCTTTCTGCCCTACTCTCCCCCCCGACGCTTTTCATCCAGATCGATGTCCGCACCGGCTTCAATGGCTTTTTCCCATTGGGCGACGGCTTCTGCTTCATCGCCCTGCTTGAAGAGGATGTCCCCAGAAAGTTCCAGGACTTCGGGGTTGCTGGGTGCACTCCGCAGAGCTTTATCCACCTGACGGCGAGCTCCTTTCAGGTCTCCCTGCTGAAGTAAAATCCAGCCGAGTGTGTGAAGAAAAGCGGCTTCATTGGGTGCCTGATCCAGCGCCTGCTCTGCCAGTTGCTTTGCTTTGTCGAGTTGTGTTCCCCGCTCGGCAAGTGCCGCAGCAAAGTTGTTTTTGATCATGGGGTCACCAGGAGCCAGTTGAACGGCTGTCTCATAGTTCTCGGCTGAAGCCGCAAAATCTTCCTGCTTATGATAGACGTAGGCCAGTTCGGAGTGAGCCTGAGCCTGAAGTGCAGGTTCTGCGGTTCCCATCCTGATGACCTTGGCCAGTGCCGAGGCCGCGGGGCGGTACAGCCCCTCCCGGGCGGCAGCAAAGCCATACAAAAACAGGATTTGATCCTGATTGGGGAAGTAGCTGCGCGCTTCTTCCGCATCATCGAGCATGGTTGCATAATCCTGAGCCAGCAGACTCAGGCGGATCAGATCTACCCAGCCTCCAACATTTCCAGGCTCCAGCTCCAGCGCCTGACGGTAATTGGCGCGAGCTTCATCGACCTGACCAGTCGCCATCAATACCTGTCCCTGCAGCGCATACCCCCCTGAGGTACCGGGGTGCACTTCCTGAAAGATCCGGATGAGTTCCGTAATACGTGGCTTTAACTCAGGTTCCTGATCCAGATAGGCCATCAGGCCATGGATGATCTCCAGTTTTCCTTCTGGGTCGATGTCTGGATTTTCAAACGCCTGAAACAGGTACTCATCTGAACGCTCCAGTTGATCTGTTTTCTTGTAATAGTCCGCCAGGGATAGCAGAGCAAATCCATTTTCCGGGTCTTCTTCCAGCAATCCCTCCAGCAACTGCACAGCCTCGTCTGTACGGCCAAGTGCCATCAGCTGCTGGTAGGCCAATTGATAAAACTGGGTTTCCCGCTCATCAAAGGCAACCAGGTTCCTGGCGACTTCCAGTGCAGCCTCATTATCCCCCAGCCTGTTAAGAATTTCGTACTTCCGCAGCGCTATCGTAGGCTGAAAACCATATTCATTTTCCAGGAAGTTGAGGCTTACCAGCGCCTTGCGGGGTTGCTCCTGTCTTACATATAGCGAAGCAAGGTGCAGATGGTCATCGGGGTTTTCAGGAAAACGCTTTAACAGTTCCTCTTGCGTAGTAATCGCCCGGTTGTATTCTCCTCTTCCTTCGAAAATCTGTCTAAGCAAAAATCGATACCAGTAATTATCCGGGGCCTCGGCGACCGCCTGCTGAGCAAAATTCAGAGCACGATCCAGTCGGTTATCTTCTTTGGCGATTTTGGCCAGGTTGTAAAGGGCTGCATGGTTGGCAGGGTCTATCTCCAAAACCTGTTGAAAGAGAGATTCTGCATTTTGCAATTCTCCCCTGACCATTTCCTTGCTGGCTTCCACATAGAGATTCTTGATCTGCTCGTCATTACGCAAGATGGTAATGGGATCGGAGCCAGATTCTCCCCGATTATCCTCCGTAATGGGCTGGCTCGACTTACAGCTCGATAATGAGCCCCCGATCACACCCAGAATCAGCAAGAAAATGAAGTATCGCATCATGAGAAGAAGATAGGAATTATTTACCGGTATGGCCAAAGCCTCCTGTACCTCGGCTTGTTTCTCCCAGCTTTTCTACGGGTTGCCACTCTACACGTTCGTGTTTGGCGACTACCATCTGGGCGACACGTTCGCCCGGCTGTACAGTGTAGGCATCATTCGAGAGGTTGACCAGCACTACTCCAATTTCACCTCGATAGTCCGCGTCAATGGTACCCGGTGAATTCAGACAGGTGAGGCCATGCTTGATGGCGAGGCCGCTACGGGGCCTCACCTGAGCTTCGTATCCTACAGGAAGTTCGATTGAAATCCCTGTTGGGATCAGGTATCGCTCCAAGGGCTTCAGCGTAATGGGCTCGTCCAGTAATGCGTACAGGTCCATTCCGGCACTGGCATCTGTGGCGTATTTGGGAAGTCCGTAAGGAGAGCGGTTGACGATGTTGATGGATAGCATGGGCGGAGAATTCGTGATTTGAAATTTGTGATTCGTAATGGTAATGCCTCAATCATCAGGATCACTGACCACCTTTTGTTATGGCTCCGGCCTTAGACCGATCTTCGACAATGCCCGCTGTTTCCTTCTCCTACTGTTCCATGGTCAATGAACCATAAAAAATGATCACTGCTTATCACCCCACTTCTGGAAGAAGCTGTCAAATTTCATCGAGATTACCCCGAAGACGGCCTCTTTGAAGATCCCGGTGCTCATCTTGGACTGCCCCATGGTACGATCTCGGAAAATGATGGGCACCTCCTTGATCTTGAACCCGTGGCGCCACGCCCGAAATTTCATTTCAATCTGGAAGGCATAGCCGACAAACTTAATGGGCCGCTCCAGGACCTTGGCCAGTACACGGCGGGTGTAGCATTTGAATCCGGCAGTTGTATCACGAATCGGCATGCCGGTCACCTTACGTACATAGGCACTGGCATAGTAGCTCATCAGCACCCGATTCATGGGCCAGTTGACGACGTTTACCCCATTGATATACCGGGAACCGATGGACATATCGAAGCCTTCGTCCTTGCAGGCTTTGAGCAAATTGGGCAACTCGATGGGGTTATGGCTAAAGTCTGCGTCCATCTCAAAGATGTACTCATAACCGTGTTCCAGGGCCCATTTGAAGCCGTGAACATACGCAGTTCCCAGTCCCTGCTTCCCTGCACGCTCCTCGATGTGGAGCCTGCCGGGATAAACTCCCATCAATTCTTTGACGATATCGGCTGTTCCATCCGGAGAATTGTCCTCCACAATCAACATGTGGGTTTCAGGCAGCACCTCCATAACCCGATGGATCATGGCTGCGATATTCTCTTTTTCGTTGTACGTGGGAATGATAACCAACTGCTCCGACATGGACGCTCAAGCGCTTTGGGGTGGATAAGGCCGTAAAGAAACTATAGAATCCACCAAGTTACAAATACACGGAATGGCATATACGGCCGCTCAAACATTAATTTCCGGTGTTCGCCATTTTACCGACTCCAATCTGGTATTGCCCAGTGAAACAGGGAGATCCCAGGGCAGAAATTCAGGGACCGCCGGGGCAGGGACACCGTTCCCCAATCGCATGGGGCCAGTCAACCGATGGACCTCGTCAAATGCCCTCTGCTCCAGACACATATTGTGGACTTTCCCCCCACCCTCAACCAGGATGCTGGTGATGCCCAGCCTTTCATACAACTCCCGAAAAAGTTGGTTCAAGTCATCCCATTGTTCGGGAATAAAAAACTGAACGGCTCCGTCCTGCCCATTCTTCTGCTCATTCAACACCAGTGTAGGTCCACCATCAGTAAAGACGCGCAAATCCGAAGTTAATTTTAGCGAACGGTCCAGAATGATTCTTAGGGGATTTTCTCCCGGAAAGTTCCTTGTCGTCAGACTCGGATCATCCTGCTGTGCGGTTACCCTCCCCACCAACATTGCCTGATGGGCTGCCCTCAGGCGATGGACAAATATCCTGGCATGAGCGCCAGAGATCTGGATCGGCTGTGGCTGTCCATTAACCCGTTTGGCGATAAACCCGTCCTCGGTCTCTGCCCATTTCAGGGAGACGAAAGGCCGCTGATCAAGCTGATTGGTCAGAAAAACCTTGTTGATTTCTTCGAATGGCTCTGGATTTTGTGCCAATCGCACCTGATGCCCCTGGCCCAGCAGGCGCTTGAGTCCACGTCCTGCCACGCGGGGATTGGGGTCAATCATCCCTACTGCGATCTCGGGGATCTTTTCCTGCATTATGAGATCCGCACAAGGAGGGGTCTTCCCAAAATGCGAACAGGGCTCCAGCGTAACGTAAATGGTTGATTCAGGAAGGAGGATTTGGTCAGCCTTTGAAACAGAGGCTATGGCGTTTACCTCAGCGTGTGGGCCTCCAGCGAACTGATGATAGCCTTCCCCGATAATCCTTCCCTCCGCCACAATAACGGATCCTACTCTGGGATTGGGAAAAACCCGTGCGGTTCCCAGTTGAGCCAGTTGCAGTGCCCTGGCCAGATAGGGCTCATCGCTGGAAAGAGTAGGAGAAAAATCAGCCGCAGTCATGTGAGCGAATTAAGCAAAAAGGGCACCCAAATGGATGCCCTTACAGTTTAAATCTATGCAAAAAAGTCCTTGAGATGTCCTGGACTTTGCCTTATCAAAAAAGCAAGGACCGCATCGCACCGATCAACCAATTACCGTTGCTTCCTTTCGGACCTGGCGGAGTTCTTGGGATCTGGTCGCGCGGCCTTGCGGAGGGCAAAGGTAAAGCAAAAAGTGGATTCCACCAAAAGAGACGCACGATTCCTGCAATTTTCTATTAACTTGTTGACATGGAAACTCCTTACCAGGACCTTTCAGCCATGCTGGAGTCGCTGGCGCAGGTCAAGGACATTAATCAGTGTTTTAAAAATGACTACACCCTCCTTCAGCTGGAGGTGGCAGAATTTCTGGATCACCGCGCGAAGGGACTGATCATGGGAGCGGAATGCCATGAAATCGAGCATCAACTCGTCCAAAAAATAGATGAGCTGGCCCAGCAGGCTCAGCGTGCGACTTCTCCCCCTGATGAAAGTCCCCCCCCACAGAAAAAGGTTCGGAAGCGGATCAACCGCGCTCCCTTACAACCTCCTACCCGTACAGAAAGAGAACTCGAGCTGGATGGGGGATTCATGGAAGAAGCCATAGATTTAGAGGGGCTGGATCTGGAAGAAATGGTAGAGGAAGCCACAGAAAGTGGAACCCTTCCTGCTGAGCCGCTAGCCCCAATGGCACCTGGGGCACCGATTATAGAAGCCCCCGGTATCGAGCGGATACTGTTCCTGGGAGCCAGTCCCATGGATCGGCCAAGGGTCAGCCTGGGACGGCAGGTGAGGGAAATTTCAGAGAGCCTGAAACGCGCGCGCCTGCGCGAACATTTTGATTTTATGTTTTTCCAGGCGGTAACGCCCAAGATGTTTCAGCGGCATTTGCTGGACCAGGAAGTGATCCCACGATATGTCCATTTTGCCGGATTTGCTGTGGAAAATGATCCTCAGTTGGGGTCAGGCCTGATCATGGAAAACGACGAAGGGGGTACCCAACTGGTTCCCGAAACCTCGCTTCCGCAGCTATTTGCTTTATTTGAGCCGGTAGACTGTCTGCTCATCAATGCTGCATTTAGCGGAGCAGCGGCTCGCGCCTCTGCCGAAGTAGTAGAATTTGTGGTAGGAATTGATGGCGACTGGAATGACAAGGCCGCCATTCTCTTTGCTACGGGATTTTATGATGCGCTGGGGGCTGGTAGAAGTATAGAAGATGCTGTAAATTTTGGGCGAAATGCTCTCCTGATGGAGGGAATCGACGGCGCAGCAGAACTGGCTGCGCAGCCGTTTTTGATTGTGAAATAGAACTTAGTGCCTGGGATTCGAAATCTTGTGCCTGTCGAAGATCCTATGAAACGGGGAGTGATAATCGAAGCATCTGATCAGTAATTTCCCGCTCTGCGGGAAAAGGGTTACTGGTCAGCATTTTATACGAATTACGAATGAGTAATTCCTTAATTCCGAAAGCATCAGGTCAATGGCGAACACATGTACCGTTTTTCAAAAACATGAACCACAGATAGCACCCCACATATTTTAGCTTCTTCCAACAGCATGACTAACAAACAGCAACATCTCATTCTGGTCGGATTCATGGCCTCGGGGAAAAGCACCCTGGGAAAGGCTTCTGCCGAGCTCCTTGGATGGCCGTTTATTGACCTTGACCACTGGATCGAGCAACAGGTGGGCATGACCATCCCCGAAATTTTCACAAAGCAGGGAGAGGTAATTTTCCGACAATGGGAGCGAGAGGCCCTGCTCCATGTGCAGGTCCTGCCAACCCCACATGTGGTCGCTACCGGAGGGGGACTCCCCTGCCAGGGTCACAACATGGACTACCTGCTTACTTTGGGCAAAGTCATTTTCCTTAATCCGGATCGTGGCGTGCTCCTGGAGAGGTTGCATGAGATGCGTGCGGATCGCCCTATGCTCAGTAAAGTTCCTGCCACAGAGCTGGATGCCCACATCGAGCAACTGATGGCGCACAGGCTCCCCTTCTACCAGCGAGCTCATCACACGCTGGAGCAGGAACAGCTCACACCTCAGCATTTGACCAAACTGGCTCCTGTGAAAACCGCAGCCCCTGACAATGCTACTGACTGAAGATCGCCTGTAGCTCCCGGCTCAGTTCCAGGTGCTGGTAATTTTCCCAGAAATTGGCATCATAGTCTCCTACCTGATCTGGCAGCGTCATTCCCTCTTCCAGTCGCTGTTCAGCGGGAATTGGGCGGGCAGCTTCTCCAAAGTGGATTTCTGAATAGACGATCTCTCGCCTCATCCCCATGTACACCTCTCTTACTTCCTCAATGGAAGGAGCCTCTGCATAGGCGTCTATTTCTTCCCAGATATGGGACATATACCAAGAGCCATTGTGCCAGGTAAAGGCGATCCTTCCCCGATCATCCGTAATACGGAATTTATATCCAAAGGCAGCCGCCATTGCCAGTTGTGCACGCTCTCCCACGGTAAACCCCTGGCTCATCCGAAACTTTTTCCCTCGGGGACTTATCTCATACTCAACCAGGGCCAGCCCCATGGTTTTCACATCAATATAGATTCGCCCTTTGTACAGACGTTTTCGGAGCTTTCTGCCCTGATCAAATTCTATGATCCACACATCCCGATTCTCATAGGTGGTGGTTCCGATAATCTCGTACTCGTAAAGCCTGAAATTGTCCTCATCCAGAAAGGAATAAGTCACGGTGTGTCCTACTACTGGTAACCCAACGATCTGTTCAGGGTGCCCTGCCCCTACAGAAAAACTCATTCGCTCAAGTTTCTGGGGAGTAGAGTGACTTCTTCCCTTTACCATCCGTATCTGTCCGTTGCGATTGGGTTCCAGCCCGGGAGCAGTCTTATAGACCTCCAGCACCGCCTCTGATATTTCTACATAGTCTCCGTTTTGCTGGATTAGCTCGCGGTAAAAAGCATCTGCCATCACGGGGTCGCTATGATAATTATCCGGCACAGCGGCCAGGGCCTGCCGCAGCAATTCTTCTGCCGTCACCGGAATGATCAACACGGAATCAAGGGTAACACCTGCCGACTCCATTTGAATCACCACCTCACTCTCCATATTGATCGTCTCAAGTGGCATTGCCACACTCTGATAGCCGATATAGCTAATGACCAGGGTATCACGGGTAGTAGCGGCATCGAGACTCAGGCTAAACCGGCCTTCCTCATTGGTGATGATCCCTTCACCTGCCTGTAGTAACCGTAACTGTGCATAAGCCAAAGGGGAAGCATCTGCTTTATCTTCGACCATCCCCCGCAGGATGGACTGAGCCTGTCCATAGGTCCAGGAAAAGAAAATAAGTGCTAACAGTAAATTGCGAAGCATAGGGGTTTAGTTAGGGGTCAAAAATCCACAGGTAAGAAGAAGTACAGCCCAGGTAGGTTGCATAAAAAAGCGGCAAAGGAACTGAATCCTTCGCCGCCAGATTTTATTAGGAGAAATAGGTAAGATCAGGATTCCCAGAATCCTTTCGGGAAATCTGGTTTTCACAGTCTCGCCACCTTTTGGTTTTACTCGTTACCTGGAGAATCGAAGTCATAGGTAAGGGTAAAACGCAGGGTATTTTGCAGTGGGTGATTTTGCTCAAATGGGATCAGGTACGCAAAGTGCAGCCCAAAGACATTGTAGCGGATACCCGCTCCGACGTTCACAAACTTGCGGTTACCGTAGAGTTCTGGCTCGTGGAAGTAGCCAGCACGGACAGCAAACAATTCACGGTACCAGTATTCGGCTCCGACTGCGATGTTGATTTCGCCCATCTCACCGCCAAAACCGGCAGGAGAGTCTCCAAAGCTGCCAAAGTACCCTTCCAGCAGGGCGGCATCAGAACGGCCACCGCCACCGGTAATGCCAGTAGAATCATACTGCACGGAGGGAACCAGCAACTTGTTGAAGTCATTGGTCAGGGTAATGGTGTTGTACTCGTCAATGAAGAACTTGAAGGCGTAACCTATGCGAATATTCGTGGGAATAAAGTCCCGGTCGCTTTGTGACTGGGTATAGGATACCTTGGGTCCCAGGTTAGAGATGTTGATCCCTGAAGAAAACTCAACTGGGAGATTGCTCTGTCCCCGAATCACAAAGTCCTTTTTGTACATGAAGGAGACGTCACCCGCTACGGAGTTCACTGGACGCAGGTCAGTCTGCAGGTTACCCGCAGAGTTCAGTCGGCTGTTGTAATAGCGCAGGCTGATGGCTCCGGTCAGCACTTCTGAAATTCGAAGTGAATATCCAACGTCAAGAGCAAACTCACTGGGGTTTTCTTCACCTGTAGCCTGCCCGAGCTGATCTGTCAGCTGGATGGTCCCAAGAGAAAAATAACGCAGAGAGGCCCCAAGTGTCCCGATATCACCGGTTCGGTAGTATCCGCTCAGGTACATCAGGTTGATATCCGGAATACCCAGTGAGCGCAGCCAGGGGGTGTAGTTCATGGCGAATCCCATCTTGCGGTCGATGAAGGCCAATGCAGAAGGGTTCCAGTGCATGGCATTGGCGTCATCTGCAATTGCTACGCCTACTTCGCCCATTCCTCCACTACGGGAGTCTGGAGATACCAGCAGGAAGGGTACAGCTGTGGTAATAGTGCGGCTACCTCGCGTTTGGCCAACCGCATTCCCGCTTTGAGCATGCAGCCCAAAGGGCGCCAGCAACAAAAGCGACAATCCTAATCCTAAAATCGTGGCTTTCCTCATAATCGGTGCTACCATTATTGGAGTCGAAATTTGATGTAAAGTGTGGTTAAGTAGCGCTCTCTTTATAGGCCGGAAAGTTTTGGTTCAACTTGTGGCAAGTTAGGCATCCCGAAATACAGCCCATAATTGTTTTTGGGGCATTTGTTACGCCTAAGATGGGTGCGAATATAGCCTTTTATCGAAACATTTAGCAACCCATAGCTTTTGGGAAAAAGGAGGGATTTCAGCAATTTCTCCTTACCTATTTACGATTTTCATCCCCAAAAAGAAGCTTCGCTCTAGCGAATGACCACCATCTTTTGGGCGTCCGATATCTGAATTCCAGTCTCCTGATTGGTCAGTACAACGTGGAAAACATAAACTCCAGTGCTAAGGGCTACTCCTCCGTCTCCCGCAAAATCCCACTCCAGACCGTCGTAGGTGCTGTTTATGGCGATAAACTCATCGGTCAACTGTTTCACCACTCTGCCATCAAGCGTTGTGATGTTTACTACAAGAGACAAGGGCTCACCTGACTGGTTGTGCGTAATCCGGAACTGCCCCTCGGTATCTTTTCCCCAAACAATAGGATTGGGGTAGAACACTACTTCCTCCAAAGCCATTTCCAGATTGTCTGCCACAAAAAAACTTGTCTCATCTTCAGTGGCATTATTGGCGACATCCCACACCCTGATTCTTAGCTTATGCTCTCCAGCAGGGAGATCAGTTAATGGATAACGAATTGTCCCTTTCTGATAGCTTCCAGGTACTGCCTCATAGTAATCGTTAAGAACAAAGACTCCTTCTTCCTCCTCATCCAGGACTGCAATGATCTCCCGGCCAATGCCATTTCCCGTAGTATTGATCCCATTTTCATCAAATACCTCAGCATACAGGTCCGGGTTAGGGCCGGTAGTCCCCCCATCCTGCCAGGTAGTATCGTTCATATAGAGCTTTACCTCAGGTCCAGTGTTATCCGCAGTGGCATTGGGGTCCGTACCGCCGATATACAGGTTATTGACACAGCCAGCGCCATCGATTTCAAGGTCATTGAAATAAAGGGCCATTCGACCAAATCCTGATTCATATGAGATGTCAATGGGCACTACGAATTCAAAAGAGAAATTTCCTTCTTCTACCTCGGTTTTACCCTTGAAAATCCGGTTGTTCTGCCAGCGGAAGGTGTAGGCGGCCCGCTGAGTGATGTACGTGGAAGGTTTATCAAAAACACTTACATCCATCTGTCCTGAAAAATCAGGGATGGGGTCGCCCAATTCATCTTCTATTACCCCTTCTACATGGATCAGCCCCAGAGATCGCAGAGAATCCGGCACATTGGGGTCCAGCGGCTGCTCGTTAATAGAAGTTATCCTGGCACGCTTGGTAGGATAGTTCAGGATCAGACCGGGATCTCCCAGCAGGGTAAAGTTTCGGGAGTTGATGTTGGTTCCTGACCCTGCCGCGAATGAACCATTCTTGGTCCTTAGCATGATTTCTCCCAGGGTCAGGTAGCGCTCCAGGGTAGAATCAAAGGTAAAGACGTGATTATAAAACTTGGAGTTCAGGGTCGCATTAAAAGAGGAGTAAACCAGGCGACCAGAAGTAAACAGTGCAATGGCTCCGGTATTGGGGCTCATCACGAGCAATTCTCCACCAGAGCGCTTGGTGGGATTATCATACCGCCCGTATTCGCAGGTAGCCGTGACCACTGCCGGAAAACGGCCTTCATTTTTGAGGGCATTGATGTCAGAGTTTTGGAAAATCCCCGCATAGGACCAGGCATTTTCTCCGCCGTGGCCGGTATAATTCAGGATCAGGCTACCGCGATCCCAGGCCTCCAGCAGGGCTTTGCGTCCGTCGGGGAAGGTCTCCGCGCCCGCAGTCACCACCATGCGGTAGTTATCCATGAACAGTTTGTCAATCACCATACAGGGAGCCATGTTCTGAATCTGCCCGGTGTAGCCGTCTGCCTGCTCAATGTGAAAAATCTCCTGTCGCTCTCCGTTTTCACGGTAGTCCCCCACGAGGACAACCCGGCTACGCCATTCGCCCAGGTCACTGTCCTCCGGACTGGTGGCATAGCGGATAATTTTATCCACGATTTCTTCGCCCTGCTCTGCGGTTTCGACTGGCAGGCGCCCCATTGGCACGTCGATGCGGCTGTAGGTATCCGTCTGAAAGTCACCTTCGATTCCGGAGTTTTCGCCCCAAAAGCCCTCATTCTCATCCATCATGCCATAAAAATCGTCGCTGGCATAGGAGCGCACCGGGCTATCAGAATCGCGACTCTGATAGGTAGGAACAAAATTCGTACGGGCATTGGTAGCCTCGCTCACATATTTGTAGATGTAGGTCCCGTCGCCAAAGAGACATACAAATCCAGGGGTAAGTCCCGCAGAACGGACATGTTGCATCCGGATAAAGTCCCGCAAGGCAACGGGATCCACCTTTCCACTGGAAAATTCATTCATGATCTGGCCGACAGTCACTACTGCTGCGCTGCGGTTATAGTGGTCCCGATGAAACTGTGCGAGTCGGCGGGCGGGCTCCAGAAAGTCTGGATGCGTGATCACCAGGTAATCCACCAACGGCAAGCCATGCAGATTCTGATTGGAAATCGCACGACCACTGACAGGGACTTTGTCGGCTGCCCGAAAAACCGCCAGCTGGCGGATCGTATCGGCAACTGCCTTGAAGGATAATTGACTGCCGGAGAGGGTCCCGGAAATTTGAACGGGATTGGTACTGGATGTGACATCCCAGACTACGTAATCCCCATTTACACCCTTCATGGCAAGCTCCGCAACCTGGCCGCTCCCTACTCCACTCTGCAATGTTCCGAACCATGACGCCCGATTTCCGACTTCCGGGGCCTGATCATAATCGACCTCTACCCAGTCCAGCCATCCTTCTGCCCTGCTGGAACCATTGTCTTCATAGCGGATGACAATGCGCAGGGAGTCATTTCCATTCACAACGTCCGGAGCAAGTAGGTAGGCCTTGCCTCGGGTGTAATAGTAGGTAGCGACATCACTGGAAAGATTGGCACTATTGACGGATATGCTTTCCAGCTCAGTACCATTTGCAAAAATCGTAAAAGAGGTAGGTACGTCTGCGCGGGCTGCAACCTGTACGCTGAGCCGTATTTGGCCATCTGGTTGTACATCGGGCAAATAAAATCGAAGCTCTTTCTGGCTACTGGTGCTCAGTTGCTCTCCCAGCCAGATACGCCCCGACTCTAGTGGGTTGACCATGGTCGCTTCATGGAAATAATAATTTCGAAAGTCACTGGCAGAAAAGGTCGCTGCACCTGGATCACTCGCCTCTGTAACACGCAAGCCATTTTCTGTACCTATTCGGAGGAAATAATAGTTGGTATCGGCGTAGTGGTGAACCTGATGTCTGAACTTCTCAGACTCGGTGCTGTACTTCCATGAATGGGACCCTTCGCCGTAAAAAACCACCTCGTCGCTGGCATCAAAAGAGCCATCGGACTCTCCCTTTACCCAAATCGCATTCTCAATCAGGTCGTCTGGTCGGTCGCTGTCATTGGGTTGAGGGAGCATGCCGCTGCCGTTGCCAAATAACTGAATTTTTCGAGGGTCAATGTTGGAAACCTCCACTCCCAGGCTGCTCAGAAAGCTCTGATCTATGCGGTACATGCCACGCTCTGTGACCCCGATTTTGTACCAGGTTCCTTCACTCAGAACGGAGTTGGAGGCATATTCCTGAGCAAAAAGCGACCCCAGGCAAAAAGATATGAGAATGAAGATCCAGCGTTTCATCATGATGCTATTTCTACTTGTAGTATTAATTCCAGCGAGCATACTCCTAGACAAATTAGACAGGATTTTCAGGATTACAGGACAGACAGGATAAGAATGCCCTGATAATCAATCCCGTTATCCTGTCAAAAAACAAAGGCCGAAAATGAAAATGTCTAGTAGTATGTCCAGCGAGAACAAATTTAACCAAATTTCCCCCACGCCGCAGGGTAAAAATCCAGCCATGTCGCCTGGAGTACAAAGTGCCAATCGTCCCCCTTATATTAACAGCAAACGATAAATTCCTAAAACCGGCTTTCTCTTGCCTGAATCAGGTATCCAAGTCCTATGGAGAAGCTTCCCATGCTGTGGCGGATACGGTCGTTGAAGTCGGTGATAAGCCCATCTTCATCTTGGGCTGTGTAGAGATAATCTCCTTCTACTGAAAAGGTTTGAAGCCAGTTGGCTTGTAGCATCAGTCCCCGCCAGATAAGAACCCCGACGCTCAGGCGTCCATAGGGAGCAAAACCAGGAGAACGGGTTGGGTAAAATTGGTAATTGTAGTAATCGGACAAGCCGTCATTGGCCTTTATGGCATAGCCCAGCCCTCCCCAGCCCAGTAATCGGCCCTGCCTGTGCATCAGGTGAAGCCCCAGCCCATGTAGTTGTCGGACGTTGATGATGTCCCATGGCGAATTGCCCAGTCCGGTAAAGTCTGCACCAACTCCCCACCGATCGGTCAGTTTCACCCCGGCACCTACCTGGGAAACTACATCATATCGAAGTCCCCCCATCAAACTATTCACCGAAACTGCCAGTAGGCTCTGGGAGAAATAGGCATAAAAAATTTCAGGGTGGGCCATCTTTCTCGATGCTCCGTCAAATGTGTATAGCAGCGTAATGGTGTAACTTTCCCCGGCAAACTCAGAAGTATAGTCGGGTACATAGAACTGGGTAAATTGCTTCCAGCGGGTATAGCCCATTCCCAGCACCATACTGGGTTTTACCCGAATTCCCATCATGGCCTCCGCAAATACCTGCTGGCCTTTATTATGGACAAGGGGAGCATTGTTCATATTGAGGAGTCCCCCTCCTGCACGAAGGCTGTAATACCAGAATGGATAGGTCCTCACAGGAATGTATCCACGCACCTGACCGGAGAAATTGACTCCAGGGTAGAAGTACATGGTTCTCCCAATCCCTGCCCCGACTCCCAGATAGGGTGTTGCCTGGTAACCTGCCATGGCGTCCATCCCAATTCGGAAATCTCTTCTCGCATGTGTGTGCATAGCCCCCCTTAGCTCAGCATAGAAATGTTTCGATTGACTCAAGAGTGCCAAAGGGAGAATAAAAACACTTAAAACAAAATGACGTACAATTGCTTTCATAATCAGGGTGTTTGATGATGTCAAGCCCAGTAGCCAGGAGCCTTAATTGAGTTCGGATCCTGACACTACTATTTTTTTATTGGCAAAAATCGCATATTTGGAGCATGTTTCGGGGAATGCGTAATATCAGTCTGATAATCGGCTGCCTTTTTTTACTGGGGCACAGCCTCTGGCCGCATATCCATCGCACACTGAATGATGTGGCCCTGACTGGCACACATATCCATCCTGCCGGAGATCTAGAAGCAGCCCTTACCCACGCATTTTCCATTTACCAGGGAGAAGGGCACCTTACCTCCTACTCTGTTAACGAAGACTTTACCGTTAATGCTGCAGGAACGGAACAATTTGTTCCTACAACGCATCAGCATCAGGAGGTATCACAGCCTCTTCAACTATTGGCATGGATTCCCCTCAAGGATGACCTTCCTCCAGGACTGGGACCCATCCATTCCACAGTCTCTCCCCGTGCCCCCTAGCATTTATTTCCCCTTTCCATTATTCCGCCTGGTTTAAATCCCGGCCCTTGTCCGCATGATTCCCAATCAATGCTCGTTCGGGGTGATGGTACCAGACGGCTATTTCCTTTTTTCAGTATTAAACATTAGTCAAACAGATGATCGACAATCTCATTCGATTATCGGTAAAAAATAAATTTGCCATCATCATGATGGTGTTGGGACTAATCGGTTGGGGGAGCTACTCGTTGAGCCAGCTACCCATCGATGCGGTGCCCGACATTACCAATAATCAGGTTCAGGTAGTAACCATTTCCCCCTCTCTCGCCCCACAGGAGGTCGAGCAGTACATCACCTTCCCGGTCGAACTCGCGATGGCCAATCTACCCGAAGTGGACGAAGTCCGCTCCGTATCCAAGTATGGACTTTCGGTAGTGACCATCGTCTTCAACGAAGGGCTGCCGATGCTCGACGCTCGACAATTGGTGAGCGAACAGATCGGAGCCGCCGCCAGCGAAATTCCCGCTGGAATGGGAACCCCCCAGATGATGCCCATCACCACCGGACTGGGCGAAATCTACCAGTACACACTAGAGCCTCAGCCAGGTTATGAAGACCAGTATGACGCCACCGAACTACGCACCATACAGGACTGGATCGTCAAGCGATACCTCGCAGGCATCGACGGCATTGTAGAAATCAGCAGCTTTGGCGGCTTTGTCAAACAATACGAAGTCAGCCTTGACCCGGCTCAGCTCCGCGCCCTCGACGTCACCGTCGATGAAGTATATGCTGCACTTGCGGTCAATAACGAAAACAGCGGCGGCAGCTACATCGAACAGGGAAAAGACGCCTTTTACATTCGCTCTGAAGGACTTGTTCGCGGAGCAGAAGAAATCGAAGGCATCATGGTCAAGCGCCGTCAAGGCGTCCCCATCCGCATACGCGACATAGGAGACGTCAGCATCGGTCACATGCAACGCTATGGAGCCATGACCGCCGATGGACGAGGTGAAGCTGTCGGTGGCATCACCCTGATGCTCAAGGGTGCCAACTCCAGCCAGGTCATTGAGCGGGTACAGCAGCGCGTAGACGAAGTACAAAAATCCTTGCCAGAAGGTTTGCAAATCGAACCCTATCTGGACCGATCAGACCTCGTGGGCCGCGCCATTCACACCGTGCGAAACAACCTCGTAGAAGGGGGCCTGATCGTAATATTTGTGCTGGTGCTCCTACTGGGAAATCTACGCGGTGGACTCATCGTCGCCTCGGTGATTCCACTGGCGCTCATGTTTGCCTTTGGCATGATGCACGTCTTCGGCGTGTCGGCCAACCTGATGAGCCTCGGAGCATTGGACTTCGGGCTGATCGTGGACGGAGCTGTGATCGTAGTTGAAGGGGTGGTACACCGGCTCCAACACAAGTTTAGTGGGCAGCAGCTCAGCCGCGAGCAGATGAACGAAGAAGTAACCATTTCCTCCAGTCGTCTCATGCGCTCAGCTGTATTTGGCGAAATCATCATCCTGATGGTGTATCTGCCCATTCTGGCACTGGAAGGAGTCGAGGGAAAAATGTTCGTTCCCATGGCCCAGACCGTGAGCTTTGCCATCCTGGGCGCGCTGATTCTGTCAGTCACCTATGTGCCAATGGCTGCTTCGCTTTTCCTGAGCCGTAAACCCAAGGACCGCATAACCGTAGCGGACCGCATCATCAACTTGCTGCGTCGCGGCTACCTTCCTATTCTTCGATGGGCGCTAAGCCACCGTGCGCTGGTAATCGGGCTTGCATTCGCAGCCTTTGCCGGAGCCATGGCAGTTTTCAGCAGAATGGGGGGCGAATTCATTCCCTCTCTGGAAGAAGGAGACCTCGCCATGCAGATGACCATTCCGCCCGGTAGTGCTCTGAGCCAGACTGTCGCCATGAGCGGCAAAGCGGAGGCAGTGCTGTTGGACCATTTTCCAGAAGTTGAAAAAGTGGTCTCCAAAATCGGTACTGCCGAAGTCCCTACCGATCCCATGAGCGTCGAGGATGCCGATATCATGATCATCATGAAGCCCAAGGATGAATGGACCACCGCAACAGACCGGGAAACCCTGGTCCAAATGATGAAAGAAGCCCTGGCTCCGCTGGAAGAAGAAGGCGCTGCCTTTGAATTTACCCAACCCATTGAGCTGCGCTTCAACGAACTGCTGACGGGTGCCAAGTCCGACATAGCCATCAAAATCTATGGTGAAGACCTGGCGCTATTGGCCCAAAAGGGAGAGGAAGCAGCCCAGTTGATCCAGCAGGTACAGGGAGCTGGTGACGTGAGAGTAGCCCGGACGGAGGGATTTCCCCAGATCGAAGTAAAACTGCAACGCGACCGAATGGCGGCCTATGGCATCAGTGTCCAGGAAGTCAATCAGGTGCTCCACGCCGCCTTTGCAGGAGGAATTGCCGGGACAGTATTTGAGGGTGAGAGGCGCTTTGACCTGGCAGTTCGCTTCAAGCCGGACTACCGCCATCGCATCACCGACCTGAATAACCTCTACCTTCGAAGCGCGGATGGAAACCAGATTCCCATTACGGCCGTCGCGGACATTCAGTTTACCGAAGGGCCTATGCTTATCAGCCGGGATGACACCCGTCGTCAGGTAACTGTCGGGGTAAACGTCCGAAATCGAGATGTAGAGTCTCTGGTTCAGGACATCCAGGCCACTCTGGAGCAGAATCTGACACTGCCTCCCGGCTATGCCATTCGATATGGTGGAGAATTCGAGCAGCTAGAATCAGCCAGTAAGCGCCTGACCATCGCCGTTCCTGCCGTTCTGGTACTGATTTTTGCCTTGCTGTATGTAACCTTTGGGTCAGTCCCCCAGGCACTGATGATCTACACCGCCATCCCGCTTGCGGCTATTGGTGGAGTGCTAGCCCTGTGGACTCGGGGATTACCCTTTAGTATTTCGGCAGGGGTGGGTTTCATCGCCCTGTTTGGGGTCGCGGTGCTAAATGGCATCGTGCTCATTTCCTACTTCAACCAACTCAAGGAAGAAGGTTTCGAAAACCTCAATGAACGCATTCTTCATGGGGCTGGCATTCGCCTGCGTCCGGTGTTGATGACTGCGGCGGTGGCCTCCCTGGGATTTTTGCCCATGGCACTTTCGACTACTGCGGGAGCCGAAGTTCAGCGTCCTCTCGCAACCGTCGTCATCGGGGGATTGATTACCTCCACCTTGCTGACCTTGCTCGTATTGCCTGCCCTTTACCACTGGGTAGAAAAGCGCTTCAACAGCAGTAATTCAACAAATGAGAAGAAGGTGGGAGTAGCCATTGTCCTGATGCTCTTTTTGCCAGTTGCCAACTATGCCCAGGACACTCTATCGCTAGCAGAAGCCCAGGAGCGCATGCTTTCGCTTGAAAATCACCCACTGCTCCATCAGAACCAGTTGCAGGTGCAGCAGGCTGAGGCCCTTCGCAGCCGTGGTTTTACCCTGGGATCTACCAGCCTGAATTACCAGCGAGGGCAAATAAACACGGCTGCCAATGACTACTCTTTCTCCATCAGCCAAAGCCTGGGGCAGCCTTTCACCACCGGAGCCAGGAAACAACTAGGTGCAAGCCAGGTGGATGTAGGCCAGCAGCAGATTGCCCTTACGGCACATCAACTGATGCAGGAACTGGAGCTGCTGTACTTACAATGGAACTGGCTGGGGGCACGCGCCCAAAAGCTCGATTCGCTGACGAAAGAGTACCAAAACTTTGTGGCAGTAGCCCAGGTACGTTATGAGGCAGGCGAAACCGATAACCTGGCTCAGTTATCCGCTGAAAGCCAGATGAGACAACTTAGCCTCGAACGGCAGGCCATCGCTTCTCAGCAGGCCGAGTTACTCCAGCGATTTCGATTGCTGCTATTTACAGAGGAAGAAGTCTGGCCGGAATCTGAGGCTTTTGGGCTAATGAGCTATCTGCCCGGCCCGATCGGCCATCCGGCACTGGGGCATCAGGCAGCCATACGTGCCTCTGCCGATGCTACTCTCAAACTGGAAAAGGCCCGCCTTTCTCCGGCTCTGAGCGGTGGTTACTGGCAGCAGAGTTTTGATAATATAGGTGGATTTAACGGATGGCAGGCAGGCATCTCCATTCCGCTGGCGGATCGCAGCAAATGGCAGGCAATCGAGGTGGCAGAACTACAGGTCGTTGCCGAAGATGAACAACTCCGCTATCTCCAATCTCAGTTTGCCAGGGAAAAAGCCTCACTCGAAGAGCAATTGAGTCTCACCGAGGCCCGACTGGAGTACTTCACTCAACAGGCTCTACCTCAGGCTGATCGGTTGATCAATACGGCCCAAGCGCGTTATGAGCAGGGAGCCATCGGATATCTCGACTATGCCCGCTTCGTCCAGCAAGCCTATGACCTGCGCCTGCAATACCTAGATGGCGTTTTTGGTTACAACGAATTGGTCATTCGCCTCCGCTACCTTTCCAGCCAGTCTCAAAACCCTTTCAACTAAACTTCCCATGAATTATTTCTCAATCAAATATAGATCCATTGCGCGGCTGGTACTGATCAGCCCATTAGCCTTCGTACTGGCCTGTTCTGAACCAAATGGCGAACCCCAGAACGCCACGGTTGCTCCACCAGTAACCCGACAGGAGGTCAAGCCGCAGACTACGAATCCCGAAGTCAGAGAACTGAGCCATGAGCTAAACCTTGTGGGCTATGTAGATGCTCCACCCCAAAGTGTGGCCACCCTCAATGTGCCCATCGATGCATTTGTCAAACAAATCAACCTCATCCCCGGCCAGTGGATCAACCGGGGCCAGATCGCCGCTCGGGTTTCGCACCCGCAGCTGATCGAATTGCAACGTTCTTACATCGAATCTCGCGAAACCCTGCGCTATCTGAAGCAGGAACAGGCCCGTCAGGACCAGCTTGCACAGGCAGAGGCCGGCGTAGAAAAAGAAAGGCAAAAAGTAGCCTCTGAGGTGGCCGTAGAGGAGGCTCATTTGGCGGCATTGGCACAGCAGCTAGCAGATCTCAATGTCGATACCGAAAAGTTGACTTCGGAGTCAATTCAGTCTTCGATAGGGATATATGCTCCCTTTAGCGGCTATGTAACCGAGGTCATGGTCAATCGCGGCAGCTTCATCGCCGCAGGAAGTCCCATCCTCAACATGATCGACAAAAGCCACCTGCACCTGGAAATTGAGGTATATGAGCGGGATATTTTCTGGGTGGAAGAAGGCCAGAAGCTCGAATGCATCATGGGAAACCAGACCTTCGAAGCGGAAGTATTCTCGCTCGGAGCTACGATCGATCCCGATAAACGCACCCTGGGAATTCATGCTCACCCTACTGACGCCCGCATCCAGCTACGTCCTGGAGCCTACGTGCAGGTGCTGCTCACCCCAGAGCCGCAGGAGCTATTCACAGTTCCGAAGGAGTTCGTCAGCCAGTTGAGCGGGCGTTCTTATGTGTTCATAGAGGCGGAGCAGGGAACCGTGCGGCAGGAGGTCGGCATTGTAGCTATAGAAGATGGTCTCGCGTGGCTGGCACCGGGTCATGGCCTGACAGAGGAAACAAAGCTGTTGCTAGGCGTGGACTGATTGTATCTGCTACCAAAACCAAAAACAGGGCCCGCATGGGCCCTGTTTTTTTATGCTTACACCTTATTTCGGGTTTGATGAGGTGTCATCGGCGTCGGTGGAAGACGAAGATTCCGCCTTTGTCGCCTGCTCCCTGCAGGGGATTTCCCTGAGGAGTCTGGGCGGTGTTGTTTTGCACCTGAATCCCCACCTCTTCGATCAGCACGTTGGCAGGTAGCACCTCACGGCGGTTGTTGCGCAGGTACTCGATCAGGTAGTGGGCAAAAGGGCTATTCTGACCGGGACGGCCATCCCAAACTTTCTCAATATCGCCGGAGGTGAACGCCCATCGTGAGCGAGCGCCTTCTACGATAGTACCACGGTAGGATGCGAACAATGACCCGGCATAGCAGGCATCTGCAATTAGCAGCGTGTTGTGGGTTTCAATGGTACGCAGGTAGTCGTGGATGGTCGAGTTTGGAATAAAGTCTGGAATCTTGTTCAGACGGGCATCAACTGGCACCCAGTATCCCAATTCAGAGAAGTCATCGTAATAGCCGTGTCCAGCGTAGTAGATGATCAGGTTATCATTAGGACCTACCATCTCCTGCAAGGCTTCCAGAGTCTCGAGAATACCTTCACGGGTAGCCTTTTCATTGTATAGGGTAATGATGTGATCCTGGTCAAACCAGTAGAAGTTCATGAGGGTAGAGGCCAGATCCTGACAGTCTTTAACCGCATTGTGCAGCGGGTTCCAGTTGTTATACTGGTTGACCCCGATGAGCAACAGGTAATTTTCACCTTCATATGGATTCTCCATGGTACTTGAATACCAGTTGGAACCATAATTATCCTGCATCTCGGTTACGGTCGTCATCCGGATTCGCTCAGGTTCCTCATATTTGAGGGTAAAGTCGAGGCGAGACTCATTGTTGAATCGGTCACGAGCCACGACATGGATCCCAATTGGGTCAGAAGGTAGCGAAAGGGAGGCCTTGAACACCCCATCAGCAGAAAGGGAGATGTCCTGTCCATTAATGGTCAGGGTCTTGATACCGGAAATATCTGATACCTGCCCTTCCAGTGTTTGCGTACGCTCCTCAAGGGTAATGATCTGCCCATTTACTGCCTCGGGAATCACCATTGAAAGCAGTGGACCTTCATTGTCAACAGAGCGGAGCTGCGCCACGCGGAGGTAATCCACTTCTACGGCCATATGCCCCCCCATTGAGAACCCCATCGCTGATCCAAACAGCGGCTGAGCGGTCATTTCGGTAACGAGACGGCGGTTAATGAAGATGTACCAACGTCCTTCTACCTGACGGACCATCAGGGTATTATAGGCATGCTTGTGGCGCAAGGCAGGATCTCCCTGCCAGCCCTTGATATCGTAGGTCCGACCGTTCTCGGTACGGCTTACCTTGTATTGCAGATTGGAGTTGAAAGCGATGTGGTAGGCGTTACCCCGCACGTCACGGCCAAATGTCAGCCCTGCATGATCGCCACTCATGCCTTTTACAAAGCGAATGCGTACTTCGGCTTCAAAGTCGCTCGCCAAAGCCATATCAATAGCCTTGTGCTTTGTGTAGGTATTGTTTGAGTAAGAAGCGCAGAAAAATTCCCCGTTTTCAATGCGCTCATTCAGGTAAACAGACCCCATATCCCATTGATTCCGGTTATCCTCAAATTCATCAATGAAGACAACGGATTTCTCGTTATCGGGAACTCCCTCGTACAGGTCCGGAATCCAGTTGGTTTGCGCGAATGCATTTCCAAAAAGAAGTGCTATGGCTACCAGGACTTGGGTGATTGTGTGTTTTTGCAGTATCATGACCCCATCGTATTTGCTAACATGAAACTATCTAGGTACACCAGATTCAATGCTATGGACAAAAGAACACCTTGAAATATTAAATGACTAGTTATTCTTTTCAGCGAACTAACATACAAATCATTGTCATAATTTGCACAGTAAGTCCATCGTATTCACTCCATCCGCATAATCTTCCAGTTCGGGATACTGAGCTTGACCATATTTAACCTCAGATCCTACGACACATTGCCAGTCTTTTTCATATAGACGAAGCCATGTATCCAACTTCCCCGAATCTTTCAGTTCAATCCATTTGACAACTCCCATCTCTGTGCTACCTGGTCGGTCAGCTCGTTCAATAATGAGATTGGGTGCCTGGACTATAGATTCGCCTAATACCCCTTTTAGATGATTGACGTACAAAACCCGTTCCAAATACATTGGATTAAGTTTTGAAGTGGAGTAGTGATGTAAGCTATCAACCAATCTTCGTAAATCAACTTCAGGGGATGCTATGATGTTGCATACGTTCCGACAGCCCAAAGTGTTATAAAGTAGCAAATCTTTGCACAACCGATGCATTTCGCAATCGGTAATATTTTTAGACAAAATGGCGACAGAATATCTGTGATGCCGGATGATTCCGGGGACTGAAGCATAGTTCTGCTTGAAGTATCGCGCACTATTGTTACTTCCGGTCGCAAGTAGATAATCAAGGGATTTGGCAGGAAGTTCACGAACGGCATGTAAGAGATTTTGCAGATTTGGAAAAATTTCCATCCATTGTTGCATCAACCACTCCATCATCACGCGGTCCTGCCTGGAGGTTCGGATCACAGCGTGATGACCACTCAGAATGGTGATCATCAGGTCGTGCCATCCGACCAACGGGATGTTCCCGGCTGCGATGATGCCCACCCGCCTGAGAGGGTGGGATGGCTCAGGATATTTTTTCAAAAAAAGTTTCAAAGGATCCTCTTCCAACCAGGTCGCGATGCCTCTTACCGATTCTTCCAGGTAATAGGGGGTAAACCATGGATTGGCTTTTACTGCCGCTTCTACCACTTCCCGAGGGATAGGTGACCTGCGCATTTTCTCCCCTAAATGCAGTAAAGAATCCTGAAGATCAGACCGCAACACATTCATATTCATCCGAAAAGAGATTTATCAGCCTAAAAACAATCAATTATCAGCTTTGGTTAATCTCACCTTAGGGTTATTTTTGTCCACCAAGTCCTAACCAAAGATAAGAATCGCTTATGGCAATTATGATTACGGATGAATGCATCAACTGTGGTGCATGTGAGCCGGAATGTCCCAATACCGCTATATATGAACCAGGCGTTACCTGGAAGTTCTCCGATGGCACTGGTCTGAAAGGTGACCTTGATCTGGGCGAAGGCCAGGTCGTAGGAGCCGAAGATGAGCAGGATCCTGTCTCGGACGAGGTGTATTACATCACTCCGTATAAGTGTACCGAGTGCATCGGATTCCACGAAGAACCCCAGTGTGCAGCCGTCTGTCCGGTTGACTGCTGCGTGCCTGACCCCGACTACGAAGAGTCTGAAGATGAGCTACTTACCAAGAAAGAGTGGCTACATATCGATGAGTAGGGAAGCGAATTAGCAATTGAAAAGCATGACTGGTAAGGGGGTTGATTAAAGCCATTACCCCTCCATCCCAGACACAGCGACCGCCTTCTGATGGAGGGCGGTCGTTTTTTTGTGGAGTACTTCAGGGACGTTGATTTGAGGAGAAAGATGATAGATGATCACACCACAAATGGTCCCTACTTTGACCTTTATCCGTGTCATCAATCGGGGGATAGCGACTCCGAAATGATCACTCAGGATGCCCCCTGGGAGTGGTAAGGAAATGGTTGATCGAGGACTCCGATCCTCGATCCAGCTAGTCTTCGGGTCTCCGCACTCGCCGTGTCATCGAATCCCCCCGTCATTTCGCCGGGCGAAATGCCCCCCCCTTTTGCTAAGGGGGGAATGGTTTTTGGGGCGGCCCGGGGCCGCAGCAGAAACTTTCCCCCCTTCGGCGCGCAGCAGAGAAGGGGGGTGGTTTTCGCCTGTGGCGAAAAGCGGGGGGATCTGAGAACACACCCTTGCCGCGGGTTAAAACCGCGCAGCAAGTAAGATGGCTGCATTCATTACATCCCCAAAGTCATCCTGAACCTCGCAGCATGGCGGAGAGGTGAAGGACCTTAGCCGCAGCACTTTTCAGCGCTACCCGATCCAGTGCTATGTGGGAAAGTGCCGCCCGTGAGTTTCATCGTCGTTGCTCCTCAGGGTGACCCGTGGGAGTGGTAAGAAGAGAGTTGATCGAGGACTCCGATCCGAACGCCGGTGGACGTCATCGCGGGATCGGAGTCCCAAAGACTACCGAGATCGACGTCCGGAGACGTCGATCAACCCAACATCATGGCTCCGCACAGCCGCCAGCAAATCAAAAAAAAACTTGCCTGGGAACTTCAGTCCCAGGCAAGCCTTCTTCACGGAACCATGTTACATGATCACTGCTCCTCCGGCATCACTTTCTTTCCTTTCAGGTAGGTATCCAGGAACTCCCCAATTTTGCCGTAGCCCTCGATCTGGTTTTCTTCCTTGACGAAGCCATGGCCCTCGTCCGGGAATAGGACGTACTCGACGGGGACACCATTGGCCTCGATGGCGGCGACGATCTCGTCAGACTCGGCCTGCAGGACGCGGGGGTCCTGCGCGCCCTGAAGCACCATGGTGGGCTTGGTGATCTGGTCGGCGTGAAAGAGCGGCGAGATCTCGTACAGGCGCACGGAGTCCTCATAGGGATTGCCCATCTCGTCGTAGAGGGCTTCTTTTTGGGCCTCCCACCATGGGGGGATGCTCTTGAGCGTCCGCAGCCAGTTAGTTACCCCGAAGATGTCCACTCCGACGTCAAATACTTCTGGCTCACGGGTCAGGGCGGCCATCACCATGAAGCCCCCATATGAACCGCCAATGATGCCGATGCGGCTGCTGTCGATGTAGGGCTGCTGGGCCAGCCATTTTTTGCCATAGACACAGTCCTGCAGGTCCTCCTCGCCGTGGCGCTGATTGTCCATTTCAAAGAAGGTATTGCCATAACCACTGCTGCCGCGGTTGTTGACCGCGAGGATGGCGTAGCCCTTGTTCACCAGGTACTGGATCAGCCCAAAATAGCCCTGACGCGACTGACCACCCGGGCCACCGTGTACCCACACCAGCGCAGGAACGGGATCCTCTGCCGACGCCTGATGAGGCTTATAATAGATTGCGGGGATTTTCAGCTCATCGAAAGATGGATAACGAACAACCGTTGCTTGCACCAGATCCTCTTCTGCTATGGCTTCATTCAGGGTCTCGAAGAGCTTGGTGGATTCACCATCAGGGAGCGGCATATGATAAAGGTCAAATGGAGCCGCAGAATTACCATACATGAAGGTCATCTGCGACTCATCGCGAGAAATACGGATGTTGCCAATGCTGCTGCCTGCGTCATCGGGCAGCTCGACCTTTTCACCGGTTGACACGTGGGTCATTTCCACTACCGAGCGGCCATCTGCATTAACTACCAGAGCTTCATAAGTGCCTTCTCGGGACATAAATGCTCCAGCGATGTCCCAGTCACGCTCCGCGACATCTGAGTGCGTATCCGTTTCGTAGTCATACTTCATGAGCCGCTGATACTCTGCCCCCGCATTGGTCAGGTAATACAGGGCAGGTTCATTTGGATGAAAGTAGGCCGGAGAATAGCTGCCCATTTCTGTAGAAATTTCGGTCATCTCCCCGGTGGGCCTGTGGAGCAAAAACAGCTCCGTCTCACTGGTCGTAACGGGCCTGATCAGGGCCAGGTATTCCTCGTCACGAGACAACCCGCCGAGAAAGTAGCCTTCGTCGTTTTGGTAGATCATCTCGTACTCCAGCGTAGCGACGTCCATCGCGTACAGGTCCGCAAAGCGCGGATCCCGATTGGTATAGGTGAAGAAGCCTTTGCTCCCGTCATAGGACCAGCCCTGAAAACTGGCTCGAGCCTGAGGATTAGTGGTCAGCTCCGTAACGGTGCCATCGGTTTCTCGCACAAACAGATGAAAAATTTCATTGCCATTATCATCCATGGCCAGCATGATGCGCTCGTCCTCAGGGAAGTAGGAAACGGCCCGTACCGATGTACTATCAGACTGGGTAATGGGCGAGATTTCCTGGGATTCCAGAGTCAGCTCGTAGGCATTGATGATGCCAGACTTGTCAGAAGTCACCAACACCTTGCTGCCGTCAGGTGAGAAGCCCGCCGCTCCTATGCTGATGTTGGTCATAAAGGCTTCGATGGGATAGGTCTTCACTTCCCGGGCAGTTTCCTGCTCTTCTGCAGGTTGACAGCTCCAGGCCATAATGACAATTATGGCGAGCGATAGGCTTTTTTTCAACATAGTTAGGGGGTTGGTGGGTAGGTTGGAAGAAATGGGAAAATTTGACCCGCTACTCCCCATGTTTGGAGAGGAATAACGGATACACCATTTTCACGAAATATTCCCACAACCCCAAACAGGATCGACGAAATGCAATTTTCCCAAATCAAAGAAACCTGCCTCTACACCACCGATCTTAATGCTGCAAGGGATTTTTATGCTGATGTACTTGAGTTGCCGCTGATTCACGATTATGAGGGGCGCCATCTTTTCTTTCGCATCGGCACCTCCGTCCTATTGATTTTCAACCCTGAAGCCACGCGGCTGGAGGACAACCTTCCCCCACATTTTGCTTCTGGCAAGCAACACATCGCCTTTGAATGCCAAACCGACGACTACCAGGCCTGGAAAGATCGCCTGATAGCCGCCGGAATTATCATCACCCACGAGCAGGATTGGCCGGGGGGACGGTTGTCGTTTTACTTCGAAGATCCCGCTGGCAATGTGCTGGAAGTCATTCAGCCAGGGGTTTGGGAGTGATTGGTGATCGAAACAGGGAACTCAATTTCCAATTCCCTAGTTCACCACCTTCGCCATGTGGATATTGGCCTGTGGAAGAGAAGCGCCGATATCGGCTCCGATGTAGGTCGGATCGCACACGAGGTAACGCTTGCCTCGGTATTGCACCCAATCCCCAGGCAGTTGCTCTCCTTCGAATGCAACAGCAGCTGCGGCATGACCAGGATAGAGCAACCCGATGGTTTCAAGTCCGACAACTTCCCTCACCAGGTAGGCAAAGAGCACCGAGCGGTCCTCGCAATCACTGGCCGGGAAGGCCAATACTTCATCAGCGAAAAGGTAACGCTCACCGCCAAACTGTTCGGCATCGGTCTTATATGGCAGTGCCTGCACAAAGTGCAACAGGAAGTTGACTGCTTCGGCCTTTCTACTACGTCCCTGTCGAGGGGTCAGCTGCAGTGCTGCCCGCCGCAAGGGTTCAATCAGTGCCTCCCGGGCTTCGTTGGAAACAGGAGCTCCCATGTAAATCCCCAGGTCCACAAATGGATAGGCATCATAGTAGGCCACCACATTTCGATTAATGGTCAAAGGGATGGAATAATCTCTCCCGGCATACTCAAATCGGACGGTACGTCTTCCGACATTGGCCGGAAGGTTTGGCGCCTGGCTTACCCTCAGGTCCATGATGCGCGTGGCCTCCGGATGATGATGGGGAAAAACGTGGGCCTCTCCAATGTCCAGATCTCCGCCTTCCAGGTCGATGGCATAGAGTTTATGCTCGGAGCCACGGACAAAAGAAGTTCCGTACATCCGCTGGCGTGTGGGCATCAGCAGATGCAGGTGGTCACGCTCATACCCAACCGTAGCAATGTAACCTGACTGGGAAAGAAGGAACCATTGCAACAGAGTTCGAGCGTTCTTATCGTATGGAATGATTTGTTGGCTGATTTGAGAGACCAACTTGGCGTAGCCCCAGTCGTTGAGGCGCAGTTCCTGTGCCTTGCGGGTCATCTGAAGGATTAGCAGTTCATAATTACTGGATTCCAGTCTGCGCCACCCCTCTGCAACCCGATGTTCGGTAATTCGACCTTCCAGTTCGAATCGCATACGCTGGTCAAAGCGCATGTCAACCCGCTGACCGTAATATTCTGCTTCAACTTCCCGCTCCAGCAGTTGGATGCGGCTGGCCACATCGGTATCTATCGGCTCCAGCGGTGCTGAAGCAGGGGCAGCTTCTACGGTAGGTTCTGCAACAGCCACTTGTTCGTCTGCCTGCAAATTGATGATGCGGCCAGGCTCCTCAATTTTCTTGGGAGCCATGTTTGGATCAAATACTTTGGGGACATCAGGAGAATAGCTTGGTGGTGCAATCTCACGTTGCAGGCTGGTTTTGATCCAGATGCGCTTCATCTGATTATCAAACGAAAGGTCGATTCGCTCCTGCTGCTCTCTCAGCCGCTCATCGAGACGGTCCTGCATATCCTGACTGCGCTGAGACCAGTCCTGTCCCTGAACCACCCCTGCTGACAGGAGGGCAAGCAGGGCTATTATGCCTATGCGATACATGGTAGAAAGGTTTGCGTAGTTCATATTACTTACTCCAGCGTATTACACAAACCTATGGGGAGGAGTAAACTGGTGGGGAATCCAGCCAATTGCTCTTACGGTAAAGGTTTGCGAAGGTTTGATTATGGATTCAAAGTTCCTCGTTTAGAGTTCGTAGTTAAGAAGCCTGAAAACTTCGAACCTATGAGCCCCACACTTCGAACTTTCACCTACTGCGTGATCATCACGTCGAGTCGCTTGACCTGGAGGGTCGGGTTATAGCGACGTTGGGAAGCCAGCCAGCGGTTGAAATCATCCGGTTCGAGTTCCAGGGGCATTTCCATGTCTCCGCCTTCAGGGTCTGTGCCAGCATAAAGAGCAGGCTTGACCAATGGTTCTTCGCTGAAGATTACATAGATGCGGTTCTGGTCAACAGGCTTGCTGGCGTACATTTCGTATTCGTCCACGTAGCCACGGAGGTCAAAGGGATCCTGGGCCATGGAGAACAGGATGTATTCTTCATCTGCCCGTACCGGAACGGAGTTATACAGGTCCTCAGGCATCTGTCGGTAAGGAAAAATCCGCTGGGTTACGCTGGGGTCGCCGATGTAGATGGACAGATATCCAGAAACCGGACTTTTAAAATACAGGTAAAATGGCTCTCCATCTACAAATCTGTCAGTGGTACAATCAGGATGGGTGCAATCAAGCGCTGAGACCTGCAGATCATAGGCTGGGGCCACCAGTTCCTGCACCTTACCTCTGACCTTACATCTCACCCACAGATCTCCCTCCTCGCTGAAGCGCTCACACTCTTCGGAGAGGGTCTCCACCCAATCTCCATTCACATAGGTTTCGGCGATCATGTTGAATGTCTGACTGGTTTCTACAGACTCGCCAGTATTGATGTTTTCAATCACAGTGGTGTTGCCCTGCACCATCACCCGACCAAATTCCTTTTCAATTGCCTCGATCATGGCCAGTTGAATGCATTGCTCGCAGGCTTCGGCTTCACTCATTTCACGGGTCAGCTTTACCTGAAACTCCCCTGTGCTGCGTTTTTGTTTTTGGGCGAAAAGGGCAGAAAACAACAAGCCAAGGAAGATAAGGGTCAATATTCTTTTCATGGGGAGTGGGTTAATCAGTGTTCATTGGTCAAGCGTCATCAAACAGTAGGGAGGATTCATAGAAAAAAACAATGGTCAGTATTGTCAGGAAGGTAAACCTGTGACCACATACTGACCATTGTTCTATGTTCTCGGCTCAATGTGATTAGCGGTGAAGCAGGGTGTTGATTTCGTCGATCAACATGTCTGCTTCTTCTTCCAGTTCAGCACGGGCCTTGGCTTCCAGGGCGCGCTCAGCGGCAACCATGGCTTCTTCGACATTGTAGAACATCTTTACGAATACCTCGATGTCACGGCGTCCTACTTCACGGTACACCTTGAAGGCGGGGCGTACATACTGCAGGTGCTCTACGATGTAATTTTTGGATCCGGCTACGAACTTGGTAAGAGACTGTCCGTCCTCGCGGCTGATCTGCTCGTTGGCGATTTTGCCTTCGATGATCTGGTTGATTTCGTTAGAAATCTGACCGGCAATCTGGAGCTTCGCAGCCTCCATGGCCTGCATTTCAGCAGCCGTCTGGGTGTTACCTACGCCATTTCCGTCAGAGAAGAGGTACTTCTGAGATCCGTCAGGGTTTTCAGCATACTGCTTCATCCAAACGCGCTCAAGTTGCTTGTCCATCGGCATGGAACCAGGGAATACCTGATAGTCTTCTTTGCGCTCCAGGCGGCGGGCTTCCTGACGGGCTTCACGCACAGCGCGGGCTTTGATTTCGCGGAGCTGATCTTTTTGTTCCTGATCAGTAGCGCGGCGCTCAATTTTGTCTTCCCGTAATGCTACGCGGGTGTCATTGCTGCAGGCGGTGGTGGCCAGTAAGGCGACCAGAGAAAGGATCAATAGTTTAGTGATCTTCATAGCGATGAAAGTGTTTCGAGTTAATGAGGGATAATCCCAGGAGTGGCCCTGGAGCTTAGTTTCATCGAAAAGACAAAGCTCTCAACGTAGGGTTGCGTGGTGGTGCGGGGTTTGAGACCAGACTGTTTATTCGTGTCTCCCTGCTGAGTATCAGTGTCTAACGATAAAGCTGAGAAAGAGCGATCATCAGGACATTATTCCACAAGGGATTTTTCCTGACTTGCTCTAGGATACGGAAATGAGGGGGAGGGGTCAGTCGGCATCAACCGTCCGTGTGCGAGGGTTGAGCATACGTGCCAAATAAGCGCTACGAAGTCCCAGCATAAGCATCCAGGGGAGAAATCCCGGGTGGAATTCCTGCGGGATGAAGAACCATCCCAAAATGGTCATCCCAGTAGCCAATGTAGCTGCCATGAAGTAATACCGTACCCAGGGAGCGGGACGGCGGATCAGGAAGAAGGCCAGAACGAGGTGGGTCGGCCAGAGCCACATGAGATTCCAGTTCTGGACTACAGCGGTGTGGATAGTGGCAGTCCATAGCAGCAGGATCACCAAGCCGGAAAATCCCGACAGGAAAAACACCCAGAAGTCCACGATCCGAAGCAGCCTTTTCTTCCGCCAGCCCAGATAGGTAACTCCAGCAACCAGGAGAAAAAGCATCCAGAATACAAAAATCGGACTGATGTACCAGGGCTCGCGGTGAACGACAGATGTTCCCTCAAACAGGTTCCGGGTTTCTGCCACCAGAGGTTCGGGTCCATCAGGAGTTATTACGGTGGTTTTGTCAATCTCAATGGCGAGATAGTCAGGCAGAAACATGCTCATCCAGGGAGTGATGGGCTCATCGACCACGGCCCCCAACGCGATGTCGATCCCAAATCCTACCCAACGCCGATCCTGAAGGTATTCCCACAATAGGTCCCGAAAGCTGGCGTCCATGGACTCATGGGGTTGCTGCCATTGCAGAACCGAGTCTCCTAATACTTCAGTAAAAAGGTCTCGAACCCGGGTAGCACAGTTGTCATAGAAGAATTCGTAAAGGTAGTAGCGGTTTTCAGGCAGGTAATTGTACTCAAGGAAGTCGTATACTGCCTGCTTTTGCTCCTGATCCAGGTTGAGAACCTGGGCTTTATAACTACGCTGGAAATAGTGATACACATAGTCAAACTCCCGATAGGTCTCAACTTCCAGCCGGTAGTTAAGTCGCCCCATGGAGAAATTCAGATAGAAGTCATAGTTGCTGCCCGAACTGAAGTCAAAGGTCCCATAATTGTATACGGTATTTACTCCTGCCAGGGGATCACTGACCCAGATAGCGGTATGGCCAAAAGCAGAGTACAGGTCTGCTCCCGGATCAATGGTCAACAGGCTTATCTCTGCACGACTTGAAAGCTGACGCCCCAGCACAGGCTGAGCCAGCAACAGCAAAAGAGACAAAATCCAGATCAGACGAGGGAGCATAGGGAGTAGGTCTTCAGTGGGGACTAGGCCATATTGGGACAAAGGCAAGATAGGGAAAATTGGAAAAAATAAGCAGCAGATGAGAGATTGGGGTGTAGGACAGTTTTCACAGTGGGCCATCCCTCCCCTGTTTCCCCCTCAAGGGCGTGGGTTAAGGATCTCCTTGCCCCTTCAGTTTGCCCCTTGTCGAAGATTCCGGTTCATCGGAAAGGGAGTTGGGGGTAAAAAACGCTCGCTCCGGAGGAATTTAGGCCTACACCTGAGAGATTGAACTCGGACCGCCTAGCACACACTGTCCAGGGAATCAACCCCTTCCCCCTGCCCTTCAAAGAAGTGATGTGCCAACTCTTAACATTTACCCATAAAAAAAAAGCCCACTCCAATGGAGCGGGCTTGGGTCTATTCTTTAAAGTAAACTCCTGATTAGTCAGGGCTACCTACGCGGATCATGGCACAGCGGAAGCCAATGGTCGCACTGGAAGAGTCAGCAGGGAAGTGACGACGTACTCCAGGAGACAGGTAGTAAGCAATGTCATACCAGCTACCTCCACGGTACACCTTGGCATTATCCAGAGGATCTGTTCCATCTGATGCGTATGGGTTGTTGCGGTGCAGCAGAGACATATCTGGCTTGTAGGTCACGTCATCCAGCCATGCATCACGGCGGATTTCAGTTTCACCCTTACGGCGGTAGGGGTTGAAGTCATCCACGTCTTCGAAAGCAAGGCGACGGTAAGTGTCCTGAGTCCACTCTGCAACGTTTCCTGACATGTTATACAGACCAAAATCATTGGGCCAGAACTCACGGATAGGAGCTGTGATCATGTAGCCATCAGTCATGTGGTGGCCATCCCCTCCACGCCATCCGGCGTAGTCACCGCGACCGCGCTTGAAGTTGGCACGGAAACGACCTTTTGCATTGCGGAGAGACTTACCTTCCCAAGCGTAGATTTCGCTTTCCAGGAGGCCTCGGGCAGCATACTCCCACTCCGCCTCGGTTGGCAGGCGGTAAGATGGATACAGGATCGCATCTTCCCCTTCATCGTCACTCAACATCTTGTTGACGATGTAGGTACGCCACTTACAGTATTCATTTGCCTGGTGCCAGTTGACTCCTACTACTGGATACATATTGAATCCAGGGTGGTTGTAATAGGCTTCCGCGATAGGGTCGTTGAAAGCCAGGTCACGGCGCCATACATTGGTATCAGGCAGGAGTTCTTCTTTGGTGAAGTCGTAATCCTCATCATCGGGATCACGGTAGCTGGTTCCAGAACGCTGAACGTCAGCCAGGAACTCTTTCCAGTGTACGTTGGCCACCTCGGTTTCGTCCAGGTAGAAGCTTTGGACAGTCACCTGACGGGTGCGGTTATCCATGCTGTGCTCGATGTCTTTTTCGCCACCGCCCATCATGAAAGTACCACCAGGAATCAGGATAAGACCAGGAGCAGGATCCTGCTCAGTAAACTTGGGGGGAAGATAGGTGTCCTCGCTATACTTAATGCCGGTCATGGTGCTTCGCGACCCAACTCGGTTCAGCTTGGCCTTCTTGTTACAACCAACGGTACCCACCGCGATAAGCAAAGCGACAACCGCATAGATGAAGCTCTTCTGTTTCATAGGAAAATAATTGACAGGTGCTGTTAGACCCAGGTATGATTTACTTAAAAGAAAGTTCGAAAGTAATTGTCTATTCAATCGATGCCTTAGGCTTTGAGTGATTGTCTGTTAATGGATGTAGCAAATCCAGATTTGCCCTCCCAATTCAGATTAAAATTTCGGACAAGGCAGGTCACGGTGCTTGATCTGACGGCCTCGATATACTTTTTCAAACTCAAATACCAGTGAAAGCTCGTGAGAACCACCAGAGATTCGCTGGGTAAGAGTAGAGATGGTGTAGTCGAAAGAGTAACCGAAGCTGAATGGTCCCTGGGTTACGCCAATCAAAGCAATCATAGCGTCCTGGTGGCGATACCACAAACCAAATACCATCGGCTCAATATTGGCATAAATACCCAAATCGATCTGGCGGAACTGTCCCTGCATCTTGTAGAGTACTGCAGGCGAGATGGTCATCTCACGACGGCTGCCAAAGTCATATACGGGAATATTCAGACCCGCAGTGATGGTATATTTTCGGGGTAAGCGGGTTGCATCCACGTCTTGCCCGGCTACACTGGTAAACACCTCGGTAGGCTGGGTAATGTGATGTACAGAGGCTCCCACCCAGGCATATTCGTTTAGGTAAGTGGCTCCGAAATTCACATCAGGATTGATGCGGTTCAGGTTCCAGGTACCGACTGGCTCATTTGTAGGGAAAATAAACCCCTGACGTCCATCGATCTGATCGGGGAAGCGCAGGAGGGTAGGGTCAATGCTCGCCTGAATGAATCCCACTCCCAGACCAAACTGAAGGTAATGGTCACGGGCCAACTCAATGTGGTAGGCATAGTTAAGGGTAGGATTGATCTTGGTAAGCTGTCCTTCACCCGCACGGTCAGCGGCGACAGATATACCTAGTCCCATGGTATTACCCAGAAAGCGGAATGGCTCATCATAGGAAACCGCGAACTGGTTGTAAAATCCGGGAATGTTGACCCACTGGGCCCGATAGTTCATCACCACTCGTCGCCCATTTCCTGTACCCGTAAAGGCAGGATTGAGCATGACTGGGTTGGAGAAAAACTGTGAATACTGAGGGTCCTGGGCCTGAGCCAGATCCAGCGAGATCATCAGAACTGCACAGGCCATCAAGGCACGAGCAAGCAATCGTTTCATTTCACAATCAGGTTAAAATAATGCTGCAACAAGTGATGTCAATACCCACAGGAGTGCAAAAAATCGTGCAAAATGGGGGTTTAGCTTTGGCGTTTCCTTGTTTTGCTCATGCAAATAGCAGGATTTTGATCCAAAAACCAATGAATTATAGGTGCTTCTCCTACATAAATTTTCGAGGGTTCGCACTAAATTCCAGCCTCCTGTTTTGATATTCCTCCTTACGACAATTATTCCCCCCCATACCCTACCAAATCCCCCATACTATTCCTAATTCCTCAATCTTACCATTCCTCCCATCATTCATCCCCCTCCCCAAACCGTGGCCTACAAACATATTTTGACCGCAAATACCTTTCATTAGGTATAAGAAAAATCGGGATGTAAATTAGAGAGAGGTCAGAAGTCAGACCATTTCATTGCCAGCAGCGAGAAGCCCACGCTCCTTACCAATCCCCCTATGCCAGAACGCAGTAGCATATTTGATATGATCGGACCGGTTATGATCGGTCCGTCAAGTTCCCATACAGGAGCCGTGGTCCGCATAGGACGCTGCGGTCGGCAGCTTCTGGGCGAACCCGTAAAAGAAGCCATCGTCACTTTTTATAACAGCTTTGCCCGCACCTTTGAGGGACATGGTAGCGACCGAGCGGTTTTGGGTGGGTTAATGGACTTCAAGCCTGATGACAGCAGGATAAAAGAAGGCCGAAAACTGGCCGAAGAGGCTGGGATAGATTTTACCTTCAAGGCTGTTCCCAATGCTTCTGACCTGCACCCCAATGCCATCAGACTCCAGTTGACTGGTGCCCAGCAGCATGTAGAAGTGCTCGGTGTATCACGCGGAGGCGGCCTCATCTCCATCCGGGAGATCGACGGATTTGCCTGTAATTTTAACGGACAGTCCGACACCCTGGTGATCACCGCACGGGATGTCAGCGGAAGCGTCGCATTCCTGAGTTCCATCATTGCCCATGAAGAGTGCAACATCGCTACTATGACAGTGAGCCGCAGTGCCCGCAATGATATCGCAAAACTGGTTCTGGAACTCGACTCTACTCCCCGGCCGCTGACAGTGGACTACATCCGTAGTGTCCGATGGGTACATCAGGTTATCTATCTACCCGAACCTGCCGAGTGGGACGCTACCGCAGCAGAAAAAAATGAAAAAGGCTGAGCCTTGAATTAAGACTCAGCCTGGATAGTAGTCTGGAATAGTGCCTACATGAGGTGAATAGCAAGAGAATATCTCAGAATAGGAGACAGGGATTAGGCCAAAGGGCCAAACATTTCAGCTCCCGGTCATCTCTCAGAGACTTACCTGATTCTAGATCAACACCTTCAGGTCATAATCGATCCTGGCCTTGATCAGGACTTCAGTCTCGATTGGCTCCTCAAGGGTTCCGGAAAGAAAAACCTTGAAGCTACTCTGGTCCAGCAGAGCAATGACATCAGCCTGCCCAGAGATCGGGATCGTCACCTCGGTGACTTCTTCGCCTGCTACGTCCAGAGATCCCAGGGTGATGCGTTGCCCGTCCAGTTCTACCTCTACCTTCACATCAGACAGTATGTTAAACGTAATGCCCGGAGTGAGAATTTCGAGTGATACCTCCCCGATGGTGGCATTCTCAATGTTGGAGAGGTCGACTTCATTTTCTGACAGGAAATCCAGGAAATCACTGGGAATAACATCTACTGACAGCTCATTGTAGCCCGTTTCCTGGGTAGGAGGCAAAACGAATTCCGATTCCGTGCTAAAGGTGAGTGGGATTCGGATTTGCCTGTCCAATAGCTCTACACATCCTGCCGAGGCAACCAACAGGACCAGAAGCGAGATAAATAATGCGGGGTTCCTTCTCATAATGTTCGAATAATTGGGGTTTGATCCAGCCCACCAAATTTGATGGATACCCAAAATTATCCGATTTCGAAGAAACTTCGAGGACGATATATGCCCAATTATTACAGATTTTCAGAATTTCCCAAAAATCAGCACACATTCATTCCCCTTCCCTAGAATTCTACCTTATAACTCATCACGGGAAGTACGCTGGCACCCGCCAGGAACACTTCCTGATCCAGTGTCGCATCATATTCCCGGTACTCGGGCACGGTTGAGGAGAATAGGTTTTTGATCTGAACCGACCAGATTCCAGTGTATCGGGGGTGATTTCGTGTCCAGTTAAGGGTAAAATCAAACACAAACAGCGGCTGATTGCGCAAAGAATATGGCGCCGATTCGTCATAGCGGGTCTCTCTGGCCAGGCGAGAAGCCTCTATGTCCAGTCGGGTGTAGGGCTGCCCACCTACTATGGAGAGCGCTCCATTGAGCCCCAGCATATCATTGCCACCTTTCTTTTTCCCAACCCGAAACTCCTTGCCCATCAACAGATTCATCTTGTACCCCACGCCATAACTCAGGGTATCAGCCCCATTGGACCAGCGAAGTACTGCGCCAGAGTTGTAAGCGGTGTTGAAGCGCTGTCCGGATATGTCAGTATAGGTTGAGTTGAACAGACTGGCGTTCAGCATATAGTAAAGTCCCGCCCGGGAGAATCGTTCCAGCCCCAGGTCCACCCCATAATTGCGGCCCGTACCGGCATTGGTCAGACTGCGAAGTTGATTTAACTCATCGAGGTTCAGCACGGAATAGGTACCAGTTGTTTCTACTGGTACGTCAAACAGGTACTGGTAATAGACTTCGGACCGGAACCGCAGATGGTCACTCAGAATGGCCTGATACCCCATTACCAGGTGATGGGCCCGGATCAGATCCAGGTCGATATTGGGCATTTCCACGGTACCATTTTCACCCTGAATCTGGGTCTGATAGGTTGCCCAGTGCTCGGTACGGCTATGTAGACCGTAGCCAAAGGAGAGTACCTGTCGGGGAGAAAGTCTTACCGACATACCCAGGCGAGGCTCCAGTGATTGACTCTGGGTCAGGTCGTAGTACAGGTAGTGGAGCCCTGCATTGAAAGTCAGGAAGGTGGAGGGCTTCCATTGGCCCTGAACATACCCCTGAGCAGTCCGGGTCTGCCCCTCGGCATCCCCTCTCGTGAACAGGACACTGTCGACGTAATCAAAATCCCGGGAAAGATAATCATGCTGGGTCTGCGTCATCATAGCACCCGCTTTGATCGTCATCCGGGTGGAAAAGCGATGTGTGAGCGAGGTGTGCAGGGTAAGCGGCTGGTATTGATATTCGTTGATTTCCCGCTGACGAAGGAACAGATCTATACTATCGGAAGTGGAGTAATCCAGATACTGTTTGTTATCAACCTGATTGGCATAGGAACCAACCAGGGCGGTACGCCATACGGTTTGGCTGCCGAGCAGCAGGGTATGAGTGGCCCCAACAGTGGCCATATCTGATTCCAGCGTCAACCGAAACCGATCCAGGTCTTCCTCCCACTGAGCAGGATCATATTCTTCAGCTCTCAGTCGGTCGCTGATTCCCCCCATTCCAAACACCTCAAACGTACCAAAACGCTCGGTAGGCAGGTGTACTTTGAAGGCGAGGTCGTGATAGGTGGGCAGGGAAAGGTAATCGATCACACGGTTTACCAGGTCAAGGGTCTGGTAACGAGCATTTACCAGATAGGACGCCTTTCCTCCTTCGCGAAATGGCCCCTCTGCCGCCAGGTCCAGCCCCAGTACTCCCAATTGAAGGGCATACTCTCGCTGTTGTTGGTTACCCGTTCTGAATTGAATGTCAAATACCCCAGAAGTAGCGTTTCCATATTCTGCGGGAAATGCCCCCACAAAGAAGTCGGAATTGGCCAGTACCTGGTTACTGAATATCGTGAAGGTTCCCCCTGAGCTACCAATTCGGGCGAAGTGATTGGGATTGGGGATGGGAATTCCCTCCACCTGGTACAACAGGCCACGGTTGGAGTTGCCTCGTACCGAGATGAAGTTTTCCGAGATAAAAGGGGTTGCGATGATTCCGGGAAAATTGGCCGCCACACGGGTCGGATCGTCGAGCCCTCCAGCGAACTTCCGGGTTTCCTCAATCTCAAAGCTGAGCGCGCTTACGCTCGCCATCTCATTGTTGGGGTTTCCTCGGGGCCGATCCGGGAGGAGTTCTACTTCATCGAGGTTGTAGAGGGTGGGATCCATGCCGATACGGACGACAGCCTCCTTGGCAGAAGTAACCATGATACCCGAACGCGCAAAACTCTGGTAGCTGTCAAACTCTACCAGCAGGTCATGACGACCTACGGCGACATTCTCAAACAGAAAAAAACCTTCCTCATCGCTGGTAGCATTCAAGGAAGGGATAACGGTAAGGAGTGTTACGTTAGCTCCCTCTATTGGCTGCCTCGTACTGCGGTCCAACACCTGTCCCCTCAGGGTACCCTGCAGGGTTTGTGCTATCAACCCCTGAGTCAGACATACCAGTGCTATTCCCAGAACAATGGCAAAATTTCGTAGATGGTGCATACTTCTGAGTATTATCCCCAGTAATGATACTTGTGTGGTGATCCGCAAAATTACCGGGAATGAGGGCTTCCTGGGAAGCCAAAAGTCATTGTTTAAACTGCGAAGGTTAATCTTCTTCCTCAAATACCTCTTCAAAAAGCTCCAAAAACTCATCGATTCGCTCATAATCCAGCACTCCGGGTTCCTCCTGTACTTCATCGTAAAATGAAAGTCCTCCAGGAATCAGGTCATTTTCCCGAATCAGATCCTCCACCATTTCCAGCTGAGGCAAATGAATCAGGCAATGGCCCAGGTGCGGTTTGTAGGCTTTCACCTCAGCTATACCCGGGAGGCTTAATTCTATCAAACCGGAAACTCCCAAACTTTCCATTTGTTCCAACAGGGTACCGACCTGATCCGGGGTTAAGGAATGGTCCCCTCTCAGGATTACATCTTTTCCTTTCAAATCCGTGCCTGGACTCCAGTCTTCCCAGGGAAGCGAAACATGGGGAAATTCAAAAGTATTGGCAGCATCCTCCAATTCTGGCATACTGGCCTTGTCCAGTTCCAGTACGATTTCCGGCCCAGAAAGCCATTGGATGATGTTCCAGGCCATGGAAACCGAGACCTTTTGGTTGGCACCACGGATCAGGTTGAAGCCAATGAAGTCAAAACCAACTGCCGCAGAACTGCGGGCGTCCTGTAAACTTATCAGGTTACTTATTTTGAGTTTGGGGCGCAAATCAGGATGTTTTAGTTTGAAAGCCCAAATGTCGGACTAAACATTTTCGCTAACAAATCCGATGCGCCACTCCTACCCTACTAATTTGAAACAGGAATCAGGTTTTCAATGGAAATCCATAGGCTGGATTATTGTCCTTGCCACGTTCATGGCTGGCCCACAACTTGTCGCCCAGTCCCCGGGAAGCTATATGGTACTTGACGCAGGCCTGGGTACGGTAGTCAAGCACCGCCCCACCATGGTATTTCCAGTGGAGCGTGCTGCCCGGTCGGTGACGCTGGAGTACCTGCGACAGACAGACGGGAGCAAAGACTGGGCTACCGCCATGATCCGGCCCAACTGGGGCGTAGCCTTTCACTGGCAGGACTATGGTAACCGCGAGGTACTGGGGTATGTCTATGCCATTTCGCCCTATTTGGCACTGCCCATCCTCCGACTGGGTCCTGCTACCCTTTGGGGAAGAATGGATATGGGATTTGCTTACCATGACCGGATATTTGACCGGGAAACCAATCCCCTGAACAACGCCATAGGCTCCCGAATCAACAACTATACCTCCTTCGGGATACTGGCGGAAGCGCAGGTGACACCTGACATATTCGTCCGACTGGGGGGACATTTTGCACACCAGTCAAATGCACGCGCCCGCCTTCCCAATCTGGGACTCAACACTCCTCAATGGCGCGCGGGAATAGGGTATCGCATACAGCCAACCCCTACCCTTCCCCCCAGATCCAGAAAAGAAATCAGCTATGATCGGACCTGGCACTATTATGCACGGGTAGGCTTTGGCAGAATTGAGCAAAAGGTCAACGACGGCCCCCGGTATCCCATCTGGGTGGTTTCGGCCTTTGCCTCCAGGCGATTCCGACCGGTGCAGCGCATCATGGTCGGCGTGGAAATTTCTCACGACGCGGCTTTGGCAGAACTGATCCGGAACCAGGATCTCCCCCCCGAAGCGAATGTCACTGCTACCCGCCCCGCCGTTTGGGCTGGCTACGAGTTGGGAAGTGACAAATTCGGTATGCTGGGGCAAATATTTCTATACCTGCACGATAAGCCCGGATCCTATGGGAAGCAGTACTGGGGGACACGGTTTGGCCCGACCTATTACTTCCGGGGGGCTGACCCCAATGCCAGATTTACCCCCTTTGTAGGGATGTACCTCAAAACGCACCTCTTTATCGCAGACTATTTCGAAACCTCTGTGGGAATTCGTTTCTGAGGAAAAAAGCCTAATTTTAAGGCTACGATGGAGCGAAAAAGTCCTACCACTTTTCTTGACAGCAAATTATGGGGAGAAATCCCGATCCTGGATGTACGGTCCCCTGGCGAGTATGCCAAAGGCCACATTCCCGGAGCCCTGAGCTTTCCTCTTTTCAGTGATGAGGAACGGGCTGAAGTAGGTACGCTGTACAAGCAGCAGAGCCGCGAGGCAGCCTATATGCGTGGGCTGGAAATTGTCGGCCCCAAAATGGCCCCGATGGTCAAGCAGGCAAAGGAGTACGCCCACAATGGTCAGGTCAGGGTTCACTGCTGGCGGGGAGGAATGCGGAGCGAAAGTGTAGCAGAACTACTGGAGAAAAGTGGATTAACAGTTACGGTACTCGAAGGGGGCTACAAGGCCTTTCGACAACAGATCCTGGACACATTTTCCGGCCAGTGGAAATTCATCGTCCTGGGGGGGAGCACAGGAAGCGGAAAAACTGACCTGCTGTATCAACTCAGGGAAGCAGGAGAACAGATCGTGGACCTCGAAGACCTCGCCAACCACAAAGGATCCTCTTTTGGCGGCCTGGGTCAGGAGCCACAGCCTAGCAGCGAGCACTTCGCCAACCTTCTATACAGTTCTCTCATGAAATGCGATCCAGACCGCCCCATCTGGATCGAAGATGAAAGCATCAATATCGGACGGGTACACTTGCCCGATCCTTTCTGGGAACAAAAAAAGCGAGCTCAAGTGATATTTGTTGAGGTACCCAAGCAGGAACGCATAGATCGACTGGTAGCAGACTACGGCAACCAGAATCCTGAAGAGGGCCTTGAGGCTTTTGAGCGAATAAAAAAACGCCTCGGCGGTCAAAACCTTAAACAGGCTCAGGAAGCCCTGTTGCAGGGGGATTACGCCACTGCAGCGGATATTGCATTGACCTATTATGACAGAGCCTATCAAAAGGCCATAGAACAAAGGAAATCCTCCCAGGTTCACTTTATCAACCTGGAGCAGGTCCCGGCACCAGAGCGTGCCCAGGCCCTGACCCAGGTTGCTTACCCCAACATTTACCCAATATGACAACCAACCTACCCTCCACACCCGTACGCCTCACCCAGTATAGCCACGGTGCTGGCTGCGGATGTAAGATTTCGCCACAGGTGCTGAGCACCATGCTCCAGTCTTCCATAGAAGCCTTTCCTGATCCCAACCTACTGGTGGGAAATGACAAGCGCGATGATGCTGCCGTCTACGATCTCGGAGATGGAACCGCCCTGATCAGCACCACTGATTTTTTCATGCCGATAGTAGATGACCCGTTTGACTTTGGCCGTATCGCATCGGTAAATGCCATCAGCGATGTTTATGCCATGGGAGGTACTCCCCTCATGGCCATAGCCATCCTGGGATGGCCCATTGACAAACTGGGGCCAGAGGTGGCCCAGCAGGTGCTTGAAGGCGGACGCTCCGCCTGCAAGGATGCAGGCATCAACCTGGCCGGTGGCCACAGTATTGACAGCCCAGAGCCGATCTTCGGGCTGGCAGTGACCGGACGGGTTAAACTCGCGCACATGCGTCAAAATAGCCAGGCAAAAGAAGGCGATATGCTATACCTGACCAAACCACTGGGAGTCGGCCTGATGACAACCGCCGAGAAAAAAGGCATTCTGGAGCCAGACCATGCTACAATAGCGCGGGATTCCATGGTACAACTGAATCGCCCCGGCGAGGTCTTTGGGCAGCAGGATTACGTCCATGCCATGACCGACGTCACGGGATTTGGGCTATTGGGTCACCTGATCGAAATGGCAGAGGGAAGCGGACTCAGCGCAGAGGTCGAGTATGAGAAGGTCCCATTTTTCCCCATGGTCAAGGAGTACATCGCCAAGGGAACTTTACCAGGAGGCACCAAGCGAAACTTTGCCAGCTATGGCCTCAAGGTAGGGCCCATCACCGAGGAGCAGAAAGCACTGCTCTGTGATCCTCAAACCAGTGGCGGGCTGTTGGTAGCCGTTGATCCGGAAAAAACCGAGGAGTTTGAAAAACTGACTGCCCAGATGGATATGAGCCTCAAATCTCTTGGCCGTATCACTCCTAAAAGGGAGTTTGTGGTAGTGGTAAAATAAAAATGGGGTTTGCCCTCGCCAGGACAAACCCATGCGCGTATCAAAACGCACGCTACTCCCAAATCTTAAATGTTTTCTACTGAGTTGTTACAGTATGAAAACTAAAAAGGGAATCAGATTATTGTCTGATTCCCTTTATTTTTTACAAATGACGAAATTTATTCTCCTCCCTTCAGGACATACTCCCCCTCGGCATTGAAGAATTTTTCTTCGTAGAAAAAGTCTTCCTCCTTCATATCCGGCCCATGGGCAAGGCTGATGGAGGAGAGAATCAGGGTCTTGCTATTGGAATGCGTACGGACAAATACCTTTAGTACACGCGAAGATGTGATTGCAGTATAAACTGTCAATGAACCTTCCCCAGTCTTTTTGATTTCAGGAGCTCCACAGGATCTGAGGTACTCAATCAGGTGCCCGGTGGCACGTTCAGCCTCAGCAAGATCGGTATAGTTATGGAGAACCGTGACCGCATACAGCTGATTTCCGTGAAAGGCATATTCGACCTGCTTTCGGCTACTTAGTACGATGCGAACCACGTTGAGGTCCTGGTCATCTGTTAGATCCTTTACATAGTCCCGCGTCTCCAGGTAGGAGATGACATCCTGACGGGTATCTCCAAATGGCAAAAACAGGTTGGTCTGGGCAGTGGCGACCATCGTCACACCGATAAACCAGGAGCAAAGGACAAAACGTAAAGTTTGGAAACACATGGTGAGGCATCTTTGTATTCGCCATAGAATAAAACGATCAATAGAATATTGATGTTATAAACTTTTGACGGTTTCTGCTTAGGCATATTCATACCAGTCAGAGGATTCCTTTTACTACAAAGTACCTACCAACCTTTCACCCTATTGGTACGGGAAGAATGAGTTCACAAAAATGCTGTCTCAACCGAAAAAGCTGCCTCACAAGCGGACCCTATGCAGCATAAATGGAAAAGCCTGTTACTGCAGCGAGCGATGGCCTCCAATTTACCTGTATGGCTACCTATAAGCACTAGGACAGATGTAACCCAACTAAAGGTATCAAGGTCATAAGCAGCGATTTGCCTTCATATCCCCAGTTCCTTCGGCTGCGCTCAGGACAAGACTCCATACCTATATAATTCTGTCCACCTGCCTGGATTACCATGCGAAACTGTAAGAAGCCATCATGCCTTTGCTATACAGCCCTTTCATGGTCACATATTCTCCGGCAGCCAGCAGGGCCTGCTCCAGCTCTTCAATACTGCTCACTTCACGCCCGTCTATTTCGGTGATGACAAATCCCTTTTGAATGCCATTTTTGACCATGGTCTCACCAGCACTCTCCACCATGATCCCGCCATCAATCCCAAGGGACAGCTCCTCCTCAGGAGTAGGAAGCCTAAAAGAGCTTCCCTGGTAATCCAGGCTATTGCGTGTGGAACTTTGGGCAAACTGCTGGATGGGGCGCAGTTGCACCTTGTAGGTATAGGTTTTGGAGCCACGGTATAGCTTGATGGCTACCCGGTCTCCGGGTCGGTAGCGACTGACCTGTTCCTGCAGTTCCGCAGAACTGCCAACTGAAACATCGTTCACAGAGGTGATCACATCCCCTCGCCGGATTCCAGCTTCAAAGGCTCCCAGAGAGGTGTTGACATCGGTGACATAAGCTCCCTTCAATACATGCAGGTCATATTGATCGGCAAGGTCTGCATTCACCGCCCGGATGGAAACTCCCAGGTATCCCCTCCTTACCTCCCCGTAGGACAGCAGGTCTTCCATGACCTTTTGTACAATGGTGGAAGGGATCGCGAAAGAATATCCAGCATAATAGCCTGTACGGGAAGCAATTGCAGTGTTGATCCCTACCAGTTTGCCTTCGGCGCTTACAAGGGCACCTCCGCTGTTACCTTTGTTAACAGCTGCATCGGTTTGGATGAATGATTCGATGGCATAATCCGAATCCTGCTGAAGCAGGTTGATGTTGCGGCCCTTGGCACTGACGATACCCGCAGTAACCGTAGAGTTGAGATCCATCGGATTACCCACAGCGAGCACCCATTGCCCTACCTGGACATTGTCCGAGTTCCCAAATGGAATACTCGGAAGCCCCTCCCCATCGATTTTCAGGAGAGCGAGATCAGTCGTGATGTCAAATCCGATTACTTCCGCTTCGAAGGTCCGGTTGTCGAACAGGGTAACTTCGATCCTGGAAGCCTCATGGATCACATGGTTATTGGTGGCGATGTAGCCATCTGAGGAAATCAGCACGCCGGATCCGGAGGCAAGTCCATTAGGAGCTTCCTGCCCTTCATCATCAAAAAAGTCGCGGAAAGGATTGCTGAAAAAGTCACTCCCCCCAGAGGAACTGGAACCACGAAACCGGGAACGGATGTGGACTACGGCAGGTCTGGCCATAGCCGATGCATGAATAAAGCTCGGATAGCCGGACTGGACAGCCCTGGCTTCGTTAGCCGCTCCAGCCGACTCAGCATCACCGTTTTCAGCTGGGGTCTCGCGGGTAAAGTTTCGGGAGAAACTAACCGTAGGCTGAGTAGGCTCTACATAAATGACGTTGGGAGAAAAGAAATTCGCATACAGAGCTGCCCCTGCCATTGATCCAACCACCAACAATACCACCGCACACCCAACCAGGATGGCAATCTGCTTACGAGCCATATTTAATTGCATTGAAAAGCTTTTCTATTCTTCAAAATACTCATCCCAGTCCACTTCTCCAACCTACCCTCTAACGGATTATTAAACAATCAGGTGGCGAAAAAGTTGAAAATCCTCCAATTGAATACAAGCTTCATGCCTACTCCACATAATGCATTCTGGTTTCGGCGCGACCTGCGACTGGATGACAACGCTGGCCTTTACCACGCTTTGACCTCGGATTTTCCGGTAGTCCCGGTGTTTATTTTTGACCAGCATATCCTGGACGAGTTGCCAGAAAAAGATGCTCGGGTGGAGTTCATTCACCAAACCCTTGAAGGCATACAAAATCAGCTTGGCAGCCTGGGCAGTACCCTGATAGTCAGATATGGCAAGCCTGAGGAGATTTGGCCCGAGTTAATCGCACAATTTGACCTGAAGGCAGTTTACACCAATCATGATTATGAGCCCTACGCCAGCCAGCGCGACGAAAAGATCAGGGAAATGCTGGCCGAAAAAGGAGTACACTTCGAGACCCACCGCGATCAGGTGCTCTTTGAAAAGCAGGAAATCCTGACCAATGGAGGCAAGCCCTACTCGGTTTTTACTCCGTATTCAAAAAAGTGGAAATCGGAACTATCGGGGGGGAAGCTCAAGTCCTATGACAACGAAAGCAACTTTGGCAGGTTTTTCCAGCACGAAGTCAGAGAGATCCCTACCCTAAAATCCATGGGATTTGCTGCGACCGATATTTCCTTTCCCTCTGCCGATCCCGATGAGGAAATCATCCGACACTACGGCGAAAAACGGGATTTCCCCGGCATCAGGGGCACCTCACGGATGGGGGTTCACCTGCGCTTCGGTACCATCAGCATCAGAAAGCTCGCCCGGATCGCCAATCAGCTCAGCGAAACCTACCTCAATGAACTGATCTGGCGGGAATTTTATATGCAGATCCTGTGGAATTTCCCCCACGTAGTGGATGGGCCATTCCGGAATGAATACGCAGCTATCAAGTGGCGTAACGATGAAAAGGAATTTGAGAAGTGGAAGCAGGGACAAACGGGCTATCCCATCGTGGACGCTGCGATGAGGGAGATCGCCGAAACAGGTTATATGCACAACCGCGCCCGCATGGTCGTGGCGAGTTTCCTGACCAAGCACCTGCTCATCAACTGGCAGTGGGGAGAGACGTATTTCGCAGAAAAGCTGCTCGACTATGAACTTGCGTCCAATAATGGGGGCTGGCAATGGGCAGCAGGATGTGGCACGGATGCAGCTCCGTACTTTCGCATCTTCAACCCTGAGTCCCAGATGAAGAAGTTTGACCCTGAGCTAAAGTACGTCCGGAAGTGGGTTCCTGAATATGGTACCCCCGCTTACCCCCGCCCCATCGTGCAACACAAAATGGCCCGGGAGCGCTGTCTGGAGGCTTATAAGGTGGCTTTGGGAAAGAATGACTAACTACAGAATAGAACCAACAGGGAAGCACAACGAATTCTACTCCGAATGAGAAATGGGTTTGATTCCCATCGGTTAAGGCTTTCTTAATTAGCGCTTAACCTGTACCTTATGGGGTCAAAATTCGTTCAAACGTAGTATGAAGCGATTCTTTCTATTGCCCCTGCTGGCAGTTATGCTGGCCCCACTTCACGCACAGGTAAACCCCGAAGCAGAACTCGCAGATCGGTATTTCAACGATGCCGAATATGAGTCTGCCCTTGAGCTTTACGAAAAAGTCTATCGAAACAGTCCACAGGAACGTTATGCCCTCCGCATTGTTGAGAGCTACGAAGCCCTCATGCAAATGGATGAGGCCCTGGACTTCATCGAGAAGGTCGCCCGGCGCGAACGGGACGCAGCGATTTATCCCATCGTCCAGGCAGGCTTACTTGCCAAAATGGGCGAAATGAACAAATCCGATGACCTCTATGAAGAGGTGATCAAGGACAAGCTAAATAAGGAAGGAGAATTCGTAAAAATCGGAGCCTACCTGTACCAGCAGGGCAACTTCCGATGGGCACGGGAAACATACCTCACGGCTCGAAAAACCCTGCGTGGCGACTACCTGTTTGCCAATGAAATCGCCAACATCTACGAACGCGAGGGCAATTATCAGAAAGCTGCCGAGGAATACCTTAACATCTATTATTCCGACCCCAACAAGCTTTCGTCCTCCAACCTCTACATCCTGAACCTGATAACCCCCCCAGCCCCGGCGTCGGCGGTGGTAGAAGTAGAACGTGTGCTCCTCAAAGCGGTGGACCGCAATCCCAATGACCTCGGGCTTCGCTCCATGCTCTATGAATTCTATGTTCTGGACCAGAATTTTTACGAAGCCTTCATCCAGGTCAAGTCCATCGACCGCCTCTTTCGCGAGGATGGAGAGCGAATATTCCGGTTTGCACGCACCATGCGAAATAACAAGGAGTACGAGCTGTCAAATGAGGCATTTAGCTACATCATCGACCGCAAAAAGGAATCGCCGTACTTTTTTCAGGCGCACTTTGAGAAAGCCACCAATGGAGAACTCCAGGCCTTCGAGTCCATTCCTCCCAATATGACAGCCGTCCAGCAGGCAGTGGCAGATTATGGCCAATTATTGGATGAATTTGGGCGCCGCCCCCAATACTTCAATGCCATCTACCGCCGATCGAGGCTCATGGTCTTCTACCTCAACGAATTGGACATAGCGCTTGAAGAGATGCAGGCGCTCGTCTCTCAGCGACAGTTTCTGCGGGCCGAAGACTGGGCCCAGGGACAATTACTCATCGGAGATATCCTTCTTATCCAACAGGAATACAACCAGGCAAAACTCATCTATCAGGAAGTAGCCAACTCCTTCAAGGATCAACAGTTGGGTGCTCTCGCCAGCTACAAACTGGCTCAGCTTGCCTATTACAAGGGAGAATTTAACCTTTCCCAGGCCCTGCTTGGTGCAATCAAAGACAATACCGCCAACGACATCTCCAACGACGCCATCAAACTCAACCTGTTGATCCTGGACAATACGGGTCTGGATAGCACCACTGTCGCCCTGGAGCGATTTGCCCAGGCACAACTGCTTACCTACCAGCGTCAGTACCAGGCTTCCTTGACCAGGCTCGATTCTTTGGCATTTGATTTCCCTGACCATCCTTTGGCAGACGAAATTCTGTGGGAGAAAGCGCAGATTTACCTCAAACTCAATGACATCGACAAGACGCTGGACTACGTTAACAGGATTCTGGATCAGTTCAGCACCGATATCTATGGCGACGATGCCCTATACACCAAGGCTCGCCTCCATGACTATAACCTGCAGGATCCGGAATCCGCTATGGAATACTACCTGGAGTTTCTGTCCAATTACCCCGGAAGCCTATACTCTGTGGAAGTTCGCAAACGCATCCGTGAGCTGAGACAGGGATAGTAGAAAAGCCATATTTCAAAAAAGAATCCCCTCGTTTTCACATGCGAAAACGAGGGGATCCTTTTTACTAACTCCGCAGCCTTACTGCTTTCTTACACGCGAGGTCCAGAGTGAGTCATCTCCCAATAACTGAATCAGGTAGATTCCATCGGGATAGTCGCTCAGGTCAAGGGTGAGGTGATCATTCCCCCTTTCCCAGACCTGCTGGGTCAGTACCTGCCCCGACGAGTTGTAAAGGGTCATAGACAACTCTTCATCCAGGTTTTCCCTTCTCTCCAGTTGTACTTGAGACTGGGTCGGATTGGGGAACAACCTGATGTCGCTCAGTGGCTTTAGATCCAGTCCGGTGGACCAGATAGTGGTAAACTTATACACAGAACTGGTATCCATGCCACAGTCGTTCCAACTGATTACTCGCCAGTAATAATCTGTCAGGTGATCCAGGCTGTCAGACATCCAGGTGCTATCCGCTCCAAGTACCGTGAAGGCGGAGAGTGTGCCGAAACCAGGATCAGAACTGACCTCTACACGTACGGAGTCCGCATTGCGAGGGCTCCAGCTCAATACCGGATCAATCACAACATTGAGATCCTGATCTACTGGAGTGATGAGCGTTGGTTCCAAAAGGCCGTTGATTGTTACCGACATGGGGTGGGTCGTCGTCAAACTGGAACTACTGGCCAGAATCGTGACCTGGTGAGTGCCACTTCCGGACCATCCGTCCAGTGTCAGGACAGTTGAGCCATTTCCGGTGTTCACAGCGGGATCAAAGCTGGCGTTGACCCCATTGGGTAGTCCATTCACCGCCATGGTAACAACAGATCCTTCCCCAAAGGAATTCCCAAGGGTAATGGGTAGCAGGAGTTCATCCCCGGGGCAAACAGCTACTTCACTTACGCCCACCTGAAGAGCCGCATCCTGCATGCCGCAAATTTCCAGTCCCCAACCATTGAGCGATCCTCCATCCTGGAAAGCTCCATCATCTACCGACAGGGTCCATGTCCCCTGCATGTCTTCTCCAATAAAGGTCGCGAGTGGATCTGCGGGAGCAAATGTTCCCGAGATCGCAGGCGAACTAGCGTTGCAGGTATTCTGTAACACGCTGTATGCCTGTCCCTGGTCATCAAAGGTGATCAGGGCATTCTCATCACTACAATCCAGGTCGCCCATCAGGGTGATCTGTGTTCCCTGAGGGGAGGTCAGGGTAAGCGTAAGGTCATCGATCCATGAGTGGGTGATGTCCACGCCTGTGACTTTTACCTGCCCAACAGCCCCTATATCGGTAATGTTCAGGTTGGAAGAAATGGTATTGGGCGCTCCATCAGAAATGGTGATCGGCAAGCCAGTTGCGACATTGTCCTGACAAAAGAAAGCTCCCGTCCTGAAGTGATAGGCGGAAGTCCAATCCCCGGTTCCGCAGGCATTGCTGCCCCGTATGCGCCAGTAGTAGTCTGTTTCCTCGGTCAGGACTGTAGCCGGCTGCCAGCTTCCATCGCTGGTGGCGGTCACTTCTTCTATCAGATTGGCAAACAGGCTGTCGCTGGCCAGTTGCACATCGTAGGTGGCATAGGCTTCTTCATCCCAGTCCAGAGTTGGGATAAGGGCCATCCCCAGTTGACCATTTGTTGGATTCAATGGGGCTATGCTGGTGGGAATCTGCCCGGCCACGACCAGTGTCAGGTACAGATCGGCACTATCACTGCCATCACTCCCCCTAACCAGGAAATCATAAGCTCCGGCTGGCATGCCGGTTGTGGGAACGACCAGGCTACTGGAACTTCCGGGGGCGATGGGATTTTGGGTAAAGCTATACTGGACTCCAATAGGTAGGCCAATGACTGACAGGTTCACATTGCCATTAAAGGTAGATAGAGCGGTCAGGTCCCATTCTGCATTCAGAGGGCGACAGGTGGCCTGGGTAACCTGCGAAGCCGTAACTCCTATGGAGCAATCCTTTCCGTCGATGGTCAACTGGCCAGAATTAATGGGATCCAGCCAGTCACTCAGCCGCGTGGTGGGGGTTCCTCCTCCTGTCCAGGAGCGGTGAAACCAGCCATAAACGTCATATAGATTATTTCCGCAGGCTGCCTGCCCTCCGAGCAACTGTCCGATTACCCGGCGATTTTTATCAAACAGTGGCGAACCAGAAGATCCCCCCTCAGTGGTCCCAATGTCCCAGTCGGCAATGCCAACAAAATTTCCCTGAGCGCTGGCACTCCCTCCGCTATTGGCGATGTAGGTGGCGTCAAACTCAAAGCTAATGCGCTTCTCATCAGTGTTGGGGTGGTGAATACTCACAACGGAGTCGCCCGGAGCAACTCCACTAGCATCCCATCCAGCCAGAAACGGCTTAAAGTCCGGATTTATCTCGTCATCCAGCTCTACCAGTGCCATATCGGAGGGAGAATAGGACGCACGAAAAATCGCCCCGGTATTGAACTGGTTCAACAGTCCATCTCCAGACTGTCCACTCTGGGAAGATCCAGGCTGACGACAGCTGCTGTTTTCAAAATTCCAGTAAACGACCAGTGAGGGGGCATTTCCCGCATCAAGTCCGCAGTGGTTGGCAGTCATGAAGAAGGGGCGACAGTCACTCGCAGTATTGTTCACGAGAAAGCCAGTACAGAAGGTTCCTCCTCCCAGACCATAGACCCCAACCGAGCGAATGACGTCACGGTAGCTATCATTTAACCCCCAGCCATCGGCTGCACCACATATGACATCCAGGTTACAACTCCCGGAAAGAGCCTGGGCAAACCCCAAAAAGTCGTGGTTGATGTGGGTTAGCCTGATCAGCATTCCATGTTGGGTGCCATTGGGAATTACGATCTCGACCGTAAGCTCATCGCCTTCGATCACGGGAGTCCACAGTTCATTGTGGTCCTCATGGTCTGCAGGAGTAAACGGTCCCAGTGCTTCCTCCTTGTTTTTGGCATAAATTCTTAGTTCCCCATCTTCGGGCAGGTAAAAGTGCGAGAAACCCAGATTCAGGGAGTAAGCCCCTTCAGAACTGATCGTATATCGCCAAACCTGCTGATTGGGGCCATGCGCTTCCCAGGTTCCATGGGTCGCAGGATTGATTTCGACTTCATAGGTATATGCAAATCGAGGAGCAATTCCAGGACCTCTTCTAGCCATTTCGTCACGTAATAGCTGCTCATTGTCCAGGGTAGGCAGAACCAGTTCTGCCTCGCTCCCCGCGGGAACATTCAATACCGTTAGGCTTTTGTTTTGAGCCTGACTCAACAGCGTGGCCAGCATCAAAACGCACCAAAAAGCGTGTTTTAGCATCTAGAATAGGTTAAGTGGTATGGATTCAGAGATCATGTAAATAATAAATATGCGCAGGATTCACCAACTGCGCAACCTTCACACATCTTTCCCCCTATTATAGAAGTCAAAACAGCCCTTGTACAAAAAATAAAGGCAGAAAGCCTGATGACTTCCTGCCTTTGTAGCATAGATCATTTCGGTTTCACGTCTTGCGCTTTTTCTTGCGCGCTGCCGGAAACAGGATATTGTTGAGAATCAATCGGTATCCAGGAGAATTGGGATGAAGGGCCAGATCGGTCGGCTCCTCACCGACAAAGTGACGATAATCCTCTGGGTCATGGCCTCCATAGAAGGTCCACATTCCCTTGCCATAGTTTCCGTGGATGTAGCGGGCCTCGCTATAGGCTTTGAGCTCGCCCATGACCAGCACATCAGACTTCAGCAGGCTGCTGCGAAATCCCGTAGTCTGACCGTAGAATCCTCTTACAGTACGGGTATGGTTTTGGCACAGCATAGTTGGAACGGGGTCCCACTTGGCTGAGAACTCAAAGAGCGTGAAATAATCCATGTGCTCAGGGACCCTGCGCCCCAGGTTGGAATCGATATCCGAGAACTCATACTGGAATGGGCTACGCACCAGGGTAAAATTCTGGAATGCCAGGGTATTGGAATAGTTGAGCTTTTGCTGAGCCTGTGGATCTGCAGCATCGCCGTCAAACATCTGTTCACAGATATCCACCCCATCGGCAGCCAGGGCAATTTCGTACGTGTCTGTGGCGCTACACATGGCGAACAGGAATCCACCATTTGACAGGTAATCCTTGATGGCGAGAGATACCGCTAGCTTCATGTCGCTGACTTTGCTGTAGCCATATCGCTGGGCGGTAGCTTCCTGCTCACGGACATCTTCCTGATACCACTGGGCATTTTTGTATGAGGCCCAAAACTTGCCAAACTGCCCCGTAAAATCTTCATGGTGAAGGTGTAGCCAGTCATATTCACTAAGCTTTCCATCGAGCACCTCAGGGTCATACACCACGTCGTAAGGGATTTCGGCATAGGTCATAGCCAGGGTTACGGCATCGTCCCATGGCTGAGCATTTTTAGGAGAATAAACGGCAATTTTGGGAGGAGTCTCCAGTTTTACCGCATCCATGTTGACTCCGTCAGATCCCACGTAGGCCAGTATTTCAGTGGATTTGGAGTCCGGTATCTTCTCATATGAAACTCCTCTTACCTGTAGCTCCCGCTCAAAGACCGAAGAGGATTTGAACATAAAGCTCCCTCCACGGTAATTCAGCAGCCACTCTACCTCCACATCATATTCCAATACCCAGTAAGCAATCCCATAGGCTTTCAGGTGATCCCGCTGGGCATTATCCATCGGAATCAACAAATAATCGGCTCTGAGTGGAAGGAACAAAAACCCCGCTATCAGCAACAACAAATATTTTTTCATAGAAAATGGAAAGTTTTAATTCACCTGAATATAGTAAAACCCTGAGAGCAGACTCCTACCTGTTGTAACGATTAAAGAGGAGACAGGGTTGAACGGAGCCGGATCATCCACCGAGCCGAACTATCTCCTCATTTTTACATTTTACTTAACAATACCTGCCTCATTTTGTAAAAGTTAGCAGGATGAAACGATTCTTTTTTCGCCAATAATAGGGGGGATATTACCTTGCCCTATTATTACTGCGAGATTTTGACGAAAATTACCCTCTGAATCATCTTCAAAAATATCGGTTTGCATGCGAGTAGTTGACCACCTCACTTCGGCCAAGAATCTTACGGTTAGCCTGGAAATAATCCCTCCCAAAAGAGGTAGGGACATCAATAAAATTTACCAGGCCATCGAGTCGGTCCTTCCCTACCACCCTCCTTTCATAGACGTTACCAGCCACGCTGCAGAGGTAATCTGGGAGGAAATGCCTGATGGGACCTATCGCAAAAAAGTAAAGCGCAAAAGTCCAGGCACATTTGGCCTGTGTGCCGCGATCAAATATAAATATAACCTGGAGCCGGTTCCACACATCCTCTGCGGCGGCTTTACACGGGAAGAAACAGAAGACGCCCTCATAGAGCTAAACTACCTGGGTATTGAAAATATCCTGGCCATACGAGGCGACAAACAAAATACCCGCCCCGTCCCACAGGACCGCAGTGTAAATAACTACGCCATTGACCTCGTCCGTCAGGTCGATGCCATGAACAGTGGGACCTATCTGGACCGGGATCTGATCGACGCAGCTCATACAAATTTCTGCATCGGCGTAGCCTGCTACCCCGAAAAGCACTTTGAAGCACCCAACCTCGACCTGGATCTTCAGGTCCTCAAGGATAAAGAGGAGGCTGGCGCGCATTACGCTGTTTCCCAGATGTTCTTCGACTCCAGCAAGTTCATCGAATTTGTCAAAAAGGCGCGTGAGTTTGGAATCACCATGCCCATCATCCCGGGGATGAAAATCATGACTTCCAAAAAGCACCTGACCGTTCTTCCATCGATTTTCCACATCGACATACCGCAGGAACTTGCCGACAGGATGCTCAAAGCTAAAACCCGACAGGAAGAAATACAGGTTGGGGTAGACTGGGCACTGAAGCAATCTATCGAATTGCTGGAAGCTGGCTTCCCTTATCTGCACTTCTACATCATGCAGAATACCAAGCCCTTCCTCAGTCTCATGGAGCAACTGAAAGTCAAGGTCTGATTACGGACCTGCCAGAAATATTGAACTTACCGAACGATGCCCCCCTGGAAACATCCAAGGGGGTATTTTATGATTCAGGGCTTCTACGCCTAAAATCCTCCCATTTCAGGAAAAACCTTTCACTGGACTATTTACCAGTTTGCATCCCGATTGCCGCCATCTTTTCAAATCGCCCCAGCATGACTATATTGCCAAACAGATAATTCAATTTTCAAAATCTTAAGCCAGAATAATATGGAAATGGGAAAACGCATTGGCCAACTGATCAAGGATATGGGAATCAGCAAGGCCCAGTTTGCCAAAACTGTTGGAACCTCTGCCAGTCGGGTATCCAATATCACAACTGGCCGCAACAAGCCCGATTCTCCGATGCTGGAAAAGCTTGCCAAATCTTATCCAGAAGTAAACACCCGCTGGTTGTTAACGGGTAAAGGCACCCCATTTCTAAAAGACAACGCCAGTTCAAGTGCCCCAGTTCAAGCCCCGGATAAGGTCGTGGCATCTCAGGATATGATTTTCATGAAGCAGCAGGTTGAGTACCTGCATAGAGAAAACGAATTGCTCAAAACCTTTGTCCAGGATTTGCGCCAGTTGATCCCACTGCTACAGGCAGAAAAATCCACCAGGGAGGAGGCATAAATTTTCCGCAAAGTTTACCATAGTTGTTGACCGATCAATTAGATTTGAAGGTCATGGACTACGATCGCAAAAGACTTTCCAATGAATTGCTGGTAGAGTTGTACCAGGATATTCTCTTCCCACGTTTAGTTGAGGAAAAAATGCTCATCTTACTCAGACAGGGTAAGGTGAGCAAGTGGTTTTCGGGCATCGGACAGGAAGCCATATCTGTGGGGCTGACCAAAGCCCTCGCTGCTACAGATTTTATCTTTCCCCTCCACCGCAACCTTGGCGTGTTTACCACTCGCGGGATGCCCCTCTATCGCCTGGTATCCCAATGGCAGGGGAAAGCCGATGGCTACACCAAGGGCCGTGATCGCTCTTTCCACTTTGGTTCGCCTGAAGATCGGGTTATCGGGATGATCTCTCACCTTGGGGCTATGCTCCCCGTTGCAGATGGGGTGGCTCTTGGAAACCAGCTAAAGGGAGAACCTCACATTTCCGTAGCCTTTAGCGGAGACGGCGGCACCAGCGAAGGAGATTTTCACGAGGCACTGAATCTCGCTTCCGTTTGGAATCTGCCTGTCATTTTTGTCATCGAAAACAATGGCTATGGCCTTTCTACCCCCACCGAGCAGCAGTATCGCTGCAAGCAACTCGCAGACCGGGCTAAAGGATACGGCATGAAGGGCGTTACCATTGATGGCAACAACCTCCTGGAGGTGTATCATACCGTACAGCGACTCGCGAGGCAAATGCGCAAAAAACCTCAACCAGTCCTACTGGAGTGCATGACGTTTAGGATGCGAGGTCATGAGGAGGCATCCGGAACCAAATATGTTCCCCAGGAACTGATGGACACCTGGAAGGAAAAAGACCCTGTCGACAATTATGAGCGATTCCTTCTATCTGAAGGCATCATCACCCTCAAGGACATTGACCGGATCAGGGCTGAAATCAAGCAGAAAATCAATCAGGCGGTAAAAGATGCCTACGCAGCCCCAGAGATTTCTTCGAGTCTGGAGAAGGAGTCAGTGGAAATTTTTGCGGAGCCTTCACACAAACTGATCCCTCCAAAGGGAACGACTCAGTCCGTTCGCTACATCGATGCGATCACTCAGGGGTTGGAACAGAGCATGGAGCAGCACCCCAACCTGGTCCTGATGGGACAGGACATCGCGGATTATGGCGGAGTGTTCAAGATCACAGATGGCTTCATGGAGCGATTTGGAGCCAACCGGGTCCGTAATACCCCCCTTTGCGAATCAGCGATCCTGGGGGCAGGCCTGGGCCTCGCCCTGAGTGGCCACAAAGCGATGGTAGAGATGCAGTTCGCAGATTTTGTGAGCTGTGGTTTCAATCAGATTGTTAACAACCTCGCCAAGACCCACTACCGCTGGGGAAGTGCGGCAGATGTTGTGGTACGCATGCCGACTGGTGGCGGAACTGGCGCGGGGCCTTACCATTCGCAGAGCATCGAAAGCTGGTTTACCCACGTTCCAGGCCTGAAGGTTGTATATCCTTCGACACCAGAGGATGCAAAAGGTCTTCTCATCAGTGCGATTGACGATCCGAATCCGATCCTGTACTTTGAGCACAAATACCTGTATCGGTCCGAAAACGGAGAAGTTCCAGAGGTATATTATCACACCCCGATCGGGAAAGCCAGGAGAGTGCGTGAAGGGGAGGAGCTATCCCTGATCACCTATGGTCTGGGCGTAAAATGGGCAGAGGCCCTGGTCGAGGAAACTGGTTGGGACCTGGAAATTATCGATTTGCGCACCCTGGTTCCGTGGGATCGCCAGGCTGTATTGGATTCGGTAAAAAAGACCAACCGAGCGCTGATCCTGCACGAAGCTACCGCTACCGGTGCTTTTGGAGCAGAGATTGCTGCAGCGATTGCAGATGAGTGCTTCGAATGGCTGGATGCCCCGGTGAAGCGACTGGGTTCTCTTGATACACCTGTTCCATTTCATCCCAGTCTGGAGCAGGAGTTCATGGCGAATGCCCGCCTAAAAGATACCGTCAGGTCGTTATTGGCTTATTAAGGAACGCGAGAAAAATAACTTCCCGATTTTACGAAGAGATCTTGTTAGCAGGCAAGGAAGAAAAACCGAGTTTGGCGAGCCAAATGAGGCTTTTTCTGACGCTGTATGCGGGCAGGGAGTCGCAGATCCCGAGCATCGGGAATCAAGTCAAAAGCGGAACTAATTTTTTGAGCGTTCCTAAACAGGGTTGGAGTGAAGTGAAACTTCTTCCGGAAGTCCCAATTCCTGTCGAAGGGTGGCCGCTTCGGCTTCTACCCACCCCTGAACTTTTTCACGGAGTTTCTCGCCATCGGTATCGCGGGTAATCGGCCCAAATGAGACGATCATCCGGGTGCGACGTTTACCAAACGTTTTGATAAAGTGCGGGACAAAGGTAGCGGATCCGACAAAGGCGTCCTCTGGCGTTCCATACTCAATCGCCACGGGTACGATGGGAATTTCTCCCGACGCCGCGACGAAAAACATACCAGGACGAAAGGGCTTGATTTCAGGAGCCTGGGCGGTGGTGCCTTCCGGAAATACGACTACAGATACCCCGTCATCAAAGCGGTTCTGGATTTCCTTTCGGGTATTGCGGCGGCTTTCGGGATCATTGCGATCAACCAGGACAGTTCTTACCACCCTGGTCCCAAATCCTATAACTGGCCAGCGGCTCACTTCGATTTTGGCGACAAATACCACCAATCGCTGGAGTGGAAAGGCAACTACATCAAGGTAGCTACGGTGATTGGGCATGATGAGTACCTGCTCCACTGGAAACTGTCCCTTGATTGTCAGGTCTACCCCCAAAACCTTCAGGTTTAGCCGGGCCCAGCGGGCAAAGTCCCCAGCAATGATTTCAAATCTCCCCGTGACCCACAGCAGGATCAGCGCTCTGGTCGCCAGCACCATCGTGATGGCCACAAAAGCTATCATTCTCAATATCGCACGGATTGCATTCATTTTGTAGAGATTAAGGCTGCTGCAAATCAGAGAAAGCAATCCGCCTATTTTTCGATTTTTTTGATTACCCGACAGGGATTGCCCGCAGCGAAGACATCAGCAGGGATATCTTTGGTAACTACACTACCTGCCCCGATTACACTTCGGTCACCGATGCTCACCCCAGGGCAGATAATTGCTCCTCCACCCAACCAGACATATGCTCCAATTGTTATGGGCTTGCCCAGTTCACGCCCTGAGGATCTTTCCTTCCAGTTTAGAGGATGGGTGGCGGTGTACACCTGTACATTGGGTCCGAACATCGTGTGGCTCCCTATTTTCACCCGGCAGACATCCAGGATGACGCAGTTGAAGTTCATAAAGACCTTGTCTCCAACTTCGATGTGCTGGCCATAATCGCAATAAAAAGGTGGCTCGATCCACAAGCCTTCTCCCTGTCTGCCAAAAAGCTTCCCTAACAACTCATTTCGCTTTCCGGGCTCATCTTCCGTCGTCTGGTTAAATGCCTGGAAGAGCTCTCTCGCGAGTTTGCGCCCTGCGACCAGATCAGGATCCATGGGGTCGTACATTTCCCCGGCTAACATTAATTCGCGTTCCGATTTCATGATAAGGAAGGTTTCCTGGTAAAATAGAGCCAATAAGCCAGAATTCAAGGTAATTCCCTTACCAATTGATGTGTTTCAGCGCTCCCAACAATTGCTTTTCACCCTCAGGATGATTAGTCTGGAGGGTCAGGAGGTAGCGACCACCATAAATGAGTTCGAGGCGTGTAGCTCCAGAACTTCGAAAATGGGCTATTCTGGAGGCTTCAAGGCTAACGCCCTTGGTGGGCAATTCGCGCAAGTAGGAAACTTCTGGCCACTGAGCCCGAAGCCGATACAATCCCAGTGAGTCCTCAGCATAGTCAGCCAGTTCCAGGGAGAGGTAAGTAGTCTGATCAAGTTGTCGGTATCGGGCCTCTGCAGTAGGAAAAGCCCACTCCTGGTCTTTAAAAAGGCTGGCTTTACTTCCAGCCTCGCTCCACTCCCCCCATGAATCCGGGAATTTTTGCCGCAGGGTTTCGGGAGGCACAGACAGGGTATCTCCCGTGGCAAAACGGGCTGCTACCCGTTCTTGCAAGAGGGAGGCTGGACCAGGATTGGTCGGAACCTGCTCGCAGCCAATCAGGATTATCCCCATTAGCCCAGTGAGAAAAAATATAGCTCGGTAGAAATGCCTCATATCATTGCGTAGCAAATCAGGCACCAACCAGTTAAGGGGAGGGGACAATTTGCATTGACCCGCAAATTAATACTTGTCTGGATTAAAATTGAACTCAAGGCCTGAGGCATCTGCAATTTCCACAATGTCAAAAAACCAGTAGGTTGTCGTGGTTTGTTGACGATCCATCAGGACAACTTTTGACATGAAAAAAGTCTCAGGATGAATCCAAACTACCGCCCTGCTGTGATCCAGCTTCGAGTCTGACAGGGGGATAAACACCTTGTGATGTGGGGTTCCATCCAGGTTGACAACTCCTTCATAAACCGCACGCCCCTTGTTACGGAATAGCTGAAAGATCACTTCGAGGGTCAGGTCCTGCTGGGGATCATAGGGAAACACCTGGTAATCCTGATTGTGACGATCTACAATCCATTGCTTATTGAGGTCACAAAATATCGCTTCGTCGGGAGTTAAAATGGCATAACGACCACGGCTAAAGCGGATTTTCCCTTCCTGAAAGTCAGAAAGTCCAGATCCTGCGAGGGTGATTTCTGACCGGAACCCAATTTCCAGCCCTTCCAGGTTCATCAACCTGAATTGGGATTGCTCCAGGAGCTCATCCGCATTATCGGGGGGCAAAAGTGGTACGGCAAGGATAGAAAGGGCGCAGGCAACAAAAATGGCGAGTAGAAAAAAGGAGCGCTTTACCATATCAAAGGGGGAATGAGTAGCTTATAAGTAACGGTACAACAGAAATGGTGCGTATATAGGGCAAATAGGGGTCTTTGGGTTATTGAATATCATACCCCTGCCTTGTCCGCCTTAGGGAAATTTACCATGTATGGCATGAGCAGGCTGTTTGGGAGTACTTAGAGGCTGTTTGGATTTTTCCATATCGGCCAAAACCTAAACAGCCTCTTACAAAAAATAAAATAACCCCTACAAATGTAGGGGTTATTTTATTTTAAACAGTTGTATAATCTACGAAATCGGATCTATTATAGATCAGTCCAGCTCAATGACATCCACCCCGGGATAGTCTGTCTCGTCAAACTGGAAGGTAGAAGTGGAGTACCCCTGGTTGGTGCGCATATTGGAGAATGTGTAAGTGGTTTCGGTCTGACGACGGTCAGTCAGCACCACTCGACGAGGCAGTTTACTTCCCTGCTCAATAAACAGTGTCGCCCGGTTATAATCCAGTTCTCCGGATTTGATCGCCAGGAATATTTTGTCACACCTTACTCCTCCTACCGTTTCCACTCCGTCATGTCGCGCCTCGGCATTGGCCTCATACAATTGGAAGATGGACTCGATATTTGCGGAATATTCCGGGTCATAGGCTGAAACCTCGACTTCGTTCACCTCTGAGAGGTAAACCCAGGTCCTGTTTTTGTCGCAGTAGATTTCCTGCCCATCCATCTGGAACACATACATCCCGTTTTTGTACTTAAAGCTCCCTTCACGGTTGACAGGGGCGCTCATACTGGGATTGTTGAGTTCCATGGAGAAATTGGCGGAGAAGTCACTGACAGACTGAAGCTTGGCCTTGGAGGCCGCAAGAATCTGGTCAGCATCATCCTGTGGGGCTACAAACCCCTGGGATAGTAAAGCCACAACTGGCAGGGCGAGCAGGTATAGTGCAATCTTTCGCATGATATGCTTTCTTTTTTGATTTCCTTAAACGTAATGTGTTCAGACTGTGCCGCCTGATTGTGGTCTCTGAAATAACCACAAAATTCGCACTCCTAGATACGAGAATCAATAGCCTGGGTATGTTATTTCACGCATCTAACTATTCAGCGTGTGGCAACAGGCCATGAACGTGTTGATTTTACCCCCACCCAAAGGAGAATTTAGCCAGAACAGCCTTAGCTCTGCGGGGTACTGACTCTCTGTTTTTCCCCTACTGCTACAAATTATTCAGGTACTGCTCCAGGGTATTCTCGTCCTGGATTAATACATCCCTGGGCTTGCTACCAGAATGAGGGCCTACGATCTTGGCCTTTTCCAACTGATCGATGATCCGTCCAGCGCGGTTGTATCCAAGCTTCATCTTGCGCTGGATCAGAGACGCAGAACCAATTTGATACTTGACAATCAAACGAGCCGCCTCTTCAAAACGGCTGTCCTTCTCAAATGGTTCATCCTCATCCAGGTCATCCGAATCTTCACTTGGAAGCTCTGGCAGGTAATACGGTTCGGGGAATCCCCGCTGACCGCTGATGTGGTTGACGATGCGCTCAACCTCAGGCGTATCGATGAAGGCATTTTGCAGACGGATCACATCACTGCCGGTTGAGAGCAACATGTCCCCCCGTCCGATCAGTTGGTCGGCACCATTTGCATCCAGGATGGTACGTGAGTCCACCTTGGAAATTACCCGATAGGAGAGGCGTGCAGGGAAATTGGCCTTGATAATACCTGTGATGACGTTTACAGAAGGGCGCTGGGTAGCCACCACCAGGTGAATCCCTACTGCACGGGCCAGCTGTGCCAAACGTGCGATCGGCATTTCAACTTCTTTTCCTGCGGTCATCATCATATCAGCCAGCTCGTCCACTACCAGCACAATGTAGGGCAGGAAGCGGTGTCCCTTTCGTGGGCTCAGCTTACGGCCTTTGAACTTGACATTGTATTCCTTGAGGTTACGCACCCTGGCCTTTTTGAGCAAGTCATAGCGATTGTCCATCTCTACACAGAGGCTCTTCAGGACGCTAACGGCATCTCGGACGTCTGTCACGATGGGCTCATCCCCCTGCTCCGGCAATTGTGCCAGATAGTGATGATGCAACATCTGATAGAGATTCATCTCGACCTTTTTGGGGTCGATCAAAACGAACTTCACCTCTGCCGGGTGCTTTTTGTACAGCAAAGACGCGATAACGGTGTTGAGTCCTACGGACTTACCCTGTCCGGTGGCACCCGCGATGAGCAGGTGAGGCATTTTGTTAAGGTCGGCTACATAGACCTCGTTGGAGATGGTCCTTCCCAGGGCGATAGGCAGTTCTCCCTTATGGGTCATGAACTTTTCGGTGGTCAACACTCCGCGCAGTGATACCACTTCAGGTGAAGAATTGGGCACTTCGATGCCGATGGTTCCCTGTCCCGGAATTGGGGCAATGATCCGAATTCCCAAAGCAGCCAAACTCAGTGCAATGTCATCCTCCAGGTTCTTGATTTTGCTGATGCGGACACCCGGAGCTGGGACAATCTCATAAAGCGTTACGGTAGGCCCGATGGTAGCTTTGATGCTGGTGATCTTGATCCCGTAATCTTCCAGGGTCTTGAGAATGCGGTTCTTGTTTTCTTCCAGTTCCTGACGATTGACCTCCCGGCCTTTTCCAGCACTGTGATCATCCAGCAACTCAAATGGTGGACGCTCAAAATCCGACAGTTCCAGCGTGGGGTCAAAATCTTCATCAGAAAACAGGTCGCTCACATTGTCCAGTTCCTGACTATCCTCTGGAACCATTTTCTCGTAGGTCTCATCATCGCCAGCATTATCTACGACCTTGCCGATATTGTCTTCCCCGACCGGTTCCAGTTCTCTCACTTCCCGCAATGGGACCACAGGCTCGTCTTTGGGAGGCTCTATGACCAACTCAATTTCCCCATTATCAGAGGCCTTTCCCTTATTCCCTTTTCCTTGGGATCGCGAGTCCGACACGATCTCAAAGCTGATCTCTTCTCCTACTTCAGGTGTCTGAACTTTGGGAGTCCTGGGGGTCTGTCTTACGGGCAGATTGGAGCCAGAAGTGTCATTGGAGCTTTGTTGATCCGACGTGGTCGGGGGATCACTGGGAGTAGGAGTAGAAGGTTTGGAAGATTTCCTGGTATTTTTTTTCTCACTTTGACCGGATTCCTCACGGGGAATGCGGGGCAGCCTGATGTTTCGGGCCGCATCGGGCAGTTTGGCCGATTTGAGTTTTTCCAGGAGTCTCGAAGCCCTTATTTCGGCGTTAAAGTTCACAACGACAAAAATCAGCAATGCAAACAGAATCAACAGTGCCATCCCAAACCTGCCGACATAGCTAAAGGTGGCCATATTGATATAATAGCCAAAACCTCCCCCAAGATCATAGGAACTGCTATTGGCCAGGATTTCTATGTAGGAGAAAAACACCGAACCAAACAGGGTCACAAACAGGACGTACTTGATTGCTCTACGGGCATAGGTATAGTACTCCGGCTCGTGCTCCAGGAGGACCAGACTCAGGAAAAGGCCATACAGGAGCAACACAAAGCCAAAGACCCCCACTCCCCTTCGGACGATGTATTCCGCCATTTTTGCCCCTATGAAGCCCAGCCAATTGTTGATCTCGGCTGCGCGCTCGACTCCATCCTCTGCTGCAGACTGGTCTGCATTGCCAGTATAGAAGTATGAGATGCAGGCGATTATAGCGACCAGGCATATGAATAGCAGGCTCCAGGCAAAGAGGCGGCGGACTTTGTCCTGTCGCTCATAGTCTTCGCTGATGGACTGAAACCAGGCCACCATGGATCCAATAGGTCCCTGAGGTTTTTTGCTACTTTTTCGCCTGCGTGAATTTTGTTTTGCCACGGGGTGAATTTTATGCGTCTAATTTCGCAAATGTTAAGTTTGTTAGCAAGTCGTGCTTAAAAGACCAGCCTCTTGCTAGCAGAGGTAGCACCCTATAGGGCGATGACACAATCTCTGCAAAGATAGACGAGTGAATGGGAAACAAGGTCTATCCGATACCATGAAAATCGCAGGGAGAAGGTTGATTTAAATCACCCTTTGAGTTGAGATGGTGCATCCATGTCTCCACAAAAGCCTACTACTTTTGAAATGTACGACGGAGGCCCGCACAACTCCATAGACACTTAAGAATTCGTAGGGTGGTGAATAAAGGTGGCACGTCCTAGACGTGCTGCCTTTTCTATTTAACGACGAAACTGCAAGATGAAACATATATTAATCGGCATAGACTTTTCACCGGCTTCGGTGAATGCGTTTGACTATGCTGCACGTATGGCCGTGGCCTATGGCTCCCGCCTGACGCTGGTACACGCGTATCAGCCTGCCATGCTGGAGCCTTATGTAGACCATGGTATGGAAGCAGCACTACTCAAGCAGCAGGAGAAAATTGCCCTTACCCATTTTGCCCGACTAAAAGATCACCTCCCCACCCGCATAAAATCCTACCTGACATTTGAATTTCGTATCGAATTGGGAGTCCCTACAGAGACACTCCTCAGGTTAAGCAAGGAAGTTTCACCTGATCTTATCGTAATTGGCGCACAGGGGGGCAACCCTCTCATGAAAAGGCTGTTGGGAAGCACTGCTCAAACCATGATTCAACGGGCGGAATATCCATTGCTACTGATTCCGGAAGAAGCGAAGTTTCATGAATTCTCCCGTATTGCATATGCCACGGATTATAAAGAGGATGACATCCGGGTCATAGATGATGTCCTGTACTTTGCCAAGCAAAATCACGCCAAGCTAACCTGCGTACATGTCAGGGACAAGGCATCAATCAAAGAGGCCTATCAGCAGGAACTGCTCAAGCGGACCTATTACTATGACCTGACTCATGCAAACATCGATTTTGAAACCATCACGCACGATAACGTCGTTGAAGGGCTACAACACTACATGGAATGGGAGCAGATCAATATGATGGTTATGCTGACTCACCACCGCAATCGCATCGAACAGCTTTTTCACAAAAGCCATTGCAAGCAGCTTTCCCTGCAAACTGATGTTCCGCTGTGGATTTATCCCATGAATCAGGATAAGGCTCCCTTAACCCTTTAGATCAGCAGGATCGCCCCATCAGCCCGACCTATACCCATAGCAACTTCAAGATTGTCCCCAATAAGGAATATCCTTTTGGGGATTTTTTTCAATATCGGAACAGAATATTAGATTACGTTTTGGGTATATGCTTAAAAAATCCCGAAATTCACCTCAATACATATCTGACCGGGCTACAGCACATGCATCAACTTGATAGTAAAAGGCGACTGGAGGCTATTATTCAAACTGCTATCGATGGGATTGTCACCATCGACCAGCGCGGGATCATAGATTCCGTCAACCCGGCTGCAGCTCAGCTATTTGACTATAGCTCTGAAGAGTTATTTGGCCAAAATATCTCCATGCTGATGCCTGAACCCTATCGCAGTCAGCACGATGCCTACCTTCAACGCTACCTGAGTTCTGATGAGAAGCATATCATCGGGGTCGGCAGGGAGGTATCCGGCATCAAAAAAAACGGAGAGGTTTTTCCCTTCCGCCTCGCGGTTGGTGAAATCAGAATAGATGATGATTCCCGTATCTATACAGGCATCATTCATGACCTCACCGAGCAGAAAAAAAACGAGGAGCAGTTAAGGCAATACGCTGCGGAACTGGAGCGAAGCAACCGGGAACTGGAGAATTTTGCCTACGTCTCCTCTCATGATTTGCAGGAGCCCCTGCGGAAAATAAGAACCTTTGGCAGCAGAATTCAGGAAAGGGAGGGAGACCAGTTATCCGAGAAGGGGCAGGACTATCTAAACAGGATGCTCAATGCCTCTGTAAGGCTACAGCAGTTGATCGATGACCTGCTGGCATTCTCACGTGTTGCCTCGCGGGCCAAGCCTTTTGCAGAGCTCTCGCTTGAAACAACCCTTGAAGAAGTAAAATCTGATCTGGAGCTTAGCATACAGGAGCATCAGGCCAGGTTGGAAATTGGCCCTCTGCCTACGATTGAAGCAGATCGCACCCAGATGAGGCAGTTATTTCAAAACCTGCTGTCCAACGCGATAAAATTTCGGCAGGAAGACCAGCAGCCCCACATACGCATCTGGACCGAGCCTTTTCTGGAGCCGCCCAAGAGCAGCAATGCTCCCCCCCGACAGATGTATCGCATCATGGTGAAGGACAATGGAATTGGGTTTGATGAAAAATATATGGGGAAAATTTTCAACATCTTCCAACGGCTGGAAGGCAGAAAATACCCCGGATCGGGAATCGGGCTGGCAATTTGTCGCAAAATTGCCCTCCGGCACAACGGAGAACTGACCGCTAGCAGCAAACCCGGCCATGGAGCGACCTTTACCATAACCCTGCCCGCACAACAGCACCTGAGAGAAGCCCCAGTTCTCCGTACAGATTAGCTTTAATACACTTGCACCCACACCACACCTACCAATATATTCCCTATGTTACGCTCAAATCACCTGGCCCAGCAGCATCATGGGCCCTCCCAACACTCCAGTAAGTACCCGGTTTCCATACTCATAGCCGAGGATGATCCTGAAGATCGAATGCTAACTATAGATGCACTCGATGAAAACAATATTAAACGGGGATATCATTTTGTTGGAGATGGTGAAGAGTTAATGGACTACCTTAACCATCGCTCATGCTACCAGGATTCCCTTCAGTTTCCACGGCCAAGGCTCATTTTGCTAGACCTGAATATGCCCAAGAAGGATGGTCGTGAGGCCCTGCAGGAGATCAAGCGGGATGAAAACCTCAAAAGAATCCCCATCGTCGTCCTCACTACCTCAAAGGCAGATGAAGATGTTATCAGGAGCTACAACCTGGGGGTAAACAGCTTTATTACCAAACCGGTTTCTTACCAGGATCTGGTGGAAGTAATTGCTACTCTAAGTAAGTACTGGTTTCAAATCGTGGAATTACCTCATCACTGACTGGTTTGGACGACTATATCTCAATACTATTAGTGGATGATGATGAGGACGACTACCTCATCACCCAGGATCTTGTACAGGATATCAAGCATCAGCGATACAGGATTGACTGGGCATCCAGTTATGACGAGGGTTGGAAACGCCTTCAGTCCCAGGAGTACGATGTCTATCTGGTTGATTTTAGGCTGGGCGCCAATACCGGTCTTGATCTGATCCGAGCTGCCAGAAACCTCGAGAAACCCAGTCCCATCATCCTGCTGACTGGCCAGGGTGACTTTGAGACCGATGCCCAGGCCATGAGACTGGGAGCTGCGGATTACCTGATCAAGAATCAGCTTTCTGCTGACATCCTGGAACGTGCCATTCGGTATGCTATCCAACAGGCACGAAACCTCAACCAGATTCGGACGCTAAACACCGAATTGGAAGACCGTGTCACCCGCAGGACCCAGGCCCTTAGACAGGCGGTTTCGGACCTTAGGCAGAGTCAGCAACTATTCCGGTCTATCGCCAAAAACTTTCCCAACGGTGCGATCATGGTGATGGACACCGAATTGAGATTTGTGTTTGTGGATGGAATGGAACTGCCCAAGATCGGCTTTCAAAGCCAGGATCTGATTGGCAGAAAAATGGGGGACCTTTTCCCTCCTGAAGTTAGAAGTGAACTGGAAGAAAATCTCCAACAGGTACTCCTGGGAGAAACCCGACAGTTTGAACTCCCCTATCATTCAGCTATTTATTTGTGGCAAGCCGTCCCATTGAGTGACCAGGAAGGTAATCTGAATCAGGTGTTGATGGTTTCCAAGAATGTGACCCGGGAGCGCAAGGCTGAGCATGAGATTCGCAATGCCCTGACCAAGGAACGACAGCTGAATGAACTTAAGACCCGGTTTGTCTCCATGGCTTCGCATGAATTCCGGACTCCGCTGAGTACCATTCTTTCCTCGATCTCGCTGATTGAAAGATATCAAAATACTGAGCAGCAACCCAAAAGGGCGAAACACATCGATCGCATCAAATCCTCAGTCCGCAATCTGACCAATATTCTGGAAGACTTCCTTTCCATCACCCGATTGGAAGAGGGACACATCGAAGTACGCCCGGAGTGGTTTCAGGTACTCGATTTCGTGACCCTGGTCGTAGAGGACATGCATGGACTTCTCAAGGATGGGCAGCAGATTCAAATCGATGGTTCCTCCTCGATTAAGGTATATCTCGACAAGCACCTCGTTCGCAATATCCTGAACAACCTGCTCTCTAATGCCATCAAGTATTCGGAACGCAATACAACAGTAGAGCTTCGTTTCTCACTCTCTGACGGGATGCTTTGTATCGCGGTAGAGGATCATGGGATTGGAATTCCGGAGGACGAACAAAAGCATATGTTTGAACGATTTTTCAGGGCCGCAAACGTCACCAACATACAGGGAACTGGTCTGGGACTCAACATCATGCAGAAGTACGTGAGCTTGCTGAATGGCAAGGTGTCGTTTGAAAGCGAGCTAAACCGTGGCACTACTTTTTATGTTCACTTCCCTGCCGAGTACAAAGCTGCGGCAACACCTGAATTACAGGAGTAATCACAAGGCTTCCCATATCGCATTATCTTATTAACTTAGGGCAGTACAAACGCAAAAGATCCTCATGAAGAATATACTGTTGATAGAAGACAATCCCGACATGAGGGAGAATACCGCCGAGATTCTGGAACTGGCGGATTATAATGTTACTACTGCATCCAATGGAAAGGAAGGTGTTGCCATAGCCAAGAAATCGCACCCTGACCTGATCATTTGTGATATCATGATGCCGGAACTCGATGGGTACGGTGTTCTGAGGATGCTGGGTGCCAATAAAGAGACCTCTTCCATCCCCTTCATTTTCCTGACGGCAAAAGCTGAGAAAAATGATTTTCGGAAGGGAATGAACCTCGGTGCAGATGACTATATCACCAAGCCTTTTGATGATGTAGAGCTGCTGGACGCCATCGAAATGCGGCTTAAAAAGCATGAAGTGCTTCAGCAGGAATACGAAAACAATGCTGAGGGCCTGCATGCCTTTATCACCGATGCCCGCGGGATGGTTTCTCTCGAAGAAGTATCCGATGAGCGCCAGACCCGGATTTACAAGGCCAAGGAGGTAATCTTCCATGAAGGAAGCTATCCATATGGATTACTTCTCGTCAACAAAGGAAAAGTACGGGCCTACAAGACCAATGAGGACGCCAAGGAGTACGTAACCGGGTTGTATAAAACCGGGGATTACATTGGCTACCTTCCTATCCTGCGGGATACACCTTATACAGAATCAGCCATGGCCATGGCTGATACCGAGATCATCGTGATCCCAAAGGAGGATTTCTTTGCCCTGCTATACAACAACCGCGATGTCTCCAACCGATTCATCCAGATGCTTTCAGAAAGTCTGAATGAGAAGGAGGAAGCCCTGCTACACCTGGCCTACGACTCGGTTCGCAAACGTGTGGCAGATGCTCTGCTGACCCTTCAGTCCAAGTTTCATCCCCAGGCAGCGGAGGATCCATTCAAGATGGCTGTTACACGCGACCACCTTGCCAGCCTGGTAGGAACTTCAAAAGAATGTGTGATACGGGTACTTTCTGATTTTAAGGACGAGGGCCTTGTTGAGACCCGTATGAGCGAGATCAAGATCATCAACCCCGATGGCCTCGCCAAGATTCGTTACTAGTGCTCTGTCAAATCCCCAATGATGGGTGATCGCTGCATCTTTTTCCGCA
>CAYFIR010000008.1:0-129696 GCA_964343195.1 uncultured Bacteroidia bacterium | reverse complement strand
GAAATCGCACTTTCAGAGGAAGCATATTAAAAATCCGATTGCGGAGCTAAAAAAAGTAGGTCCCGCTGATCTACGATCCCGCGAAGCGGGGAGGCGACACTGCAACTGGAAAAGCATTTTGGATAAAGTCCAGCTTATGACAAGAAACCTTTCCCTAATTGATCCTCGGATTTGGTTGATATTCTGTTTGAGTCTGCCGATCCAGGTCCTTTTTGCTCAACGATATGATTTGCGTACCTATTCGGTAGGAGAGGGATTGGCTCAATCCCAGGTATTTGCCATGCTGGAAGACCACCGGGGCTACCTGTGGATGGGAACCCGAGGGGGAGGACTGAGTCGTTTTGATGGAAAATCATTTGAGACCTTCACCACACGGGAGGGGCTGGTCAACAATTACTTGCTGGCAGTAGATGAAGGCCCTGATGGCAACCTCTGGATTGGAACTGACAATGGGATATCGGTTTACGATGGACTAAGGTTCAAAACCCTGGACTTTGGCGATAGCGTTAGACGGGCAGTCCGGGCCATCGAGACACAGGGTACATCACAGTGGATCGGGAGCAGCGCAGGGCTTTATCGATACGCTGACTCTGTTCTGGAGGTCGTACCACTAGGTGAAAATGGCGCAGAGCTGGCGATCTTTTCCCTGATGGTGGAAGCAGACACCGTCTGGGTAGGCCACGCCAATGGCCTCTGGCAGATTACCCCAACCGACACCCTGCACTGGGGGCGACGCGAAGGCTTGCGATACGGAACCCTGACCGCTATATGTCGGGATAGTAGCCAACGCCTTTGGGCGGGAACCTATGGGGGAGGGCTCTATCAACTGGATGGACAGCGTTGGCTTTCTTTGTGGGACGAACAAATCCCCGGTGAAGGGCGGATCTTTGATCTGCATGTCGAGGATGCCAGCTCCATGTGGGTAGCCACTCAGGATGCTGGAGTTATTCGCCTGAATCTAAACGATGGAACGGAGGAGGTAAAACTCGACGAATCGACAGGACTTCCTTCCAATCATGTGCATTGCCTGCTAGAAGATCGTTGGGGCAGCCTATGGCTTGGAACCTCAGGAGGGGGAGTAAGCAAATATTATGGCCAGCAATTCAGCCATCAGGACGATGCCACCGGGTTACCTGCAAGAGCGGTGTATGCCGTGATGGAAGATCTGGATTGTCGACTGTGGATAGGAGCAGGAAGCCAGGGCGTCGCCTACCAACAGGGCGATCGGTGGATACTGGCGGCTGATAGCAGCAACTTCCCAAGGGTAAAAGTCAAAGCCTTGTTCCAGGATCGAAACAGGCGGATCTGGGCAGGCACCGAAGGTCAGGGCCTTTGGTGGAAAGGCGACTCGGCCTGGAACCAAATAGATGGGACAATGGGGTTGGGAGGGAACTGGATCCGCGACCTGGCTGAGGATGAATCGGGATACCTGTGGGTAGCCACGGCTGGAGGAGGGCTGAGTCGTGTGAATTTGGTAAAAGATACCACACTGGATTCCCTGATGGGATTTGTGCCACAGATACGGGTGTATCACCGGGGCCCCGGCATGGAGCAGGACCGCATTACCTGTTTGTACATCGATGAACAGGACCGCATCTGGTATGGAAGTCAGGGGCAGGGGCTCGGGTACCTGGATGCAAAGCGTCAGGCGCACAGCTTCGCCCTGCCCGGTCCACAGGGCACCAATGACATCCGCTGCATTCTTCCCGATCCGGAAGGCTATCTGTGGCTCGGGACCGCCAATGGGCTGATGCGATTCGACCCGAATGCTGAAGATCACACGGATAACATCATCAGTTACCGGGATCGGCTCACTTCGAGTAACATCTACCTGCTCAACCTGGACGAATATCGGCATCTGTGGATTGGCACAGAGCAAGGGGTCGATCAGGCGATTCTGGACCCGGATCAGCAGATAATTGATGTCAGGCACTATGGGTACGCCGAAGGATTTATGGGGGTCGAAGCCTGTCAGGATGCTTCACTTCGCGATCGGGATGGAAATCTTTGGTTTGGAACAGTTGATGGCCTTACCCAATATAGCCCGGCGCCCAATGTGCTCAATCCCGAGCCTCCAGTCTTGAGCATGAAGGAGATTAGCCTGTTTTATACGCCTCTCAGTCAGACCCGGTATGGCGATTGGGTGACCTCCTGGGGCGGGCTAAAGGAAGGTCTGAAACTTCCCCATAACCAGAACAACCTCAGCTTTGACTTCGAAGCGGTGAATCTTCAAAACCCGGAAGCCGTCCGCTACCAGTGGCGACTGGTAGGGTGGGAAGATCAATGGTCTCCCATGTCGCAGAAAAGCGATGCCACCTATTCCAATCTCCCCCCAGGCACTTACACATTCTGGGTCAAGGCGGCGAATGAGGACCTGGTCTGGAATGAAAAACCGCTGAGCCTGAGTTTTGAAATTTTGCCCCCGATCTGGGAGGAGTGGTGGTTCCTGGTCGGAAGTGGGCTGCTTTTGGGGCTAGTAGTCATAGGGTTCTTTCAGTGGAGGCTGGGGCAGGTCAGAAAGCGGGCAAAAGAGGAGCAGGAACGGCTGGAGATGGAAAAAAACCTGCTGGAAGTGGAACAGAAAGCCCTGCGTCTGCAGATGAATCCTCACTTCATCTTCAATGCGCTGAGCTCTATTCAGGGGTTGATAGTAGAGGGCAAGCAACAGCAGGCGCGGCATCAGCTGGCTCGATTTGCCCGGCTCATGCGCAAGGTCCTCGAAAACTCCCGACAAACACGTATTACGTTAACTCAGGAAATCCAAATGCTGGAAGACTACCTGAAGCTTGAACAATTTAACCGTGGGGACCGCTTTGCTTACACACTTGATCTGGATTCAGAGCTACACGCTGATGAAATTCTCATCCCGCCAATGTTACTCCAGCCATTCGTCGAAAATGCCGTCATACATGGCGTGGCTCCCTTGCCTGCAGACCGTCAGGGGCTCATAGAAATTGCATTCACTGGTGCCAATGAGCAATTGCAAATTTCTATCCGGGACAATGGTGTAGGGCGCGAAGCCGCTTCCCAGCGGTCCGATGCAACCAGGGACCAGCGCAAATCTACGGCTCTTGCCGTGATACAGGAGCGGCTGGCGCTGATGAGCGCGGATGGGCAGCAGATTACTCCCCCCACTTTCATCGATCACTTTCACCCGGATGGAAAATCCGCCGGAACAGAAGTCTCGCTATTGATTCCGCTTGATCTGGGATAAGACCGGAAATTCGTACAAAAATTATCCAGATATAACGGGTGTAAGGTAATGCCGGATGGAGGGACGAAGACCCAGCAACCTGAGCCATAGCTTTGGGTTAAAATTCATTCTCATAGATATGAAAACCAATCCAGGCTTACGTCCACGTCCGGAAGCGCGTGTATATCAGGCAATTAAGAGTGTCGCATTAGGAGCTGCTATAGGGGTCCTGTTCGCCGGAATCTATACCTTCATGGAGCTCTCCAATCAGGAAGACTGCTCAAATGGAATTGATGATGACCAGGATGGCTGGGTCGATATGGCCGACTCTGATTGTAGCTGTGTTACTTCTGGTTCCACGGCATCCTTTACCCTTGTAGGTGATGCGCAGTTTTTTGGCATGAGCGGATGTGACGAAGTCTATAGACTTACTACCCCGGGTTCCAATAAAACCGGTCTCATAGTCCTGAATGATGAAATGGACCTGACGGACACAGTTGACCTCACTTTTAGCCTTGACCTCGGAAGCCAGGATCGGGGAGGAATGGGGGTCTATCTGGTAATGACTCCAAGTGGGATCAGTACGAGTTCGATTCAGGTCGTCGGAGCCAGTCCAGAGATCAATATCGCTCCCTCTCTGATTCTGGAAATTGATACCCACGATGATGGAACCCCGCAGGATATCGCTCAGGATCACCTTGCGCTATATGTCGATGGCGACTTTTCCAAGCCTGTGGTCGGGCCAGTCGCCTTAACCACTGACGTAGAAGACAATAAGGACCATTTCCTCCGCTTTTTCTGGGATCCTGGTGTGGGGCAATTGCAAATCTTCTTTGATGACATGCTCACCCCGAGTATGACCTTGCGGAGCAACATTGTCACCGAAATTTTCAAAGGAACTTCTAATGGGAAACTGGGCGCTATCGGATTTAATGCTCAAAGTGTGACTGCAAACCGCCAGGGAGTTCAGACCATGAACCTGACTTACACAACTGCTCCTTCAGTCAGCTTTCCAGTAGAATGGCTGAGTTTCAACGTCCTTCAAAGCCGTGAAGATGCCCTGCTTACCTGGGCTACTGCCTCTGAGCAAAACAGCAATTTCTTCGAAATTGAGCGCTCACTTGACCGTGAAACATACGCTCCGGTAGGGAGGGTGGACGCTGCCGGAAATGCTTCTACCATCTCACGCTATCACTTCAAGGATACTTCATTACCGGCTCAGCCCAATCAGCGGTTTTATTACCGTCTGCGTCAGGTGGATCTGGATGGCACCCAGTCTTTTAGCGAAATCAAAGAGTTGACTGTCAGTGCAGACGATGATCCGATCAGCATCAGCGCTTATCCCAATCCCGCGACTACGCAGGCAACGATTCAGATCAGGGGAGAAGGAGACGCGATATTGAAGGTGTTGACCACCAACGGAACTATAGTCCTGGAAGAAAGCCTGAAGCTAAACGGAGTTCTGGAAAAAGAAATTCAGGTGGCCGAATGGCCTCAGGGGCTGTACATCATCCACCTTAGCAGCCCTGCGGGAAATCGTTCATCCGGAATCTGGGTTCGATAGGCGGCGAAATTAAAGCGGGATTTGTAGTTCGCTGGTATTACGGATCACGACGATTTGCTACCCCCCTTTTTGGTGACCTCCCCCACCACTGAAAGCAGAGAGGCGACAGATATGTCGTCTCTCATTTTCTATTCTCCGGCGGGAGTCTTGAGGTGTTGCTGGTAAAACTCCAGCAGCTTCTGGATGATGTTATCGTTGTCGTATTTGGCCTGGATAAATTCTGATGCACGGGCACTGATGGCATCAAACAGAGCTCGCTGTTCGATCAGGACCTTGATGCACTCAGCAAACTCATAGGGTGAATCAGCCAGGAACAATTGGTCTCCATGAGTTACACCAATACCTTCAGCTGCGAGATTGGTAGCCACCACTGCGCGACCATGGGCCATTCCTTCGATGATCTTGACCCGCATCCCACTCCCGGAGAGAACGGGTACCACCACCACTGCCTTGGAACGCAAAAACTCCGCTGCATCCGGAACTTCCCCTACGACCTCGACACTCTTATCCGCCATGCGATAGTACTTATCCGGCATGCTACGTCCTGCGAGATAGAATTTTACGTTGGGAAAAGACGCCGAAACGATGGGCCACACTTCCTTTAGAAACCAGTCCATGCCTTCACGGTTGGGCTCCCAGTCCATCGCCCCCAGGTAAGCCACCGAAGGATATTCCATCTCAATGGGCTTTTTGGGCTCGATCAACTCCTCGTCGTTCTCCGTGTCTTCGTCCTCTGTAGCCAGGTTTTCCAGGTCAAATCCAGCCGGAGACACGTGCATGGGAGTGCGAGAACCCATCTTGCGAAAAATCCCCGCATCGCGCCCGGTTATGGGTACCAGGACATCATAGGGATTGCGGCCATACACCTCTTTTTCCTCATAGGTTTTGATGCGGTCTGCCGTCTCGGTGAAAACGTACTTTTTAATCGGATTGGTCTCATTCTCAGCGCGCCGGGCCCATATTTCGTGTTCAATGTTGTGGGAACGGAGAGAGACCAGTGCATCAGGAGCATGCTCCCTGATGGCCGGTATGTAAGGCGTCATGTACAGCGTCTCCAGCTGGACGACGTCAAACTTCTTCTGAGACAGGATATACTCCAGCTGGTTGCGAAAAGCACCCGATGTAAACCGCTCTACATGGTAGGATTTCTTGCTGAAAAGGAAATTGGCCACCACATCCATCAACCGGACTTTGGTGTCAACATCTACGGTGTAAAACTCTGCCTGTCGCTGGATACGGTCTGGCAAACTCCTCAGGTAGAGGTAGTGCTTGGGGGTATTCATCGCCAGCACCGTCACCTCATGCTCCGCCTTGTGGTATGCACGGATCATGTTCAGCATGGCCAGGGCTCCACCGTCTTTGGGCGGCCAGGGAGCTTTGGAGCAAAGAAGAAGGATGCGCATGAGGATATTTCGAAGTTAAACAGTTCGTGGTTGGGAGTTTAAAAATGGGCCCTGATGCTGCGAAGATAAGGAAGCTCTAAGAGATTGCAGACAAATGATAGATGCATACTTTAACTCCCAACTCCCAACCTCTTCCTCCTACTTCAACGCCATGCTATACTTTTTAGGAGTAATGCCAAACTTCCGCTTGAATGCTGCGATGAAATGGCTGGGATTGGAATAACCGACCATGAACCCCACTTCATTGACCTTGTAGTTGCCACTGTCGAGGAGCTTTCGGGCGTGCTCCATCTTGTAATCCGTCAGAAACTGAAAGACCGGACTGCCATAGATGTTTTTAAAGCCGGCCTTGAGCTGGTATTCGTTGAGGCCGACCTCGCGGGCAAGTTCCTTGAGTTGGGGAGGGTGGGTCATGCGCTCAATGACGATGCGCTTGGCGAGCCGGATTTTCTCCACATTGGCCTCATCCAGCAGGAAGGGACAGTTTTCTTCGGCTGAACTCTCCTCCTTATTGAACAGCAAACTCAATAGTTCAAAGGTCTTGGCCTGAAAATACAGCCTCCGGTTGCTCGGGATCAGGTTGGGATTAAAGAACTGATCCAGGACCATTTTTAGCAGCGGCGAAAGCGGCCTCTCAGAATAAAATTTCTTATCGATGTTTTCGCGGGTAAGAAATGTCAGCTCTGAACTGTCTTCAAGAAAAAGCTCATGAAGTTGCTCTACAGTCGTAAAGAGTTTGATCCCTTTAGTCTGGGGAGTATGAATCAGTTCAAAACTGAGAGATTGCTTGGGGTTGTACATCAAAAACATCTTGCCCGGCCCGAGTTCCTGCTCGTACCTCCCTCCGCCAAACACCCATTTCATGCTTCCCTCGAGGCAGAGATAAAACTGAATCAGACCCGCTGGGACCATACCCTGAAGTGTGACCGATTCAGAGGAAAATGGACATCGATATAGCGATATCGCCTGATTTGGAGCCAGAAAATCCGGTTCCCTTTTTACGGTATTTTTTTCTTCAGAGAGGGGGGTAAAGACGGGGCTGACTGGCTTGTTCATTTCACAAAGGTCGATACTTTTTTAGAAAATAACGCGAAAAAGTGAAGGTTATGTCGGGTTTTCGCCACTTCTGGGCAAAAATGCCAGTATTTGGTATTTGGAATCGTTCTAAATAGGCTGGTGGATCGGTTAGCGATATTTATTCTCCGAATTGAGTTATTTTTTGCTTTTGAGCGGCAATATCTTTGGCAATCCACATATCTCAGGAAGTATATGTGATCGATCTAATGAAAAAGTCGTGTTCAGGGTTGAGAAATGTCATCCAGAGGAAAAGTGGCAACTTCCAACTTGCAGTCGATTCTGAGCACTACCACCATACGAGCAAATTCATGTCTGAATCATTATTTGGATACGTAGGAAATTTTTGGGCCATCGGGATCAGCTATCAAAAGGCTGACCTTGAGATCAGGGAACAGTTTAGCCTGAGTGAATCCCAAATAGAGGCGCTGCTGATGCGATACCGTGAGCAGGGCGGAAAGGGAATAATGGTTCTGACGACCTGTAACCGAACAGAATTATATGGGTTTGCCTCTGAGGCAAATGAACTGATAGAGCTCCTGTGTGAGCATACCCATGGAGATGCTGCCAACTGGCAGGAGATCGGATTTGTCAGGCAAAACGAGCAGGCCGTTGAGCATTTGCTGCGGGTAGGAGCCGGACTGGAGAGCAAAATCCTGGGGGATTTTCAGATCATCGGTCAGGTGAAGCGTGCATTTGACCTGAGTAAATCCCTTGGCACTACCAATGCATTCCTGGAACGCCTGGTAAACGTAGCTGTCGAAGTTTCTCGCCAGGTGAAGAACGAGACCGAGCTTAGCTCTGGAGCGGCTTCGGTATCATTTGCCGCCGTGCAGTACATCAAGCAGCATCTACCTACCCTCAAAAATATCGAAGTTCTCCTGGTGGGAACCGGGGATATCGGTCGGGCGACCTGTGACAACCTCATCAAGCACCTGCCCGACGGGCACGTCACCCTGATGAATCGCAGCCCGGAAAAAGCCGCTCCCCTCGCAGAAAAGCACAATCTGCCCATTTTGCCTCTTTCAGATCTTCGTGAAGGAATAGCAGAATCTCATGTAGTGATCGTCGCTACCGGTGCGGATTCTCCTACGGTGAGGGCTGAGCACCTGCCTGCAAACGCTGGCAAAACGCTCTTCATCGACCTCTCTGTTCCGCGTAATGTGGACCAGTCCATCGAGGAGCAGCCCGGCTGCCAGGTGATGCACATCGACGAGTTGATCGACCTGACCCAGTCTGCCATTGAAAAGCGCAGTGCCGAAGTACCCGCCGCTGAGGCCATGGTACAACAGGGCCAGGAAGCCTTCTATCAATGGGTGGAAAAGCGCAAGTTTGCTCCCATTCTACAGGCTCTCAAGGATGAGTTGAGCGAAATACATCGCCGCGAGCTGTCCACCATGGCCAAAAAGAACCCGGATGCTGATCCCGAACAACTGGAGTTACTTGGCCAGCGCATGGTGCAGAAAATCACGAATCGTTTCGCCAAGTACCTCAATACCAACCGCGACAGCGCTGATTTGGACACTATCCAGGAGATTTTTGACCTAAAAAAACTGGCATAGAGAAAGGTCAAAACGTCAAAAGCTGGTTTCTGATGGGGATCTCCTGTTTTCGAACCCGTGATCACCGAACCCTGAGCACTGAATATGAATTTTCGCATTGGCACCCGTAGCAGCGAACTGGCCTTATGGCAGGCGCATACGGTGCAGAACCTCTTGCATGAACATACACACTCCGCCAAACTGGTACACATCCAGTCTAGCGGAGACACCAACCTGAAGGACCCATTGCACCGCATGGGCATCACGGGGATTTTTACCAAAGCCCTGGATGATGCGCTATTTGCTGAGGAAATCGACTTGGCGGTGCATTCGCTCAAGGACGTGCCGACTCAACTGCCAACGGGTCTTGTGTTGGCCGCAGTCCTGCCACGAGGACTGGTGCATGACGTGCTGGTACATAAAGGAGATACTGCTTTTCTCGAAGAGAATACAGCCGTCATAGCGACTGGCAGCCTGCGCCGTCGGGCGCAATGGCGGCATCGCTACCCAGCCCACGAACTGACGGGACTGCGTGGCAATGTCAACACCCGCCTGCAAAAGCTGGCCGATAACCCCTGGCAGGGAGCGATCTTTGCCCAGGCTGGATTGGCCCGTATCGAAAAATTGCCCGCTGAGCATGTGGTACTCGACTGGATGATTCCGGCTCCGTCCCAGGGGATTGTGGGAATTGTCTGCCGGGAAGGCGATGCGGAGGCAATTGAAGCACTTGCAGCCCTGAATCACAGTCCCACAATGGCCGCCGCCCAAATCGAACGAACTTTTCTCCGCACGCTGGAGGGAGGGTGTACCGCCCCGATCGGGGCACATGCCGTCGTGGAAGGCGACCGGGTGAACTTTCGAGGGGTGCTGCTAACACCCGATGGGCAGCAACGACTTTATCTGGAACGAGAGGGGAATTTGCCTTCAGCCGCTCCTGTTAACCTGGGGCGAAAATGGGCAGAAGAAGCCCTGAGTAGGGGAGGGAAAGAAATTATGGAGGCCATTCGGAATGAGATTTCGGCGCTGTGAGAGGAGAGAGACTCCCGATGCTCGGGACAGGCTGTCTGCACTGTCAGACCACTATGTTGTCAGAAGTCAGAAGCAAGAGAAGATGCGAAGATTTTGTAAACCTGTTTTGGCTACGCTAGTGCATTCGGAACGAAGTAATGAACCAATTAATAGTTGGGCAAATTGCTGACCAGTAGCACTTTAAACTACGAACGCTTGACTCTGTTGAGCACAGCGAAATCCCGCGAAGCGGGAAACTTCGAACTTATTCCACTAGTACCCCTCTGACCTCTTTTTCTAACGTGAGTTTCGGGTTATTAAGTTCAGGGTTAAAAGTTAGTTGGCTGATTATCAGCAGATTATCAAAGTAGTGTAGCTACGGTTTCATCACTAAAAAACTCACTGACCTCGGATTCAGAATTTAACCAGTTAAAGAGCGTTCAAGCCAATCACAGCAAAACGACTAAGTAATTGACTATCAGTATAGTGCAACTTTTAACTTTCCACTTTAAACTCGAAACTGACGATTTTCTATGCTCCTATCCACCAAAATCCTTACCCCCGCTCAGCAGCAGCTAGCCCAGGATCTGGGACTGGAGGTGGCGTGTGAGTCGGTGCTGGAGGTGGAGTATTTAGGAGAAAAGGCGGAGAAGGCGCTTGCGAAGAGCTATGACGGCTGGGTGTTTACCAGTCAGCGGGCGTTGGAAGCGATGGAGGGATTGTTGCCGGTAGGCGATAGTGGTCATGCGGTGGCGGTGGTAGGCCCCAAAACGGCCGCCAGGGTCCGCGAAGCCGGGCTGAAGGTAGTGAGCGAAGGGACGAACGCAGCTGATTTGGCGGGGAAAGTGCTGGCACTAGGCTGGCAGCGTATCGCGTTTTTTTGTGGCGAAGTCCACCGAGAGGAGCTGCCCGAGGCGTTGCGAGCCGCAGGGAGGCAACTCGACAAATACCAGGTGTACCGCACCATTCAGCGGCCGCTGAAAGCAGAGATGGCGGCTTTTGCAGCAGTTCTTTTTTTTAGTCCCAGGGGTGTGGAGGCTGCCCTGTACCATCAGCCCTGGCCCGAGCAAGCCCAGGCATTTGCCATAGGCCCCACCACGGCCGCTGCCTTTGAAAAACATACCGGTCAACAGGCGAGTTTCCCTTCAGAACCCACAGTGGAGGCTTTACTGACCTTTATTGCAGATCAACAATAGACCCATCTATGAGTAATACCAAGACAATAATAAAAAATGACCTGTTCCTTCGCGCCCTACGCGGCGAATCTGTAGAGCGCCCTCCCGTGTGGATGATGCGTCAGGCGGGACGCTACCTGCCCGACTACATGAAGCTCCGCGCCAAATACAGTTTCTTTGAGCGGGTAGAAAATCCCGAACTGGCCACAGAGATCACGGTGATGCCCGTCGATCAGGTGGGCGTTGATGCTGCGATCATTTTCTCTGACATTCTGGTCATCCCACAGGCGCTGGACTTCGAGGTAACCATGAACCCCGGTGAAGGGCCTCGTTTGCCCCGCACCGTACAGACTGCCGAGCAGGTCGCTGAAATTCCTACTCCGGACGTGGACGACCGCCTGCACTATGTGTATGACGCGCTGGAACTGACGAAAAAGACCCTGGATGGTCGCGTTCCGCTGATCGGCTTTGCGGGTTCACCCTGGACGATTTTGTGCTACATGGTCGAAGGACAGGGGAGCAAGAACTTCTCCAAAGCCAAGGAATTCTGTTTCACCCAGCCTGAGGCAGCCAAGGCCCTGCTGGACAAAATCACCGATACCACCATCACTTACCTCCGTGGACAGGTCCGGGCTGGTGCCGATGCGTTGCAGGTATTTGATTCGTGGGGCGGATTACTTTCTCCGGCGGATTACGAGGTCTTTTCGCTGCCCTACATCCGCAAAATCGTAGAGGCCCTGAAGGAGGAGGTGCCCGTGATTGCCTTCGCCAAAGGCTGCTGGTTCGCTCTCGATAAGCTGGCTGCGACCGGTGCCGCTGCTCTGGGCATCGACTGGCACACCCGCCCTGAGGTGGCGCGCCAACTCGCTGGTCCCAACGTGACTCTGCAAGGCAACTTTGACCCCAGCCGACTGCTGTCGCCGATTCCCGAGATCGAGCGCACGACGAAGGAGATGCTGGCTGCATTTGGTAAGGACCGCTACATCGCCAACCTGGGCCACGGCATCCTGCCCAATATCCCGGTAGATCACGCAAAAGCGTTCATCGATACGGTAAAGAGCTATTCTTGAAATTTGGAATTCGTTATTCGTAAAGTGGAGCGGTCGGGAGCCTTATAACTACCAGGACGCGACAAGAAAGACACGATGGTCGCAGAGTTATCTTTGCGTCGTTGCGGTTTCTCTTGACCTCCTCCTTCCAATGACCGTACTTGAAGGCTCAATTCATACACCATGGCAACGATTCTTGGACTTGACTATCCCACGCTTTGGTTCCTCGTCGTAGGGGGGCTGTTTTCTGGTTATGCCATCCTCGATGGCTTTGACCTGGGGGCGGGTGCCTGGCACCTGTTTTTCAAAAAGGAGCAGAGCCGCCGCATTGCCCTCAATGCCGTTGGGCCGGTATGGGATGGCAATGAGGTGTGGTTGGTAATCGGGGGCGGGGCCTTGTTTGCAGGCTTTCCAGTGGTGTATGCACAGCTATTTTCGGCGATGTATATCCCGTTCATGCTGTTTTTGCTGTTCCTGATCTTTCGGGCGATCAGCATCGAGTTTCGCAGCAAGGAGGAAATGGCCTGGTGGCGCAAAACCTGGGACATCAGCTACAGTGTGTCGAGCATCATGCTGGCAGTGCTGCTCGGCGTTGTGCTGGGCAATGTACTCCAGGGCATGCCGCTGGATGAAAACTTCATGCTGGTAGGTTCCTGGCTACAATTCCTCAACCCATACGCGATCATGGTAGGGATCAGTACCCTGGCACTTACCATGATGCATGGGGCCATTTACCTGACCATGAAGACGGAAGGAAGGCTATTTGCCAAGGTGTATCTGCTGCTGCGTCGGGCCATCATCTTTTTCGTGGTAAGCTTCTGGCTGGTAACGCTTTACACGCTGATTTACCTTCCCCACCTGACAGATCGCTTTGCCAGTAATCCGATTCTGTTCATTGTTCCAGTTTTAGCATTTTTGAGCATCGCCAACATCCCCCGCCTTATCAGCAAGCGCAAATACTGGCCGGCCTTCATTTTTTCCAGCTTATCCGTAGCCTTTTTGCTGTTTACGGTGGCCATCGAGCTGTATCCTGCGCTGGTGTATTCTACCCTCGATCCTGCGAATAGCATCACGGTTTACAACGCTGCCGCTTCGGAAAAATCGCTGGGCATCATGCTCACCATTGCGGCGATTGGAACCCCGCTGGTGCTGGGCTATACGATCTTTGTGTACCGGACCTTTTGGGGAAAGGTGAAGCTGGATGAGACGAGCTACTAATTCGTGATTGGGGTTGATCTGAACGATTTGGTGGGGTGCGTTGGACTTGGTTGCCTATGATGAAAGCAGCAAAACTTCAAAGTCAGTCGACCTGCCCACCTCAGGAGAATAGATGGTCAAATTCAGGGGGCCTATACAGAGATCCATTGTTTCGAAAGTGAATATATTTCATAGTTCGGAGATGCGTTTACCCTGATATCTGATTTTGAGATTCAAATTATTTCTGAAAAAAGTCATATCTTGAGTGAAGGGTCATCAACGACAGCACCCACTTTTGCGGTAGTTGGATGAATAGATGAGAAGGTGGTATGTGTAAGGTGTTAGATTCCCTGGGGTTGAAACGATGGCTTTTATCGGTCATCCTTGGATGGATAAAATATCCCTTATGTTTTTAGTGTGCGCGAGATTTTAATCATTTTTTGTGAAAAAATGGCTGATAAAATATTAGGCTTCATTGCAAAAGAAACAGATGGAAAAAACTACAAATCCTATAAATATTGTTTTGAATCTGTAGAGATTCCTAAAATCAATTATGATGATAAAAAGGAGATTCAAGTAAAAAGAAAGGGTGAAACTGATAAAAGCCTAACCGACTATAAATCAGTAGAAAACCTTGCAGAAGGAATCCGCATAAATGGAAATCCACTCTTTAAATTTTTTTTGGATGGTTCTCGTAGAACATATAAAGTAGATGACATAGCATACGGCAAAAGATTGTATCCAATTATTGCAGGTCAAATTGGTGTAGCAGTCTGTGAACGGACAGATAAACATTCATTCAAATCTATCCAGCTTGAAAATCCACTTGTGATTTCAATCCCTGAGAATGCGAATGCCAAAACTTCGTTAGGCAATGATGAAGTCTTTTTCAATAATCTGCTAGCAAGGCTCAATGAGCAGAAAATTCTAAAAAGTCAAAATTTACAGATCGGGAGAATTTTGCCTTACTCTAGCTCCTCTGTGAAAGACAATGACAAGTACGAAGATAGGGGTGTTGCGAAAATTCAGGATGAGATGATTCGGCTGGAACAGAAAGTTGTCTTTTCACTAGTGAAAGCAAAAAAGCTAAATGATAATTCTTTCTTGATCAAAGATGGTTCACTAGAATATTTCAAAAGTGGTGAGGCCAAAGAGTTATCTCAAATTAAGTCTAATTACGATTGTGTGGTGGGCATATCAAAAGCCTTTAATCCTGAAGCTTTGTCGAATGACGTAAAAGATATTTCCCGCAAAATCGCAGAACTCCCACTTTATCACAGAACTCCAGCATTTATGTACCAAACGACAAGAATCCCCGATGTGAAATTTGCTGTTTGGTATCTTAGAATTAGAGATCAGAAGTATACCCATAGCCCCTTTGAGGGAGTTTTGAAAATTGAAAAAATATTGGTTAGAGAAATACAGGAAGAAGACGGCCTAGACTCCGATGAAATTGATTTGATTAGCGCAAACATTGTGAACGAACGAAATCCAGTTTGCTACGGAATTGACGCAAGGTGGGCAAAACATTTATATCCCATATATCTGACGGAAAATTACATTAAAAGCAGATTTTTGAGCGATCTCTATTTTATTAACTTATTTTGATTGATGAAAAAAGTAATAGGTAAGATAGCTGCTACGGAGAAGAGGCCAACCACGATAGACGAGTTCTATTTCTGGACGGATAAACAACGAATCCTCAATCCATTTGATGTTGTCAAGGTTGAGCACATTGAAGGCTCTCTTACATTTGGTGTTGTAGAAGAGATCTCACACATCACAGATTCAGCAAGCTATTTGAGTAATTTCATTTCCAGCGATTTCGGCGATGTATCTTCAGAGCCAAACATGCACCGTATTGGGATGAATTTCGTGAAGGCCAAAGTGCTGGGCAACAACAAGAGTATCTATACACCAGCACTAGACGGGAATAGAGTGAGTCTGGCTACTCAAGAAGAAGTGCTACAAGCCTTGGGACTAAAAGAAGTCAAAAACCCTCTCATATGTGGGTATATGGACATGTACAGAGGAGAGGATAAATTATCTCTCCCCGTGCACTTTAACTCCCAGTTTTTGATTGGGCCAGAAGGTGCTCATCTCAATATATCAGGGATTTCGGGTTTAGCAGCCAAAACCTCCTACACGATGTTTTTGATGAAGGCCATCCAGGAAAAATATCTGAATACTGATACTCAAGATGATTCGGTTGCCTTTGTGATGTTTAATGTAAAGGGAAGGGATCTGCTAGCAATTGATGAGCTAAATGATGACTTGTCAGAGGAAGAGAAAAAGCGATATACTGATATGCTTGGGCTTTCAACATCCCCCTTTCAACATGTAAAGTACTTCTATCCTTATTCTGATCAATCCCAATCCAAAACATACTCCTATGGTAACAAGAAAGATATTGAAGCCCAAGTAGATGCAGGTAAAGCGTTCAGATATAAATATGTCTTTGAAGATGACAAAATGAACCTGGATTTGCTCTTTTCTAATATCGAAGACGCAACCGGCACAATGGAATCAATTATCAACTTTATAATTACTGACCAAGGAGGATTTGATGAAGTGTCGAGTTGGTCACAGTTTTTAAGCAAAGTCGGTGAATACACACAAGCAGGCCGGACAAAAGGAGACAAGGAAATCTCGGTCATGAGTTGGCGTAAGTTCAAAAGAATTGTAGCTAAGGCATTGACGCATTCCATCTTTAGCAACAGGGTTGTGCCCGAAAAGAGTGAAGTCCGTTTGAGAGATTCTATCGTAGGAATTCAGAAAAACGATATTCACGTAGTCGATATAGCTCGCCTGGATCAAGATTCACAAGCTTTTGTTTTTGGCGATGTCATCCGAGCAATCTATGATTTAAAATTAGGTCAGGAAGACAGGGAGGAACATGACATCCCCTCAAAGATTGTCATATTCATAGATGAGTTGAACAAATATGCTTCGAAGGATATTCCGAAGAATTCACCAATTCTTCGACAAATCATTGATATCTCGGAGAGGGGGCGTTCATTAGGCATCATCTTGTTTTCTGTAGAGCAGTTCAAGAGTGCTATTCACGACCGTGTCAAAGGTAACTGCGCTACCCACGCCTATGGCCGGACCAATGCCATTGAAATCTCGAAGCCTGATTACAGGTTTGTACCCTCAGTCTATAAAAATATGATGACACGACTCGACCCTGGAGAGTACATTATAGAACACCCTGTTTTTCGTTCTTTGCTGAATATAAAGTTTCCAAGACCTCTCTATAAGCAGTTCCCCAATGGCTAGCTCACAAACAAAAATTGGTAAGGATGTCATCGAATCTCTGACTTTAGGGATGTATGAAGACGCACGTTTCATATTTCGAGAATATATTCAAAATAGTGCTGACCAAATCGATAAGGCAGTTGAAATGGGTCTGCTCAATGGCTCAAGAGAAGGCCAAATTGAAATCAATATCAATCCAACAGAAAGATCTATTTCCATTTTTGATAATGCAACAGGCATTGAATCTATCCAAGTCGGCTCAACTCTCAAAGACATTGCCCAATCCAAAAAAGATCGAACCAAAAACAAAGGATTCCGCGGAATTGGTCGCTTGGGAGGATTAGCTTACTGCGATAAATTGATCTTTGAAACCAGCTATGAGGGAGAACCCATAAAATCCCGGCTTATTTGGGATTCAAGGAAATTAAAAGCGATCATCAACAATCGCTCTCAAAAAGAAGAAGCAACAGAGGTCATAGACGATGTTACAACCTTCCTAACGGAGAGTGAAGACCCTAATTCTCACTATTTTAAAGTCTCGCTTGAGGGAATATCTAATAATCAATTGTTGGATAAAGAGTCTGTTTATCTCTATCTGTCAATGGTTTCACCTGTTCCATTTAACAAAGGTTTTATATACAAAGGGCAAATTTATGACAAGGCTAGAGATCTGAATACCTCTCTGGATGAATACCAGATTTTTTTGAATAAAGATCAAGTTTTCAAAAGCTACACAACCAGTATTTATCAAGGAGACCCTGGCAACAAAAGAAAGATTGACGAAGTCTATGGGGTCGAGTTTTTTGAAATAAGGGTGAAGAGTCAACTCTTGGCATGGGGATGGCACAGTATTTCAAAGTTCGAGAAAGTAATCCCATCTATCAATATTGCCAGAAGTATCCGACTACGTAAAGGAAACATCCAAGTTGGGCTAGAAGATTCATTAGTCAAATTATTCAAAGAGCCAAGAGGGACAAAGTACTTTTTTGGAGAAATCCATTGTGTGAGTCCTGACCTGATCCCGAATGCCAGAAGGGACTATTTTTTAGAGAATGAATCGCTGAAGGCTTTTGAAAAGGCAGTCAGATGCAAGTTTGATGAATTACACAAGCTGTACTATTTCTCTTCCAAGGTTAGGGGAGAAAAGAGAAAGATCGATAGTTTCACCTCTTTTACGGAAGAATACCAAGAAAAGGCAAAGTCTGGGTTTTCCGATAAAAAGGAGGAAACCGAGTATAAGGAGAAGTATGAAGCCAAAAAGGAAAAGGCCGAATCTGCCGTTCGGGAACTAGAGAAAGTGAAGTCCAAAGCGGTGGAGTCTCCTGCCGCACAAAAAAAGGTGCTGGAGAAACTGGTTGGCGCTTCTGAACCCGAAATAGATGTCTATACCCCTCCCTCTAGCAATGGGAAGCCCAAGTTGATTACGGACGATATCTCCCGTTTAAACAGAAAGGAGAAGAAGCTGGTTTCTCGTATTTTAGGGGTAATAGACAATGTGCTTCCTAAGGATTTGGCTAATATTGTGAAGGAGAAAATCAAGGAGGAGTTGCAATGAAAATATCTATCGAAAATTTCAAGTCGATCCAACGCCTACATGAGTTTGAAATAAAGCCCATGACAGTTTTGTCAGGGGTGAATAGTTCGGGTAAGTCTTCTTTTGTGCAGTTCCTTCTATTGCTAAAGCAGACATTAGAAAAAAGTTCTACCACAAGCGTATTGGAGTTGCAAGGGCCCTATTATCATTTGAGAAATGTAACAGATGCCATATTCGGCCAGGACACACATAAAGAAATCTCATTTGAAATAGTACTTAACAATAGTGACATAAACTTACCCAGCATCCTAATTGGCTCAAGGGAAACCAAATTATCAGTTCGGTTTCAAGTATTAGATAATCGAATCCTCATTTCTTATTTTTCTGCATTGATTTACCCGCCAGAAAACAGTGACGATAACGAGAAAATACTTACTTTAGATCTCCTAGAAGACAAAAATTACAAGATAGACTCCAATGTTGAACTGTTTGGAAAAAGCCTAATGCATCATAAACAACAGGGTGCAGTAGACTTCGTTTCAATATTTCCTCTTGCTTGGCATAAACCAGAGACTGGGAAGGAGCTCTTTGATATCGATTGGCTGAAAAAGGGAGTGGATAAAGTGTTCAGTTTACTTTTTTATATTGGTCCATCGCGAGAAGATCCAAAGTATGAGTACAGTGCCTCCAGTACCGGAAAATGGGTAGGTATTCGTGGAGAATATACTGCACAGATTCTTATGGAGTCCGAGTCAGAAGAAGTTATTTATCCCTCTATCAAAAGTGAAAACCAGGCACTGGAATACCAGGAAAAGAGCGGTACATTGCTAGAAGCTGTCAACTACTGGTTATGTGATGTGTGCAAAGTTGGTGGAAAAATTTTCTCAGAGAAAATAGCTGATGTCTATAAGGTCTTTTTGGAAGATGAAGTTGGGTTGAAAACCAATATCAAACATGTCGGATATGGGATCAGCCAGATATTACCGATCATTGTTCAGGGATTGTTAATGCCCAATGACGGAATCTTAATCGTCGAACAGCCTGAAATTCATCTTCACCCCAAGGTTCAAAGCTCACTCTATGATTTTCTGTATAGCCTCACACTTCAAGGAAAAAGAGTTATTGTTGAGACGCATAGCAGCCATTTCATTACCCGGATGAGGAGGAGAATTGCAGAGGATCAAACGAACCAAATGGATGATCAAATTAATTTGACATTCATTGAAAAAGGGCTATTCAGAACACTGGAACTGGATGACTACGGTACAATCCTCAATTATTACCCTAAAGATTTTATCGAAGAATCAAAGGGAGAAATGAGGGCAATCATTGAAGCTCAAATGAAAAAAAGAAGCCACCATGGTTAATCAAGCTTTCATACCCACATTAGACATCTCTGCTTTTATCTGGGATAAAGAAGACTATCAAGCAAATCAGCATCAATATTGGGGTATTTTACGTAAGGTTCCTGACCTGATTAAGGGCTTAGATACATATCTCATTTTAATTAATGATGAATTGATTCGTCAAATGATCAATGGATTTCCTTATACAGATATACCAAGTGAATTTTGGGCAATTGGGCACTCGGTTTATGATTTTTTAGGAAATATTGGTAGTAAGAAAATTTCATACCCAGAAAAAGATATTCCTGCTCTTTCAACAGAACCCAATCAAGTAAAATCTCATTTCAATGAAGAAACAAAAAGAGAAGTTGGTTATCTAGTTTCTTACCTCCACAACACCCCGGACGAAAAGAATACTATTTTTTCCTTCCAATATCTTTGGAACGACTCAGATATTCTTGAAACGGAAGCAGATAGTACAACTATTGGCCACCGTGCTGTAATTGCAGATAGGGGAAATAGTCTTGAAGCATTTTTTGACCAATTTAGATTGTTGTTTGAACATCACTTCAAGCATGATTTAAGTCCTCATGGGAATAAAGAAGCATGGAAGGCTTGGGTTGCGGGGGGGCGAGACCGTGAGTTTATCTCCCAACTGAGTTGTTATGACCCAAGTGAGGAAGACACTGCAAGAGCACAGGAACTACTGGACGAAAGATATGACAAAACTTTTGGGAATAGTAACTACTATTCATACGACCTAGAACATGATGTGTATGTTGTGTTTAGGCTGACAAATGCGAACATTTATCATGCACATGATGAGTATGATATCCAAAACGTACCGCAGGAAGTAAAAAACCATTTTAATGTTCTGAAGTATAGCTGGTTATGACGACTTTTTCCCCACATATTGGCAAAAATGTCATAGAAACCTTGACACTCGGGATGTATGAGGACGCTCGCTTCATATTCAGAGAGTACGTCCAAAATGCTGCGGACCAGATAGACATTGCAGTAGAAGACAAAATACTAAAAAGAAAATCTGATGGAGAGATCAATATTACCATTGATAAAGAAAGCAGACGGATATCAATTGAAGATAATGCGACAGGTATTAAAAGCGAAAATGTGCTGAACTTTCTAGGTGATGTTGCCAACTCCCAAAAGGACAGAGAGAAAAGAAAAGGATTCAGAGGGATTGGTCGATTGGGAGGCTTAGGGTATTGCGAAAAACTTATCTTTGAAACTTCTTATCAGGGCGAAACTATCAAGAGTATAATTACTCTGAATGCCAAGCAACTTAGACAAATCATTGATAATAAGGCTGACACACGAGACGCAGCAGCAGTGATTAGTGCGATTACCCATTTGAAAGAAGAAACCGCACCAAAAGAGAGCCACTTTTTTGTTGTAAAGCTATTAGCTGTAACCAATGAGACCCTCTTAGACATACTATCAGTTGCGGACTACCTCTCTATGGTAGCACCTATTCCTTTCAATCCTAAATTCCCAAAAGAATGGAAAGAAAAAATTTACAACTACTATAAAGATAATAGGGTCGCGATAGATGAGTATGATGTTCATCTAAATTTAAATGAAAAAAAACTGTTTAAACCTTATAAATCCATTTTCTGGAAGAGAGGAGAAGAGTTTTCAAAGCTGCTGGATGTTGTTCCCTTTCACATTTTAGATGAAGAAGGAGAAATAGTTGCTATTGGTTGGTTTGGACTAACAAATCAACTTAATTACCAAATCCCAGATGAAAATATTGAAAGAGGCATTCGCTTACGAAAAGAAAATATTGCCATAGGCAATTTACTGACTTTAAGTCGATTCTTTGGCCAGTCTCGACAGAACCTCAATTATATAGGAGAAGTTCATGCAATTGGTAGCGGTTTTACCCCTAACGCTAGAAGAGATTACTTTAATGACTCTAAAACTGTCTCCTATTTTGAAAAACATTTAAAGCAAGAGTTTGCTTCTCTTGGAACTTTGACCCAAGATTCTTCCCAACTGCATAACCGTCTTGACGATATTAAAAAGTATAAAAAAGAAGCAGCGAAATTTGAGGAGGAGAGAAAATCTGGAAAATTGACTGATAGGCAAATTGAATACGAAGAAGAAAAAATAAAGGACCTTAAAAAGAAAGCCAATACTTCTGCACAGCAAATCACAAAGCTCAAAGAAAAAGCTACGGAGAACTATTCTCTTTCAGTGGTCTATCGACAAATTATTGGTGAGGAGGATATAAAAATTGATGAATCCATTTATGAAACAGGAGTACCTTCTCAGTCTTTTTCATTTCCTCTCTCCCAATTGCAGGACGATTGTAGAAAAGTCGTACGGGAAATATTCGAGATCATTAATAGAGAACTAAAAATTCAAGACGCAGAATCTTTGAAAAAGAAAATTGCGGAACGCTACAACTAATTCCTCAGTATGTCTTCACCTACCAAACGAAACATCCTCCTCATAGAACCCGGATACAAAAACAAGTATCCTCCTATCGGTTTGATGAAAATCGCTACCTACCACCGGATGTTGGGGGACGATGTTACCTTTTACAAGGGAGATGTTGATAAGTTTATGTTTGATCAGATCGTTAGCGATTGTATCGAAAAGCTCGGACAAGTCTGCACGCAAATTCTTTGGAAAAAGAAGGAAAATGAAATCCAGACTCTCATCAAGACGGGGCACAAAACCAAGCTCAAAGCCTTTTTAGAGGATCTCAAGGAAGGAAAGGATGAGAACTTCCCCCTTGCACTTATTGAAGTTTGGTTGAAACAGTATACCGCGTACCACAAAAAAGGAACCTTCATAGACGAACTCAAGTGGGATAGAGTATATGTTACCACTTTGTTTACCTTCTATTGGGATGTTACCGTCCAAGCCATTAAAGATGCCAAGTGCCTTGTCAAAGATCTAAGTGAATTAAAAGTTGGTGGCGTACTAGCTTCCCTCCTGCCCAAAGAGGTTGAAGAAGAAACCAGAATTAAACCCATTGAAGGGCTTCTGGACAAGCCAGGGATGCTCGATCCCAACCTGAAAGCTGCAAAATCTCTAATCATAGACAATCTCCCCCTCGATTATTCCATCCTGGATGAGATCTCATACAAGTATCCGACAGGTAGTGCCTACTTCACCTTCATGACCAAGGGCTGCACGCGGACCTGTGCCTTTTGTTCTGTGCCAATCCTTGAACCTACCTACAAAGAAAAAATATCCACCAAAGGAAAATTTGAAACCATTAAGGAGCTATATGGCGAACAGCAGCACCTTCTTTTGATGGACAATAACGTTCTCGCCTCTCCCAAGTTCCCTGAAATTATTCAGGAAATCAAAGATATGGGCTTTGTCAAAGGCGCTATGTATGTGGAACCCAACCAGTTGGATATAGCTGTCCGAAACCTGAAGGAAGGAAAGAATGACAAGGCCTACTTGAATCGTATTTATGAATTACTGGAAAATTTCATAGACAAACGTGTACAAGGCAAAACTGCCCAGAAGGTTTATGATATCTACCAAGCGTATAATCTCACAGAGAGGCAGTCTTATGAAAAAGAAAATGTGATCAAGGCATATGAGAAACTAAAGCCCTTTTATGAAAAACTAAGAGATAAAACTCCGAAACAGCGCTTTGTAGATTTCAATCAAGGTACAGATGCAAGGTATGTCACAGATGAGATCATGAAGCTGATTAGTGAAATACCCATTCATCCTTTGAGGATTGCATTTGATTACTGGGGTATGAAAAACCAGTATGAACATGCTGTCCAACTGGCAGCTAAACATGGCATTGACCGGCTTTCCAACTACTTACTGTTTAATTTCAAAGACAGGCCTGAACATCTGTATCACCGGATGGAGCTAAATGTAAATCTGTCTGAAGATCTCGATATCCATATCTACTCTTTCCCAATGAAGTACATTCCCCTATTTGGAGAAGAGGCCAAACACAGACAGTTCATTGGGAAATTTTGGAACAAGAAATTTATTAGGGCGATTCAGTCTATTAGCAATGTTACGAGAGGTATTGTTCCGCCTGGAAGAAGTTTCTTTGAAAAAGCTTATGGAAAGAATGAAAAGGAATTCTTTGAAATTCTGTATATGCCTGAAACCTATATTATTTATAGAAAATTATTCGAGGTAGAGTTAGGATTAACTCCACAATGGAAAAATTTGTTCTACTCTCTAAGTGAACCTGAAGCGATTGAAGCAAAAAAGATCATTGAATCCAACGACTTCTCAGACATCAAGTCAAAAACTAGCAATAGAAAAATTCGCAAACTACTGGAGCATTATACCATTTCCCGAGACGATGTGAAGAGCAGCGATAAAGACTATTTGGAATTGAAGCAGAAGTATGACCATTTGATCAATACAGATCAGTTTATAGATTTAACTCTCACCTATGACTATGAAGAAAGAGGGCCAGATTCGGTAACCAGAATGGCTCCACAAAATACCGTGTGATAGTAGTGGATATTTATTGCTGTTGGTGCTACCCGGTCTTGCTTCGATTATGGGTAGGAATACTGAGCGTCATCCCGGTAACTGCACTGTTAGCTCTATTCGGGGAGATAACGGGACTTTACAAGTGGGAAACTCATGGTAATTTGCTTATCGGGATAGGGGTTGGGGGATTTTTAAGTGCGTTATTTAGTGAGGTGCAAAACCCATATTAGTATCGATTTGAACAAGTAGGCAACATGCTTACGCTTGTGTTGATTGGCCTTTTCGGTCGGGAATCGAAATTTGAGTATCCCGTAAAAGAGATTCAGGAAATCGAGCATCGCCCCAGAAAGTTCTGGCAGTCTCACGGAGACATCTTTGTTCACCGGGCGGATAAAGTGAGGAGGTTCCGATTGAGGGATAATGAGTTGGGAAGGCGATTATCCCAGGGATTAAATCACATGTCAAAATAGAAATAGCATAACCATGGCGACCATCATTGAACAACGAGAAACGGGTAAGCAATATGTCCTATTGGGAACGGGCTTTGGGCTATACGAGTCAAAAAAGCCCCACTGGTTGCTTGGTGATGTGGGGAGTGAAACCAACAATGGGCGCGTAGAGGCTGTTTTCTGTTGCGATGGTGATGGGAAAGTGGAATGGTTTCCCGCTAAGCAGATCAGGGTCGTATCCGTTGATGGACAAGCTCCAGATAGCCTGCTATAAAATACCGATTCAAAAAGAATCTCTACACCTTTCCAGAAATGAACCCAAACCACCTCACTGCATACGCCAAAGCCCTCCTCTCCGAATTTCTCGAAGGCGAGGGCCGCATCATTATCCTCTCCGGTGCGGGGATCTCCGCTGAGAGTGGCATCCCGACCTTTCGTGGGCCGGAAGGCTACTGGCGCGTCGGCAGCCAAAATTACAAGCCACAGGACATCGGCACCTTTGCGATGTTTCAGCAACAGCCGGAGGAAGTCTGGAAGTGGTTCCTCTTTCGGCGGACGGTCTGCCAACAGGCCAAACCTAATGCTGGCCATCATGCGGTAGTTGAACTGGAACAGATGTTCGGGGATCGCTTCACCCTCATCACCCAGAATGTGGACGGGCTGCACCTCCGTGCGGGTAACAGCCTAGACCGCACTTACCTGATTCACGGCAGTTTGGAATTCGTGCGCTGCGGGGCGGAATGCACCTACAACCTCTATGCTTTTCCCGATGGGATTGCCCCCAAAGACCGTGAGAGCGACCTCTCGCCGGAGGAACTGGAGCTATTGCGCTGCCCCAACTGCGGGGAGCTGACCCGGCCTCATGTGCTGTGGTTTGATGAATACTACAACGAGGAGTATTTCAGCTTCGTCAGTGCCCATGAAGCCATGAACGATTGCACCCTGTTCATCACCGTCGGTACCTCTGGCGCCACGAATTTGCCCAACCAGTTGGCCATGAAGGCCCGCCACGAAGGCATCCCATTCTTCGACGTCAACCCGGTGGAAAATCGTTTCAGCGAAATGGCCCTAAAAAGTGTGCGAGGAGTTCATTTGCAGGGACCGAGCGGCGAGGTCTTACCTGAATTGGTAGAATGGCTGAAGGCTAAAAGCTGATCTAGGGCTTCGGAGCTGGTAATGTCAATGGTCTTCTGGCTTCCCTTTCCAGGCTGCCAAAACAGAACCGGGTTGAGATGGTTAGGAGAATTGGTTAGCTTAATGTCAAGCCAGAGAAAGGATATGAAGTATATAGAGGAAAGGTTGTAACCGCCATTTGTAAAAACTCGAACGCCCCATACCTCCATACCCACTCCAACAACTCCATTCCAATGAAAATTACCTATTACGGACACTCGGCTTTCGGGCTGGAACTCAACGGAAAGCACATCCTGCTCGATCCTTTTATCTCTCCGAATCCCAAGGCATCAGCGATCAACATCGACGAAATTCCGGCTGATTACATCATCCTGTCGCATGGTCATGGCGACCATGTCGCGGACGTCGAGGCCATCGCCAAGCGGACGGGTGCCAAGCTTATCTCGACCTTCGAGGTGGTGGGCTGGTTCGGGCAAAAGGGCATCGAGAACAACCACCCCATGAACCACGGCGGCAAGAATGAATTTGACTTTGGTACGGTGAAATTCACCAACGCGGTGCACTCCAGCAGCATGCCCGACGGCAGCTATGGCGGCCATCCGGCAGGAATGATCTTCGAATCTGAGGGCAAAACCTTCTACTACTCCGGTGATACAGCGCTGTTTGGCGACATGAAGCTGATCGGCGAGTACCACGACCTGGACTTTGCCTTCCTCTGCATGGGCGACAACTTCACCATGGGCGTGGAAGATGCGGTCATAGCGGCGGATTTCATCCAGTGCAAGGACATCATCGGCATGCACTTCGATACCTTTGGCTACATCGAGATCGACCATGCTGCTGCCAGTAAGGCTTTCGCTGACGCGGGAAAGGAGCTGACGCTGATGGAGATCGGGGCTTCCATTTCAAGATGATAAACCACGAAGGACTCTAAGGAGAGCGCTAAGGACTCAAAGTGAAGGGTTTTTCGACAAGTAGAGAGAGGTCTCAAAGGGATTATTCTTAGTGCCCTTCGAGACCTCTCTTTATGTTTCTTTGTGGTAAAGCATGAGGGGCTACCGCAGTAGCTGTACCCTCGCCTGTCCCGCTACGGACTCACCGGTTAGCTTGATCAGGTAGGTACCATCCGGCAGGTTGCGGCCACTCCAGATGACCATGATGTTGCCGTCGGTTTCTGTCCCGCTGAAAATCTCCTCGATCAGGCGGCCCTGTAGGTCATAGACGCCGATGCTGATCTGTTGAGTCTGATCCAGTGAGTACTCGATGGCAAATTCGTCGTCGCTGGGGTTGGGGCTGACTTTGAGGGTGATTGGCTCGATTACTAGCTGATCGGGCTGCTTGGTCTGGATGAGGACTACCCCGTTTTCTCCCTTTTCGCCATACTCTTCTACTGCGCAGTCTCCCTTGATTACCTCTACATGCTCGATCTGCTCAGGTAAAAGTTCGTCTAGCTCGTCATTGGGAACTTCTTCTCCATCAATGATTACTAGGGGAAGGGCTTCCTGCTCGATATTGCGGATCGATACTGGTTCTGGCGTTTCAGTGGGCTTTCCTTCTACGATGACTTCCCCGGACTTGGTGGTGATTTCAATTACCCCATTGCTGGTATCTTCGGTCAAACCCAGTTCAGCCGCCGACTCGCCTTTCAGGACGTCTATTCGTTCGATTTGGGAAGGCTCCAGCTCCTGCAAAACCGTCCGATCCACCACCTCGCCATTCAGGATGTAGATGGGCTCACCTGTAGGCTCCTGTTGCCGGATGGAAATACCGGTTAGGGCCATCTGCCCAGGGCCGCTGCCAACTTCGTGGATGGTCACCGATATGGTCCCTTCCAGCGGGTTGAGCTTGACCAGTGCGTAGTGGGTAGGATCGATCTCATTCGAAGAGACCACCTTGCCCTTGCCTTTCATGTCTTCTCCTACGATCTCGATGGAAAAATCCAGTCCGCGGAGGTACATCTCATCATTGGCAGAAATACTCCTGACAGTCAAGGAATAGCCATCTTTTTCAAGGGCTTTGGTCAGGGCTGTTAGCTCGTCCAGGGTGGTCTTGGGACCGAGGGTAAAGGTCCAAAAGGGATGTACAGGAGGGGGGGGAGGGGATGCGATCCTGCTTTTGGTCACGACTTCTACTACGGTGCCGCTTTCAATCACTGTGCCGTTAGCATCGGTCCGAGGCCCAATGAAGGTGGCCCCCGCAATGTCTTCCTCTTTCAGTCCAAGAGCCTGATAGGCCTCTACGCTCATTTTGGTGCCATCGACTCGGTAGTATTTGATGGAATCGATTGTTTCAACATGGCGTTTACCGTCAGGACGCTCTTCTACCACCATGGCCATAGGGTCCTCTTCATCGAAGGAGTAGCAGATGGCCCCAACAGGGGTGCTTGTTCCCATGACCTTTAGCTCTTCATCGGTCTTGCGAATCATGATGCGGCCTAGTTGCCCACCAAATTCTCCCTGAACTCCGCTGGGGAAGGAAATCTGGCCCGAGAGGTAAATGAGGTGATCGAAGCAGTTGAACATCTTCTTTTCCACATAAAGGGTAATCCCCTGCTCTCGCAACTTTGTTATGGTTTGGGAGAGATACTCAGGCGTCCAGGTGGTGTCGATGGTCAGTTGGAATTCGCGGTAAGGGGCAATCAGATCCGTAGAGGAAACCTGGGAGTGTTCACTGGCATCCGGAAGAGCTGCCACGGAAGGCTCCACAGTATTGGGGATGGAAACCTGCTGATTTTCAGTTGTCGGAGAAAGCGTTTCCATATTCATCCAGGCATAGCTGGTCAGGCTGACGAGCAGCATGAAGGCCAGGATGAGGGCCGCTTTGGGGCGGTTGCTGGTCGTTGTGGGCTCGAACAGCCGCTGGATGCGTCGGGTAAATGAGGATGTATGTTTGCTTTGAATAGCCATTGCTAATTGGTTGTTTGAAGGTTGACACATGCGTTGCAGGGTGGTCAGTGCCTGGGCGTAGCGCAAGGCATCGCCGCAAACTGCCACAGCCTGATCATCACAGCAGGCTTCCCGCTCATGGGCCAGGTCCCTTCCGACCCACCATACGAGTGGGTGGTAAAAGAACAGGATCTCAATCAGTGATTGGATCATTCGGATCGCATAGTCGGCCCGACGAATATGGGCCAGTTCATGCAGCAGGATGGCCTCCCACTGCTCGGGGCTCAGACCAGTTACCAGGGTAGCTGGAATCAGTATGATGGGCTTCCAGAAGCCCAGAGTTGCCGGCGAACTTATTCGGTTGGATATCAGGAGCTTAACGGGGCGGTTGATGCCCCAGTTTTGGGCCCACTGGGTTATGCTGTTTTGCCATTTGGCGGGGCCAGCCTCGGTCCCTGCATGGCGCATTTGGTATAAATTCCATAATCCCCCACACCATCGTAGCCACATCAGGCCCACTCCCATTAGCCAGACCAGGGACAAGTAGGGCAGAGCTCGCTCCATTTGATCCTGCCATGTTAGCGTTGCCGACTGAGCTTCCGATTGGATGACGGAGTTACTCCATAGGTTGTCCCAGTTTTCGATGGGAATCTGGGCCATCTCGGTGACTGCTACTTCTTCCGGCCAGTACTGAACCAGGGTGATACCCGCGCAGACCGGTAGTGCCGTCAGCGTCGTAAGCGCCAGCAGATACCGCAATTGCGGACTATGGTTTCGCAGCAAAAAGCGCGCTAACAGGTACAAAAAGGCGAGTGCGGCTCCCTGCCAGAGGCTATGCAGCAGGGTCCAGCCCAGGGCTTCGGTGTAAAGGAGGTAGTTCAAAGTTGGCAGGTTTAAAGTTGAAAGTAGAGGTCAGAAAGTTACTGGCGTAGCCATAACAGGGTTACAAAGACCTTTGTCTTTTTTCCTCTTTCTGACAGCGCAGCGGTCTGACAGTGAAACGGTCTCACAGCGCAGCGATCTCATTTCTCGCTTCTTTTCTTCTCCAGCCACTTCTCGAGGGCATCGAGCTCATCCTCGCTGGGGTCGCTGTCGCCCAGGGCATGTAGCAGCAGGTCGGCGGTCGAACCTTTGAAGGCCGTATTGACCAGTCGCTGCACCAGTGAGCCTTTGACATCCTGCTCAGGGAGCAGGGCGGTATATTCGTGGGATTTTCCTGTCTTGTGTTGCTGTACAAAGTGCTTTTCCACCATGCGCTGGAGCTGCTTCAGGGTGGTGGTATAGCGCACCTCCCGCCGCTGCGAGACTTGCTCGTGGATGAAGCGCACCGTACAACGGCCATGTTGCCAGAGCACTTGCAGGATTTCTATTTCAGCTTCGGAGGGGGACATGGGGAATAATTCGTAATTGATGATTCGTGATTCGTAATCAGGGGCTGGTGAGCGGGAAGGAAATCGCCATGGGAATTATGAAGTACGAATTCCGAATGACGAATTCTTCTGCTGCTGCGATGATGTTACAAGTATAAACGACAAGTGTCGTAGATGCAAATATTTTTACGACTTGTGTCGTAGATTGGGGTAAAAACTTCAAGTTGAGCGATAGGGAGGGTTGCTATCGCTCATAATTTGGGGTATTTTGAGCGATAGGATTGGAGTTTATCACTCATTATCAAGAAATGCGCTGGAATTGGCAGTTACAGGATTGGGGAGAATTTCGCTACGATGCTCAGGCGCTTCGAAGTCGGGAGGATCAGTTTTTGAAATCTACTGGGAAGTGGATTGGGAAATTTGAACACCTGAGCGACACTGACAAGGCTGAATTGCGGGTAGAACTGCTCAGTACAGAAGCTACTCAGACTTCCCAGATTGAGGGCGAATTGCTTGACCGTGACAGCGTCCAGGTGTCGATAAGGCGTTTGCTGGGATTGGCAGCGGATGGGCGCAGGGTAAAGCCGGCAGAGTATGGCATCGCAGAGATGATGGTGGAGGTGTACCAAAATTTTGCGCTTCCACTGGATGATAAACAACTGTTCGAATGGCATCGCATGCTCACCCAGGGGCGTCGGGATCTGCAAGTCATAGGCGGATACCGCACCCATGATGATCCTATGCAGATTATGTCTGGGCCTTTGGAGCGACCAGTCGTACATTTCGAAGCCCCACCCTCCTCCCGGGTTCCGGAAGAAATGAAACGTTTTCTGGCCTGGTTGCATGATTCCCACCCTGGAGGTACTGAGCCAATACCAGCCATTACCAGAGCAGGAATTGCTCATTTGTACTTTGAATCCATTCACCCATTTGAGGATGGCAATGGCCGAATTGGTAGGGCTATATCTGAACGGATATTATCCCAGGCAATAGGTCAGCCAAGTCTGCTCATGCTGGCGGATACCCTGGAGCAAACTCGAAAGGAGTACTATGACAGGCTAAACAGGGCCAGCCTCAGCAATGATGTATCCGGTTGGTTAGATTGGTTTGCCGATCGCGTGATAGAAGCGCAAGAGCGTACACTGGAGCAACTGGATTTTCTGCTGTTCAAAGCCCGGCTATTCGATGAGCTGAGAGGAAGGCTCAATCCGCGTCAGGAAAAAGCTTTGGCGCGGCTTTTTCGGGCAGGGCCGGGTGGCTTTGACAGCGGGCTAAGTGCCAGCAACTACCAACGGATCACCGGAACCTCGGCGGCTACCACTACCCGCGACTTGCAGGACTTGGTTGAAAAACATGCCCTGATACGGCGGGGGGAGAGGAAACATACGAGGTACTACCTGAATTGGAGAGGGTAGGAGCTCAACACCCCTGGTGCCATAAAGAAAGATACAATCTTCCACTCCCCATCCAGTTTGGCGACGGTTAGCTCGCGGTAAACGGAAACACTGGTCAGGGAGTAGGCGATATAGCCACTTCGTCCATCTGGGAGATATACCTCATGCCATTTTCTTCCATCTGCTTTCACGATGGTGCTATCCGTCGCAGTTAGGATATTGCAATCGCATGCCAACACTTCGTAGCTAACCTGAGCAATGGTAGGAGCACTAAGGCCAGGGTATTGGCGCACGTTGACATTTTTGCCTAAAACCAGGAGTAGGCTGTCCATATTGAATTTCCAATGGTATGAAGGGGCCTGAAACCCAAGGGTTCCTTCTGGCATATGCCAGTAAGAGTCCTTGGTACGGAAGCGGTTAAAGCCGAATCGTGATATCCTTTCGAGCAGTTCCCAACTTTCCCCGTTTTTCTCACTAAAAGATTGGATGAATTGGGCCGGACTCGCATCCATGTATCCATCCTTGCTTTCGACGATATGCTCTGCCAGCAGCGGCTTCAGCAGGCTGGTATCCCGATTCAAAATGGCCTCGCCGAGCTTCATTCGAAACTCTACAAAAGAGGGATCGAGGTAGGACTCGTCATGGATGAGAGGAGATTGGGCAAAGGTGGTGGACAGCCATGAAAAGCAAAAAATCAGAACGATTTGATAGGTCGAGGTGGTCATGCGCAAAAAAAACAGATGTTTTACCCTCCTTTCAATGCCTCAATCTCCTCCTGGCTGAGACCTGTCAGTTCTATGATCAGTTCCACTGTTAAGCCTTTCTCCAAAGCCTTTCGCGCCATATCCTGAGCTTTTTTCTTTTCGCCCTCTTCTCGTCCCACTTCTCGTCCTTCTTCCCGTCCTTCTTCTAATCCTTCCTTGTAATAGGTATCCATGGCGCTTTTGAGGTCCCAATAGTCTTTGAGGCTTTCCTGATAAACAGCGCGGTCACGGTCGTCCAGGCGTGCGATTTCAGCAAGTTCAAAGAGTTTCTGGAAAACTCCGGCCTGAAGCTCCTTGGGGCGGTCGGACAGCCGATGAAGGTTTTTGAAGGCATACAGCCAGCGTTCATAGTCTGTTTCGAGCTCTGATAGCTGCTTGTCAAACTTGGGTACCTCCAGGTAGATGAAAGTTAGCTTGTCATAAAACACCCGGTGCGTTTGCGTATCCATCAGCTTGATGCGATGCTCGATTTTGTCGGTGTCCTGGCTATCAAAGACAAAGTCCATGACGGCAATGGTATATACTCCTTTGAGTTCATATTGCCACTGCCGACCTTTAGTGGCTTGCTCTTGAATGGCAAATGTGGAGTAGTAAACACTTCGATCCTTGAAGTACTCTTGCTTGGCTCGCTGTATTTCTACAATGAACTTTTCCCCTTTCTGATTGGTGCAATAAAGGTCGTACACTGCCCGGCGCTCTCCCTCATGCTGGCCTAATTGTTCGTTTTTTAGGTAGCTCAAGTCTGTAATTCGATTTTCCTTTTCAAGTAATTCGTTGAGAAAGGAAATCAACAGGTCTTTGTTCGGCTCTTCACCGAAGAGCTTCTTAAAACCAAAGTCGGTAAACAGATTGATGTAACGAGCGGTCGTGGTGGTCATATCAGCAACAGGTTGACGATCCTGATTTAAAGATAAGCAAAAGTTGGGCGAGCTTCTCTTTATTTGCAAAACTCCTCAAACGCTTCCTCTAGCTCCTCCTGCTCCGGTTTTTCTCCCGAATAAATCACCACGCGATGCCGGAAAGACACGCTCTCGCCCCCTTCCAGGGTCAGGTTGAGGGTTTCCTGTCCATCGGTGTACACCTCGCTGCCGAGCGGATTGACGGCAAATAGCCCATATCCCCGCGCCATCCAGTGTGGCGGATAGTTGGGGTTTTCGGGGGCGCTCATCATCAGGATGGTGATGGATTCGTCGTTCACGACGCCGGATAGCGCCATCCAGCGGGCGCGTTGCCCCCAGACATCGTTGCCCTCGGCTCCCTCGCTGTTGAGGTAATTGCCGCTGAGGCCTTCGTTGTTGATTTGCTTGGGCAAAGGGGTCAGGGTTTCATCCAGCAGCACGATGGCTTTTTCCTCGGGGAGTTCCAACTCCCGTCGCACCCGTATGGCAAACATCCCCTCCTTGGAGTCTTCGAAGACGACCTGCTCCCGCGCGGTGAGGGTGCTATGGTGGTCGATGAGGCGGTAGCCGTCGCCACCGCTTAAGGTGAATTGGGTTACCTCATCCAGCAAAATCGAGCTGTCGGGGCGTCGCCAGGCTTTTTGCACCTGCAGGACGCCATGCTCCATCTGGAGAATTTCTTCGTGGGTGATGTGGCCATAATGGGCGCGCTGCTCGGCAGGGCGGGCGGTGGAGTTGTTCCAGAAATCGAGGTCGTTGACGTCGCCATGATTGAACCACAGCCCCATGTGGTGGGGGTGGTCGATGCGCTCTCCAGGGCGGGGATCAAGCGGATAGCCACGGGTGACGGGTGTCCCATCAGCCGTCAGAATGGGGTAAATAATGGGCTTTTTGAGGTGGCCGCCTTCGTAGCGATAGGCGGTGAAAAATTCTCCGGCGACATAGACCTCGATGCGTTGTAGCGAGTCATGGTCCCTGAATTCAACTTCCGAAGACTGACTCAGGAGTTCCTGGCAGCCCAGTAATTGTACCATCAGAAGTATAGCCAAAAGAAAAAGTCGAATAGCAGCCATTTTATCGGAATGTTGGGATGAATTCTACGAAACCTGTTTCTGGATATAGAAAAGCTCCATTGGCCCGTAAGCTAACCCACACTCCAAATTACGGATTTTCACCCACCTTACCAGTTGCTGGGCTTCTTCTCAACTTCCTCTCGGTAAAATCGTATCTTTGTCCCGCATGGAAAAGAGGAAGAACATACGGACGCTGAGTCTGGCTCAACTGGAAGAGGCGCTGTTGGAAATGGGGGAGAAGAAGTTTCGCGCTAAACAGGTGCACCAGTGGCTGTGGCAAAAGCACGCGGCAGCCTTCTCAGACATGACCAATCTGAGCAAAGGCCTGCGTGAAAAGCTGGAGCAGCACTACGACATCGGGCAGGCCCAGATCGAAAACGAGCTCAAGAGCAAGGACGGCACCGTTAAGTACGCCTTTCGATTGGCTGGAGGTCAGGAGGTCGAAGGCGTGCTCATTCCCACTTCCAGCCGGGTGACGGCCTGTGTTTCTTCTCAGGCTGGCTGCTCATTGGCCTGTAAGTTTTGTGCGACAGGCTTCCTCGACCTCAAGCACAACCTGCATCACTACGAAATTTACGATCAGGTTTACAAGCTCAATCAGGAGAGCGAAAAGCACTTTGGCCGACCGCTCAGTAACATTGTGTATATGGGCATGGGCGAGCCCCTGCTCAACTACCGCAATGTCATGGGCTCCATCGACATGATCACCGATGAGGCGGGCATGGGCATGTCTCCGCGTCGCATCACGGTCTCAACCGCTGGAGTCGCCAAACTGATCAAGCGTCTCGGAGACGACGGTGCCAGATTTGAATTTGCCCTCTCGCTTCACGCCGCCAATGACGCCAAGCGCAACGAAATCATGCCGATCAATGAGACCAACTCACTGGAGGCATTGAAAGAGGGCCTGGAATATTTCTACGAAAAGACCCATACGCGCGTCACCTATGAGTACATCATGCTCAAGGACCTCAACGACAGCCTCCAGGACGCTCAGGAACTGGTGGATTTCGTGCGGCATGTCCCCAGTAAGGTGAACATTATCGAGTACAATCCCGTTGAAGGAACTGGCTTCCAGATGACCACCCCCCAGCGGCTGGATGCGTTCGTCGCCCATCTGGAAAAGAATGGTGTGATCATCAATGTGCGCCGCAGCCGAGGAAAGGATGTCGATGGGGCTTGTGGACAATTGGCGATGAAGCGCTGGGAAAAAGCTGGGTCGAAATTGAAAGTTCAAGGGTGAAAGTTACCCGGCTGATATGCGCGATAGTGCATCTTCCAGCTTATGATTGGACTTCTCTCATGCTTCAAGCATCCAGATAATCAACAATTTCTCTCACTTCGTGCAATATTCGCCTGAATTACCAGAAGCATTACGAAACAGATTGAGCAATCCCTTACCCGGGCTTGATGCTCAAATGCTGATGGCTCCTTCCATCCGGGGTCGAAAGGTACGCATCCCCCCTACTGCCCGGCAGAGTGCAGTGTTGGTTTTGCTATATCCCCATGAAGGACATTGGTACATTCCGTTTATGCGTCGCAGCCAGGACGGGCGTGTACACGGAGGCCAGATCAGCTTTCCCGGTGGACGACGAGAACCGATGGATGTGGACTTCACAGCTACGGCCCTGCGTGAGGCCGATGAGGAAATGGGCATCAAGGCCCACGAAGTAGAGGTCATCGGCGCCCTGACCGAGCTGTACATTCCGCCCAGTAATTCCATCGTCTATCCCCGACTCGCTGTTACCGATAAACGCCCCGACTTTGTACCAGACCCCGTCGAGGTCGCCGAAATCATCGAGGTACAGGTCGATCAGTTTCTGGATGAAAACCGAAAAGGGCAGCACCGTGTGGACATCCACAAGGGTACCTACATCGAAGCTCCCGGCTTCATCGTCAACGATAAAGAGCTCATCTGGGGCGCCACCGCCATGATGATGGCTGAGGTCATTCACCTGATTGAAGAGGCGGTACAGTGATTTGTGAAGTCAGAATGGTACTGCCCTCGGCAGGACAAGGTTACGAAAAGTCCCTTCTTTTTTGTCTGACTTCTGACAGGTGTTAGCCGGTCTGACAGCGCAGCGGTCTCGCCTCTCCCTCTTCCTAGTGCAAGGGCAGAAACTGCGTCCCATTGCGGGGGTCCCAACTGAGGGTAGGGAAGGGAATCCGGACCAGCCCTACGACGGTGAACAGACTCCTCAGAAAAGCAGACTGTGTTTCAATTTGGCTCAGATCAAGGTCTAGGCTGAGGTAAAGCTGGCGGTATTCGCGGTCGCGCCAGGCCTCGGTGGGGTCGTCGTAGCCGCCGATGAGGCCCTCGGCTCCGTAGCCCACGGCGAGGTTTAGCCATTTGGGATAGTGGTCTTTGAAGCTACCTTCGGGCAGGAAACTGTGCACCCGTGCGGAAAGCCAGTAGGTTTGCCCATTGTAATCCTTGAGCCACCATTCGGTGATAGAGCTACCGAACAGGTGCTCATAGTCGGGTATTCCCACATAGGGAGAGGGGTAGTAGGAAAGCTTCAAGGCAAGACGGTCTTCGTGCCAAAGCCCATAGTTGAGCAGAGCGAGCCCCACTCCTGTGGTATTGGCTGCAACGTCTGACCATGAAAAACCCCAGCTTTCACCAAAAGCGTCAAATACCTCGACGCTCCCCACCATCAGCCACGCCAGACTTCCACTCCATGCCAGGGTTTTGGCCTTTGGCTGACCTGACCAGCGATAGAGGTAAATCAGTCCTCGGGTGAGTTGGTAGCCGCTGTACGCATGGCCAAATTTGTCCATTTGCTGCCATTCATGACTGTCGTCAAAAAAGTGAAAGCTTGAGAGATCTTCTTGACTATACCAGAGTGAGCCCAGCCCAGCCATGCCGATTGCATAGCTTCCCATCGCGGCTCCACTCACCCAGCGGGTACGGAGCTGATTGGGGACCGTGTCATTTTGGAAAAAGTCCTGGTAGCGCCTGTACTGATGTTGGGGGTGAAAGTCTGGCCGTTGTTGGGCCAAAGTCGGAAGACAAGTCGTTACCAGAAGGAAACTGAATAGCAGGTAATGGCCAGCAGGCATGGTGATGTATTTGCTTCGAATGTAGTACAGCAGTTTGAAGTTGGGACAAAGACATCATTAAATCGAAATGAAAAAAGGAAAATGCTGACACCTGGGATGTCCGATAGACGCAAAAAAAGCCATTGAGGAGCTGAGAACTCCACAATGGCTTTTAGCAAAAATGTGAGGAAACTACACTGTAGCCTCCTGTGGCTCGTTGTGATTTGCCTTCTCAAAGGTCTCAACCAACTGAGGAAGGTTGTTTTCCTGAGTGGCTATACTAGCCATCTTTTCAGCAAGTTCACGGATCTGACTGTTGTACTCTTCCAGCATGCGCTTACCTTTCTTGGTAATAGTCACCAGAATCGAACGGCGGTCTTCTTTGGAATTTACCCGCTTTACGAGGTTCAGCCCTTCGATCTTGTCAACCAGGCTGGTAAGCGTACTGAATTTAATTTTGAACCTTTCTCCAACAGCTTTCATGCGCTGAGGACCAAAATCATTGATATACAATATGATCTCCATTTCGTTTGCAGAGATCTTGTATTTTTTGCGTATCTCATTCTGATGGTGACGAAAAGCATCTCTTAACTGTAGCAGCTGTTTTTCCAGGCTGTTTGCGGGTGCTTGTTCTTCCATCACACTCCTGTTCTCCTGTGCCATAATCTTAACTTTTGGAAGTGGATAATATGCTGTATGGGTTTAGATAATCAAAATAAAGGATAGTCTCCCTTTTCTGTGTTTTTCGAGTCGTAAAGTATTGAAACGCTGGTAAAAAGCAAGAAATTGGAAATATTTCCAACTCTTAAAATGTGTCAGCGTGGTTTTTTGTAATAAACGTAAAGAAACTGTCTCAGGTTGTGGTTTTTTTCACCTTTTCGGGATAAAAATTCGAAAAGATTTTGGTGTAAGTTGCTCATAATCAAAGGGAACCCATTTTGGTATCCCATGTAGGATTTCGCTGGCTTTTATCCCGAAAATGGATGCTTACGAATCTGTGAAATACCCTAGTATTCTTCTTAACGTTGGATCTGATGGTTTTTGTATGCGATATAACATACGGCGTAGCCATGGGATGCCTTTTTCCAAATCCTGAATTGCTTCCGCAGCGGATATATACCTCAAAGAAGCCTTGGGATGAACCAGGTTCCATACCACCCTGATCAAATGACGGGGAATTTCCCGGTTATGGGTCCTTACATAGCTTTGCAATGTCTCATACGTACCAAATTTCATCTGGTTAGCGGGGGTATTTGTTATCACTTCAAAGAATACCGCTCCCAGAGCGTACAGGTCTGTGCGGATATCTGCCCCACTTTCTCCCTTGATCATCTCTGGTGCCAAAAATGCCTCAGGATCTTCCTTCCGGAATTTTTCCTGTACGCTGACAGGGTAGTCAAATTTGATTCCGGAGTTGCGTGAAAGGTCAGAAAACAGGAAATCGATCAACTTTGGGGTTCCATCGGGAGTGAAAAGGATTTTCCGGGTCTTGATATTGCCATGGATTATTCCCTGTCTGGTCATTCCGGAAGCATCTCTGAAAGTGGTCTCATGAGCGGCCTGCAGTCCGGAAAGCAATTGAAGCATCAGCACGATGAGCCGGTTGAGATCTTCCTTGGTGGTCCAGAAGGTTGAATAATCCATCTTATCCAGGCGCTCTCCTTCGATCAGTTCCATGACCATATAAAGCCGTTTTTCGCCGAGAAGATTAGCTTCTCCTACGTCGAAAAACTCCACCACATTTGGGTGGTTGATGGTGCTCAGTCCCTTGTTGCCAGCCAGGACCAGGCTTTTGAGCCGGTCATACCCCTGCAGCACAGGGTGAGTGACTTTGATGGCTCGAATTTCATCAAGGTTGATATGCCGGGCCTGAAACACGGACCCCAGGGTTCCCTGTCCCAATAGCTTGACCAACTCATAATTGCCCACCTGCTCTCCTACAAATTCTTCGGCTTGTCGCCCTCCGGAACTCTCCTCTTCCAGGGCATAGAATAGCCGCCACTGGGCCGGTACCCAGTCCACTTTGGGTCGTAGGGTTAATCGCCAGGGGAGTGCCTCATCCGTCTGACTGGGGGGAGCGGATTCCCAAAACAGGCTTCGCGTCCCTTCTACGGTATGTTCATTGTATCTGCCTAGCAGTACTCCTTCTGCCTCTGCGAAGCTTTCCTCGAGGCTGGCACCACTCGCCAGCCCCCGGTAAAAAGTGGTGGCAAACTCAGTGGCCTGATTGTCCTGAATTTCCCGGGCAGTGGTGATTACGGCTGGGACATTGGCCTCGTGTAGCAGACTGGCATGTGCTCCGGTGGCGCAACCATTGAGAAACACCACCCTCAAACTTGACTGTGCCCCCAGGAAGCGGGCTAATCCCTGCGAAAAGAAAGATTCATTCCCCCCATCGGAACTTTCCAGCCATAGCTCGTCATCATCTGCGTGTCCCGCATAATGAAAAATGGACACACGATTGTGGTACCATTCGTCCTGAAACACTGAAACGATTTCTTTTTGGGTCGCTGCGGGGATTAACTTGATGAATACCCGCCCTTTTTGTACCGCCGGTTCCAAAGCCCCCAGTATGTTCTTCATCTCAACGGTCAACTGCCGGAGATACCTTCCCGCTGTACGCTCATTCGCGAACGCCATAACAACAACAGGGATATGGGAAAGGTCAGATTGAGACATATGGAAAGTAGAGAAGGTTTCGTGTGAATGGTCAAGGCAACCATTTTACGAAAAATCAAGTCCTAAAGATGGGTGAAGGAGAGCAGTTAGTTTGAAGAATACAACTTTATTTTTTGTCCAAAATTGTGTGAAGCAGGAATAAAGCAAAATCTGTGCTGAAAATTGGGTCATTGATTCTTGACTACTGTTCTTACCTTTGCTACCGTTTTCAATTCAACTAAACATGAAAAATAGCATACAACTTTCCCTCATCGGACTTATTCTGACCATTGGTCTCATGGCTTTCAGTGGCTGTGATCGGCAACCATGTGATGACAAAGATGTTGATTGTGGAGAGTTTGGAAACTGTATCGACGTGGATGATGATGCGATATGCCTCTGCGAATCTGGGTACGAAAAAGACTCGGATAGTAAGTGCGAAGTGAAGCAGGTGGCAAAGTTTGTCGGCACCTGGCAGGCACGTGACATCCGGGATGTAAATGGCTCACCAGCGAGTGTGACCTATCAGTTGGAAATTCAGGAATCACCCAGCAGCATTGTGACGATTTTACTGGATAATTTCGCGAACCTATCCCTCGAGGATTATGATGGGAATGTCCTCTGTGTACCCCGGATTCTGGGCACCATTAGTGGATCTACCATGGATATCGAAGACCAGAATGATGGCGTAAGCTACTGCGATGCCCAGGGAGCCGCTCTGAATTTCTCAGGATACCGATTCAGCAACGCCTACGGGGAGTTCAACAGCACAAAGGATACCCTGTTCGTGGAATATGAACTGACCTACACCCTTGACGATGAGCAGGGCAACCCCGTCACCACCAACATTGTCAGCAATACCGCTTTAACCCGTCTGTAATGCGCATCATATGGTTCACGTGTCTGCTTTTCATCCCTTTTTGGGGTTGGAGCAATGGCCTGAAGCTTGAACCGATTGATCGCCCTGATAGCGTCACCCTGGTCGTAGAAATCAGCTGGGAAAATAGTTGGCGTTTCAGAGAGGACTCCGCAGCGGGGAACCATGATGCCATCTGGGTATTTGTCAAGTACCAGACCACAAGTGGGGTATGGCACCACCTCGACTTGAACTCGGTTGGTACCGAAGTGGCCACCCCGGGTATGTTGGCAACGCAGGTTTCCAGCGATCAGAAAGGAGCCTGGGTTTATAGAAATTCGCCCGGAACAGGAGACATCAGCCCCCATGAACTACAACTGCGTTTGGCTCAGGCCTTGCCGAGTGATGTAATCGCCATTTCAGTCTTTGGGATAGAAATGGTGTGGGTACCAGATGGGGCCTTTTGGCTGGGCGATGGGCAAAGCAACTTTACCTTTAAAGATTCACTCACAGGCGGACCCTATCGGGTATCCTCGGAAGCAGGTATCAGTCCCGAGGTATTGACCACTGCTGGAAATGTCGGTCCCGGTAGCCTGGTACCGGAAAGCTATCCCAAAGGAACTCGGGGCTTTTACCAGATGAAGTATGAGCTTGGTCAGGCCCAGTACCGGGACTTCCTTAACTGTCTTAGCTACTCCCAGCAGCAGACACGTACCCAGGCGTCGCCCAATTCCGCCTCGGGAACGCTTGCAATGGCTCTCTCCCCAGCGTTTGCAGGCAGGAATGGGATTATCATCTCCCAGCCTGGTATTCCCGGACAGCTAGCCGCTCGTTATGCCTGTGAGGCTAACGCCGACGGAGTCTATGACCAGCATGATGATGGGCAAACCCGGGCCTGCAACTTTATTTCCTGGGCTGACCTTGCGGCCTATCTGGATTGGGCTGCTCTAAGGCCGCTTACCGAACTGGAGTTTGAAAAAGCCTGCCGCGGGCCGCGGGAACCGGTTGCACGGGAATTTGCCTGGGGGACCGACCAGGTCATAGATGCCAACACCTTGTTGATGGATGGTACGGACCAGGAGTCGGTGGCCGAGCAGGCTCAAGGCAGCGCCGGGCTAGCCAGCCATGGATACCTGGGGCCGCAGGGACCATTAAGAAATGGATTTGGGGCCAATGATAGCAGCGACCGACTACAGGCTGGAGCGACCTATTATGGAGCCCTGGAGATGAGTGGGAACCTTTGGGAGATCTGTGTAGGTATTTCAAACGAAGGCCTGCCTTTTGATGGACAGGCTGGGGATGGACTACTTGCTTCCACTGGGGATTCCAATGAATTGACCTGGCCGGGGGCTTCCGGTGCCATTTTTCGCGGCGGAGCATTCAATAGCGGGATCTTACCCACCTTCCGCGACCTGGCTGTATCAGATCGCTTTTATCATGACCTCACCCCCAGCCAGCGACGTAATACTACCGGGGGACGTGGAGGACGCTTCCCATAACCTGAAAATATCCGAATGAATATGCGGAACCAGCCATATTTACTGCTTCTTCTGGTCAGCCTGATTGGATTGGCCCAGCCTGCCAGAGCTCAGGCTTCCTATCACGGTGGGGCTGGTGATGGATACGCAAGGGCTACCTGGCAAGTAGGTACTTCCAACCTGACACAAAATCTGGATGCTGGCGAGTTTGAGGCTGTCCCAACCTCGGTGCCTTCCGGTGGGGAGGTGGTAATTCAGGTACCATTTGCCCAAAGGGGAACCCTGAAGATGAAGGATATGCAGGGAAGAGAATTGGCTATTTGGAAACTTGAGGCAACAGGAACTCACCGGGTTTCCCTGCCAGAAATTACCTCGGGGAGATACTGGCTCGTATTAGAAACATCCACCAAAACCCTAAACACTCCCATATGGATTTTACCATGAAACATTTTCTCATACTTTCTCCCCTGATCCTGATTCTATTCTCCTGTAAACCAGAACCTCCAGCTCCCCCGGCTACCCCTTCTCTCACCAATGATGGTGTTTTCATCCTCAATGAGGGCAACTTTCAGGCGGGCAATGCGAGTCTGGATTTTTATGATTTGGAAACCGACACCCTTTTTCAGGGAGTCTTTGAACTGGTAAATGGGCGCAAACTGGGGGATGTCCTCCAGTCGATGACGGTCGTCGCAGACAAAGCGTATCTGGTTGTCAATAATTCCCAAAAGATCGAGGTAGTAAACTTTGAATCCCTGGAGTCCGCGGGCACTATCAGCGGGCTTACCTCCCCAAGGCATATGCTGGCGATCAACGATTCCATTGCCTATGTGTCGGATCTGTATGCGGGTGGCGTGCATTATCTCAACCTGAACACCCAGTCAGTGTTAAACCTGGTTGCTGTACCAGGTTGGACGGAGGAATTGGTCCGGAAAGGCGATCAGGTCATCCTGGCCAATTATGATTATGCCTACTTGTCCAAAATCGACCTTGAAACCAATATCGGGAGTTCCCTGACCCAGGTGCCACCACGGGGGCAGCATTTGCTGATCGATGCCAATGGCGATCTTTGGCTGGCAACCAGTGCCAGCCTGACTGACAATGCTCCCGGGCATTTGGTCCACATAGATGGGGAGACCTTTGAGATAATCTCTGATTTTGAATTCCCTGCTGGACAGTCGCCTTCGAGACTGACGTATAATGGCACCCGAGACTCCCTATTCTGGCTTAATCAGGGCGTTTTTTCGATGCCCATAACTGCGAATGAGTTGCCGGAATCCCCCCTGATAGAGGAAGACGGTACTTTCTATGGCCTCGGGGTCGATCCTGTGACAAGTGAGCTATTTGTGGCAGATGCCATCGACTATGTACAGAGAGGGGTGATCCTTCGATACAGTGCAGGAGGAACCTTGATAAAGGAATTTCGGTCAGGAGTTATTCCCGGTAGCTTTTATTTTAAGCGGTACTAAGGAGGCTTTTCTCACAGAAAACGACAAAATATCCCCACCAGAAGATTCTGGTGGGGATATTTTGGATTTTGAGAAGATGACCTGAGTTCTCAAAAACTCAATATCTGCAGGTCTCCCTTACTCAATTACGAGCTTACGAGTGAAGGAAGTTCCTTCATAAGTTCCGTTCAGCAGGTAAACACCAGGAGTCTGGTTGCTGAGGTCCAGGCGCAGAGAGTTTGAGCCAGCAGCACGGGTGATTTCCTGACCCATCAGGTTGCTAACAGAAACATTCAGGATACCATTCAGGCCGTCGGTCAACTCGATCTGGAATACACCCTGGCTTGGGTTGGGGTACACCATCACCTGCTTGGTGAGGTTGTTGATGGAAGCAACGGCGATGGTTACATCTTCAGTAGTGGACTGGGGCCCACCGCAACCGTAAACAGTCTGGGTTATGGTGTAGGAACCAATCTGGCTGTAAACGTGAGAAGTCTCGCTAGTAGTACCAGAGCCGTCACCGTAGTCGTAGGTTACAGAGTCCAGTACACCACCAGCAGTAGAGCTGATTGTTACAGAATCGTCAGTCAGAGTAGCAGAGAATCCTGCTGAAACCCCTTCGTCGTAGGTCTTGACCGTGAAATCGTTACACACTTGTGAGTACCCTACTAGCAGAGCATCAAGGGTAACGTCAAAACTGTTGCTGTCAGCAGTGGTCCAGGTATGGCTCAGAGCGCTGCTATCAGCGTAGTCAAACGTTCCGTCACCGTAGTCAACAAAGAAGGTCGAGTCAGCCGTTCCAAAGAAGGTATTGGCAAATACTTCGAAGTTGTAAAACTTGGAAGACAGGATGGCCGAAGACTGGTTGTCAATGCTGGCCTCAACTGCGGGCTGAAGACACTCTGGATCCAGGGAAAAGTCGGTGTCGATGCTGTAGGATACCATGGGCATGATGAACCAGTCGGCATCGATCTCGATCGTAAATGCGTTGAGCAGAGGCAGCAGGCTGATTCCGCCCTGAGAGTTATAAAATCCTACGATGGAGAGGTTCTCGCCAGCACCGCGATTCAGGGTGTAGTCATTTGAGAATACTGCGAGAATGTCATTGCTGACGTTTTCCAGGGTGATGATGTAGTCTCCGTTGATGGTCACGGGAGTGGTAAATGAAAATCCCTGGAAAGTGGGACTTGGAGCAAAGCTGAATGTCTCAGAGTAAGTCAGCGAGTCTGGGAAGGTATCTGGACGAGAGGCCCACACTCTTACAGTAACGTCGATGTTGGTGCCAGGGACATTGGATCGGGCGCCAAACTCGACCCCGGTCAGGGTCATGCCAGGGTAGCCACGGTACCACATACCGGCGATGTCGTAGGTGTTGGTCGCCCCATTTATGGCAAAGCCACGAAGGGTATCAGTACCGGCTCCTTTCAGGAGTGGGTATAGTACAGTATCTGTTCCACAGGCAGTCTCGCGGGTTTCATCATTGGCCATGCGGGCAAGTTCCGCTCTGCTGTAATCCATGTTCAGCGCACGGCGCTCAGGAGCGAGCTCCTTGGATACCAGGCTGGTAGAAAGACTTTTTTGAGCCATTGCTGGCAACATCATGGCCAGTAGGGCAATAAGGGTAAATAATTTTCTCATCTCTGTATTTGTGATAAGGTGTTTGGAAAAAAGGATCATTAAACTTAATCCATGGCGTGCAATCTGGCAAAAAATTACATTCATTATACAAAATAAAGCAGCAAGCCCCTATCGGAAGCCTGCTGCTATTTCAAACGAAATTTCAGATCAAAAGGCTGGCTATCGCACCATTACCCTGGTTCCCTGACGCTGATTTTCGCGCTGGATTTCCAGCCAGTACATACCTGCAGGGAGGAAGTCAACATTCCAGTCCAGGACATTGTCGGCCAGGGCCTGAATCTCACGGCTGGCTACTACCTGTCCCTGAGCATTTAACAATTGCAGACGTACCTGCCCAAATGATGCCTTGGGCATGATATGTAGCTCTCCGCTGGTAGGATTAGGATATACATTCCAGTCGGTCAGAGCCTCTGCACGGATGGAAGAAGCATCACGATACGAAACCTGGAAGGTCCTGGAGTCAGTTGCAGAGCAGCCGGTTGCAAACAGCGTCACGGTATAATCGCCAAAGTCTGCATAGCTATGAGAAGGCATGCTGTCCCCATTTACCTGAGGGCTGCCATCACCAAAGTCCCAGACCAGATTGGAACCACTACCTGTAAAGCTGAAGATAAAGGTATCTGCCTTGGTACTGTCATCTACGGTAAAGGATGCATCCGGAGCGGGCTGGACTTCATATTTGAAGGCTTCGCCATCGGGACACAGGAATGAGTATCCAAGGTGTAGGCCGATTAGTTGTACTTCGATACTATCTGGAAGAGGAGCTGTGAAGTTGTAGGTGTGTTTGGGATTCGCCAGGAAAGAGCTATCTCCGTCCCCAAAGTACCAGGTGAAGTTGGAGTCTGGTGAATAGAAGGAGGAGTATGGGTTATAGAAGCGGTTGTAAACCGGACTAAAGAAAAAGCTGGAAATGCTGCTGTTAAAGCTAATCTCATTACCAGGCTCGATACAGTCTGGAGTTACAGTTTGGTCCAGGTCTACAATGTAGGCCACGTGAGGCATCAGCAGTACGTCACCGTCAAAGCGATCTCCGTCTATGAAGACATCGTAGCCACGCTGCCAGAATGCAGCCGCACCGGCATTTGCCAGCCACTCGCCGTCACCCTCTCCAATAGTCCACTCTGAACAGGCAATGAATACCGAGTCAGAAGCAGTCGTCTCTATGGTGATGATGTAGTCGTCAGGCACAATCAGTGGATTTTGTAGACCGAGCGAATAACCCCGCAGTACTGTGTCTGGCAATAATCCAAAGCTGAAATTGAAAATAGGGCTTCCAGTCGGTAGGGAGTCGATACCTGCCAGATATACCTTGATGCTCATGTCGGCGGTATCAATGCCACCATTGCGTGCGTAGAAATCCACCCCATTGAAAATCATCGTGTCAGGTGCAGGGTAAAACTGACCGATGCGTGAGTAGCCGGGGTCTATCAGACCAAATAGGTCAACCTGAGTAGGGTTGGCCCCATCTGCTGCTTTGAAGAGAGGGTAAAGTACAGTGTCCAGACCGCAGAGGATAGCTCGGTTTGGTGACTCAAGCGCACGGAGTGAAGTCTCGCGGGAGTCTTCTTGTGGGATGATTGCCTTGCCACCATACTGACCGAAGGCCATGAATGGCATAGCAAGCACCAGTGAAGTCAGCAATGCGTAAAAATGCTTCATAAAGGATGATAAGTTGGAAGTTTTGGAATTGGGAGAGAAGATTATCGCATGACCTAATTATGGTTTCTGAGAGAAGACTTCATCTGATCCATCACAGAGTCCCAGGGAGTCCGGTCATCAATTCCTTTGAGGACAATATCAATCAGGGCAGGCGCTCTGTGGGGAGGGATGCCCAGGCGGCCTGCGACCTTGAGAGCAAGTGTATGCTCTTCAGATACGATTTTTTCATCTGCTCCCATCATGTCCACAATCTCTGCAAACTGTAGCAGCCGATCATCGAGCTCATAGGGGGGGGTAAAAGGAATCCGCTCGGGATGGGTCAGAATTTTATCAAACTCCTCAGGAGATATCTCCAGCCCTTCCGCAACAGCCTCCAGGAGGTCCTGTTCCGCAGGGTCCAATTCTCCATCGGCTAGAGCCATGTCCACCAGTTGGCTAAAGCGGCTCTTTCGCTCTTTACTTTTTCTAGATTCAAACCAGAACATAAGGCAAGGGAGTTATGACTAATCAGCAACCAGCAATAATCCAAAGCCTGAAAATACACCCTTTTCCTACTACCGCCAAAACTTAGCTGATAGCAGGATAAAATGGGTGACAACGAAGTGTGGAATCGGGAATAGTCCCCGGCTGGGGACGTTCATTTGAGGGCCATTCTTAATGCCTCAGGCTCAATTGGGCATGGGGACCAGTAGCACGGGTATTTCGTGGTTTTTTAGCAATTCGTCCCGGGTACTTCCCAGCAGAGTCTGGAATAGCCAGCCATGTTGATGGGAGCCAATTACCAGGAGGTCAATATTCAGCTCTTCCTGCTTCTGCTTGATGGTTTTTACGGTAGATCCCTGTACCAGAAGGGCTTCTGCTTCAATGCCTTTCTTTGCGAGTTGGTCTGCCCAGGTCTGTATTTTCTGGTGCTCATCATGTAGCTCATCGGCGCGCTGATCCCTGACAGTCTGGGGACCTGCATCAAGACCTACAAAGTCCGGGTCGGGAGCCGCAACGTGGATCAACCATATTTTTGCTTCCAGGCCTTTGGCCAAAGTTTCAGCCTGTCTGAGCAATTCGAGGGCACCAGACTCAAAGTCTATGGCCACCATGATGTTTTTCATCGTAGAGGATTAATTAGTTAGAGAATTGAATAACCCGCGGAGTAGTCCCGCTATTGGCTAAAGGGAAAATCTGCAAAAATCATCCCGCAAATGGTCTTTTATGCCACTCTGCGGGATGATTTTAATCAAAAAACCCTTCTGATGGATAAATCGCTGCTATTCAGTAAATAATAGCTCCTCAGCTGCCAGCCAAAGGTTGATCCTGGTATCTCCATAGCTGGCCTCGTTTTGCAGCAGTACCATGGTTTCTCCGGTTTCGATGAAGTGCATGGCGATCGAGAGCATGCCATCAACGGCACCCGTGTGCCCAAAGGCAGGCCCCTGTGCGGTCTCAAAATATTCCAGTCCCGCTCCGTTTTTTGTGTGGCCCAGTGTCTCCCATACCCAGTCCTCGGGCAGGTCCTCCCAGTTGGCCATGGCATCCCAACTGCTCTCGCTGAGTAACTGCCCCTCTCCCAGTGCCTCCAGGAACCTTCCCAGGTCAGCTGCATTGATAGCGATGCCTCCGTCGCCGGTTTTGAGTTCATCCTGATAAAGCGGTTGGGTATTGGTCATGCCCTTTCGGTAGAGCTGTCCATATCCCTGAGCCGTTCCAGTAGGAATGGGATCCTCGAACCCGCTGTAATAAGCGCTGCTCAACCCCAGCGGCTCAAAAACATAGCGGTCGTACAGGTCAGCCATCTTTTTGCCGGTGGCGCGCTCGGCCAGAATGGCCAGGAGCACATAGTTCCCATTGGAGTAGTAATAGGTCTCTCCCGCCGGATGAGTAGCAGGCTTTCCCATCATGTAGCTCAGCACTTCCTCCTGAGTCCAGTTGTTGTTCACCCGATTGAGGCGATCCAACTCAAAAGTCACCGTGTAATAGTCGGCCATGCCGGCGGTGTGATCCAGCAGCTGTCGGAGGGTGGCCACATCGGCATTTTCCAGGCGGTTGACCGTATCGGGGTGCAGCCAGTTGCGAATGGGATCGTCCAGTTGCCAGACGCCCTCATCGACGAGAGCGTGAATCACCGTAGCAGTGAACACCTTGGAAATGCTCGCGATCAAAAAACGATGGCAGGTCTGTAGGTCTAAGTCGTGTTCCAGGCTGGCTTTGCCTGAGGCTCCGGCCCATTCTCCGTTTTGGTTGGAGATATACATGCTGACCCCGATCAGGTTGCCAGTCTGATAATCAGTTAAAAGCGATTCGAAGTCAGCTGCCTGAGGATGCAGGTCCCATGTATTGGCCTCAGGATCACAGTCATACTGTGTCTGGGGCGGAAGCTCATATCGGTTGCAGCTCCAGGACAGCAGGGCGATGGCGAAGGTAATCAGGATGGAATATTTCATGATGAAGGGAGTTGGTAGGTAAGTCCGATTTGGTAGAAGTTTCGGGGCAAAAATGGAATGACGGTAGAAAATGGAGCTTCAACGGCGAAGCGATAGCCCAGCGTCGGCGATAGCCGGTTTTGAGGCCAGAGGGCAATGCCAAAGCCGACTTCAGCCATGACCTCGGGCCTGCCCCAGTTGTTAACCTCCTCGTAAACTCCGGCCTCATTCGGCCAGTAAACGGGCTGAGCAGTCCAGGTGTGCAGGTAGCCGATGCCAGGCGCGACGGAGAGTCCCAGTTGGGGAATGGGCTGCCACTGCCACTGGTACGCCCCCCGCAGATAGGCCCCCTGAGTTGGGAATCCGTGGAAATAGCCACCCGCTGACGCCTGCCACCCACGAGAGCCATAAGAGGTTTCAACAGCGGCTGCCGTGTAGGTAAGCTCAAGTCCCGGGTGAAAGGGGGCAAATCGGGTCATGGGCAGTGAAACCTGCTCATTGGAGACGGAAAGGGTAATGCGAGGCCCTGTTTGAGCCCAGAGAGAAGCCGTAAACCAGAGGCTCCCCAGCAATAGTAAGGTTCTGAACATGAATACTGTGGTGATGTGGTAACTGCAAGTCCACGCGATGGGCGTGTTGTTCACCACAAAGAACCCTGTCGAGCCGAGTATGATGCGTGTCGGTCTGCAGGGATAGCGTGAACGCGGTAAATCTCCCGAAGGAACCCTCTATTACTGGAGTGAGACCTCTTCGTCGCCTGGTCGATAGGGGACATAGGTCAGGATAAATTGCAGCATCTCATCGGTTGTTCGCATAGAGCCGTTTCGCTCGGCGATGGTACGGGGAGGGTTGTAGGGGTTGTTGGGGTTGTCGAGGGTGTTGTCAAATACGGCTTCTACCTCGATTATGGAACCAGCCGGAATTCGGAGCATTTTTTCAAACGTGTAGAAATACTGCCAGCGAAAATCCCAGGCCGGGATGTGCACCAGCGGGATGGTGTCTCCCTGTGGAGGGATCGCCCAGGCCTTAAAGCTCTTGCCCAGCAGGTGCATGTGCGGATTGACCGTCAGCAGCGAAATATCCTCTCGTATTACCGCCCGGGTATGGAAGGTCATGACCGTATCTGGTGGGATCACCAGACGGGGTACCACATCCGAAATGCCGAGTGTCCCCAACTGGATTTCCATGGTGGGGCGCTCCGGGGCTTTTTCTGCGAAAAATATATTGAATCGCGATTGATCGAAGGTATCCACAGGCAGGGGACCGTAGTGCAGGTCATTCATCAGGATGGCCCCCTGAGCCTTCATGCGGTAGCCCCCGACGTTTGGAGGGTAAACGGCTGGCTCTACTCCCGGCAGGTAGTTGCAGACCAGCGGAGTAAGCTCAGGGTAAGTGCCATCGTCATTGAGCAACCCCAGCATCGGATAAGCCTCGTCGTTGGCGACGGATTCACGGTCGAGGTACCAAAGCCCCGTGCTGTCCTCGGTCTTCCGGCCTGGCTGGTAGCTGATCAGATGCCCATTCATGTGGTGGACGGCTTTGCGATTTCCGGGAATGAATTCGATGGCCCGGATAAAGGTATCCTGTGGGATTTCGTAGGGGAGCTTGACGTAGAGGAATTTATCGCGGTTGTTACCAGTGATGGGTATGGCTTCGTCCATGGCGATGACCAGATCCGGTTTGCCCAGATAGGAGCTGTCTGGATAATCGGGTGGGGTAGGAGCCAGGGCAGGATCGCCCTCTGGTGCTCCCTGCTCATACCAGCGGCGTATTAGCTGGATTTGTCGATCCGTGAGGACTTTTTCATTGGCAAAATGCCGGTACTCAGGGTCTGCTGGCCAGGGAGGCATGTATCGAATGCCCGTGACGTAGGCGACCATTTTGGCCCGCTTGCTCACATCCTGGTAGGAAATCAGGTTGAACGGCCCTGCGCTGTTAGGGCGGTGGCAGGGCATGCAATTCTGATGCACAATCGGTGCGATGTGCTCATTGAACGTCACCTGCTCGGGTAGCTCACCTACTCCAGAGTCGGGTTCAGCACTACAGGCAACAAACAGGATGGGGAGCCAGATTGCTCCCAGTACTCGCCAGGGCCACAGCGTCATGCTCAGGTATTTTTCTCCAAATTAACCAAAAAAAGAAAAGACCAGGGCAGGAGGAGAAGGATTCAAAAACAACAAAGGCGAGCCCGATGGCCCGCCTCTGTTCATGGTCACGGTAAGTTCAGCTTAGCTTACTGCTTCACGATCTTCTGGGTATAGCTGACACCAAACGCTTCTACCTGCAGCAGGTAAACGCCCTCGGTCAGGTTATCGAGGTCCATTTTGGTGGTAGCTGACAGGTTACCTGCTTTTACAGCGACCTGCTGCCCCAATTGGTTGAATACCCGGTAAGTAGCCGTCTGATCATAGCCTTTGCCTTCTATGAGGACGTAGCTGTTAAATGGGTTGGGAGACACCTGGATCATGCTCGCAAGGGCGGCTTCCATATCTGGCTTGATCTCTATCGAGGCAGGAGTGCGGTGGGCCTGCGGAGCAGGGAGGAGATTGCTCAGACGGTTGTTGTTGCAAGCCTGAGAAAGGTCCACCGTAAATATCTCCTGAGATACGGTCAGCAGATCAGGCCCCCAGTACCAGATTCCGGTAATGTTGGGATCCCAGCCCCAGGTTTGCACACCAGTAAGGTCCTTGGTTTTGAACATGACCGAGGCGTTAGGGACTGCGTAAAGGGTATCACGATCATCGCTCCACCATTGAGCCCAAATGAATGGGATGAACTGCCCATTTGGGTTGCTGACACTCCAGGTGAGTGAGTCGGAATTTGCGTCATAGCAAACAAAGCTCAATACCAATGGATCAAATCCAAGTAGGCTATAGCTGGCGGATTGTGTGGTAGTAGATGGGGTTCCACTGGAGCAGTCTCCTGCGTATGCCGCCACCTGATAGGTCGCCTCATCATTTCCTACCTCATCGTAGTAGAAGGTGTAATTGGCTGGGACCGTGTCATAGTTGGTTGGGGTGGCTCCATTGAGCCCACGATAGATAATGAATCCATCTTCCAGTTGCGAATTATCCTTCCACCTCAGGGACACCACAAAGGCAGTATCATTGTTGACGGAGAGGTCCGTGGGAGCCTCGGGTGATGCCACGAGGTTGGTGTTGGTAATCACGAGGCTGTCACAGCCGTTTTGATTGGTCAGGAAGGTGGTATCAGAATCAACCTCTGATGGATCGCAGGTTGAGACATTGATCCTGGTGGTATCGCTTGCCAACAAAGTGGTATTGGTAATGACCACACTATCACATCCATACTGATTGGTGAGAATGTCCATGCTCTGGCCTGCCTGAGTAGGGTCACAGGTAGTCGCAAATATGTTGGTCACATCACTAGGTAGCAGCGTGGTATTGGTAATGACGACGCTATCACAACCTGCTTTGCTGACCAGAATGGTCGTATCTACCCCTACATCAGCAGGGTTGCAACTCACGGCAGAGATATTGGTTTGAATGGGGCTAGTCCCCGTTACATTCACCAGACGAGTGGCCGTTCCACTATTGCCAGAAAGGTCCAATCCAATGAAGGTAACCGTAGTGGATCCTGAAATAGGGGTGCCGGGCGCCGGGACCTGAATGACCGAGGCCATGCCACAGTTTTCAACCCAGGCATTGGTTGCAGGGCGTAGGTCGGGTAGGATCGCGTTACAATTGGCCGTAGCCGGAAGGTCCAGCGGAGCATACAGGATAGGCAGTACAGGCGAGACGGTGTCCACGACCGTTACGATGGCCGTGGCTGTATCAAAATTGCCTGAGGCATCGATAGCGGTGAGGGTCACGGAGCGAGGCCCTAAGTCCCCACACCCAAAGGTATTAGGACTGACCGACAAACTGGCAAGGGCGCAGTTGTCAAAGCTTCCATTGTCTACATCAGCAGCTGTAATCGGTGCCGCACCCGAACCGCCAAGGTAGACGGTAATGTTTTGAGGCACGGCTACCGGTGAAATGTTGTCTACTAGCGTGGCCAGGAAGGTACAGGTGGCAGCATTACCAGCAGCATCTGTCGCGGTCAGCACCACAATAGACTGTATGCCTGCTCCGGTCAGGACCGTACTGGCAGATGGCTGCTGGGTAACAGCTACAGGGCCATCTACGGCATCTACTGCGTTGACCAGACCAGTCAGGTCGCCAAGGGTACCCTGACAGTTGGCATCTGCATACAGCGTAATGCCGCCAGGGCAGCCAGCGATGACAGGAGGGGCAGTGTCGACGGGGGTCGGTGGAGTAACCACAAAGCTGTTGCAACCGCCACTGGTGCCGGGATATGACTGGGCAAATGCACTGTTGGACCCGGTCCAGTTGGCGTCATTGTTGATGATGGGCAGTATCTGCTCTCGGGTTTTATTCGCCAGGCTCGAGCAACCCAGGGCAAACTGTACATTGTCCCACTCATCTTGTGGGCCAGGACCAGCGCCTACAGAGACAGCATTGACCCCGTCAGTCAGGGAAGAGGGGAGATCGGATGTATTGGAGTCCAGGGCGTTTGCGGATGAGATTAAACCAGACCAACCCGTGGAAGCCCCATTAATCGCGGCGATGGGGCTAAAGTTTGCCGTCGTTGGGCGATCGTTGTTGGGGGCCTGCCAGGCGAAGATTTGGTCGCCAGAGACCGCCAAACTAAACTCAGAGTTGGACTCGCCTGTAAAGAATCCAAAGTTGGCGGTGCCGTTGTTAGTGCTGGCTGCATTATTGGTATTGTCAATGTTAACCTGGATGATATTTCCTGCGGGCAGGGCCGCGGTGGCGGTCCAGGTAATCACTCCGTTTTCGCCGCTCGTAGAGAAGCCAAGGCCCGTCCGCCAACCGGCATCCGTAAAGCGGATGGCAGTACCTGCGTCTATATCCGTAAGTAGAACAAACGCGAAACGGTCAGGGGAATCGCCTGATAATTCTAAGAAGGCGATATCGCCTACTGCGAGGGTCGTCTGCGCGGCCACCCTGTTAGGGATGGCTCCACTCAATAGCAGTAGCAGCAGCCCGGCCCATAGGCCAGGGTGGAACAAGGTTTTTGACAGGGGAAATTGATGGTTCATGTGAACACAGAATTTTGGGGTGAAGTCAATTTTAGGAATGTAGAGGGATTAAAACACCATGGCTTGCGCAGGGATTTTGGGCGAAGTCAAGGAGTCAAAAGGCAAGAGCATCCCTGGGGGATGCGGTTCTTTTTTCACTTGTCCGAACTTGATCCGGAGAAGTGGAAGTATATTTTTTGGAAAAATTACATTTGATATAATAGTCATTATTTGTATGAATAATACTGCAAAATGTACCTATTTTCGTAATAAATCATTTTGCCCCCTGAGAATGCTCAGGGGGCAGGATTTTACACTTGCTATGAACGCTGAGGATAGGTGCCCTGGAAGCAGATGATATAGCTGCTTGCCAAATAGGGCTGACGGTTTTCATGTGGCTGGTTGCCACCTGTATTGGTCGTAGGGGCCATTGCAACGTTGGACTGATTGCTGAAAACATCATCAGAGCCTTCTGCCAGGTATGCCCCGGCTGGGCTCGCAGTCGTCCCTTCTGCATCCAGGCCTCGCAGGTTATGCGTGTGGGCCGGGAGTTGGGTGGCATTGAGGGTAATAGATGGAGCGCCACCAGGCTGGCCCAACTTGAGATAGCTGAGTCCGGGCCCATTTCCCTCTCCGACGGCTACCCGTCCCTTGAGGTTGGGGAGTGCGAATGTGGTGCGGCCATCACCTCCATAGGTAGTTCCCAGGATGGAGAACATGGCGGTATATTGAGCAATCGATAGAAGTTGACCTTCGCAAAAGAACCAATTGCGAGGAGGAAAATTGCCAGCGAATAGTCGGATTTCTCCGATGAATCCTTCCATGACGATAAATTTTAAGGTTAATGATGGGAGTTAGTTCCGAGAGGGGAATTGGCCACTAAGACAGATGATGTAGCTGCAAACCTGGTACGGCTGGCGATTCTCATGGCCCTGTCCTCCTCCAGTATTGGTGGTGGCCGCCATTTGGATGTTGGTATTGCCGTTGTATGATTCCTCTGAGCTCTCCGCAGGGAAGCCATTGGCTGGGCTTGCCTCATTGCCTGGCCCCGTCATTCCCTTGGGACTATGATTATGAGCAGGCATCTCATTGATGTTGAGAACCACCTGCTCAGACCCTCCTTTTTGCCCGATGTTGTAATCATTGCCCATCAGATCATCTCCATGATGTATGGAGACTCGGCCTCGTAGGTCCGGTAGGGCAAAGGTGGTACGGCCATCGCCACCATACTGAGTGCCGAGGATCGAGTAGAGCGACTGGTACTGATTGATGGGTAGAATTTGACCATCACAAAGAGCCCAGTTGCGGGGAGCCCATTGTGGCCCCCAGAGTCGGATTTCTCCTAGATATCCTTCCATGTTTTTTTGAGTTAGGGGTGATTGAGTTGATTAGGTGCGGCTTGGATAGAGACCTGCAATGCAGATGATGTAGTTCATAGCCAGAAATGGCATATGATTAGGGTGGGGCAGGTTGCCGCCATTTGGCAGGGTATCACCCATGTTCACATCAGAGGTACTGGCGAATATGTCCTCATTTGAAGCTCCAAAGAAGCCATTAGTTGGGTTGGGAGATCCTCCTACGGTAGTGTTGGCCTGGGGGAGGTGATTGTGAGATGGGATTTCGTTGACATTCAGGGTGACCTGCTCAACGCCGCCTTTGCTACCTATCCTGTAGGGCGAGAGGCCTGGACCTGTTCCCTGGTGGACGGGCACCCGACCGCGAAAGTCTGGTAATCCAAAGGTGGTGCGGCCATCGCCTCCGTAAATGGTGCCTAAGAGGCTGAATAGTTCATCATTTGAGCTAATCGCCAGGAGTTGTCCCTGGCATAAGGCCCAGCCCCGTGGGGCAAAGTTGCCCGCGAATAGCCGGATTTCTCCTAAGGTTGGTTCCATAAATTGGGGGTATTAAGGGTGAAAATTTGTTTGAATAGTAGTTGCTGCAGGCTCATGAGCCTCTTGTAATGTTGGGTGCAGTGTAGTGTCTAATTATTGTCATTTGAAATCAGGAAATGGAGTGTAGCCCTCTTCCGATGGGTACCGGAGTGGATAGAAAGTATTGGACCATGATGAGCAATGGAAGTCAAAAGCCCCAGTTGGAGCCAATGCCTTTGCCTAATCCATGATTATGTGCAAGGTGAAATGGGGAATGTCAGGGGGTAAGTTAAGGGATCCCCGATCCGGGAGTGTACAACAGAAGCCTGTCCTGACACGCGGCTATATCAGGGGTTATCCATTGGAAATGATGGGAAAAATCCATGATCTAATGACTAGAGGTTTGAAAATATTATTTGAGAAAAAAGAAACAGGTCAAGTACAATTGAATAGTACTTGATCAAACCCCTATTTAGATGTCATGAAGTTTTGAGAAGTCAGTGTAATAACGGTGTTCTTCTCAATACATTTTAAACATAAGGGTTTTAACCCAGATATGCCAGTATGAAAGTGAAAAAATCGAAAAGTTTGTTAATCCAAATTAGTTGCCAGAGTGCAGAAAGGCCTCTACCTACCCGAATGGTAAATAGAGGCCCAAAATGAAATATTGTGAAAGGGACTTACCCTTATTCAATTACAATCTGCTGACTGTAACGTGCACCACCAGCCTGGATGTGCAGGAAGTAAACTCCCTGGCTTAGGCCAGACAGGTCAAGCTTCTGAGGCTGGGCAAGGTTGCCTGCCTGCTGACGTACAACCTGACCGGTACCATTCATCATGGTAAAGGTAGCTACCTGATCTACCCCCTGTGTACGGATGAGCAGGTAGTCAGTAGCAGGGTTTGGACCAACTTCAAGTTGAGCTGCCAGGTACTCATTTTGGGCAGCCTGGATGTCGACACGAAGGCCGCTCATGTCGCGACGTACCTTCGGTGCACGAATCATGTCTGCCAGACGTGCACCGTTACAGTTCATGGTCAATGGGATTGTGAATACCTCGTCAAACAGGTTGCCGAAGTTAGTGCCCCAGTACCAGATACCAGTGATGTTGTCGTCTCCGAATGTAGAAGGGTTCTGAGGATTATTTTCAGTCTGGAAGTAAACGGTAGCATTGGGAGCTGCATAGACGGTATCTCGCTGAGCACTCCACCACTGAGCCCAGATGAAAGGCACCCACTGAGAATTGGGGCTACTGACACTCCAGGTAAGCAGATCGCTTCCTGCATCGTAGCACACAAAATTCAGATCCAGCTCTGAAATAGGCTGGAAAGTGTAGGAATCCTCATTGGAAGCAGCGGATTCTCCCTTGTCGTTATAGGCCGTAACGTAGTAAGTGGCGCTGCCAGATGCGAGGAGGTCGTAGTAATAGGTCTGATCAGCAGGAACCTGATCGATCATGCTAAAGCTAGCACCTCCATCAAGGCTACGGTAGATGTTAAATCCATCCTCATCTTCACTCATGTCAGCCCAGCGCAGAGATGGGAAGAAGGCAGTATCGCCATTTACGTAGAAGTCCATTGGAGCAGCAGGCAGGTCACAGGATCCGCTAGGATCGGTTACCAGTACCTGGATGGTCTTGCTGCTGCTGTTTCCGCTGGCATCGGTAAGGGTTACCACAACTGGTACGGTGGTCGCTACGGCTGACAGGCTGTGGCTTCCCAGTCCGCTTGCGTCATCGATTGGGAACTCTTCCCACTGTGCACTCAGCTCTGCAAAACCAGCAGAAGGAACAATGCCGCTGCTTACTGTGCTAACACGGCGTAGCGTCTGGTTTTGGGTTTCTACGCCATCCACATTCCACTGAGATCCGGGGTCTTCTCCGATTACTCCGAATACATCTACCATTACGCCATCCTTCAGGAGGGCGAGGGCATCATCCCCGTTGAACCCAGTCACGTTTGCCACAGTAGCAGTGCCATTGTAGATAGAGGCAGAGCTGTTGGCGAGCACGAGTACTTCACCATCGGCCAGGGTGCCTGACAGGGCGAAAGTAGAGTTAGGAGATGTCCCGCCGTTGTTGTAAATCTGCACCTCGTACATCGACAGATCCACAGAAGCACCAGTTCCGTTGAAGATTTCCAGGTACTTGTTGTTGCCGGAACCTTCGATATACTCTGAGAAGAATAGATCTGAAGCTACGGGAAGAGCCACTTCGCTCACATCATCACAATTAAAAGTGCTCTTGCTCAGGCTACTGGAAGCAACACCGCAGTTGTCGGTACCAGCTCCATCAAGGTCGCTGATAGAGAGGCTTCCCATTCCATTGCTGAGTTCAACTGTGGCAGTCTCTGCGAAGATGGTAGGAGAGACGGTATCCACGACTGTTACGGTAGCGGTACATTGGGCAGACTTCTCAGTAGCGTCCATTACCGTCATGGTAATGGTATTGGCACCGAGGTCCCCACAGGCAAATTCTGTCTGGTCAGCTGAGAACATTAGTTGACTAGCCAGGCTACAGTCATCAGAGCTTCCGTTGTCCAGGTCGGCAGGATTCAGGGTAGCAGCTCCGTTCTCGTCGAGGTATAGCATAACCGGGTCGGTTACACAGACTGCTGTAGGAGCGTCGGTATCGGTACAGCCAGCAGGAGCCTCGCCGGTTACCTTGATCAGGTCAAAGGCGATGTCCTCATCGCCAGCGTCGAGGTTCTCGGCAGTAATGCGCAGGGTCAGCATGCCGCTGGTTTCGCTGATCGCAGCGGTGAATTCTGCGAATTCATCAGTCAAAGCAGGGCCATCGCCTGTTCCGTCAAAGTCTGTATCCTGCAGCGGCTCAGTGTTGGTGCCACCGGCAGCTGCGAATTGGAGGATCTTGGTCCAATTGGAACCACCGTCCATGCTATATTCAACGTAAACCAGAGAATTGCCATCCCAGTCCTGGTTGCCGCCGTCATCGTCCTCGGCAAACAGGCCTGAGAACTGCAGGTTGGTAAAACCTGAGATGTCCACAGCACTGAAAGTGAGTGTTTCAATATCTGACGCACAGGGAGCACCATCTGTATCCATACCTGCCCAGAAGAAGTCTCCGTCCTGACCAGAAACATTGTAGGAACTGCTGATATCGCTGCCGTCGGTGCGGGTGAAGAAGTCTCCACTGTTATCTGTGCAGACCTCAGATGCGGTGTAACGGGTGTTATTCCCATCGGTCTCAAAGCTCTCCATGATCAGGGCAGTGGTAGTCACGGGGCCAGTGCTGCCAGCGTCGCCGCTGAGTTGCAGCAGGTCAAAGGCGATGTCTTCATCGCCTGAGTTAAGGGTCATGGTGATGCGAATGTCCAGAGAAGTTCCTGTGCCGGTTACTGGAGCTGAAAATTTGGTTAAGACGTCTGTCAGTGAAGTGCCATCCTGTACGCCGTCGAAGTCAGTATCCAGCCCTGGTTCGGTGTTGGTACCACCGTTAGCAGCAAACTGCATAACCTTGGTCCATGCACCGCCATCGATACTGACCTCTACAAATGCAATATCCGCAGCATCCCAGTCTTCATCACCGTTGGACGCATCGTCTTCGGCAAAGAGTCCTGAAAAGCTTAGATTAGTGAATCCTGTGATGTCGATTCCTGCAAAGGTAACGGTCAGGGTGCTGGAGGCCCCTTCGCCATCCAGATCCTGTCCGGCAAAGAAAAAGCTACCATCGGGAGTGCCTATATCGTAGGTCCCGGTGATGTCGCTTCCATCAGTGCGGATAAAGAAGTCTCCAGAATTGTCGGTAAATTCTGGGGTGGAGGTGGTGTAACGAGTGCCATTTCCGTCGGTCTCAAAGCTCTCCGTCCAGAAAGGGGTCTGGGCCGAAAGGGCAGTAGTCAATAGCAAGAGCAGGGAAAGAAAAAAGGAGGTTTTCAAAGTTCGTACAAGCATTACGATTTAATGAAGTTGGGGAAGTAGAAAAATTAATACATTCGCTGTGGGTGGGATCAACCTGGATAAAACCTGCATGTTTTGAATCAGGTTTGCCCCAGGTCGACCTACAATTTGCTAAAAAGTCATTATCCCATTGTTAAGACACTCCGATTGTTCGTAAATAGTCACCCCCTTGTCTATGAATTTAAATGCCTACCTGGATCGCGTTGATTATCACCCTCCTCAGGGACGACAGATACTAGACCTGGGCCACCTGCATCGGCAGCATTTATTACACATCCCCTTTGAAAATCTGAGCATACATCTAGGGCATCCCATCCGGCTTTCGGAAGAGGCTCTTTTCGAAAAGCTGGTCACCCGGAAGCGCGGGGGATTCTGCTTTGAAATGAATGCGCTGTTCTGGAAAGTCCTCGAGGCCTATGATGTGAAGGTGACCCTTCTTTCCTGTGCTGTCTATAATGAGGAAAAGGAAAACTTTGGGCCGGAGCATTCTCACCTGGCGCTGATGGTGTTTTACAAGTATGATTACTGGCTGGTCGATGTTGGGTTTGGAGACAGCTTCCCGGAGCCACTGCGCCTGCTGCCCGGCCAAATTCAGTTGATGGATGGGGCTCGCTATCAGTTTGTAATTTCCAGGGACGGATTGTGGACCCTCATGCGAAGTAAGGGAGGCGATCATCCCTATATTCCGATGTATCGGTTTAGCCGTGTAGCCCGTCAGTTTGATGAGTTCTATGAAATGTGTGAGTACCATCAAACCTCCGAAAAGTCGCATTTCACCCATCGGAGGTTGATCACTCGGTTGATACCGGGCGGGCGTATTACTTTGACCGACCAAAAGTTGAAAATTTCGTCTGGAAGCAAAGCCAAAGAGCAGGCAATCGAATCTGATGAGGAGTTTGAAAAATCCTTATCAGAGCACTTTGGGATGGATTGGGACGAAATGAAAAAGGCAAAATGAATTTGTCCGGCACCTTATGAATCTAATTGGGCGTAAGGGCTGCCAGAATCTGGTGTTTACAATTTCTTAACATAAGTACTATCTTTAGGGCATAAATTAGGACCTCAACCCCTTTGCTCTATGCAGGTCATTGCCCTTTACAGTATGAAAGGTGGCGTCGGCAAAACATCTGCCTGCGTTAACCTGGCTTACCTGTCCGCCATGGAGGGGAACGTTTCCCTGGTCTGGGATCTGGATCCACAGGGCGCCGCTACATTTTACCTCGGAGAAAAAGCCCGGATCAAGGGAGGCGCAGAGAAACTTCTGGGCAAGAGTGGGCACCTTGGAAACTATACCAGGTCCACAGATTATCCCAGGCTGGATCTGATCCCCTCCGACCTCTCTAATCGCAACCTGGACCTGATTCTGGACGATTTGAAGAAGTCCAAACAAAAAATGGCGAGTCTCCTAAGTGAACTTGAGACCGAGTACCAATATATTTTTCTTGACTGTCCTCCCGTTTTGGGAGTTTTGGCAGAGCACCTGTTTGAAGTCTCCGACATCATCCTGTTTCCCACCATTCCAACTGTCCTGTCAGAACGAGCCTATCAGCAGGTACACAAATATTTCAAAAAAAACGGGTATGACAGAGGCCGCCTGTTCCCGTTTTTTTCCATGGTGGATTCCCGCAAACGGATGCACCGTGATATTCAGATCAACTTTTCCCTGGATCATCCACATACACTTGGCACACCGATTCCATTTGCCTCTATAGTAGAGCAGATGGGGGCAAGGCGACAGCCTTTACACGCCTATGCTCCCAATACACCGGCTTCAGATGCCTTCAAACGGCTGTGGGGAGAAGTAAGAAATATCGGCTCATCATCAGGCACAAGGATGTAAGAAGAAAGTCATTATTGTGACCTCCTAAAATCATACAATCCGTGTAATTTTTTTGTAAATTTTATGCAAAAGGACTTGAGCCTCCCCACTCATGAGAATGAAAAGGATAGGCTCCAGGAAGTGAAGTATCACCCTCTACTCTTTTGCTTATGAGTACATTTCGACAAATCGTTTGCGCAGTTGACTTTAGTCCTGCATCCCATGAGGCCATCTCCAAAGCGAGCTTTTTGGCCCAACTGTATCAGGCTGATCTCAACCTGCTACACGTGATTCATGTACTGCCCCAGACTTTTGGTGTTACCCATCCATCAGATCTTGCTACCCAGGATATGATGGTTCAGGCTGAGGAAAGAGCCCGCGATCTGCTTCGCCAGGCCAAGCAAACCCACATTCCCTATGCCGTTAAGAGTAGATCTTTCGTCAGAGGAGGAAACTGGGCCGATGAAATCCTGGTTCATCTCAAAGAAAGTGGCGCGGATCTGCTGGTAGTTCCCGGAGGGGAAAGCGAGTTACAGGAGCCCATGGACAAGCTGATTGACAAGGTGGACATCCCCATCCTCGCTTTCCAGCCTTCTACAAATGGAACAGGAAGTCGCCTCGGATTCCGGCGGGTATTGCTGGCTCTTGGCCCCAATGACCACCTCGAAGGCATGGACCAGTTGCTCGTTCGGCAAATGGCCCAGCTTGACCTGGAAGTATTGCTGCTTGGAGTGGTAAACCCTAAGGAAACCCAGATTTCCATGGATCAGCTGAGGAGTCAGTTTGAAACCCAGGCACTTGAGTTACAGGAGCAGGGAGTGGAATCCGTTCGGTTCAGGGTCGTGATCGATGAACATCCTGCCGGACGCATTCAGGAGATTGCCAATGAGGCAAATTGCGATCTGATCATGATGCACACCCATAGCCCCGATCATCTCGGTGACTACAAAGTGAGTGCTTTGACCCGCGGGGTGATGAGAACCAGTGGCATCCCGGTAATGACTCGCAATCCAATGCAATAAAAAAAGCGCAAACCCAGTATTGAGTTTGCTGCTTTGAGCTTGCCAGAGGTTAGACAGGCTTCATATTTCTTTGTACCTCACTACAGGAGTTTAATCAACTTCTTAGCCTGATCTGATCCCGAACATATGGTTAAAAGGTACAATCCCGACGGGAGGTGGTCCAGGTTAACAGGCTGGGCAGCCTCCCGATTTGTTTGGTAAACCATGTTGCCACTGAGGTCTGTACCCAGAATCTCCTATGGAGTTTCAGGGGAGAATGCAGGATGCGAAAAAGTCCTCATAGGATTTGGGGCTGAGCAAAATTGTGCGATGATCAAAAGTAGCCCAACCCTGTCGCTGCCGCCCTGCCTCAAATCAGGGAATTTTCTGCCAGAATTGGGGGAAGAAAAGCCCGCGCTGATTCTCAATATGAGAAAGTGTCTTTTCATTGTGGGATAAAAAATAGATTGGCACGTGATTTAAATTGCTGATTGTCAGTTATTTGTGTTGGTGGTATGTAGATTGATTCTCTTTGGGTGTTTACAAACGACAATCAATCAAACCTGAACCAACGATATGAACATTCGCATTTTAATTCCCGCAATCGTCCTGGCTTCTGCCACTCTGTTTGGCTGTAACAAGGACAAAGTTGAACAACTGGAGCGCGAAAAAGCTACGCTTGAAGCTCAGCGAGAGCACCAGGATTCCTTGCTAAGCGACTTCATGAATACCTTCAACCAGTTTGAAGAAAACCTGGCAGTCATCAAGGAAAAGGAATCCCTGATCACCATGGGGGCTGATAATCCCGAGTACCGTACAGAAGGAAAAGAAGCCATCATCGAAGACATTCAGATGATCAATGACCTGCTGGATCAGAATCGTCAGATCATCGATGAGTTGACCACCAAGGCTGAACAGGCTGAGGGGCTGAGTGCGCAGTACCGCCGTTCTATTTCTGGCCTCAAGCGTCAGTTGGAAGAACGTGATACCGAGATCACCGAGCTGAAGGAGCAACTGGTGGCCCTCGACTACCGGATTGAAGACCTGAATGGCCGTATCGATACCCTTTCTCAGGAAAACACCATGCTGGCCCAGACTGCCCGTACCCAGGAAGATCGCCTGATCCGTCAGGAAGACTCACTGTCGCAGCTTGACCAGACTGTTAACCAGCAGGACCAGGCATTGAACACTGCTTACTATGTAGCCGGGACCAGCCGTGAACTGAAGGATAAGTCAGTCATTGACCGCGACGGTCTGTTTGGATCTCGTGAACTTGCCGCAGACTTCGACGCATCTGCCTTCAACAGAATCGACATCCGTGAGATGACCGAGATTCCAGTGGCTACCAGGGATGCAGAGTTGCTGACTGTACACCCAACCGGAACATATGAGTTCAAGGATCTGGATGATGACAAGACTTACGATGTGCTTGAGATTACCAATCCCAGTGAATTCTGGAAAACCTCACGCTACCTGGTTGTAATGGTCAAGTAACAGACCCATAATCCATGGCGTTTACAACAAAGCTCCCAGAGGATTTTCCTCTGGGAGCTTTACTTTTTATTGCCGCTTTTTGATGTGGATTCGTCCTACTGTTGATGGTCATCCCCACGGCTGTTCCGCTGGGTATTCCGGAGCTGGTCAGCCGGAACCTTGATTTTCAATACTTGACCTGGTTCAAGGTGGTTGTCATGTAATTCGTTCACCTGCTTGATCAAGTCAACCGTGGTTCCATAGTAAGTAGAGATTCGCCAAAGCGTCTCACCCGGAGCTACTTCATGGGTAATCATAATCATCTGTTGGTACATGGGAATGCGTCCGGGGGGAGTGGTCTCCAGGTCAGAATCTGGTGGAACTGGGGTATGATCCTCTTGTGGTGTGGGCCGCTCGTACTCAGCTACTGGGTCTGGAGCTGGCTCAACAATTCTCGGCCGCTGCGGCGCTATATATTCTGAGCCTAAGTCGGTTTCAACTGATCCGATATCACTGGGAAGAGGAGGGACAGCGTTTGCCAGATCGATTTTATCCTGCCATTCGTCCTCGTCCATTAGTACGATGAGCTTCTCTCCCTGAACCTTCTTGAATTGCAGGTGGAGCTTTTGACCTACATAAATAGTCAGATCAGACCGCTCCATGCGGTTGAGTCTCTGCAGTTTTCGGATACTCAGTCCGTGTTGCTCTGCAATCTTCGCAAGGTCCTCGCCCTGTTCTACAATATGAAACTGGGCTCTTTGGGGCTTAACAAGATACAGGATCTGTCCATATTGGGGCTCCTCACCTGGTCCTAGTTCGTTCCACTCCAGCAGCTTGGTGAAACGGGCTTCATAGGTGGTGGCAAGCTCAATCACACTGAAACTGCCGTCATATCTTACGAATTCTCGTCCATAATGCAGGTCTGATGTGTACGGGATGGCTGCATAGAAGAGGTCTGCCAGTACATCACTCTGTAACGCATCAGGAGTGATGGGCTCCAGTGGGCTGTTATAAACTGGAGGATTCTGAGGGCGAGGCTGAGGCTCTGGTTCAGACCCGGACTCTGGCTTTGGAGTGGGATTCGTCTCTGCTACCTGTTCTTCCTCCTTACCCAGATCTGTGATTGGGATATTGGGATAGGAGGGCTCCTGAGGTGAGGGGGTGAGTTCTGGACCTTCTTCGGTTGCAATTGGCGGAGAAGGGGCCATGGGTGGATGCAAAACTGGGTCAGGCACATGTCCAGCAAATTGGTGTGCCTCGATGGGAACATAATAGGTATAAGCAAGCTGGGTTCTGGGTAGTTTGCGTCGATCCAGAATCCATGGGTTATATTTCTTGAATTCTTCCTCAGTTAAACCATGAAGTTCAGCCAGGTTCCGAACGGAGGTCTCCCCCTCTGTACTATATGGCGCAAGGTATTCATCCAGCTGGGGTTCCTGGTTGAGAGCCGGTTCATAGGCGAGCTTGTGTGCGATGGCCTTGAGGGCATACCAGTGAAAGTCGGCAGAGATGGTCATCGCCTTCTGCCCATAATATTTTGCTTCTGTGTACTCGACTGCACCAGTCGGGCCTTCGTAATGGGCAATGACGGCGTAAAGCCAATTGTTAAAGTCGCCATTTGTCCGGTTGAAATACCGTCCAGCTGCCAGAGAAGATTGAAATATGTGCCGACGCAGGTCGATATCTCCATCAATCTGCAGGCCCATATCGACCCCTGTACCTTCTTTGAATTGCCAGAATCCTACTGCTTGAGAGGACGATACAACCGAAGGTTGTAGTCCACTTTCCTGGATAGCCAGGTATTTCAGGTCTTCCGGGACATTTTCAGAGTACAAGGCCTCTTCAATGTATGGCATGTAAAGCTGGGCCCGGCGCACCATCTGGTTGAAGTAGCGCGGGCTGGCCGTCAACTGAGTGACAAGTTCATTAAGCTTCTGGCGCGCATCATCTGTAAATGTCAGCCTGATGCCACAGTAGTCCATCTGATAGGGAACCCGCTGGGCAGGCAGGATGGACGGGAATACTACCAATATGAGTAGCCATGTCCAGGTGAGGTGGATTTTCCGTATTTGCATGGGTCTGAGTTTGTTTAATACAATATAACCAAACGAAGCCATTTTGTCTGTCGAAAAGGGCGGTGGTAGTACGCAAAGGGTGTAAGGTTTTTCCTTTGAACTATACTTTTCTGACCATCAGCATCCCGTCTCGAAGTGGTAATAGCACTTGTTCGACTCGGTTATCATTACGTACGAGCTGATTAAAGTTCCGGATACCATTGGTTTCTTTATCCTGAACATTTGGATCGACTACCTTTCCGTCCCATAGGACGTTATCGGCCACTAAAATTCCTCCAGACGGCATTTTGGGAAGGATCAGCTCATAGTAGGTGCTGTAATTGGCTTTATCGGCATCGAGGAATACCAACTCATAGGGACCCTCCAACTCCGGTATGATGTCTAGGGCACGACCAAATAGCAGGTTGACCCGATCTTCTATCCGGGCTTGCTCGAGGTATTTACGAATTAACCACTCTCGTTCGGCGATCAACTCAATGCTGTCAATTACACCCTCTTCTGGTAGCCCCTCCCCCATGCAGAGGGCAGAATATCCAGTGAAAGTCCCTACTTCCAGTATGCGCTTGGGAGCAAGCATTTTGGTCAGCATCGAAAGAAATCTCCCCTGTACCGGCCCTGACAGCATGCGGGGATACAGGACCTTTAAGTGGGTTTCCCGGTTGAGCCTTTGAAGCAGCTCCGGCTCTCCGGAACTGATGTCTTCGATATAGGTTTCTAGAGATTCTGGGAGGATGAATTTTTGCATGGCAAATTGAAAGACTCCAAAGCTACGCATCCCGATACCCCATCGCAAACCTGGTCAGATAGGCCAGGGTATCAGGTCGCGGGCATTGGGAAATGGGGAATATGCCGAGGGCATTTGCGCCGCTTCCTCCGACCCAAATCAAAAAGAGCCTCCTGATAATCAGGGGCTCTCAATTCTTTAAGAGGCTGTTTTGGTTTTGGTGTTTCGAGGCCAAACGCAGGATTTTTGGGGTCTGACAAGGAAATTTTTCGAGAAATAGCGAGCTATTTTGAGGAAAATTGACGCAGACAGGGCGCAAAAAGACCAGTTTGGGCCGATAAGGAAAAATCTAAACAGCCTCTAAGTAGCGAGGGATTGAGATAGCCAGTGAAATAGAGCCATGAGCTCGATTCTGCCTATTCTTTTCCTACTCAGACTTGGGGCGAGTACGCAGGCCGAAAATGGTATAAAGCGGGCAGAAGGAAACTACGCTGGTGAGGGCGAAGATTACTGCCACGATACCCAGAATCAGGGCCAGGGTGCCGCTGATGACATTAGTGAAATACAACACCGCGATAACTGCCACGATAAGCAGGCGAACGATGCGGTCAACGTTTCCCATGTTCTTCTTCATGATACTAAACTTTGAGATTGATAAAAGATGAGGTTGATATGTAGGGAGGCTGGATGCTCGACAATTCTCCCCAGAGAATCATGTTATATCTCAAAGGTAAAAGACGAAAAATTCTCAGTCTGTGACCTGGATCACATCTGCTCGATTATTTCGATTTTGCCATGTGAAGCTTTTACTTTCCCTTCACCCTCCAGCCGTTTGAGCACACGGCTGATCACCTCTCGGGCGGTGCCCAGGTCATGTGCAATTTCATGGTGCTTGATGTTTAGCACTCCCTGCCCGCTTACCTCTGCCTTCCTGATCAGATAGTCATAGACCCGTTGATCCATCTGGTCAAAAAGCACCCCTGAGAGAGTTTGGAGCAGGTCCTCATACCTCTGGTTAAACTGCTGGAAGAAAAGCTCCTGCAAATAGGGGTATTTTTGCAGCCATGGACGCAGGACATCAACCGGAAGCAGCAGAATCTCTGAGTCCTGCTCAGCCAGGGCAAATACTTTGCTGGGAGTTTGCCATAGTCCTGCAGAGAGAGACATCACACAGCTTTCTCTTTGATGGATGTAGTATAGGAGTAATTCTTTTTCTCCCTGTCTCATGTACACTTTGACAACCCCCTTCAATACGAGTGGCACCACCTGGACGTACTGGCCTTCTCTGAGAATTTCCTGCCCCGCTTCAAATGAGCGTAGCGTGGCCGTTTCTTCCAGTGCATCGCGTAACTCCTGGGGAAAGTCTTTGAGATAGGGGGTCAGTTCTTCCATGGAGAGGACTTTTCTTCAAGTTCGCAGAAGAAAGGCAAAGTTCAAACCAGTGGACTCAATGGTTTATCCCTTTGTCAATCGCATTGAGGACAAGTTTTCTGAGATTGGCATCGTAGGGTAGTGCACCGGTAAACGCCATACTGCCCACACTCAACACCAATCCACCTCCCGGATGCCAGTAGTACCCCAGGTCTGGGCCGGATGCGCCATCCCACTCTACAGTAGGGTCCGGATAGACCTGCCCGACTCCTTCTATGGCAGGATTGAGGGCGTGAGCTACCTGCACCCAGTTCTCAGGTGTACCTTCGTAAGGGACATCAACCTCTAACCCCGAGGCGGCTCCCGGTTTTCCCCGATTCAGGAGCCCTTTGACATTGTCCCACAAACTGATGTACATATAGGTATAGTCGTAAGTCTCACTTTTTTCACCCAGCAGATCTCCTGGCCGCAAATGAGTGCCAGATAGCAGCCAGCTGGTATCGCGCACCTGATAGGGAGCATAGGTATGAAAACCCAGGAATGCTGCCTGCTGCCCAAAGGGGCGCCTGCCAACGGTATCCAGAGTCTGCCATAGTTCCCCGGGATCTCGAAAGACCGTCATGGTCTGCTTTGTGGTGTCATATGTCGTACGAAAGGCCGCTACATTGCCCGCCAGGCAAATAAGCGAAGTGCCAGAATCAAGTAATGCATTGAGGTGATCCAGCATATGGTCACTCCAGTACTCGCTGTGAGTGGCCATCACCATCACCTGATAATCCTGCAGGCGGGGATCCCCCCGTTCCAGGTCCATCATGCTGTACACATCATAGCCGATTCCCGCATTGTTCAGTAGCTCCGCCAGATTTCGGTCCTTATTGGCGCCCTGATAATAAAGTTGATGGTGGGCGAAGGTATTTTCCAGATAGGGATCGGCTAGCAACTGAGGCCGCTGAAAACTGACTGTAGGGGTATGGTTTTGATGCGTATATATGGAGTGGCCTCCCCAATAGTTGTAGGCATTCCACGTATGGGTAGAGAGAAGGAGGGCGACCTGATGGGTAACCTTACCCGAATCAGGTTGAAGAAAGACACTGGTGCGTCGGGAGAAAGTCTCATTTCGTGCTTCCAGGACGTACCATCCCGGTGGAATGTTTTTCCATGGCAAAATGGTTTCCTGATCCCACTTCGTTCCATGGATAGATACCTGATTTGATACCGGTTGAAAGCGGGCCTGCACCTGATCCCGCCAGAGTGTGTCTTCTCTCAACACATCGTACAGCAGTAGATCAACAGGCCCTTCAGGCGCTGAACTGATGGCCACCGCAATGGATTCAGTATGGTTATAGCCATATTGATCGGTGTACATCTCCAGGTGGGAGAAGTAATTATGCCGCCAGCGAAATACCTGATCGCTATTTGGAAGCAGGAAATAAAAGTGCCATACCAGCGAAGCAAGAAAGCATAATCCTGCAACGAAGCTAATGCCAGCCAGGCCCCATAGAATACGTTTTGGTGCAGGTTTCATGGATTGATATTTACGACCATTCAGGAGCTGCCATATTACGCCCTATATATCGGATTACCGAAAGCCTTTTCATGTCCAGGATAGAAGGAGGGCTAAAAGTTTTGGGAGAAAATCACATTTCCTTGCCTGTATCCTGTAAGCACCTTGACAGAAAAGAACGGGTAGAGGGTATGCGGAATAAGTTCGAAGTTTCCCGCTTCACGGGATTTCGCGGCGCTCAACGTGGTCAGTAGTTCGTAGTTCAAAGTGCTGCTGCTGAGCCCTCCCATATTTCGAGGCAGATAGCCGGGAATTTGAATTTCAATAAAAGATCAAAAGAGTTCGCCCTGTATGAGAGGTGCTGTGCGAATTATAAAATTTGCAAAATACTCCTTCAGGGAAGCGGATAACTCCAGAATTTGCCGTCGATATAGGGGTTTGTATATAAGTTGTTGGTTTTGAGTGATTTGTGCAAATTGCCTGAGCTGGTATGGGTGAATAATAAGTGTAGGATTGACGTGAAATCACTCTTTTTTTAGCTTTTGTAGAAATATGAATCGAAAAAAGGTGTAGGGTATTTTAAATTTTTCATAATTTCATGCGATAATTTAAAGAACCAGTTAATCTATGGCTCGTAACCCATTGGCGTCACATGCATCCCCTTCAAAAGGTAACCTTCACGGTTATTGTCTGCCAAAGGGAATTGTGCCCATAACCATTTATAAACAGGAGACAGATCAGGGCATTGGCTTTCACATGGAACTAGGAGAAGTGAAGCTCGTTCCGGATCCTGCCCATCAGTATTACCTGACCTACAATCCCAGCGCGTTCAGCAACGATGACATCACCGTTCAGTTTCATCCCCAGGGATTTCTGAAGAAGGTGCATACCCTGATCGACGATCAGCGCGATGAATTCATCGGAAAACTGATTGAGCTAGGAGCTGAAGTGGCTAAAGCCGCCGCTGGTTTCCCTTCGATGAGAACAAGAGGGAGCCTGCCGTCTGCTGATGCCCGAATCATCTTTCAGGGCGATGTTGATCCATTTGATAAGGTCGAGTTGGGCCGGATTAACACGCATCTCCAAACCGTTTCGGAAACTCTCAGCCTCTCCGCTGAGATGCTGGAAAGTCGCGAGGAAAGGTCCGGGGCAGTTGCAGAAAGGGGGACCTCACATCCGGGTGTTTACTGCAAGCCCATGGGGACAGCGCGTATCGCATTGAACGAAGGAGAAACCCAGCTTTCGCATACCCTCCGTCTGCCTCATCCTAATTTATTGGAGTTTATCGAGATTCCTCAGGCTGCCTGGGTAAAGACCGAGTTTAGCATGGAGTGCGATCAGGCCGGGTATCCGGTGAGCATACAGGTAAAAAAGCCCAGCACCGCCATGGCAGCGATTGAGTTGCCTTTGAAACTGGTGAAAGCTCTGATCGCCCTGCCGGCACAGATTTTCCAATTGAGAATAGACTGGCGAAATGGCCAGACCAACGATATGAGCAGTGCCTTGCAGTTTCAGCAAAGATCCAAGGAGCTGGAAGGACAACTGGCAGAGTTGAAAGAAGAGTCTTCCACTCGTGGATTAGCTGCATTGGAACCGCGAGCAACAGGATCCTCTGACACTTCTGATCTTGAAGAAACCGTCAAGCGCCTGGAGCAGGAACTGAAAACCCTTCAGAGAAGGTGGCATGAGGCTCAGTAACAAAAAATAGGGTCTTTTCTCATATGAGAAAAGACCCTTTGAAAGCTGTAGGGGAAGGATTCGAACCTTCACGAGGTGGTTAGTCCAGATTGCTCTGGATTTTTCCCGACCCCTCACCCCCGAGACCAGAGGGCATGGCTGCCAGTTTCATCACCCTACAGAATAAAGAGGGAATTTTAAAGAACAATCAGATTTGCAATGTTTCCCTCGAACTGTTGATACAAATGTATGCTAGTGGTAGGAAAAATAAAAATATTATAAAGTTTTTTATAAAAATTCCTAAATCTGGCAATTATTCTCGCTTTTTTTAAGGATATTCGAAAAAACGACTCAGAAAATGGCCGCAAATTCAGAAATTGATAAACTAGACCTCCAGATACTTTCCATGTTGATGGCAGATGCCCAGATTCCCTATACTGAAATAGCCAAAAGGCTTGACGTATCCGGTGGAACGGTGCACGTAAGGATGAAAAAACTCATCGCGATGGATGTTGTGACAGGCTCTCATCTGGAAGTAGATGCCAGCTCACTTGGGTATGACATCTGCGCATTCGTAGGGATGTTCCTCGAGAAAGGCTCTCTTTATAACCGGATTGTGAAGCAGCTAGAGGAGATTCCGGAAATCACTGAGATCCACTACACCACAGGGCGCTATGGGATTTTTCTGAAAATCATCAGCCGCAATACCCGAGAGTTGCGCTCTATTCTCAACGACAAGGTGCAGCCCATCGAGGGAATCCAGCGGACAGAGACCTTTATTTCGCTGGAAGAGAGCATGAAGCGCCCGATTCAGATCCTTCGGGAATATCCAGAACTGGAGAAGAAGCGATAGTATGCGCATAGACATTATTTCCTGCGTTCCTCGCCTGATGGACAGCCCGCTATCCCATAGCATTCTCCAGCGGGCGAGGGACGGTGGTTTTTTGGAAGTCGTAGTTCATGATCTGCGAGACTATGCGATCAATCGTCATGGGCAAATAGACGATTACCCTTTTGGTGGAGGAGCAGGGATGGTACTACGGGTAGAACCGGTTGCCAACTGTATCCGTGGATTGCAGGCCGATCGGGAGTACCAGGAAGTCATTTATATGACGCCCGACGGAGAGCGGCTTACGCAGGGCATCGCCAATGAGCTTTCACTCCATGAGAACCTGATCCTACTGGCTGGGCATTATAAGGGGCTGGACCAAAGGGCTCGGGACCTCTTTATTACCCGCGATATTTCCATTGGAGATTTTGTGCTATCAGGAGGAGAATTGCCAGCGATGGTGCTGACAGACGCGATCGGTCGATTGCTGCCGGGAGTGTTGGGAGATGAGACCTCTGCGCTGACAGATTCATTTCAGGATGGGCTGCTGGAAGCACCTCTTTATACCCGCCCCGCAGAATTTGAAGGGCTGGAAGTTCCGGAGGTGCTACGCTCCGGCCATGCCAAAAAAATTGCGGAATGGCATGAAGAGCAGGCCCTGGAGAAGACCCGTCGCCTACGACCCGACCTCCTGGACGATCCTGAGAGTTAGGCTAGCCAGGAAAAAATAGTGATATTTGCATCCATTATCCTAGCCAAGTTGGAGTTAACCGTCGTCATACCAGCCTACAATGAAGAAAACCGCATCTCGCGGACCCTTCGGGCTATACATGATTATTTCTCAGGGAGGCATCACGAGATTATCGTGGTAGATGATGGGAGCACTGACGGTACCATAGCAAGTGTACATGCCCTTGGGATTCCCACGGTTAGGGTCATTTCCTATTCTGGGAATCGAGGGAAAGGCTACGCTGTCCGTGAAGGCATGCTGGCAAGCAAAGGTCGGTATGTTTTGCTCAGTGATGCAGACCTTTCCACCCCCATTCACTGCTTTGATGACCTGTGGGCGCATCATGGTGATCACGAAGTCGTGGTCGGCTCACGTGGTTTGCAGTCATCTCAGGTCAATAATCATTGGTACAGAGTGTTTCTGGGGAAAATGGGGAATAAACTCATCCAGACTGTCGTACCGGGGATCGTCGATACCCAGTGTGGATTCAAACTGTTTGAAGGCGAGGCTGCACGCCATATTTTTCGGCAGCAAAGACTTGAGGGTTTTGGGTTTGACTTCGAAGTGCTTTCCATCGCACAGCATATGGGACTTTCCCTTAAAGAAGTTCCCGTCAGGTGGGTCAATGCCGAAGGGAGTAAGGTGCGCCCTCATCACTATTTTTCTACCTTAAGAGAGCTGGGGCAGGTCTGGCTCAATCACCGAAAAGGGGTGTATCAATATGGACTTACGCGAAGCGAGCTTTACCAGTAGCGCTAATGAGGTGAAACGCCATCCCTGGGAACTGGCCCGTCAGCAGGTAGTACAAAACATGCTGACCAGGTACCTCGCACTCAGGGAAAGGAAGGAACAGGTGGTGCTGGACATGGGATGTGGAGATGCCTGGCTAGTCCATCAGATCAGTGAAAGCTTCCCTCATCATCAATATGTAGGAGTAGACATCGCGCTGGAGCCAGGGCAGATTGAACAATTTCAGGCTTCTGGTACACAGCCACTCAAACTTTTTACCTCGATGGAGCAGGCAGCCGGACACCTGGGCGACAAACCCGTGGACGTAGTCCTGCTGCTGGACGTCATTGAGCACATTGAAGACGAGGTCGAATTCCTGAAATGGCTCAAAACCTTCCCACAAATCACAGAACAAACGGCTTTTGTCATCACGGTTCCAGCCTATCAGAGCCTATTCTGTGCCCACGACCATTTTCTGATTCACTATCGGCGCTATACCCGTCGGTCTCTGAAAAATGCCCTGGGCAGGGCTGGCATGCGTCGTGAACAGAATGGATACTTTTTCTCATCCCTGCTTCCTCCTCGTATCATACAGGTATTGATGGAGAAAACCGGCCTGCACCGCCCAGAACCTTCCGGGGTAGGGCAGTGGGAGGGTGGTCCGGGAACTACCCGAACAGTTACCGGGTGGTTGTGGACTGACTATCGGGTTGGAGCATTTTTTCGCAGGTCAGGGATACATCTTCCTGGGCTTTCGACCTTTTCTATAGCATACCCAAATGAAAAATAGTGACTGGTGGAAATCACTGCTGGCTGGGGCGCTGTTTTTTGGGATCGCTCTGGGGGTCTATTATTATGTCCCGGGCTGGCACCTTCTTCGATTCGATGAGCCCCATCAGCTTTTCAACGGTGATTTGAATACCCACTACCTGGGGTGGGCCTTTTTTCGAAATGCCGAGTGGACCCTTCCCCTGGGAAATGTGCCGGATTATTTCTACCCGGTAGGCACCAATGTGGGCTATACCGATAGCATTCCCCTGTTGGCAATAGCCTTCAAACTATTTGATCCCTGGCTACCGACTGATTTTCAATACCTGGGTTGGTGGCTACTTGTCTGTCTCTGGCTGCAAATGGTGCTGGGGTGGAGACTGTTGGGTAGCCTGAATCTCACCTCACTGTGGCTGCGAATCCCTGCCACCTTATTGATCGGAATTTCACCCATCTGGATACACCGCACCATGCATCCGGCTCTGGACGCTCACTTTTTCATACTGGCGGCGATTTATCTCTATAATCGGCAAACAAGAGGAGAAGTAAGGCAGGTCTATGGATGGCAGTTGCTGATAACCTTGCTGATAGCATGGATACATCCCTATCTGGCTACCATGGTGCTCGGGGTGGTCATGGCGGGATGGATTCGGGAAATCGTTATTGGAACAAACTGGCGGCAGCGACTCAGCTCGTTGGGTATGAGTCTGGCTTTTCCCATCATCACCCTGATCAGTTGGTGGTTGATAGGGTATTTTGAGCTTTCGCAGGAGCAGACAGTCAGCAGTGGGCTTGGAGAATACTCCGCTAACCTCAATGCGCTTGTGAATCCGGGAGAAACTCCGGGCCTGCTGCCTTCTCTTCCATGGGGACACATGCAGTATGAGGGCTATGCTTACCTGGGGCTGGGCGGAATCATCCTCGCTGTGCTAACCGCCATCATCAGGTTTATCCCCGGTTGGAAGCCTGCTTCTTTGCCTCGATTCCGGTCGCGATGGATGGCCTTGCTGATCATGGGCATCCTGATGGGCTTTTTTGCTCTCAGTCCCCGCATCTCATTCGGGAACTGGATGGTTGCCAGTTATATGGCCAATGTCCGTGAAATGGATATCCTCCATACTTTTCGTTCGACGGGGCGGTTCATCTGGGTGCCCTGGTACCTGCTGGTATCCGCACTGCTGGTGACCTGGAGCAGAGTTCGGCTGCCAAAGTGGGTGCTTGGGCTGATATTATGGGGTATTGTGGGAGTTCAACTGCTGGATATCAGGCCATTGATCCGTTCCGCCCAACTGAGGGAAAGGCCCGCCCCCAGCGAGGTTATGGATTACCCGGTCTGGGAAAAGGCTTTCGAAGCTTCTGACGCCATTATCGTATATCCTCCTTTTCACATATACTATGGGGGGGATCCGCGCCCGCCGTATCTGGCAGATCTCGCTCGTCGGCTCAATAAACCCATTACCATGGGGTACGTTGCCCGGGCATCAAGTGCTGAGACTGACGCTTATTATGCGAGGATTGCCCAGGACTTCCGCGAGGGAACGGTGCACCCCAATCATCTTTATATGATGCTTCCCGAGCAAGCTCCCGATCTCAAGCCGGTTTTTGAGCAGGAAGGGACGGTTCCGGCGTTATTTAATGGGTATCTCCTGTTTGCTGGCGCAGGAAGTCGGCCTGAGCTTATCAGCCACCTTGAGGAACTAAGAGGTACCCAGGCAGGGAAGCCCCGTTTTCAATCGCTGTCTCAATACCTGAAAATGTATGAAGATCAGGACGTATTCGTCATTCTGATGGTTCACGATGAAGGGACTTACCAGTTGGGACCTTTTAATAGAGCGTATTTGGAAGAAACAGGAGTAGCCATAAACCAGCTAAAGTTCCGGGGATCCTATTGGGGAATCATGCGAAGCGGAGAAGTCCTGGCACAGGCAGTAGGCAATGACCATAAGCTCTATTATGACCTTTGTGAGGGCGACTCTCTTAATGGACTCCACTGGCCCGTAGATTTGCATATTGAATCGAGTGGCCATGGCAAAGGCTGGTTGAGTACCATCAGCCTGGATGGCAGGATGTATCTTCGCCGGACCAGAGGCTTTAATGTAATGGTGATTTCCCGTGAAGGAAAGATTCTTGACCGCGCGAACTTTGACACCTATACTAGCGCTCACAAGGTCATTTGGGAGTAGTTTTTAGGCTCTGGCCCCTTGAAAAACTCTGCTAACTACCCCTTTGCAACGGGCTTTGCTCCAGGTGAGGAAAAACTTCTGAAATTTGAGGGAAAAGTTTGGAGCATTATTTGGCAAACCCACAATCTTGGCTTAATTTTGCGTTCCATCTAAATCAGGAGATAGTAATGGAAGATCTGATTAGGCTAGTTGAGGCAAGTAACCTCCGTGATGAGGTGCCTGAATTTAAGGCTGGCGATACTGTAGAAGTTTTTGTCCGCATTGCGGAAGGAGATAAAGAGCGTGTGCAGGCGTTTAAAGGCGTTTGTCTTCAGCGTCGTGGACGTGGAGCAACTGAGACATTCACTGTACGCAAGATTTCTGGTGGAATCGGGGTAGAGCGGATCTTCCCAGTGCATTCCCCTACGATCGATCGTGTAGATGTGATCCGCCGTGGACGCGTTCGTCGTGCACGTCTGTTCTATCTGCGTGATAAGATCGGAAAGCAGGCTCGTATCAAGGAGCTAAAGCCAAAAATATAATTTGCTTGGTTTTGCAAGGGCTCGGGGGTTGTTCGTTCGGAAAATAACTCCTACTTTTGCAGGACTTTTGAAAAAAGCAGGCCGGTGTAGCTCAGTTGGCCAGAGCAGCTGATTTGTAATCAGCGGGTCGGCGGTTCGAATCCGTCCACCGGCTCTTCCTGAAAGGGAAAGATTTTTGAAGAAATGTTGACAGATTAAGCAATAAGTTCGATATTTGCCGAACTTTTGAGCGAAGGATTGAGGAGGAGCTTAACTGTTAATTTGGGGAGATACCGAAGCGGTCAAACGGGGCAGACTGTAAATCTGTTGGCTTAGCCTTCGTAGGTTCGAATCCTGCTCTCCCCACACCAACATTGTACGTTCTTTTGTATTGATATTTTATATAAGCGGGAGTAGCTCAGTTGGTAGAGCATCAGCCTTCCAAGCTGAGGGTCGCGGGTTCGAATCTCGTCTCCCGCTCAATTTTGGAGAAAAGAAGCCAATGTAGCTCAGCTGGTAGAGCACTTCCATGGTAAGGAAGGGGTCACCGGTTCAAGTCCGGTCATTGGCTCTTCTTTTTTATCCGTTTGTTTTCTCTGATTTCTCTCGCAAAAGACTAAGAAACAAACTCTTAAGATGGCAAAGGCAGAATTTCAACGTACCAAACCACACGTAAACATTGGTACTATCGGTCACGTTGACCACGGCAAAACCACCCTTACCGCTGCGATCACTACCGTGCTGGCAAAAGCTGGTAATGCAGAGCTGCGTGATTTCGCATCTATCGACAACGCTCCTGAGGAAAAAGAGCGTGGTATCACCATTAACACTTCTCACGTAGAGTACGAAACTGAAAATCGTCACTACGCGCACGTTGACTGTCCAGGTCACGCCGACTACGTGAAGAACATGATTACTGGTGCTGCTCAGATGGACGGTGCTATTCTGGTTGTAGCTTCTACTGATGGTCCTATGCCTCAGACTCGTGAGCACATCCTGCTTGCCCGTCAGGTAGGTGTACCTGCCATCGTTGTCTTCATGAACAAGGTTGACCTTGTGGATGATGAAGAGCTGTTGGAGCTTGTTGAAATGGAGATCCGCGATCTGCTGGCTACTTATGACTTCCCTGAGGACGGTCCTGTAGTTCAGGGTTCTGCACTGGGTGGTCTTGACGGACAGCCTCAGTGGGAAGAGAAGATCATCGAGCTGATGGCTGCCGTTGACGAGTGGGTTCCCGAGCCTGTTCGTGAGAAGGATAAGCCATTCCTGATGCCTGTAGAGGACGTGTTCTCTATCACAGGTCGTGGTACTGTAGCCACTGGTCGTATCGAGCGTGGTGTGATCAACTCTGGTGAGTCTGTTGATATCATCGGTATGCAGGCTGACGGTGACAAAATGACTTCTACCATCACTGGTGTGGAGATGTTCCGTAAGATCCTGAGTACTGGGGAAGCTGGAGACAACGTAGGTCTGCTTCTTCGTGGTATTGAAAAGGAGAAGATCAAGCGTGGTATGGTAATCATCAAGCCTGGTTCAGTTACTCCTCACACCAAGTTTAAAGGTGAGGTTTACGTACTGAGCAAGGATGAAGGTGGTCGTCACACTCCATTCTTCACCAACTACCGTCCTCAGTTCTACTTCCGTACCACTGACGTTACCGGTGTTGTTTCTCTTCCTGAAGGAGTTGACATGGTAATGCCTGGTGATAACGTAACCATCGAGGTTGAGCTGATCTATCCTGTAGCTATGGAGAAAGGTCTTCGCTTCGCGATTCGTGAAGGTGGCCGTACCATCGGTGCAGGTCAGGTAACTGAGATCGTTGAGTAATCAATCATAAATCAAGGGTCTCCTCTACTGAGGGGAGACCCAATTTTTCATTTTTGTTAGCGACGTTCTACGTCAATAACAAACGGGCGTAGCTCAACTGGTAGAGCGACGGTCTCCAAAACCGTAGGCTGAGGGTTCGAGTCCTTCCGCCCGTGCAACAAAAAGGTCTTATGGAAAAGCTGAGGGCTCGCTTTAGCGAGTACACCGAAGAACTCCTGTACAAGGTTCAGTGGCCAAGTCTGGAAGAGCTGCAAAGCAGCACCATCACCGTACTGGTAGCTTCTATCATCATCGCTTTGATGATAGGTCTCATGGATCTGGTTTTCCAGACTTCAATGGGAGGTCTTTATTCTCTATTTTAATCAATTAGGCTTAGGAGGTGTGTGATGGCCAAGGATTGGTACGTAATACGTGCGATCAGCGGTAAGGAAAAAAAAGTAAAAGAGTATCTCGAGAGTGATTTCGCTCAAGCCGAGATGGGAAATTATATTTCCCAGGTGCTCATCCCTACTGAGAAAGTATTTGAAATGCGCAACGGAAAGAAAAAACTCCGTGAGCGTAGTTTCCTGCCTGGTTATATCCTGGTCGAGTGTGAGATGATCCCGGAGCTGGTCCCTATGATGAGGGACATTCCTAATGTTATCGGGTTCCTGTCAGAGTCCAAGGGAGGAGATCCTGTGCCTTTGAGAGAATCAGAGGTGAATAAGATCCTCGGCAAGGTTGACGAGATGAATGAGAAAGGCGAAATGCCGGAAGAACCGTTCATCAAGGGAGAACCTGTAAAAGTGATGGCTGGTCCATTCAACGGGTTTACCGGAATCGTCGACGAAGTGTACGAAGACCGCAAGAAATTGAAAGTAGTAGTGAAAATCTTTGGACGTAATACGCCAGTGGAGTTGAACTACTTACAAGTCGAAAAAGAGTTTTAATTAGTTAGTTGCGTCGTTAGTAGTTGATTAAGGGCTCCTCAATCACCCTTTTTCATACGCTTCCCACCTGATGACCGCGGCTAATGCCCTTTCTTTTTTATAACCAACTATAGCGATGGCTAAGAAAATCAGTGGTTATGTCAAGCTCCAGGTAAAAGGGGGACAAGCCAATCCGGCTCCGCCGATTGGTCCTGCTCTGGGTGCAAAGGGCTTGAATATCATGGAGTTCTGTAAGCGTTTCAACGCACAGACTCAGGATAAGCAAGGGCAGGTGTTGCCGGTAATCATTACGGTATATGGTGATAAGTCTTTTGACTTTATCATCAAAACTCCACCTGCACCGGTTCTGCTTCTTCAGGCAGCCAAGTTGAAGAGTGGTTCTGCGGAACCAAACCGAAACAAGGTCGCCGAAGTTTCCTGGGATGATGTCAAGTCTATCGCTGAGACCAAAATGCCTGATCTTAACTGCTTTACAGTTGACTCTGCCATGAAGATGGTAGCAGGAACTGCTCGAAGCATGGGGATCACGGTTGCTGGTACACCCCCTTGGGAGCAAGCTTAACAATTTAGCAGAACGAAAAAATGAGTACTGCAGATACTAAGAAACGGCCAAAGCGCAATCACACTCGCAAACCGGGTAAAAACACGGTTAAAGGACGCGAGATGGTTGACGCTGAAAAGGCATATGACTTATCCGAGGCTTGTGAACTGTTGAAAAAGGCAACTTTTGCAAAGTTTGACGAGTCTGTGGAACTGCACGTCCGCTTGGGAGTAGATCCCCGTCAGGCAAATCAGATGGTTCGTGGCGTTGCCACCCTGCCACATGGTACAGGTAAAACTGTACGTGTGCTGGTACTGACTACCCCTGACAAAGAGGAGGCCGCCAAGGCCGCCGGAGCGGATTACGTTGGCCTGGATGAATACATCACCAAGATCCAGGGTGGATGGACTGACATTGATGTTGTCGTTTGTTCGCCTGATGTGATGCCAAAGGTTGGTCGCCTTGGACGGGTTTTGGGTCCTCGTGGCCTGATGCCCAACCCCAAGAGTGGCACTGTGACCCCTGATGTAGCCCAGGCAGTAAAGGAGGTAAAAGCTGGTAAAATTGACTTCCGTGTTGATAAAGCCGGAATTGTACACGTGGCTGTAGGAAAGAAGAGCTTCTCCGCAGAGCAGTTGAAAGACAATGCTCAGGAGCTTATTCAGACCCTCAACCGCCTGAAGCCCTCCGCGGCAAAAGGTGTGTACTTCAAGTCGATCTACCTGTCTAGTACCATGGGCCCCGGAATTAAGATCGAGAAATCATCTGTACCAGGAATCTAACGTGAAATGACTAAGGAAGAGAAAATCCAACTTGTTCAGGAGTTAACGGAAACCGTTAAGGAATTTCCTAACTTCTACATTACGGATACCGGACAGATGAATGTAGAGCAGGTTAACACCCTGCGTCGTCGATGCTTTGAAGCGAATATTCAGGTTCGGATGATCAAGAATACCCTGATCCGCAAATTGCTGGATCAGATGGAGGGAGATTTCACTCCAGTTCATGAGCATCTTAAGCAACCTTCATTTGTATTCTTTGCTTCAGCAGAAAATCCGAGTGTCCCCGCTAAGCTATTGAAAGACTTCCGTAAGGAATTTGATAAGCCTACCCTTAAGGCTGCGATCATCGAAACATCCGTGTTTACCGGTGCTGAGCAGTTGGATGCACTTGCATCACTCAAGTCCAAGGAAGAGCTTATCGCGGAAGTTGTTGCACTGCTACAAAGCCCTGCCAAGACCGTTGTTTCTGCTCTCCAGTCAGGTGGCGGAAAACTTGCGGGAATCCTGCAGACTTTGGGCGAGCGCGAAGAATCTTAATTTTTTATCACCTTTTTCTCAATCTAAGAATTACCCTCTAATCAAGATATTATCATGGCAGATCTAAAAGAATTTGCTGAGCAGCTGGTAAACCTCACCGTGAAGGAAGTTAACGAGCTAGCTAACATCCTTAAGGAAGAGTACGGCATCGAGCCTGCTGCTGCTGCTGTTGCAGTTGCTGGTCCCGCTGCTGGTGGTGGCGAAGCTGCTGCTGAGGAAAAATCAGAATTTGATGTTATCCTCAAGAGCGCAGGTGCCAAGAAACTTAACGTCGTAAAGGTCGTAAAGAACATCACTGGTGCAGGTCTTAAGGACGCAAAAGCTATGGTAGATAGCGCTCCCGCTCCTATCAAAGAAGGCGTTTCTAAAGAAGAAGCTGAAGATTTGAAAAACCAACTGGAAGAAGCTGGTGCTGAGGTAGAGCTGAAGTAATGAATAACCATACTCGGTTTCGGAGGTTCTACCCCGTAAATAGACCTGATGCTTTGCAATCAGGTCTATTTCTCCATGTCTATACCTGTGGTTTTAACCTATATCCCTAAATAAGTTGAACATTTTTATAATGTTTAACGTAATATTTTCGTTAATTTTTCTTAGGGATATCAGAGCCTCGCGGTAACTCCTGACGTACCTAGCTCCTGTTCTTTTCTTTGTTACTCACCCCAAAAACTATAAACGATTGGCTGCCAATACCAAATCCAAGCGCGTCTCTTTCTCTAAAATCAAGAAAGTGATCGATTATCCGGATTTCCTGGAAGTTCAGCTTCGATCCTTCGTGGATTTCATGCAGGTTGATACTCCTCCGGATAAAAGAAAGGAAGAAGGGCTTTATAAAGTTTTTAAGGAAAATTTTCCCATTAGCGATGCTAGGGAAAACTTTGTCCTGGAATTTCTTGACTATTACATCGACCCTCCTCGGTACTCAATTCCTGAGTGTAGAGCGCGGGGTCTTACCCATTCTGTAGCGCTTAAAGCCAAGCTGTTCCTGTACTGTACCGACCCGGAAAATGAAGATTTCGAGCCGGTGACACAAGAGGTATACCTTGGTAATATCCCTTACATGACCGCTGATGGTACTTTTATCATCAACGGTGCTGAGCGCGTTGTAGTTTCCCAGCTACACAGATCACCGGGTGTATTTTTTGGTCAGTCTTTCCACGCCAATGGAACGCGCCTGTACTCTGCACGGATCATTCCATTTAAGGGGTCATGGATCGAGTTTTCTACTGACGTGAACAACGTCATGTATGCTTACATCGACCGTAAGAAAAAATTCCCCGTAACTACCCTGATGCGTGCCATCGGATATGGTAGTGACAAGGATATCCTGGAAATATTCGGACTGGCCGAAGAGGTTAAGGTCAATAAGGCTAATCTCAAGAAGGCCGTTGGACGGAAGCTTGCAGCTCGTATCCTCCGTACATGGACAGAAGATTTTGTTGATGAGGATACGGGTGAAGTAGTGTCTATTACCCGAAACGAGGTCCTTTTTGAGCGTGACCACGTTATCGAAAAGGATAATATGGAGCAAATCCTGGATTCAGGTGTCGCCTCCATGATTCTGGTTTCCGACTCAACCAACGCCGCCGAGTATTCCATCATTTACAACACACTCCAGAAGGATAACTCAAACTCTCAGAGTGAAGCCGTAGATCTGATCTACAGACAGCTCCGTAATGCTGAGCCACCTGACGAGGAAACAGCCCGTGGAGTAATTGATAAGCTCTTCTTCAGCGACAAGCGATATGACTTGGGTGAGGTTGGACGCTACCGTCTGAACAAGAAGCTACATGGTACCTACGAGGAAGATTCTCAGGTACTTACCAAGGACGATATCATTAAAATCGTCGAGTATCTCGTGGAACTGCAAAACAGCAAGATCCACGTAGATGATATTGACCACCTCTCTAATCGTCGGGTTAGGACCGTAGGAGAGCAGCTTTACGCTCAATTTAGCGTAGGCCTGGCTCGTATGGCTCGTACCATCCGGGAGCGGATGAATATCCGTGACAATGAGGTGTTCACCCCATCTGATCTGATCAACGCACGGACCCTTTCCAGTGTCATCAACTCCTTCTTCGGAACCAACCAGCTGAGCCAGTTCCTGGATCAGACTAACCCACTTTCTGAACTGACGCACAAGCGACGGGTTTCGGCTTTGGGACCTGGTGGTCTTTCTCGTGAACGTGCAGGTTTTGAGGTTCGTGACGTACACTATACCCACTATGGCCGCCTGTGTCCTATTGAGACGCCGGAAGGTCCAAACATTGGCCTGATTTCTTCTCTCTGTACCTATGCCAAGATCAATGACATGGGCTTCATTGAGACGCCCTATCGTGAGGTGAAGGGAGGAAATATTTCGCCAGATGCTCTTTATCTGAGTGCAGAGGAGGAGGACAATGTCATCATTGCCCAGTCCAATGCACCCATCACCGATAAGGGGAACTTCATCAATCCCAAGGTCAAGGCCCGTAAAATGGGTGACTTCCCTGTGGTTGAGCCCGATGATGTTGCCTACATGGACGTAGCCCCCAACCAGATTGTATCGGTCGCGGCATCCTTGATTCCATTCCTGGAAAATGACGATGCCAACCGTGCACTGATGGGATCCAACATGCAACGTCAGGCAGTGCCTCTGCTCAAGCCAGAAGCACCAATTGTCGGTACCGGAATCGAAGAAAAGGTGGCCGTTGACTCCCGCTCCATGATCATGGCGGAGGGACCAGGAGAGGTAATCTATGTCGACGGTGGTAAAGTGGTCGTACGCTACGACCGGACTCCCATCGAAGACCTGGTTAACTTTGAAACCGCCGATACCACCTATGATATCCCCAAGTTTGTCCGTACCAACCAGAATTCTACTATTAACCTTCGCCCAGTGGTGAAGGTCGGACAAAGGGTTGACACCACATCCGTACTTGCGGAAGGTTACTCAACTGAAGATGGGGAACTGGCACTCGGGAAAAACCTGCTGGTAGCATTCATGCCCTGGCAGGGATATAACTTTGAGGATGCTATTGTAGTATCTGAGCGTGTCGTAGCCGAGGACGTTTACACCTCGATTCACATTGAGGAGTTTGAAATGCAGGTGCGGGATACAAAGCGAGGTGAGGAAGAGCTTACCCGTGAGATCCCTAACGTGAGTGAGGATGCCATCAAGCACCTGGATGACAATGGACTGATCCGGGTCGGAGCAGATGTGAATCCCGGTGATATCCTGATCGGTAAGATTACTCCTAAAGGAGAGTCTGACCCAACTCCAGAAGAGAAGCTGCTGCGTGCCATCTTCGGTGATAAAGCAGGGGATGTGAAAGATGCTTCTTTGAGAGTGCCTCCCTCCATCAAGGGGGTCGTAATCGACAAGATGCTCTTCTCCAAGGAGAAAAAGGAAAGCAAAGCAAAGGCCCGCGATAAAAAGCTGATTGCCAGTCTGGAAGAAACCTATCAGCAGCAGCTGAAGGACATGCATGACCAGATGGTATCCAAGTTGCTATCGCTGCTTGGGGATACCAAGTCAAAAGGCGTCAAGAACAAGTTCAACGAAGAGGTGATTCCTTCCGGAAAGAAATTTACCGAGAAGACTCTTCAGGCATTGAACTTCTCAGACCTGATTCCTAGTGGCTGGACCGGCGATGATGAGCTCAATGAGAACATCAGCAAGGTGTTCCGCAACTATAAGCGGAAAGTAGACATCATAGAAGGTCGCTTCCGTCGCGAAGAGTTCCAGATCCGGGTAGGTGATGAGCTTCCTTCCGGAATTCTGAAGCTGGCAAAAGTTTTCGTGGTGAAGAAACGAAAGCTGCGTGTTGGCGATAAGATGGCGGGGCGTCACGGTAACAAGGGGGTTGTATCCCGCGTGGTACCTGTTGAAGATATGCCATTCCTGGACGATGGAACTCCAGTTGACATCGTACTTAATCCGCTTGGGGTACCATCCCGTATGAACCTGGGACAGGTATTTGAGACCATTCTCGCATGGGCGGGTAAGAAGCTGGGAGTTAAGTTTGCGACGCCAATTTTTGACGGTGCCAGCATCGACGAGGTAAATGACTGGTTGAAGAAAGCCGAGCTGCCCGAATACGGGGTGACCAGACTGATCAACGGACAGACTGGTGAGCACTTCAGCGAGGCTACTACGGTAGGTATCATCTACATGCTGAAGCTGATTCACCTGGTAGATGATAAGATGCACGCTCGTTCCATCGGCCCATACTCACTGATTACCCAGCAGCCACTAGGTGGTAAAGCACAGTTTGGTGGTCAGCGATTTGGTGAGATGGAGGTGTGGGCCCTGGAAGCATTTGGGGCTGCTCACATCCTGCGCGAGATGCTAACCGTCAAGTCCGACGATGTGATCGGCCGGGCAAAAGTTTACGAAGCCATCGTAAAAGGCGACGTATTGCCAAATCCTGGAGTGCCTGAATCATTCAACGTACTGATTCATGAGCTGCGGGGACTGGCACTTGAAGTAACGTTGGAGTAACCAACAAGAACGCGTTTCACCACCTCTGTTCGGGAAAAGCAGAGGTGGCTTTTTCCCATACATTCCTTTCATTAGGATCAAAAATTAGGAGGTAAAGCATGCCCATCGTTAAGAACACCAAAATATCCAGTGATTTTCAACGGATTACGGTGAGTCTTGCATCACCCGAGGCCATCCTCAACCGGTCTCATGGTGAGGTACTCAAGCCGGAGACCATCAACTATCGTACCTACAAGCCCGAAAAGGATGGCTTGTTTTGCGAGAGGATATTTGGCCCGGTAAAGGACTACGAATGTCATTGTGGTAAGTACAAGAGGATCCGCTACAAAGGCATTATCTGTGATCGCTGTGGTGTTGAGGTGACTGAGAAGAAAGTGCGTCGTGAGCGCATGGGACACATTCAGTTGGTGGTTCCAGTTGCTCATATCTGGTACTTCCGTACCCTACCCAGCAAAATCGGCTATCTCCTGGGACTTACGTCCAAGAAGCTGGATCAAATTATTTATTATGAGCGCTACGTAGTTATTACTCCGGGAGTGCTGGAAAAGGAAGGTCTACAGCGCATGGACTTCCTTACCGAAGAAGAGTACCTCAATATCCTTGAGACTCTGCCCAAGGAAAATCAGATGCTCCCCGATGAGGACGAGCAAAAGTTTGTCGCCAAAATGGGTGCCGAGGCACTGGAAGCCCTCCTGGGTACCATTGCCCTGGACGAACTATCATATGAGCTGAGGCAGAAAGCTGCTAATGAGACTTCCCAGCAGCGTAAGAACGACGCATTGAAGCGACTCAAGGTGGTTGAGGCGTTCCGTGCCGCTAACCGCCGCATTGAGAATCGCCCCGAATGGATGGTGGTACGCATTGTACCTGTCATCCCACCAGAACTGCGCCCGCTCGTACCGCTGGAAGGGGGACGTTTTGCTACATCTGACCTGAATGACCTCTACCGTAGGGTCATCATTCGAAACAATCGACTAAAGCGTCTGATTGAAATCAAGGCTCCTGAGGTGATTCTCCGTAATGAGAAGCGGATGCTCCAGGAAGCAGTTGATTCTCTGTTTGACAATACCCGTAAAGTAAATGCGGTTCGCTCAGACTCAAATCGAGCGCTGAAGTCTCTTTCCGACATGCTGAAAGGTAAGCAGGGACGTTTCCGTCAAAACCTGCTTGGTAAGCGTGTTGACTACTCCGGCCGTTCTGTAATTGTGGTTGGTCCTCACCTCAAACTGCATGAGTGTGGTCTGCCCAAGTCAATGGCCGCAGAATTGTTTAAGCCATTCGTTATCAGGAAACTGATCGAGCGTGGCATCGTGAAGACCGTTAAGAGTGCCAAGAAGCTGGTTGATCGCCGGGACCCTGTCATTTGGGACATTCTCGAGAATGTCCTCAAGGGCCATCCGGTGATGCTGAACCGTGCTCCGACCCTGCACCGTCTGGGTATCCAGGCCTTTATGCCAAAACTGGTAGAAGGTAAGGCAATTCGACTGCACCCATTGGTATGTACTGGTTTCAACGCCGACTTTGACGGTGACCAGATGGCGGTCCACGTTCCATTGAGCAACGAAGCCTGTCTGGAAGCCATGGTGCTGATGCTGGCAGGGCATAACATCCTTCACCCAGCAAATGGGTCGCCCATTACCCTGCCCACCCAGGACATGGTATTGGGAGTTTATTACCTGACAAAAGGTCGCCCCAATGATAAAGGGGAAGGACTGATTTTTGGTAGTACCGAAGAGGTTGAGATTGCCTACAATGAAGGAGTGGTAGCCAAGCACGCCATCATCAAGGTGCGTATTCACAAGTACGATGAAGAAAATCGTCAGTACGTATTTGATGAGGAAGGTAAGCCTGTAACCGAAATCATTGAGACGACTGTTGGACGGGTACTGTTCAACAAAATCGTTCCCAAAAATGCCGGATACGTAAACCAGCTGCTTTCCAAGAAGTCGATGCGTAAGGTAATTGCCAACATCTTCCTGAAGGTTGGGCTGGTAGATACCGTTAAGTTCCTCGACGACCTGAAGAATCTTGGATTCCAGGAGGCCTTTAAAGGAGGGCTTTCCTTCTCACTTTCTGAGGTAATCATCCCGGAAGAGAAAGAAACCCTGATTGCCGAGGCTGAAGGTCGGATTGAAGAGGTTCTGATGAACTATAACATGGGTCTGATCACGGAGAATGAGCGCTACAACCAGGTGATTGACATCTGGACGCACACCAACTCCGCCCTGACCGAGACCCTGATGAAGCAGCTTGAGACTGACAAGGATGGCTTCAATAATATCTACATGATGTTCCACTCCGGAGCACGTGGTTCCAAAGAGCAGATTCGTCAGCTCGGTGGTATGCGTGGTCTGATGGCCAAGCCACAGAAAACCCTCAAGGGATCTGCGGGTGAGATCATCGAGAACCCCATCCTGGCAAACTTCAAAGAAGGGCTTTCCGTACTGGAGTACTTCATCTCCACCCACGGTGCACGTAAAGGTCTGGCCGATACTGCCCTGAAAACTGCTGACGCAGGTTACCTGACCCGTCGTCTGGTGGATGTAGCCCAGGATGTTATCATTACAGAGTTTGACTGTGGTACCCTGCGAGGCATTACCATTTCTGCTCTGAAAGAGAATGAGGACATCATTCAGCCGCTCCACGAGCGAATCCTGGGTCGTGTATCCCTCAACGATGTGTATCATCCATTGACCGACGAAATTATCGTAGCAAGTGGAGAAGAAATCACAGAGGCTATCGCCCGTGAGATAGATGAAACGACCATCGAGGAAGTCGAGATCCGCTCGGTGCTGACCTGTGAGTCTCGCCAGGGTGTTTGCTCCAAGTGCTATGGCCGCCACATGGCTACCGGGCAACTGGTAGAGATGGGAGAAGCCGTAGGGGTAGTTGCTGCCCAGTCCATCGGTGAACCGGGTACCCAGCTGACTCTGCGTACCTTCCACGTAGGGGGTATCGCTCAGCGTCTGGCATCTGCCAGCCAGCTGAAGGCCAAGTTCAACGGTACCATCGAACTGGAAAACGTACGTTTCGTAGAGCGTGAAGACGATGGCGAAATCAACAAGATTGTCGTTTCTCGTGCCGGTAAAGTGAAGATCCTGGACGACCAGTCCCGTATTCTGTTCTCTAACAAAGTACCTTACGGTGCCAATCTGTATGTGGAAGACAAGCAACAGGTTGAGAAGGGAATCCTGATGGCCAACTGGGACCCCTACAACTCCGTGATCGTATCCGAGTTCAAGGGGAAAGTGGTGCTCAAGGATGTGAAGGAAGGTCAAACCTACCTGGAAGAATCCGATGAGCAGACTGGATACCGTGAGAAGGTTATTATCGATAGCCGTGACCGCACGGTCAACCCGACGATTATCGTTCAGGATACCGAAGGAAACGAGTTGCGCTCTTACAACTTGCCTGTTGGTGCTCACCTCGTAGTAGAAGACCAGGAAGAACTGTACGCAGGTAAGATCCTGGTGAAGATTCCTCGTAGCGGTGGTGGTACTGCCGACATTACCGGTGGTCTTCCTCGTGTTACCGAGCTCTTTGAGGCACGTAACCCATCCAACCCTGCAGTGGTATCTGCAATTGAAGGGGTAATTCGCCTTGGAGGTATCAAGCGGGGTAACCGGGAGGTCTTTGTGAAGGCTCCGGATGATTCCGATGAGCGCAAGTACCTGATTTCGCTGAATAAGCACATCCTGGTGCACGACGGTGACTATGTGATGTCAGGTGAAAACCTGTCCGATGGAGCGATTGCCCCTAAGGATATCCTGACCATCAAGGGCCCAAGTGCTGTACAGGCTTATATCGTGAACGAGATCCAGGAAGTATATCGAATGCAGGGTGTACCTATCAACGATAAGCACGTTGAGGTAATCGTACGCCAGATGATGCAAAAGGCCGAGATCGTGGATGCTGGTGACACCATCTTCCTGGAGAAGGAAGTCGTGATGAAGCTGGACTTCCAGGAGGAAAATGACTGGATCTATGACAAACTGGTCGTAGAAGAGGCCGGAGGTTCCGAGAACCTGCGCCCAGGTCAGATCGTGTCTCAGCGTCGTCTACGTGATGAGAACTCACTGCTGCGTCGTCAGGATAAGGAACTGGTAAAGGCCCGCAAAGCCCGCCCAGCGATCTGCCAGCCTGTACTGATGGGTATCACCCGTGCTTCTCTGGGTACCAAATCATGGCTGTCTGCGGCTTCCTTCCAGGAGACCACCAAGGTCCTCAGTGAGGCTGCGATCACCGCCAAAACCGACGAGCTGAATGGCTTGAAGGAAAATGTGATCGTTGGACACCTGATCCCTGCCGGTACCGGACTTCGTCGCTATCAGGACATCCTGGTAGGCGATATGGATGAGTACAAAGAGCGAGTAGCCCGCCGGGCTGCCGCCCAGGAAGCCATGGCTGAATAAGCCTGACTTCAACATAAATTGAAAAAGCCCCTCGCAAGAGGGGCTTTTTTTATGGTCGACACTGAACAGTCACCGTCAATCTTCATCATCCCGCAGAGGATTGCTCTGGCGATTTCGTTCCATTTCCCGCTCCTGATCTGCTTCCTCTGCCTCTTTGCGCAGAAATGCCGGATCATCGAGTAAAGGCGACTCCACAACCGCGCTCCAGTCAAACTCTTCATCAAATGGGTCCAGCACTTTCTGTGGATCAAATGCCCTGGAATCCATCGCCAGCGCATTGTAGGGAGTGAAGTCTGGCTCATCGGTAAAGCAGTCCGCTAGGTCCGAAGCGGTGGCATCATACTGATTGAGGTAAGGCGTTCCCAATACGTTCCAGAAGGTCTTGAAGATGGACCCAAAGCTATAATGGTTATGGCTTACATAGCCCTTTTTTGTCCAGGGAGAAATGACCATCAGGAGGCTGCGGTGGGCATCTACGTGATCTACCCCGTTTTGAGAATCGTCCTCGGTAACGACGATCATCATGTTTTTCCAGTAGGGCGTGTGTGAGAGAAACTCTACCAGGCGGCCCAGTGCCAGGTCATTGTCCATCATGTAGCTTTCGCGGAAAGGATATCCAGCCTGCGGGCGATCACCCGCGCCGTGGTCATTGGGTAGCAGAACTGTGAGCACCTGTGGGAGGCTCTGTCCATCGTCCCAGCCTTTTTCTTTCCATTCTGCCATAAACTGATCGGCTCTGAACTGATCGGGAATGGCCATGTTGTAGGTTGGATACTGACGCGAAGAACGTTCATACAGAGGCCCAGGCAGTGGGAAATTCACCAGATAACGAATCCCGGTGTATTTCATCGTGCTATCGGCAAAGCTACCGCTCATCTCGGTGCCGAAGCCAAAGTTGAAGAAGTTAACTTCATTTCGCTCGAAGTGATCCCAGATAGCACCATGCTCGTTGTAGTCCTCGGGGTAGATGGCTCCACTGGCACCTACCTGTGCGAAATTCCCTGGAGCTTTGCTGTCGGCACGAGCACCACGCTTGCCTCCATATGAAGCAGAAACGTGGGTTTCTACCCACTCATTGGGGTAAGTATCGACGAGCCAGCGGTGGCCATCGGCGCTGTGGTCCGAGTCCACGTAGAAATTGTCGCTGATGGCAAAGCGTCTGGCCAAAGCCAGGTGGTTGACCATCACATCACAGTTCTGAACCGAGTCTGTTCCGGCATTATTTCGGAAGGAAGCCCCCAGGCCATATCTGGCTAGTTCTGGTTCTCCATTGCCATCCTTCAATTGCCCAAATACTTCATCATACGTCCGGTTTTCCTTGGAGATGAAGACGATGTATTTGATGGGCGTAGTGTCGGCCTTTGGGAAAAGCGGGATGGGATTGCCGCTTCGATGGGCAAATTCGGGAGCATCGGCAGGGTGATACGACACATTGTTGCGGAGCACCTGCTCAGAATAGGCTTTCAGTTCATCGTCAGATGGAATGGGCATGATGCTGAGTGAGCCCTTCATCAACCCCCCGATGTAGCTACCCTCTGGCCCCATTTCGAAGGTAGAACCGCCATTGGGGCCACTGCCGTAGCCCTTGGCATTGGCTACGATCAGGTGTTGCCCATCGGGGTGAACCTTGAGCTTGGAAGGAAACCAGCCAGCAGGCAGGTGGCCCAGGAGCTCCAGCTTTTCTACATCGATTACCCCAACAGCGTTGATGCCGGACTCGGCCACATAGAGCCGCTTCTGATCGGGTGAGATGGCCAGTCCGAAGGGGATGATTCCACGGTAAGCATCCAGTTTTTCGTCCAAACTCAGAGAAATGGTCTTGATGACGGTATCCTGAGCAGGATCGATGACCGAGATGTTGTCGTTGTTGCCATTGGATACGAACACGTAGTCGTCGGTTGCCACGAGCGAGTTAGGACTGGCTCCTCCTACGGCAGGAATTCCCTCTACCACCTCGCCTACGAGCACCCCGGTTTTGATTTTCCCTGTGACTTTGGCTGTTGACTTGCTCAGATCTACCGCCCAAACTGAAAAGCTCTCCGGTACATTGGGATCGCCGAGACCAGGTACCTGATGTCCCTCACGCTCCACGCCCTCAACCATTTCTTCGCTTCCATATCCAAAGGCAGGGTAGGTAAGGCCGCTGCTTCCGAGATCGGTGGGGTCGATGCCTTCGATGGGTTGGTAGGCAAAGAGGCCCACATTGGCTACATAGGCCTTCTGGCCGTCGGGGGATAGGCAAATTCCAAAGGGATAGCGACCCGTAGCCACATTCTGAATGACTTCTCCCTTTTCGGTATCGATCACAATCAGACGAAAGCCAATCTGATCGACGGCATAAAGCCGCTTGCCATCCTGGCTCAAGGCCATATCGCCGATATAACCGTGGCTGAAGTCGCGGTTATCAAAGCTCTGGTTACAGTCGATGCTATCCAGCCTTTCGCCTGTTGTCAGATCAAATCGGTAGATCATATTTTCCTGTCCACCAGCTACGTAGACCGATTTTTCGTCGGGGGTAACCGCGAGGCCCATGAAAACGGCTCCGAGGAGGTCCTCATCATTTTGGGCTCCTTCGGGGATTTGCTGGACAGTTGGTGATTGATCCAGCAGGTTTTTTACAATGGAGATGGAAAATGGCTTGGTCCCACTGTTGGCGGTAATGGCGATGTTGCCCTCAGGGCTAAGGGTCAGGCCATAGGGGTGGGGCGCCAGCCGAATGGTGTTGCCCAAAGGCTTGACGATGCGTCCATTTGGCAGGATGGTCTCCCCGTCTGGATTCAGCGTACAGTATCGATCTCCAGCGGGGGCCTGGGCGACCCATTGTTGATCCGAAGGGGAGCTACAGCCTATCCATAGCAGGAGGATGGCGAGGGGAAGAATGCGAAGCATAAGAATTAATTAGGGAATGGGTTATTCACGGGCGGAAATCGAAGCAGGGTTGATGATGAGGGTGCTGCTGGGAGCATAGCCTTCCCGGAAGGCTTTGGCTTTCAGGATTTGGCCAGCTTTCAGTGTGAGGGGCATTTCGTAGTGAGAAGAGGTTTCGGTGGGTTCGCTGCCGTCCAGGGTGTAGCCAATAAAGGCTTCAGAGACATAGAGTTCCAGTTTTAGGCTATCGCCCTCCTCGGACTGAACCAGAGATGGTCGAGGCAAAACGGGCTTCAGGGCGCTGTTGGCGGGAGCGGATTCTCCAAGGAAAGCGGTTTTCACGGGGCGTCCAGTCCAGGCATAGGGAGCCTCGAGGCCCAGGGCCCAGGCAGCAGTGGGGGAATTATCCACGGTGCTCACGGCGTGCGCGATTGAATACCCGGGTTTCACCCCTTTTCCAGAGAGGATAAAAGGAATCTCCATTTCTGCAAGTGATTCCCCTCCATGGCCTTTGTGTTTGCCGCCGTGATCTGCTGTCAGCAGAATGGTCGTCTGGCTGGCCATGCCGGATTCGTCTAGCGCATGAAGGATTTGACCTATCAGGCTATCGGCTCTGCTTACGGAAGCATAGTACTCGGGTGAGCCGTGCCCAAAATGATGTCCAGCCCCATCTACATGATCCAGATGGACAAACAGGTAATTGGGCTTCTGCTCACGAAGGAAGGCGGCAGCAAGTTTCGCGGTCTCTTCTTCGGTTTCTCCGTGGGCTACATAGTCGACTTCTGCGTCATAAAACAGGCGACCAAACCCCTTCCAGTGGTAAATGGCACCGGTGGTAGCTTCAGGTTTTTGCTCGTGAAGGAGGGTGAAAATGGTTGGGAAGCGGCCCCCTTCTGTATGGGTCATGGGAGCCAGTTCATGGTCGTCGATTTCCCATTCATTTGAGGTGATGCCATGCTGCTCTGGTCCGGCCCCCATGATCATGGAAGCCCAGTTGGGGCTGCTACTGCTAGGCAGAACTGCACGGGCAGTGAGGGTGCTGGCTCCGGTGACCATCAGGCGGTCAATGTTGGGGGTCGCTGCCTTGCGAATGCCATCAGGACTCAGTCCATCTACTCCAATTACCAGGAAGTGCTGGGTGCGAGGAGTCGAAGGAGAGGTCGGCTGGCATCCGTTGATTGACAGGAGCACAGCCAGGAATACAAGCGGAAGTCGATACATAACTGGGAAAGTTTGGTGGATGGGATTATGGAAACGGGCAAAGGGAAAGTGGTATGTGGAATAAGCGGATGGGTAAAAATCGGTATACGGTATAAGTTTGAATATCAACACCTTATACCTTCCTTCGTATTCCGCATACCGAAACACATTTCTCCACTTAATTAGTATTCTTCTATGTGCCTAGCAGGATGATTTTGTTATCCTTCTGTTATGAATTTCTATGAAAAAAGACCGGGGAAAGGAACCATCGGCCCTTCCCCCGATCCGATTTGGTATTTAGTCCGGAGTTCAAGGTTCAGAGTTTGGAGTTATAGGCAGTACTCCAACTCCCAACTCCGAACTACACATTGACTTCCTAGTCCTCCAGCAACCACATGACCGCGTTGATTTCGTCCTGACCACCAAGGCGCTCAACAGCAGTTGACCAGTTAGCAGAGTTCAGGGCCTGCTCATCGTCTGGGTAGACAAATCGCAGGGGTACGCGGTTGGCGTTCAGGTTGTCAGGACCGGGCTCGATGGCTGGGCGACCAGTACGACGCCAGTCAAAGTAGGCCTCGAAGCCTGCTACGAAGAGGCTCATCCACTTCTGAACGGCGATCTGATCGAGAGCAGTTTCAGAATCGTCAGACAGAGCTACGCCTTCCTGGGTATAGTAGGACTCGTGCGGTGTGATGCCATACATGTCCATGGCAGCCTGGATACCAGCCAGGTAGTAAACCTCAGCATCGCCGCTGATGTACCCTTTCTGAGCAGCCTCCGCCAGGATGAACTGAAGCTCGGCATAAGTCATGAAGTGCATGGAAACACCGTTTGGCAGTTCGCGAAGGATCTCGCCCAGGCGAGACTGGTTTTGGCGGCTACCGTTGTAGTTGATGGCGTTACCTTCAGACAAGCCGTTAGGCAGGCCTTTGAAAAGTGGGTAGTAAGCACGAACAGCCTCTGGACCCTCTGCATACAGTCCGGTGAAGAAGTCTTTGTATGCAGTCTTGCCAGTTCCGCTAGCTGCTTCGAGCTGGGCCAGTGTGTTGGCGTCAAAGTAGGCTGCCAGGCTGTCCGGGTTGCCGATGGGGCGGTAGTACACAAACAGGCGGGGATCGTCGATGGCTTTCATGCGCTCCTCAGCCTTCTGGCTCAGGCGCTGCTCGTCAAAACCACCTACTCGGCCAGTGTGGCGTGGGCTCTGGTTGGGAGCGGTAGCGAGGTAAGGAACGGAAGCTCCGTCCTCCACTGTTTCGAATACAGGCTCACTGTCGATGATCTGCTGGATCTGAGCGCCTACGGTGCTGCCACCCCACTTGTTTTCCAGGCGCATCAGATAGCGAATGCGCAGAGAGTTGGCAAACTTGCGCCACTGATCCAGGTTACCGCTATAGAGCAGGTCTCCGCTGATGCCAGAACCTGTACCGAGCAGGTCGGCAGCTTCTTCCAGGTCTGCTAAAATAGCGGTGTATACGTCTTCCTGATTGTCATATGAAGGGGTGAAGTTTCCGTCCTTTGCCTTGTTGGCTTCAGAGAAAGGAACATCTCCAAACATATCGGTCAGCATGCCGCCCATCCACGCGCGGATGATCAGGGCAACTGCCTTGTAGTCAGCGTTTCCACTTTCTTCAGCGATGTCGATCAGGTTCTGAGCGTCGCGGATTCCACGGTAAAGCAGGTTCCAGACTCCGGACTGTCCACCCCAACCCATTTGGTCGAAAGTGGTGAAGTTGTTTACGGCGACGATCTGCATGGAGATGTTGCCGTCTTCCCATCCGAGGTTGCCCTGCATTTGAGCTGGCTCGATGATGAGAGTTGGGAGTAACAGCGATCCCGGAACGCTTTCAGGAGCATTTGGGTTACTGTTGATTTCTTCGAAGTTGGCGGTACAGGCCGAAAGGAGGCTTACCAGTACCAGCGCGATGTATGCTAATTTTTTCATTTTCCTAAAAAGTTGTTTTTGAAAAGGTTGAAAGGGGGTAGGAGAAAGTAGAGGACTTTTTGATGTCCTTGATACCTCCATACCTTCATTTCCTTTATTAGAACTTCAGGCTCAGGTTGACTCCGTAGCTACGGGTGGTTGGGGTGGCCATGTCTTCTACACCGGGTACCACGGTTCCTCCGCTGAATGAGTAGGTGTCAGGATCGAAGTGAGGGTTCTCGGTGAAGAGCAGGAGGTTACGTCCTACAACTGAGATGCGAACGTCATGCAGACGTACACGGCTGGTCAGGGCCTCTGGGAAGGTATATCCAAACTTCACTTCGCGCAGCTTCAGGTAAGAAGCGTCATACATGCCTACGGACTCGTTACCACGGTTGTAAGTCCACCAGTAGTAATCACGGCCAGACAGGCGCTTGCGATCGTCAGCGCTTTGACTCAGGTTTTCAACGTAGTTTCCGTTGGCGTCCACAAACAGTCCGTCAGGAGCTACACCACCGCGCTCGCTGGTAGGCAGGAGTTCGCCGTTCTCGTCGTAAACTGAGTTACGGACAGGGTTACCCAGGTCATTGTCTCCTACAGTTTCGATCATCATACCGGAAGTACCACCGATCAGCAGGGTACGAGACATCACAACTCCACCGTAGCGCACGTCAACCAGGAAGCCCAGGTTGAAGCCTTTGTAAGAGAAGTTGTTGTAGATACCCATGGTCCAGTCGGGGTTGTAGTTGCCCAGACGGCGCAGGTTGTTGTCGCGCTCCCAGAATCCGTTTTCGTTCATCAGCGGACGTCCACCAGCAGGCAGGTCTCCGTTTTCGTCAGGAACCAGACGCTCACCGGTAGCAGGATCGATCATCACGAAACCAGTTCCGTAAACGTCGCCCATGCGGCCACCTTCGCGAGCCAGTACAGTCAGGTAGTTGCTGGAGATCTGGTAAGTCTCGATTCCGTCTACCAGTTCGATGACTTTTGAGCGCTGCAGAGCCCAGTTGGCAGTTACATCCCAGTTAAATCCGTTGGTGGTCTCTACTGGACGAGCAGTCAGTACGGCTTCAACCCCCTGGCTATTTACCAGTCCGGCGTTAACGATCTTGCTGCTGTAACCAGTTGACTGAGGTACATCCAGTGCGAAAATCTGGTCTTCAACATTGGTGTTGTAGTAAGCTACATCCAGACCCAGTCGGTTGTTGAACATGCGGAAGTCCACTCCGACCTCAAAAGACTTGGAACGCTCAGGACGCAGCTCAGAGTCAGCCAGAGAGTTGTTTTCGGTTACACGCTGGGTAGATCCCCAGGGAGTCAGGTAGCCATATACATTGGTCAGGCGATAGGGATCGGTATCACCACCTACCTGGCCGTAACCTGCACGCAGTTTCAGGAAGGTAATGCTGGAAGGCATGTCCATCAGCTCATTCAGAACGAAGGCTACGTTTGCAGCAGGGTAGAAGTATGAATTGTTGCTGTTCTCAGGATCTTTAGGATTGGTCAATGCACTTGACCAGTCGTTACGGCCAGAAAGATCCAGGTAGATCGCATTCCGGTATGAGAACTGAGCGGTAGCGTACAGTGAGTTGATCTGGCGAGCCAGGTTGTATTGGGTCTGGTTCAGTGCAATACGTGAGTTCTCAAAGTTGTACACCTCAGGTACTGAAAGCTGGTTAGCCGCAATACGCAGGTACTGACGGTTCTGGATCATGCGGTTTCCTCCAAATGATACCTGATAACCGAAGTCGCCGCGGTTCATATCATCGTAGGTAAAGAGGAAGTCAGAGTTGGTCTCCTGGAAGATGATGCGGTCTTCACGATACTGTCCAAACGGGAAGCGCTGGGTAGAGAAGGCCCGGCGGCTTGCGCGCAATTCGCTGAAGTAGTCGGTACCGCTACGCAGCATCAGGCTGAGCTTGGGCGTGAACTGGTAAGTGGCAGACATATTGCCATAGAGGCGATCCTTCTTCAGGCCATTGGTGTTCTCAAACATGGTGAAGTAAGGATTGTCATGCCAGTTATAGTTGTAGTTATACTGCTGGATTCCCTCCAGACCTGGCTGCCAGTAATCTTCCAGGCTGCTCATGTTGATGTGGCGGCCAAACCAAACCCACAGGTACATGACGTTTTCAGTACCGTAGCTGTTAGTTGGGCGGTTATCGCTGTCAGTATCCACGTAGTTCGCGTTGACACGGAATGTCAGCTTGTCGATTGGGCGGAAAGAAGTAGAAAAGTTCAGCGTGTTACGGCCCAGATCGGTGTTGGGCAGGATTCCCTCAGAAGTCAGGTTGGTAAAAGACAGACGGAAATCCCCTTTGTCATTGGCACCAGAAAGAGACACGTTGTTGGTGGTGGTGATGCCAGTCTGGAAGAAGTTGCGAACGTTATCAGGATTGGAAATCCATGGAGTGGCAATGACATCGCCACGATCCTGAACGGAAGCGTCTCCACCGCGGTAAGGCTCACCAGTCTCAGGATTGGTTCCGGTAGTAGGGCTGTCATGCTGAGGAATGTTCAGCCCGATGTCCAGCTTGGGACCCCAGCTTTCATCCACACCGTCATTGACACCAGCGCCAGATCCGTCTACGAAAGAGAATTCGCCATTGGCCCCCTGACCGTACTCATTCTGGTACTGAGGGATGCGTAGAGCAGTCTCGAACGTAGTGGTGGAGTTCACAGTAACCCCAATGCCACGACCCGCACGGCCACTCTTGGTGGTAACCAGTACCACTCCATTCAGGGCACGAGAACCGTACAGAGCGGTTGCATTGGCTCCCTTCAGGATGGTAACTGCTTCGATGTCATCAGGATTGATCTCAGAAGCCGCGTTGCCATAGTCAACCTCCAGGTTGCCCTCAGAGCGAGTAGAGAAAAGGTCGTTGCTAATGGGTACACCGTCCACTACAAAGAGGGGCTGGTTGTTGCCCGAAATAGAGGTCTCGCCACGGATAACGATGCGGGCAGAGCTACCGACACCAGAAGCCCCCTGGGTGATGTTTACTCCGGCGGCACGTCCTGCCAGCGCGTTGATGAAGTTGGGCTCACGGGCCTGGGTCAGGCCGGCACCTTCTACTTCCTGAACGGCATAACCGAGAGACTTTTCGTCGCGCTCGATACCCAGGGCGGTGATGATTACCTCGTCAACCTCACGGTTAACGGCCACCATTACGACATTAAATACCGCATTGGACCCAACTACCATGGTCTGATCGGCGTATCCGATGTAAGAAAAGACCAGAGAGTCCTGGGCAGATACACCGACAAGGCGAAATTTACCTTCAGCATCGGTAAATGCTCCTTTTGTTGTACCTTTAACCATCACGGTGGCACCTTCCAGGGCGATTCCTTCGGCCTGATCGGTTACCGTTCCTGAGATGGTCTTTGTTTGTGCGATGGCCTCTACACTCAGCAAGCTGAGGAAAAGCCATACCAGTACAGCCGCCCAGTTTTTGGGCAGGCTACCTGCGTAAAGTTGATGAAACATAAGAGTGAGTTTGGTTAGTGTGACGCTAATCATTTAGGGAGTTGCCTTTGCCGAGGCGCTCCCGTTTCTGTTTTGCGGAGCTGTTGCCGCAGCTCCAGAAAAAACTTGGGAAAGTGGAATTTCAATGAGCAGGATTAGTAGGGGTGTCGATGACATAGCCTTACCACATGTCAGAGCATATTAATATCCTCATCCCAAATGAACGGCCTCTATGTTATGCTACAATTAATCCTTAGTTAAACAGCGTGGATAGGCTCTTATATATTTAAATATTGGTTAATTTTGAGCCAGTTCATCGCTCATATTTATTCACCCTCAAATCTCTTCTTTCGACCATGATTCAGATGATGGTATTTGACATGGCGGGTACAACCGTCGATGAAGCAAACGTAGTTTACCGGACCCTTCACCAGGTGATGAAGGATGCAGGATATCAGTTATCACTGGATGATGTGATGCGAGAAGGTGCGGGTAAGGAGAAGCTGGATGCGATAAAGGGACTGATGTCTCTTGCTCCTCTGGAAGGAACTGGTCCCACGGCAGTCGAGATGCACAAGCAGTTTTTATCCCGGCTGACCCAGGCTTATCGGGACCTCGAGGTGGTACCATTTTCGGGGGTTGAGGCAACCTTCGGAATCCTAAAGCAAGCCTCTGTAAAGGTTGTGCTAAATACAGGGTATGACCGCACTACAGCCGAGTCCCTGTTGCAGAAACTCGGATGGAAAGAGGGAGAAAGCATCGATTTACTCGTAACGGCCGACGATGTGGAGCGCAGCCGCCCCCATCCGGATATGATTCATCTGGCGATGGAAAAGCTGGGAATAGGCAGGGCAGAGGCCGTGGCAAAGATCGGTGATTCAATGGTTGACATTGAGGAAGGGAAGGCCGCCGGCTGTGGCAAAACCTTTGGGATTACGACTGGGGCCCAAACACGTCAACAACTCGAGCAGGCCAGCCCTACCGCCATTCTGGATCAGATGAGGGAGTTGCTACCCATGCTGGGAGTGTCAGCCGTTTCAGGGTAATTCTGGGGAATCAGGAAGGAGGAGATGATGGAAAAAGCGAAACCCTCGTTCAGTTGGACTTTATCCATTTTTTAAATGGGAAAAATCCCTTCCTAATACCGACAAATTGGCCATCAGCAATTAACCAACATCGGGGCTTTAGGTGGATGTTAGTTAATTCGCGAACTACTTTCAACAAGCAATATTGTACAAAGAGATTTAAAGCAAGCCTGGGGCGGGGTTGGCCCGGCATTTGGCGCTCGGGGCGGCTTGAGGGGCAGCCTGAAATGCCGAGCTTTTCTTGCTTACTTCTTTTGAAAAAGAAGTAAGTCCCGCTGAAGGCGACACTGCAATTGGAAAAGCATTTTGGATAAAGTCCAGTTCAGAGTCCCTTCAGTCACCCTTCATATCCATTATCTGGCCATAACTGGATGACCCTGCCGATATAGCATCGCATATCGCTGGGAGATTAACTCCCGGTTATATTCTGTCTGTACCCGGCGACGGGCGCGTACGGCCATTTGTTGCATCTCCTTGGAGTGACGGAATGACCAGGCAAGTTTCTGAGCGAGGTCTGCTTCGTCCTGGCTTCGGAAAAAGAGCAACTCAGACTCATCAAATATGGAGGTGTTTTCCTCGATGTCGCTGGCAATCACAGGAGTTCCAAGGCTGGCGACTTCCAGCAGCATGACAGACATTCCCTCAACTTCTGAAGGAAAGACAAACACCTCTGCCAACTGTACCAGCGCCATTAGGGTAGCCTTCTCGGCGACGTAGCCTATGAAGTGGACATTGAGGCCCTGTGCCTGCTCCAGCAGTCGGCGGGTATAGGCTGGCACCTGCCTGGTATCTCCGGCTATTACGACATTTCCACGATAGTCCAGGCGTTTGAGGGCATCGAGTAGGTGGTGGGCACCCTTGGTACTCATCACACGTCGGGCAGCAAAGAAGATAAAAGGCTCCTTTACATCATGCTTGTTGAGGATAGTCCTGGCGTCAGCCTCATTAGGAGTGAGGTGCACATCGACTCCATTGGGGATATAGGTGACCTTGCGGCCATATGCCTTCTCGTAGTATTCTGCCAAAGGCTTTGATATGGAGGTAAGCGTAGCATCGGCATTCATGAAGCGTCGCTCCATAGCCCTAAAATACTGCTTTGTAATGGCAGACCATTTATCACGTTTGTACGGAGATTCATGTGAAGTCGCGATTACCTGGTATCGCTGTGTGAGGGCGGGCAAAAAATACGCTGCATCGATTTTATGAAGATGGACCAGGTCATAGTCTCCAAACCTGACCGCATGGTTCACACATTCGCGATAGAAATTAAATACCCCTACTACGCCCATTTTTTTCTCCTCTATCTGGATGACATTAACTCCAGACATATGGGTGGCTGCCATGGGATGAGCGTAGCAGTAAATGGTAAACTCAAAGTAATCCTTGAGCAACTCCACTGTATCCTCTACGATACGGCTCACTCCTCCCCTGGAGGGCCAGTATTTCACACCGATGATGGCTATTTTCTGCTTGTCCATTAGGCTCTGCTTATCAAGAATACTCAAATTTACGGAGGGCATACCGGAAAAAAGCCTGCTTCAGAGGCAGTCGCCATATCCGGTTGATGAACTGAGCAAAAGGGCGATTTAGCAGATATAGTCAAAAAACGGCTTGATTATTAGCGAAATAGCTCTATCATCCTGATTTTCAGTCATTCTTTGGAGAGGCTTATTTAGACAGATATCTAACTGTTTAGGAAATCTTCCGTATCTTCATTTAGAAATTCATCTAAATAAAATAAACCCAAATGCGAAACCTGTTTAACCTTTTGGTCTGTAGCGCCCTTCTCGGGCTGTGGCCTGTGCTCGGAGTAGCTCAGGACGGGGAAATTGTGGGAGAGCAAGTACAGCTTTCCACCGATATGGGCGACCTACACGGGACCCTGCTTATACCTGAAACCGAGAAGGCCCCTCCCGTGGTATTCATCCACCCAGGTTCTGGGCCTACAGATCGGGATGGCAACAACCCCATGATGAAAAATAACTCCCTCAAGTACCTGGCAGAAGCCCTGTACAGGCAGGGAATTGCTTCGCTGAGAATTGACAAGCGGGGCATTGCGGAGAGCGCCGATGTCGGCCCCGGAAGCGAGGCTGACCTGCGGTTTGAGCACTACGTGAACGACGCCGCCGACTGGATGACATGGCTGGGTGAGCGCGAGAACCTCGGCTCAGTCATCGCCCTGGGCCACAGCGAAGGCTCGCTGATCACCATGCTGGCCTCTCAAAAAGCGGATGTAGCTGGCTACATCTCCCTGGCAGGTCCTGGCCGTCCGGCTGATCAGATCCTGAGGGATCAACTGGCAGCCCAGGGGCCTTCCCTCACGGAAATGACCGATCCCATACTTGACTTCCTCCTGGCAGGGAAGACGGTAGAGGATGTGAACCCCATGCTTGCTTCTCTCTTTCGCCCCAGCGTGCAGCCTTACCTCATCTCGTGGTTCAAATATGATCCGGCAGCAGCGGTGAAAAAGCTGGATTTTCCCATCCTGATCATCAACGGAACCACCGATATCCAGGTGCCTGCCTCAGAAGCCGAGATACTTGCAGAGGCTGCCTCAAGTGCAGAACTCGTCATCATCGAAGGCATGAACCACATCCTCAAAGAAGCCCCGGCTGACCGAATGGCCAATATCGCCACCTATAGCGATCCCGAGCTGCCGCTGATAGAGGAACTTGTCGCCTCAATCACCGCTTATGTCAATTCCATCGGTCAATAGCTAGGAGAAATGGTATCAAGCTGGTGCTTTATCCAGCTTGCGGAGCCAGTCTCCCAATGCTTCCTTTACCTGCCTTGGGTAAGTCCACAGAGCGAAATGGTCACCGGGCACCAATGCATACGGTTCTTCCGGAGGCCTGACGATGTGGTCTTTCAACGAATGAATCCGGAGGTCAGGAGTGACCTCTGGATCTCTATCAGCCGGTGTGAGAACCAGCTTTAGCTGATTCACGATATACTCTGGGTGACTGGCTCTCAGATGTGAAAAAAGGCGGTGAAAAGCGGCTTTGGAGGGCCTCTTTCGGTAAAACAACCCAATCACCAGCCGCTGACTTAAAGCGGTGAAATAGAGCCGACGCCGTACCACCCAGAAAACCAATCGCTTGTTTCTGGAAGGGAGCAATACCTTTCTGGGATCGGTCCAGGAACCGATCTGGACCAACCGGCAACCGGTCAGCTGTTTGATCCCCAGTCCAATCCAGCCTCCCATGGAGTGCCCGATGATGACGTCGTCTGCCCCGATGTCGTACTTTTGAACGAATTCCTCAGCGGCCATCAGCAGGGAGTAGCGCCCGCGTCTTTCTTGTCCCAGTACGTCATAGTGGTTAAGGGAAAGGAGCTCCCCTTCCAGCTCATCCGTTATCCGGTCAAACATCCAGGGCTCTTCTCCAAATCCGGGAATCGTGATGTAGCGCATAAGGCTTTTTCTGATTGAGTGGCGGGCCTATCCTTGCCGATAATACTGCTTCACCAGCTCAGCGGCCCTTGACAGATCTACCTCTTCCGGCTTGCTGATCCCCCGGGTCAGTTCTTTCAGGATCTCCTGATTTCGCTCCCCACGGCGATAGGCCTGTGCATATGGGAGGGTGGTAAAGCTCACCAACTCATAGCGGCTGCGGTACTCATCGAGATGTTGTTCGAGGTAATGTTCCAGGGATTTGCGGAACTGAAAACCCTCATCAGCTACTGTATCTCGCATTTCGATGTAATTTTCCAGGGCCATGTCCGCAATGGCATCTGCATTGGCTTTGCGTTCCTTTTGGTACGCATCGAAAATGGACCGCCAGTTTCCGCGGTACTGATCGATAAAGCCTGAGAGGATGGTGCAGTCCTCAAATGCAGCGTTCATGCCCTGTCCAAAAAACGGAACAATGGCGTGAGCGCTATCTCCCAGTAAAGCCAGGTTGTCCCCCAGAACCCATGGATAGCATCGGATGGTGACCAGCGAAGAAGTGGGATTGGAAAAGTAGTCCTCCAGCAGAGTGGGCATCAACGGGACTGCATCGGCAAATTCTTCGTTGAAAAACTCCTCTACTTCTTTTTCTGAGGTGAGGGATTCAAAGCTTTTTTCTCCCTCGAATGGGAAAAACAGGGTACAGGTGAAGGTTTTGTCCGGATTGGGCAACGCAATCATCATGTATTCACCCCGAGGCCAGATATGCAGAGCGTCCGGCTTCATGGCAAATTCGCCTTCAGCCGTCGGCGGAATGACCAGTTCTTTGTACCCATGGGTGAGGTACTGCTGAGAAAAATCGAACCGAGGGGTACGCTGCATGGCATACCGCACCCCTGAAAATGCGCCGTCACTGGCGATAGAGGGATTTCGCTCGAGTAGAACCTCTTCCCCCGTATGTTCATGCCGTAAATGGATAGCTCCCGTGTCAAGGTTCACATCTTCACTTCGCAGGTCAAAGTGGAATGATACCTTTTCAAAAGAGTCTGCTCTGTCCATTAATCGGCGGTTAAGTTCTGCTCGGGAAATGGAATAGATGCACTCCTCAGGATCGTGGCTGTAAGGCTGAAAAGTCAGCTCCCCATCCTTGCTATGGAGCATGCGGCCATACATGGGCAAGGCCAGCGGCATGATCTGGTCGATCATGAGGGTTTCTTCCAGTGCCCGGATTCCCCGGGCAGATAGGGCAAGGTTGATGGATCTTCCACCGATATACTCCTGCTTTCGCATGTCAGGGCGTCTTTCATATACCTTGACCTCAAATCCTTTTTGGGCCAGATATATAGACATGAGGGATCCTGATAGGCCTGCTCCAATGACATTAACGGTTTGGGACATAGTTTTTGATTCTTGGGTTGGGGCTAAAGGAAAAGGGTGGCGAATGCAAAATACAACGGCTGGCCGATCTATTTAGACCAACCAGCCGCAGAATAAACAAAATGTTAGAAGTAGATTACTGGGAAACGATTTCCAGCAGCTCTACATCAAATACCAGGGTCTCGCCAGGTCCGATGGCGGGGGGGGAGCCGCGATCTCCATATGCAAGCCCAGAAGGAATGTAAAACTGAAACTTGGAACCAACAGGCATTAGTTGCAGGCCTTCAGTCCAGCCAGAGATAACACGATTCAGGGGAAACTCTGCAGGCTGCCCGCGCTCGTAGCTGCTGTCAAATACGGTTCCATCAAGTAGACGGCCTTCGTAGTGGACTTTTACTACACTGGTAGCGGCAGGAGTAGGACCACTGGCAGAGGTGATAACCTTGTACTGAAGGCCAGATTCTGTAACCTCTACTCCTTCTTTGGTTTTATTTTCTTCCAGGAAAGCCTGTCCACGCTCTTTGGCTTCAGAAGCAGCGGCACGTGCCTGCTCCATCTGAGCGGCTTGCATCTCCTGCTGAAGGGCCATCAGGAGGCTCTGTACATCCTGCTGAGTCAGGGCGGCTTCCTTGTCGCCAAACATGTCTTCCAGTCCCTGGTAGATCATTTCCCGGTTAAGGTCGATCCCTTCCAGCTGGCTGATGCTACGACCGAGGTTCATGCCCAGAGCATAGGAGATACTGTCCATTTTGGTGTTGAGGTCCTGGCCCTGAAGGGCAAAGCTACCTGAGCACAGAAGGCTCAAAATCAGAACCATACGAGATAGTTTCATATTCCGGTTGGATTCAGATATTTATTTCGAAATGAGTTGGTTACTTATTGCCGGATGAACGACGACGCTTGTTGTTGTTGTTACGCGACTTGTTTTTGTTGTTGCTCTTGGATCTCGATTTGCTCCGCTTGCGCGAAGCACTGTTTCCAGAGCTGTTGTTGGGCTGACTGCCTCCAGAAGCGGTGATCTTGTGGAAATTGAGATCCTCTGCTTTTACGTTGATGGCGTTGTCAGAAAGGTCACGAATGTGCTCAGCGATTACTTCATCGGGGGTATTCTCCTTGTTGGCATTGCGGAGAAACTGCTTCATGGTGCTGGCAATCAGGTCGATGTAGGCATCACGCTCAGGGCCTTCTTCGAAGGTCTGGGCTTTTTTGATCATGAATTCTACATTCTTGCCATACTGCTTGTATCGTGAACGTGCACGATAGTACTCCATTCTTTCAGTACGGTGGCCAATTACGGACTCGGGGGTGGGGGGCTCGAAGGGCGCATCTACATCCAGCTTGAAATCGCTGATGATATGGAGGGCATCCCAAAGTTTTTGTTCGTAGTCAGAACTCTCTGCAAGTTGTGGCTGCAGACTGACAACAATCTTTACGATTTGCTCCGCCACTTGAGTACGCTTCTCTCGGTCTTCTATGGTAAGGGCATACTCAACCATGGATTGAATGTTGCGCCCAAACTCCCTAAGCCTGAGAGGCGATTCGGAGGTGTAATACTTCATCAAGTCTTAAATTCAAAGTGTAAATGACCGAAAAAAACGGCGACTTGCCAAACGAGAAGGTTTGCAAAGATAAGGTTCTATCGGGCCAAATACAGGTTATCAGGTTTATAAATCACCCAGAAGGGGGTAAAATGGTGCGGAGAGAGTGGTATGTGGTTGTATATCAGGTGCTTATGCTGAATTTTCTTATGGAATACCTTTCATCCACGGCCCACCTGTTTTGGTAAAATGATAAATACCGAAGTCCCGGGACTGGAAATATGAGTCGCTATTGCTAGTCTTCAAGAATTTCCAGACGGGCATACTTTAGCAACAGTACCCGCTTCCCTTTATCGGTAAAAACAACGGTGGCTTTTCGGCCGGCTCCGCTGCCTTCCACATTTTCTACTACTCCACGCCCGAACTTCTGGTGGCGGACCTTTAAGCCCTCGACAATCTGACTCGCAGAAGCAGGGGTGAATTCCTTGTCATCGGCGGCAGCATTTCGCTCGGATCGGTACAGGGGTCGGACATTGCTCCCGGCACGTGGGGCGGTGGTCCGGCGGCTACCAGTAGGCCGGGCCTGTCGCATCAGTTCATCACGGGCTGGACGCTCAGGGCGACGCAGGAACCGTGGGTCAATTTCCTGTAAAAAGCGGCTGGGTTCATTAAACTGAGTCTCTCCAAAGCGATACCGCGAACGGGCATAAGTCATGGTCAGCCGCTTCTTGGCCCGGGTAACGGCCACATAGAACAGGCGACGCTCCTCTTCCAGATCGGCTTTGGTCTCGAAGGCCATGGAACTGGGGAAAATATTTTCCTCCATACCCGCCAGAAAAACAGAGCCAAACTCCAGTCCCTTGGCCGAGTGAATGGTCATCAGGGTCACGAAGTCAGAATCTTCCTCCGTAGAATCCTGATCCGTGAACAGGGAAATGTCTGCCAGGAAGGCCTCCAGGTTGGGCTCTTCGGTGTCGGGGCTGTCGACAAATGCCTGAGCAGAGTTGAGCAATTCCTGAACATTTTCCCAGCGGGTAAGGCCTTCTACCTCGTTGGTCGAATGCAGATCGGTCAGGACGCCGGACTGCTTGGCGATGTAGGCCGCCGCATGGTAGGCGTCATTTTTACTCGCTGAGACTCCGAAGTCTTTGATCATGAAGACAAAGTTCTGGATCTTTCCTGCGACAGCTTTTCCGATGGGAACCTGATCGAGATGCCCCTCTATGGTCTCCCAAAAGGTCAGGTTGTTATTAGCAGCGAATACGTTGATGCGTTCCAGTGAGGTTTTGCCGATCCCCCGGGTAGGGTAATTGATCACCCGTCGCAGGGCCTCTTCATCACGGGGATTGATGGCGAGTTTGAAGTAGGCGACCATGTCCTTGATTTCCTTGCGCTGGTAGAAGGACAGTCCGCCAAAGACCTTGTAGTGGATGCCAATGCGCCGCAGCTGATCTTCCAGCGCACGGGACTGGGCATTGGTGCGGTATAGAATGGCAAAGTCCCGGTTGAAAAAGCTGAATAACTGTTTCTGCTCCCGTATCATCTCCGCGATGCGGCGGGCTTCATCCTGTTCGCTGGTACATTCGATCAGGTCTATGGGATCTCCCGCTACATTTTCCGTGAAAACGGTCTTTTTGATCTGACCTTCATTACGGGCGATGATCTCATTGGCCGCCTCGACGATGATCTTGGTAGAGCGATAATTCTGCTCCAGTTTCAGGGTTCTCAGATCGGGATAATCCTTCTTGAGGTTCAGAATGTTGCCGATATTGGCCCCGCGGAAGGCATAGATGGACTGGGCGTCATCGCCCACGACACAGATGTTTTCGTGGACTGCCGCCAGCATTTTGGTCAGTGTGTACTGCGCATGGTTGGTATCCTGGTACTCATCCACCATGATGTACCGGAAGCGATGCTGGTACTTGTGGAGTACGTCAGGGTGGGTCTGAAACAGCAGGATGGGCTTGAGCAGCAGGTCGTCAAAGTCCATGGCGTTAGCCTTCTGCAAGCGTATTTCATAGGCCTGATAGATTTTGGCTACCTGCATGTTGAAGTCGTCTGCCGCGACCTCCATGTATTCTTTGGGCGAAACCAGGGCGTTTTTGGCGTTGCTGATGCCATTGCTGATGACCTTGGGTTTGTAGATTTTGTCGTCGAGGTTTTTCTCGCGGAGAATGGTCTTGACCAGCCGCTGTGCGTCATCGGCGTCGTAGATGGTATAGCTGCTGGTATAGCCGATTTTGTTGGCTTCAACTCTGAGAATGCGGGAAAAGATGGAGTGAAAAGTTCCCATTACAATGCTCTTGGCCGGAGCACCCACGAGACTAAAAATTCGTTCTTTCATCTCCCGCGCTGCCTTGTTGGTAAAGGTTAGCGCCAGCAGTTCCTGAGGAGCCGCCAGTCCCTGGTCCAGGATAAAGGCCAGGCGGTATGTGAGCACCCGCGTCTTTCCAGAGCCAGCACCAGCAATGACCAGATGCGGGCCGTCCAGACTGGTTACCGCCGCTTGTTGAGCTTCGTTGAGATCTTGTAAAAAATTCATATTGGCAAGCTCAAAGGTACGCAATGAGGGAGAGAATTGCAGGGGGGATTTTGGGAGAAATAGAGAGTCTCATGTGGAGAAAAATGGTCTCTCGCAGATCCTGTATGCCGCATGGCGGTAGTAGCAGATGCGCAGAGGGGAGGAGAGAAAGCTTTTATAGCTAAACTACGTCTCTCCGCATGAATATTTCTTCTCTTCCCTGTGTGGGCTCTCTGCCTATACTGCTTTGAGACATCTAAGCTGGACTTTATGTATTTTATTAATGAGGAAAATCCCCCCACAGGGTCTGAAAACCACATTTTAGAATTAATCAACTTCAGGTTTTCAGGCTGATGTTGATTAATTCGGAGTCCAGGGCAGATTCCACTGGGCGTCAGAGACGCTGCAACAGTACGTTTCGCTTCAGAGAAGCTCACGAGCAAAACCGCTATAGCGGTTCTAAACAGTTTTCCGTCCATAAGGACGGGCTGGTTAGGCTCTCTGAGCCGACACCCACCGTCTTCTAGTCTCTGACTTCTGACATGCCATAGCGCTTGGGAATGAGTGCCATTTTGGATAAAGTCCAGCTAAGACCCGAGTGACAAAAAGTAGCAGGCTCTACGCGAAAAATATCGTAACATTCTCCCATGCAACTCACCCTTACCCTCAACGAAAAGCAGTATCAGGTTGGTCTCAACCCCATTGAACTGGCCATTCCACTTGATTTTCAGGGCAGGCAGCCCAGCACCTACGGCGTGCCACCTGCCGCTGCAAGACCTTATGAAGGCGACGGCTTTATAGGCGATGTGCGCCAGGGGGGGGGAGTGAATTTCGAAACTTATGAGCTGACGCCTCACTGCAACGGCACCCATACCGAATGCGTGGGGCACATCACCCATGAGCGAATTTCGGTTCATTCGGTGTTGCGGGATAGCTGGGCAGTGGCACAAGTACACTCGGTTGCTCCCGTTTCTCCCGCCCAAACCCAGGATTCATACGACCCGCCATTGGCACCTGCAGATCGAATCATTACCGCTGAGCAGCTCACCTCTGTCTGGGAAAACTGGCAACCCGGACAGGCGCTCGTCATCCGCACCGTACCCAACCATCCCGACAAGCGCTACACCGACTACATGGATCAGGCTCCGCCCTTCTTTTCGTTGGAAGCCATGCAGGCCATCCGTGCCAATGGAGTGAAGCACCTGCTGGTGGATTTTCCCTCGGTAGATCGGCTGTTTGATGACGGAAAGCTGCGCAATCACCGCACCTTCTGGGGGCTTGAGCCAGGGCAAAGGCACCTGCCTTTTGGCGGGACACCCAATCAAACCATCACCGAGATGATCTATGTCCCCGAGGAGGTCGAGGATGGGCAGTATCTGCTGGAATTGCAGATCGCTCCATTTGTGGCGGATGCCGCGCCGAGCAGGCCGCGGCTGTTTAGCATGGAACCATGATGGTAAATTTTTAACTTTGCCCGCCTGAAAGGGGTTAGCCAGTGAAAGGAATTCGAAATTTGATATTTCCCGCTTTGCCGGATTTCGCTGCGCTCAACTTGAATCGTAAGAAACACCTCTGATAGTCAGGCTATTGCTGACTGATCAATTGGCCAGTTGTTTCATTCCGAAAGCATTAGGTACCCTTGGCTCAGAATCAAAAACTCAAATATTCAACCATTCCGCTCATGTCCCAAGTCGTCGTTCGTTTTGCCCCCAGTCCTACCGGTCCACTTCATATCGGCGGTGTGCGCACCGCGTTGTATAACTACCTCTTCGCCCGCAACCAGGGTGGAAAGCTCATCCTGCGCATCGAGGACACCGATCAAACTCGCTACGTAGCTGGAGCCGAAGAGTACATTCAAAAAGCACTGGCCTGGCTGGGCATTGAGTTCGATGAGGGGGTAGCCGAAGGCGGCGACCGTGGCCCCTACCGCCAAAGCGAGCGCGGTGCGCAGGGCATTTACCAGCAATATGCCGATCAACTGCTTCAGCAGGGCGATGCGTACTATGCCTTTGACACCAGCGATGAACTGGACGCCATGCGCGAGGCCCTCAAGGCCGAGGGGAGCTCAGTACAGCAGTACAACGCCCTCACACGGGGCCGCATGAAAAACAGCCTGACGCTTTCGCCGGAGGAAGTTCAGGAACGCCTTAACTCGGGTGAGCCCTACGTCGTGCGCATGAAGATGGCCGAAGATGAAGACATTACCTTCAAAGATGTGGTCCGCGATGAGGTGACTTTCAATACCGCCCAACTCGACGATAAGGTATTGCTCAAAGGCGATGGCCTGCCCACCTACCACCTCGCCAATGTCGTGGACGATCACCTGATGGGCATCACCCACGTGATTCGCGGGGAGGAATGGCTTTCCTCGACTCCGCTGCACGTGGCGCTGTACCGCGCGCTGGGCTGGATCGACACCATGCCGACCTTCGTCCACCTGCCACTGATCCTCAACCCCAATGGCAAGGGCAAAATGAGCAAGCGCCAGGGCGACAAACTGGGCTTCTCGGTATTTCCTACGCTGTGGACAGATCCTGAGACGGGCAATGTCTCCCAGGGCTTTCGTGAGGATGGCTACCTGCCCGAGGCGATGTTGAACTTCCTGGCCCTGCTGGGCTGGTCGCCTGGAGACGACGAAGAGGTCATGGACAAGGCTCGCCTGATTGAGCGCTTCAGCCTGGAACGGCTGGGCAATTCCGCGACCAACTTCAACATAGACAAACTCAACTGGTTCAATCAGACCTACATCAAGGAGCAGGAGCCTGTGGCACTGCTGCCTCTGGTCAAGCCAGAGGTGGAGAAAGCCGGTTTTGAGCTGCCATCCGATGAATTTTTGGGCGAATTCATTCGCCTGATGCAGGAGCGGGTAACGGTGATCGGAGACTTCGTCAAGGACGCGCCCTATTTCTTCCAGGCCCCTGATTCTTACGACGAAAAAATGGCCAAGAAGCGCTGGAAAGCCGATTCAGGCCCGTTGATGACCGAGCTGAAAGCAGCTTTCGCCGGGTTGTCTGACTGGACGGCTGCTGCACTGGAGCAGGCGACTGATGATTTCGTTACCGCCAAAGAAGTCGGCAAAGGGAAGGTCATGGCTCCACTGCGTCTGGCTTTGACTGGCGTTGCTGGCGGCCCTGGGGTGTATGACATCGCGGCCGTGATCGGGCGAGAGGAAACGCTGAAGAGGCTGGAGGCTGCGGTGGCGGCGTTGGGGTAAGGAAGATATTGAGATTTCGGGATGATGAGAGTATGAGAGGTCAGACCACTGCGTTGCCAGATCGGCAGGCCTGTCAGAAGTCAGAAGCTATTCTGAGTTTGGGATCGACCTCAAAAATGCGGTATAAGGCCATGTGCCTTATACCGCATTGCTGATTTTATACCTCAATTTTGGGAGCCATGAAATACTTTCACTGAAAGTTGGCTACCACACCTTGATTACCGATATCCTAATCACGAATCACGAATCACGAATCACGAATCACGAATCACGAATCACGAATTCTCCCCTAATCCGTCGTGATGGAGATGGACACATCTTCGCCTAGCTTGATGTCCATCGAGGCGAGGATCTTGCGGTACTTTTCGTACTGATCACCGGTGATTTTCTTGCCGTTGAGGGAAAGGTCGCCATTTTTGGAGCGGATGCGTACCCGATCGTCGTAGTCGTCGAGGTAGCCATCGGCGATCATCTCGCGCTTGAGGACGTCCATGCCAGCCTGAAAGCGCTCCTTCTCAAAATTTACCTGTGCCCTGGCGCGACCCCTTTCTACTTCTGCTATGGCACGCATCTCCTCTGCACGCTGCAGGGCTTCCTGCCGGCGTTGTTCTACTTCCTGCCGGACCTGTAATTCTTCTTCGATCACGCGTTGCTGCTCCTCGATGACCCGCTGTTGGGCTTCTTCCAAGCGCTGGATTTCTTCCAATCGGCGCTGCTCTTCCTCTTCGGTCAGGTCCCCCTCGCGCTTCAATCGCTCTACTTCTCGCTCGAGTTCTACCTGGGCACGTTGGATCTCCCGTTGGGCGCGGGCCATTTCCCGCTCTGTCTCCCTGCGAATACGCTCCTGGGTTTCGATTTCGATCCTGGCGTCTCGCCTATCCCCTTCACCCCGGCTCATCTCCCGACGGGCTCGCTCGATCTCGCGGTGGGCCTGCTCCATTTCCCGATGCGCATGTTCCATTTCGCGCTGGGTATGCTCCAACTCGCGAGCGAGTTCTTCCTTCTGCTCAGCAGTTAATTCGGTTTCCCGCCATGCACCTTCCTGCTCGACCCAGGCTTGCATCTGCTCCTGGTATTGTTTCATTTGCTCTTCGTACTGGACATGCGTCTGCTCCTGCATCTGCTGCCAGTTCTGGCCCCAGTCCTGCATGGCTTTTCCATATTCTTCCCAGGCCTGCTCGACCTCCTCGGGAGAAGCATTTTCCGGAATCTCGGGCTTGGGTGGCACTGCAGGCGGTGGTGGAGGCGCCATCATCTGGGGGGGGGTAGGTGGGGGCGTGTCCAGCGGCACGATGGCCTGCCAGCTACGCATGGGGATGGGTCCTGCAGCGGAGACTTCGGTTGGCTCAGTAACCTGGGCAATGGCCGGAGGAGCCGTGCGTTCCATTCCCTGGGTCATGGGCTGAGACAGCCACGGGAGGCCTTTTCCGATGGGGCCTTCCAGTACAGCCTGTTCCATGGCTTCGGCCACTTTGGCCTGGCGCTCAGGGGTGAGCCACGCGAGGGTAGAAAGGCTCATGAAGAGCACTGCGGCCAGTACGGCCTTCCCGGGGTGGGTAGGGTGTGACTTTTGTGGGGCTACTAATCGTTGAATTCTCATAAGTAAGGTTTTGCGCGGTCCTAATAAGGCGGGGGCAAGTGAATGGTGAGGGCTGGTTCTCTCGGCGAGAATAGCCAGGGTGCGGGCATAGTCGTGGGGGTGGCTGCCACTGGCGATGGCCAGGTCGTCGCAGCTGTGCTCCCTTGCTTCACGGATGCGGGCGGTGATCCACCATAGTGCCGGATGGTAAAAGAAGATCACTTCCACCCAGGAGAGAAACAGGTTCACGGCGTAGTCATGGCGGCGAATGTGGGCCAGCTCATGGATGAGCACCGCTTCGATTTGCTCGGCGCTCAAGCCGGTGATCAGACCCACCGGCATCAGGATCACGGGCTTGAAGTGCCCCAGGGTCAGAGGGCTGTCGATCCGGCTGGACTCCATGAGCAACACGATGGGCTTGATGCCAAGTTGCCTTGCAAGGGTGTTTAGCTTACTCTGCCAATCATAGTCCAGGGTCTGGGCTCCCTGCCAGCGCAGAGACTGTACACTGAAGTAGGAGTGTACCCAGCGGATCATGAACAGTCCCAGCCCCAATAACCAGATCCCTACCAGCCAGGGAGAAGCGGCTCCGAGGGTGTGGGCCAGCTGAAATGCCCAGCTGCTGTCAATCGCGGCTCCGTCCCAGTTGTAGGTTTGGGAAGAATGGTAGTTCTGGGCAGTTACCTCAACCGTCACCATAGACGAAGGGGCAGAAGCGATTTGCCATTCCCGCGAAAAGGTAAAGCCAGCCCATGCCAGCATGAGCGTCGCAGCGATGATGCCTGCGAGATACCGATACTGAGCCGGACGTCGCGTGCTGAAATTCCAGAAAAGCGCCAGGGCGGCGGCGACCACGGCTCCCTGCCAGAGGGAGTGGAGCAAGGTCCAGCCCAAAGCCTGGGCCCAGTCGGCCTGTGCCAAGAGTTCTATGGGGTTCATATTCATGGGTTTTGGGGGTGATCGTCTTCGGTTCCGGAGTCGAGTTGATCCAGCAGTTGACGGATTTCATCAAGTTCCTCGGGGCTGGTGCGGTGCTTACCTAGTGCCTGCATCACCAGCGTCGCAGCAGAACCTCCAAAAGCAGAGTCCAGCAGTTTGTCCAGGAGGTGCCCCTGGGTTTCCTTCTCGGTGATGAGCGGATGGTACATATGGGTTTTTCCCTGCTTTTTTCTGCCCAAAAGGCCCTTCTTTTGCATGATCTGCATGATCTTGAGGGTAGTGGTATATCCCACTGGTCGGGTCTGATTGAGCCAGTCGTTTACCTCTCGGACAGTGGCCTGTTTTTCCTGCCACAAAATCCTGAGGATAGCGAGCTCCCCGTCGGTTGGTTTTGAAAATGCCATGGTTTCGATCTTACTACGAAGCTGTTCGTATGTTGCAATTATATACGAAGCTGTTCGTACTTGCAAATATATTTACGAAAAGGTTCGTAGATGTTGGGGTGAAAGTTGCGAAAGGGCCTGGGAGCTGTTCCTGAATATTTTTCTGAACTCACGAAGGGGTATCTGTATAATATGGCTCTCTTGCTGTATCTTCGTACCAATCACCGTTCAATACGTTATTTCATGCCTTTTCAGTCCCTCTCCGAAATTCCTGCCCGAGAAATCATTCCCGGGTTTCATGGAAAAATGATTCATACCGACCAGATGACTTTGGCCTTTTGGGAAATCAAGGCTGGGGCTTCCCTTCCGGAGCATCACCACCCACACGAGCAGGTGGCCAATGTCCTCAAAGGGACTTTTGAGCTGACCCTTGATGGCGAAACTCGCCAACTGGGTCCCGGAGAGGTAGCCGTGATTCCAGGGAATGTCCCTCACTCGGGGCGCGCAATTACCGACTGCGAATTGCTGGATGTATTTCAGCCTGTGCGGGAAGACTATCGGTAGCAGATCGGGAAGTAGGAGCCCGGAAATAATCCCAACAAAAGAGGTGTGGAGGGTATGAAGGGCTCAGGCAGTGATTTGGCTTCCTATCCACAGACACTTCATATTTGGTTTCCCTCTGCTACGGATTTGCAAAAAGGTTAGCCCATCTCCCCCCTTTTCTGACCTTTTAACTTATTGCTGATGCTGGATAAAATATTCGTTTACGGAACCCTGCTCAAGCAGGCTGGCAACATGATGGCGACCTATCTCAAAACCAATGGTGAGTTTCTGGGAGAGGCGATGATGCCGGGATTGCTGTATAAGGTGGACTTTTACCCCGGAGCACTGTACGACCCGGAACTGGATCGGATGGTAATTGGTGAGGTGTACCAGCTAAAAGGGGTGGAAAAAGTGTTGGAGGTGCTGGATACCTACGAGGGGTATGACCACGAGGACGACGAAAGTAGCTTATTTGTCCGTCGGGAGGTGAGGGTACTGATGGGGGCTGAAACCATTTCCTGCTGGGCCTATCTCTATAATAATCCCGTTGACAAGCTCACCCCCATCCTTTCGGGTGATTTTTTGAAGTACGATGTGGAACGATATAAATAATCGTCCTATTTTGTTTCGTCGAACTAATTGCCACCCATCATGCTTCAGGAAATACGGAAGGTTCTTTCTGAAATTATTCACCTCCGCGACACGACCGACGTCCGCGGAACTATAGACAGCATACGCCGCAGCATCGCGATCAAGGGCTACAATGTCTGGATCCTGGCCTGTGGGGCCATGCTTGCCTCAATAGGACTTGACACCAACTCTGCCGCCGTGATCATCGGTGCGATGTTGATTTCTCCCTTGATGTCCCCTATTCTGGGGATAGGGCTGTCGATCGGGATCAATGACCGCGAGCACCTCATGCTGGCCCTTGAAAACTTTGCCATAGCTGTAATCGCCTCGTTGGGGGTGGCAACCCTGTACTTCCTGGTTACGCCTTTGGGGACCATTACCCCGGAGATTACGGCTCGGACCTATCCGACTTTCCTGGATGTGCTGATCGCGATCTTTGGGGGCATTGCCGGTATCGTGGCTGGCTCACGCAAGGATAAGACCAATGCCATTCCGGGTGTAGCCATCGCTACGGCGCTGATGCCTCCGATCTGCGTAGCAGGCTTTGGCCTGGCTAATCTTGACCTAAAAGTGCTGGGCGGTGCTCTTTATCTATTCTTCATCAACTCCGTATTCATTGCCCTCTCTACCTATGCGATTGTTCGCTTCCTGCGCTTTCCATATGTCGAATACGTCGACGAAGCCACCCGCAAAAAAGCGGTTCGCTGGATTAGTGTATTTGTCCTGTTGGTGATATTGCCCAGTGGCTACTTTTTCTACAACCTGATACAACGGGTTAGGGTAGAAGGCGCTGTGCAGAACTTCATCGAAACCCGGGTAAATAACCACAATCATGAGGCAGTGCGCTACAAAATTCGCAATCAACCTGGAGACACGCTCAAGGAATGTACGCTGGTGATATCTGGTAATCCCATTTCAGAGGACAGCATGGCGTATTTGCGCAGTGTTTTGCCGGAATATGATCTGGGAGGCTTCAAGCTGAACTTTGTTCAGGCTCCACAGGTGAGAGAAGAGGAATTGCTGGAAACGGCGACACTGGAGGTGCTGGAAGTGCTGCAACCGATGATGGAGTCCCGAAATGCCCGTATGGATAGCCTGGAACGAATGGTGCAGGCTCAAATAGCAGACACCCTGGAGTTTGGACGGTTTCAGCGGGAGCTGAAGCTGCTGTTCCCAGAGGTCAATCAGTTGACGCTCGGCAGGCAGGCGATCTCGGTTTCCGGGGAAGAACAGACCAAACGAGATACCATATCGGTTTTGTTGCTGGAGTGGAAGTCCATGAGCCGTAGTGCCCGCCGGCAGCAACAGGAGAAGATCGAACCCTGGCTTCGGGAAAGGCTAGGGCGTGAGGCCGATTCGCTCAGGATCCTTCATCTGTGAGAGGAGGGGCAATTTTTGTTACATTTGCCGACGTTAGGAACGCGGACAAAATAGATGTGTATTATTGGGCAGAGATTTTTCGTGAAGACAAGGAAGGAAAATCGAGCATAGCGGGCTATGCGAGGTTTTTTCTGACGCAGGATTCGTGGAAAAGATCAACCAAGAATGTAGAGTTATTTTGGCCGCGTTCCTTAGACCTGGCTTATACCTAATCTCGCCAAATGCCCTGGGGAATAAATGATGTGAAAGACCTCATCGAGGTGGTTTCTTTTGTTGCGACCGTAATTGGTGGCATAGCCATCCTGTTTGCTGTTCGGGATTATTCCATCAACCGCAAGCAGCTCAACCTCTCGGTGATGGAGAGCACCATAGACCGCTTTCGGACCCACTTTATCCACCTCGGGCACAACTCGCCCGAATCGCTGGTGATTGAGTACATCGACCTCGTCAACGAAGAGCTGTTCTATTTCCAGAATGGATTTCTGCCCAAGGTCGTCGCAGAGGAATGGATCGATGGCATGATCGACATGATCCCGATTTATGACCCCTATGGCAATGTGCTAAACCTGGGATATTGCATCCCCATCATTCATCAGCGCAAACTGTTGGATCAGTACAGATTCCGTCGGGTACGAAGGGCCTTTACGGTCAAGCAGCAAGTCGATCTGGAGACGGTGTATGGGGATGGCGATTTTAAATCCCGCGAGAAGGCTCGCAAACAGGTCGTTCTGGAGATTTTCTGGAATCTGTCCAAGTTTCGGATTCGGTAGGTCCATTCAGGGGGACCTTTGTTGATAAAGAGGATCTTTCAAGAGGCATTTGGTAAGAGTGATGGCCTCAACCAGCACCCAAAAGACTTGCTTTACCTCTCTTTCTTTTTCTTAAAACCAACACACCCATGAGTCCAGCCCTGGCTTTACTGCTATTAGAGCCCTATCGGCACCATCCATTCGAGTTTTTATCCTACACCCTGGCGGAGTTGATCATGCTGGATGTGGTCGAGGCCCGCTATCATGAAGTTCGAGCCCATCCCAATGACCCCGCACGCATCAAGTTGGCCTATCTGGAGCGCGGTGAAAATTTTGAAACATTCGAACCCGCACGGTATCACGATTTGCTGCTCAAGGAATTATATGAGCGGCCGCGCTTTCCATTTAACCACCTGGCGATCAGGATATGTGATGACCTGGGATGGAAGCCGGGAAGGTACAAGTATGAATACTTACAGCCGGCCCTAATCCAGGGCAAGTTGCTCAGGCCGCATTTTGATTGGCCTGCCCATTGGTATCTGCCAACCAAACAGGGATATAAGGAACGAAGGCTGCTGCGAATGGCACTAAGGCAGGTGGGGTATAATTTTGGTCGCTGGTGTAATCAGGAAAAAGGCAAAATTCTGGAATGGCTGCAGATATATGGCCCTATGATTCTGGCGGCACCGGCAATCCCTTTTGCGGACTTACGTATGCTCCCTGAAATTGCATTCAACCCCGCAGAGTGGAGCGATGGAGTGGAAGCTACCTGGCAGTTTGGCATTCGGCAATTGGCACCGCCTGAGACCTTTGTGCAACTGGACCATTTTGTAGGAAGATGGGAAAAAGACCTGGAATCGGCGCTAGAGCGAGGAGGGAAGGGAGTTAGCCGAATCTCTGATATGGACATCCTTGATCTGGAAGACTGGCGGGAAGATTTTAGCCCCTGGTAAAAAGGTTGGAGAGAAATTGCTTAAAAGGCTAGTATTAGCTACTTTTATTAGCTGAAACACCCCGTACTTGAAAGCAAACCTTGATATCGCTTCGCAGGAAGAACGCAACCTGCATTTACTGGCTCTTGCCCTCACCAAAGGGCTGGGGCCTGTATCTGTTAAGAACATGATCGCCTATTGCGGCAGTGCCAAGGCCGTCCTGAGTGCCCCCAAAGGCAAACTACTCAAAGCTCCAGGCATAGGAGAGTATGCCGTCCAACTGGTACAACAAGCAGAGACGCTTGCCAGGGCCGAGCAGGAAATACGATATTGTGAGCAAAACGGCATTCAGGTGCTGACTTACCTTGACGAGGATTATCCCACGTCGCTCAAGTACATCCACGACGCACCGCTGATGTTGTTCAAAAAGGGCAATATCAACCTCAATGCTCAGGTAAACATTGCGATGGTGGGTACCCGTAAGGCGACAGATTATGGCCGGGAGTGGACCGAGAAATTTGCCGAAGCTTTTGCTCGGCAAGGCATCAACATCGTAAGCGGGCTGGCCTATGGCATCGACATTTGTGCCCATCGTAGTGTGTTAAAGGCCGAGGGTAAGACTACTGCGGTACTTGCCCATGGCCTGGATACCATTTATCCCGGTAAGCATTCCCGTCGGGCTCGCGAGATGCAGGACCGGGGAGCACTCCTCACCGAATACCTGACCGGCACGAAGCCGGATGCTCCCCATTTCCCCGCTAGAAACCGCATCATCAGCGGAATTTGCAAGGCGGTGATTGTGATGGAAGCTGCGAATAGAGGGGGGGCTTTGATTACCGCAAGGGCCGCCTTTGACCAAAATCGGGAGGTCTATGCCCTGCCCGGGCGGATTGGAGACCCCTTTAGCGAAGGCTGCAACGCCCTTATCCGCGATCAGGTCGCCAAACTGGTTACCAGTCCGGAGGAAGTCCTAGCCGATCTGGAAATCCAGTGGCAGTCCCACGACGACCAGCAGGAGCAATTGGCGCTGAGTCTGGCCCCACCAGAAATTCCCCTTTCCGCCGACGAAAGCAAAATTCTCAATTACCTGACTCAACACTCCGATGCCCAGGTAGACGATATTTCCCTGAAGACTGGAATCCCCATGCATCAGCTCAATTCGTTGTTATTGGGAATGGAGTTCAAAGACCTCATTCGCCAAAAGGCCGGAAAGCGCTTTAGGTTGAAGTGAAGGGGAAGGGGGAATATGGGCGGAGTGCGGGAAGATGGTATACGGTATGTGGGGAGTTGAAGTGTATAGGGTGTATAAGGGGAATATGGGCGGAATGCGGGAAAACGATGTGCAGAATACGGTATAAGGTGAAATTGTTGTAACCCGATGGGAGTCAAGTCTGTACCCAACTACGAACTACGAACTACGAACTACGAACTACGAACTACGAACTACGAACTACGAACTACGAACTACGAACTACGAACTACCCCCCCATGATAGACTTTTCTCCCGCTGTCAGGACCGCAAAAAGTGAAGGCCGCCCTCTGGTTGCCCTGGAAAGCACCATCGTCGCACACGGCATGCCCTATCCGCAGAACGTGGAAACGGCCCGGATACTCGAAGCCATCATTCGCGAAGAAGGAGCAGAGCCGGCTACCCTGGCCGTAATTGAAGGGCGTATCAAGGTCGGCCTGGACGAAGAAACCCTGGACCTTTTGGGGCAGAGCCCAGAGGTGATGAAAGCCAGCCGCAGGGATGTTGCTTTTGCCATCAGTCAGGGCAAAAGCGCCGCGACAACGGTGGCTACCACGATGATCCTCGCCCAAATGGCTGGCATCCGGGTCTTTGCAACAGGAGGAATTGGGGGGGTACACCGAGGAGCCACCGAGACGTTTGACATTTCGGCAGACTTACAGGAACTGGCTCAAACGCAGGTCGCAGTGGTCTCTGCCGGTGCCAAGGCCATCCTGGACCTGGGACTCACCCTGGAGTACCTGGAAACCATGGGCGTCCCGGTGATTGGCTACGGAACGGATGTGTTTCCGGCTTTTTATACCCGAACCAGCCCTTTCAAAGCTCCCATGCGGCTGGATACGCCGGAAGATATTGCCGCCCTGCTCAAAACCCACTGGGACCTGGAACTGAAGAGTGGAGCGCTGATCGCCAATCCGATTCCGGAGGAGTACAGCATGGCTCCGGGGGCAATTGAGGAAACCATTCAGCAGGCGATAGCAGAAGCAGATTCAAAGGGGATTGGGGGAAAGGAGCTGACGCCCTTTTTGCTCAAGCGAATCAAGGAACTCACTGAAGGCCAGAGCCTTTTCTCCAATATCGAGCTGGTGAAAAACAATGCCAGGCTGGCGGCTCAGGTGGCGGTAGCACTTAATCATTGATCCAGGGACGGGGTTCATTGATCAGTAGAAAAGCACAGATTGGCTGGAAGCACCGCCAATTGCTCAACGCCCAATGTTCACTGAATCCTGAATAGGGACAATCTCGCGGGGGTGCTTTTTGACATATCCCTGGATAATGCGCTGGACGTCAGGGGCCTCAGGCTTTCGGGGAAGACTGGATGCGATTTCTTCGGGGGGCTGATTCAGTAAATCGAGTTCCAGGAATCCATGGCCCCGATAGAGGCCTCGCTCTACGTAAACGACGGATCGCTCTTCTTCGCTTCGGCCTTCTCCCACAATAAAAAAAGAGTTCAGTTTGTCGCGGCCATAGCCCAGGGCAGATACAGCCTGAGCCACGCGCTCGTTGTAGGTTTCAGGCTCTTCTTCGCCGATGCAAGCTCCCTGACAGATATGCAGCTGATGGTGAAAGCATCGCCCAGGGCCTTGCTCCGCACCGTAAAGTTTGGGGCACAGCCCAAAGTGTCGCCCCCATCGGGTGAGGGAGCCTTCGGCCTGAGCACGACCACTAAATCCCGCCACAGGCAGTAAATCCTCATCGTAGGTGTCGATATAAAGCTGCATATAGCCAGCCTCATTGGTCGCCTGATAAACTCCCACTTTGAAGTTTTTGCGACGCTGGGCGCGGTTGTAGGGTGGTTGCAGGCGCTTGATCTCCTCATTTTCATGAAGAAGGGCGATCAGGTCGCTGCCGGTGATTTCAAAGTAGAGGTCATGGATGAGGTCGACCATTTCCATGGTGCGACGGGAACGCAATGCCCCGGAAAAGTGGGACATCACCCGTTTGCGGATATTGGTGCTTTTTCCGACGTAGAGGACTTCTCCTCTGGCATCGAGGAAATAATATACGCCTACTGCATCAGGCAATCGGTCGATGACTTTGGTAGGCAGGTTTTTGGGCAAGCGGGCTTCACTCAGGGTCTGGGCGACGGTGTGGGGAACGTTGCTCCCTTCGGACAGGCGGAGCAGGTGTTCGAATAGCTGGGTAGTGGCCAGGGTGTCGCTTAGTGCCCGGTGAGCCTGGGTGTTTTGGATGCCAAGGTGGGTGCAGAGATTTCCCAGGCTGTATGACTTCAGGCCGGGCATAAGCTTGCGACTGAGCTTGACGGTGCAGAGCTGTTTGCGGGTGAAGGTGTACCCCAGCCGTCGGAATTCCTTGCGGACAAAGCTGTAGTCAAACCGCGCGTTGTGGGCTACGAAAATGGCGCCCTCGGTGAGCTCGACGACCTTTCGGGCGATCTCGTAAAACCTGGGAGCGTCGCGGACCATGTCATTGTCGATGCCCGTGATACGGGTGATGAATTCCGGGATGGCTACCTCTGGATTCACCAGCGAGCTGTACTGATCGACGATTTTTTCACCATCATGAATGACAATGGCAATCTCGGTGATCCGCTCGCTTTTGGGGTCTCCGCCCGTGGTTTCGACGTCGATGATGCTATACAACTCCTGCTTCACTTTAGCAAAATACTAAAATGTGTGGGAATTTGTATAGTGTGATATTAAAAGCTGGTTAAAGACTAATTTTGTTGGAGGCTAACCAGGCAAGTCTGTTGGAATGGTGGAAAACAAGGTCAACTGATTCGCCGCCCGATCCAGGTTGTGATGGGGGTACGAGGTGGCGTAGTAGCGATCTCCGTTGAGAAAGTCCGTCAGGAAGCGCACGGCCATCAGGAGCGTGAGGTATCGCCCAGCCTGTGGAAGGGCGGCTTTTTCTTCTTTGGTGAGAAAGTTGGCTTCGGATAAAAACGCCTCGCTTAGAGCTCGATGCCACTCTAGATTGACCTTTACCCGGTCTAGATCAGTGGAATCCTCCGGCTCCGGGCAGGTGGCGCTGCGAACGAGGTCGCCAAAATCAAAAATCGGAGTACCCGGCATCACCGTATCCAGGTCCAGCACGGCGAGCGGTTCGTCACGGTCGGGGTATAGGAGGACATTGCTGAGCTTGGCGTCGTAGTGAGCGACCCGGCGGGGCAGGCTGTCTGCGACATCGTGCTGCCATTGGATCATTTCCCGACGAATTTCGAGGGCTTGATCCAGCCAGGGTTTTGCCTGAGTCAGGCGAATGTCATCTGCCCGCCTCAATGCATCATCCAGTTGCTGATAGCGCCACCCCAAATCGTGAAAGCGTGGTAAGTGTTCGGTGAGTCCTGCCGGATCGAGTGTCTGTAGTTGTCGGGCAAAAGCCCCAAAGGCTTTTCCGGCGGCTGTCGCTTCTTTAGCCTTGCTAACCTGTGTCAGGCTACGGCCTTCCAGAAAATTCCACACCCGCCAGAGGCTGTTGCCTTCCTGGTGGTGGAGGTTGCCATTCCGGTCTGGCAGCAGGTACAGGGGATAGCCCTGTGGCTTGAGGTGCCCCACGACCTGCTCGACGTTTTGCGCCAGTCCCGACAGGTTGGGAAAGACCGCTCCGTTCAGCTCTTGCATGACGAAGCGGCCTTTTTCTGTTTCCAGTAGATAGGTCTGGTTGATGTGGCCCTGCCCCAGTTGTTGGGGTGGGGTATTGAGGGTGCCCAGGTCATAGGCGCTGAGGGGTAGGTGCGTGGTTTTCACATTCGAACTGACTGGGTTGGTTTTAGGGACTCCGCTCTCGCTTGCTATCAGGCCCGTTCGGAGACGGGAAGACCAGGGGGCACCGGGTTTGGAGACCCGGCGCAGCGAGATCGTTTGGTTGATCGGTGTCTCCGAACACCGATCTGGGCTAGTTCTCGGGACTCCGCTCCCGCTCGCTATCCTACCCGTTCGGAGACGGGAAGACCAGGGGGCACCGGGTTCGGAGACCCGGCGCAGCGAGATCGTTTGGTTGATCGGTGTCTCCGAACACCGATCTGGGCTAGTTCTCGGGACTCCGCTCCCGCTCGCTATCCTACCCGTTCTGAGACGGGAAGACTAGGGTGCACCGGGTTCGGAGACCCGGCGCAACCTGGGGAATTATCTAGGTTGATCGGTGTCTCCGAACACCGATCGGTTCTGGTTTTAGGGACTCCGCTCCGGCTTGCTATCAGGCCCGTTCGGAGACGGGAAGACCAGGGGGCACCGGGTTCGGAGACCCGGCGCAACCTGGGGGGGACAAGCCTCGGAGCCCGTGCGCTAAAAGCAACTTCGAACGCTGAACCTCGAACTCTTCCAACTACCCTATCCCCAAAGAGGGCTCGGGTACTTGCCGTCGTCGGTCAACTGCTTGATGTTGGCCTGGACGATGGGCTTGTCCTCCTTGTAGGTTACACCAAACCAGTTGGCGGTGGAGGTCAACAGTTTGACGGTAGCTTTTTCTTCCTTGATGGCGCGGCCCATCACCTCAGGAATGTAGAACTCAGACTTAAGCTCCTGTCCTTTTTCCTGGAGAAATTCTACGAAATACTCCTTGCACTGGTCAAATACGGTCGGGGTAAAGCCCATCATGTTCATCGACACGGGAGCATTGGGATCGAGTTCCTCGGGAGGAGTGGTGGCGGTGTCGATGATTTTGCCGTCCACGGTGCCGATTTTGGTGCGCTCGACGATAGAGGTCAGGAAGTCGTTTTCGTCGGTCTGAATGGTGCCGCGAGACACCGTACCGTGATCCGATAAGGTATTTTTTACCTGATAGCCGACCAGACACCACGTTCCTGCTGTAACTTTGATATCATCGCTGCTCAGGAAGCTGGCAGCCGTTTCGTAGGCTTCGCGTCCATAAAAGTCATCAGCGTTGATCATCAGGAAGGGTTCCTTGATGGCATCGGCAGCAACTAAAACGGCGTGGGCAGTTCCCCAGGGCTTGGTGCGGTCAGGGGGTACCTCAAAGCCTTCGGGAAGGTTGTCCAACTCCTGGAAGACGTACTCTACCGGGATGTGCTTGGAGAACTTGTCCCCGAGGGCGTCTTTGAACGCCTGCTCGATGTCGCGGCGGATGACAAACACTACTTTGCCAAAACCGGCCTGTATGGCGTCGTAAACGGAGTATTCGATGATGGCTTCACCGGCTGGACCCATGGCGTCCAGTTGTTTGAGGCCACCATAACGGCTACCCATTCCGGCTGCGAGGATGAGGAGTGTGGGTTTCATGTGATAATTCGTGATTGGGAATTCGTTATTCGTAATTGAGAGAAGTCAGAGGTCAGACCGCCTTGCTGTCAGAAGTGAGAGCATGATGCTTCTTGTCTCGCTTCTGACAGTCCAGGCGCGATAGCGGCTGGACGATCTGACTTCTGACAGCGAAGCGATCTATTCTTACTCTTTCGCAAGCAAAATCATGGCCGCAGCGGCGGCGGCGCTCATGACATCGGCGGGTTCGATAACCGCGATGGGATGGTCAAAGTCGCCTTTGTCGCCGGGAAATAGCTGGTTTTTCATGATGTGGGCAATGGGCTTTTCCAGGAAACCTTTCTCGCCTTTGTATACCTTCATGTCCTTGACGGTCACCAGTGGAGATTCAAACATCCCTTTCTTCCCCTCAAACAACTGGTTGTCCTTGATGGTAAACATCGGGGATTCCCAGAAGCCTTCTTCTCCTTCATAGATGTGGTCGTCCTTACGGGTCGCCAATGGCCGTTGGAAGCGGCTGGGATCTCCAGCGTAGATGCGGGTTTGGGTTGCTTTCATGAGGGTAAATCTAAGGGCCTTGGATGGCTTTGTCCAAATTGCTTTCTTCAAACTCACAAAGTTGAAGGGTAACAGTCCCCAAATTGAACAATAAATCCCCCTTCTTTACTTCTATTCCCTCCTTTTGCCCATTAATCATTGCCCATACATGCGTCCCGATTTTCTGTTTAGACTGCTGATCCTCCTATGTTCTGTCTGGTTACTGGGGTGCCCCGCCCTGTTGGAAACTACTGAGAGTCGCACCTCCAATGAGGGGGCTACTTTCTTTCCCGAAGACCGGGTGTATCAAACAAATATCCGCAGTGTGTCGCTTTACCAGTCTCCGGTTGAGGAGTCCTATCCGGTGCTGTACCTGGGACAGGGGCAGCAGTTGACACTGGAGTTTGACGAGTTGCTACCGGTAGAGCAGCGCGAAACGGATTTCTTCGTGGACATCGTCAGCTGCGATGTGAACTGGCGTCCTTCGGGCATGGTACCCATTGAGTTTTATGACGGGTTTCAGAACCAGCGGATCGGGGATTTTCAACGCTCGGCTTTGCATACCAAGGTGCCTTACGTTCACTACTGGTATTCTTTTCCGGGCGAAAATGAAGCGTTCAAACGCAGCGGCAATTACCTGCTCAAAGTTTACCGCAACAGTGATCCCAACGATGTCGTCATCACGCGGCGATTTGTCGTGGTGGAACAAAATGTCCCCGTGCAGTTGCTGTACGAAGTCGGAGACCTCGTCCGGCAGGAGTTCAACCGATTTGACTTCAGGGTGAAGGCCGACAACCTGGGGACCTTCAATCCTGTGCAGGATCTTGAGATTCAGGTTTTGCAAAATTTCAACTGGAACGACGCCCTTATCCTGGGTAATCCCCGATTCCAATCCGATCAGGGACTGGAATACCAGGTACAGGTCAATTTGGACTTTCGGGGTGGGCAGGAATTTCGCCGCCACGAACTGGAGACCAATCGCATGATCAGCCAGTCGGTGCAGGACCTGGAGGAGCGCGAAAATATCTGGGAGGTATATCTGTACCCCGATCAGCCCCGTGGGGTGAATGACTTCGGTCCCAGGCGCGACCGTAATGGCAGCTTCATCCCCCGCGTGATGGAATTCAGTCAGCCCGACTACGAGGCGGACTACATCCGGAATTACTTCTTCCTGGAAGCCAATCGCCGCCCCGAGGGGGAAGATGTTTATGTCTATGGCGAACTGACCGACTGGCAGTTGCTACCGGAATTTCGGATGGACTGGAGCGATACCTACAAGCGCTACCAGGGCGACATACTCCTCAAGCAAGGCATCTATGACTACCAGTACGTGGTGGCCCGTCCGGGTGAGCGGTCTGATCCTACCCCGCTGGAGGGCCTGCGCCGCCTTACGGAAAATTTTTACAGCATCCTGGTGTACTACCGCAAGCCAGGCGATCGCGCCGCTCGGATTGTGGGCTTTCAGGCGGTGAACTATCGGGATTGAGGAGGAGAGGGTCTAATCATTTCTATTCAAAAATAGTGGCAAACGCTATCTCCATAAATATATTATTTTTCAGTACTCCGAATAAAGCGATGTTCACTTTCATTTATGTTATAGTTAAAGGAGTTTTCATTTTCAAACCGGATCTCACTAGAATAATTTGTATAGCTTAGTCTATTTATCAATTCCCGAATTTTTTTCTCATTTAAATCATCACCTCCCATTTTCCCTTTCCCAAATCGTATCACCAAATTGTAGTTGATCGAATCAAATTCCCATTCAATTGGGAATTTTGCCGATGTTGAATAGCCATTATAGGTTCCATCAACTGTGATAACGTCATAGTATTCTCCTTCATGGTTCTCGGTGAGAATCAGATACTTCTCATACTCATATGACCTTTCGCTTTGGAAACTTTCCCAAGTGCCAATTAGCACACTTGGAGAATAATGAGATTGGTTTTGATCTCCACCAGAATCCGTATTGTCGCCAGCAGATTGACATGAAAATAAAAAGAGGATACTGAGTGAAGTAATAAAAAGAATAATTGGGTTAATTAGATTGAAGTACTCCCCAAAATTAGGACAGTGATTTAAGGTGATGACTATTATTTTATCAGCCATAAATTACTTGTAGATGAAACGAAAAAGACGCACCTTTAGTGCAAAGCAAAAAGCCAAGATTGCCTTGGCCGCCCTGCAAGAGCGGCATCCCGCCTCAGAGATTGCCCGTGAGCATGAGGTGCACCTGTAAGCTTCCCCAAAAACAGCAGCGACCATAATTGAAACCTGCTAACTTAGGAGAAGCATGAAAAAGTCAAAATTTAGCGAAA